>JBBRRP010000060.1:0-36226 GCA_038246305.1 Polyangiales bacterium | reverse complement strand
TTTTCGCAACCCTCTAAATTAAGTTGCGCTGTGCCTTGATTCCGTCTCAGGCGGCGGAACCAGCTGCGACTTAGCCTCAACTGGTTAATCGCGGACTCGGCACGAAAGCTGAAAGTAGCATTAACTGGCCGCGCGAAGCAATCGCCATGTTTCTGTTCTGTTTATCTTATCCTCAACGCAGGCTGCTCCGAGAGAGCCGCTCCCCCATGGTTCCCGCAGGTGCCAACTGCGCGGGTGTCAACTGACGCGGATGCGGTGCGGCTGACGCGCTGCATCCTCCCGTAATTCAACCCCCCAATAACTAATCCGCCGCCGCCCCATCGACGCCCACCCTGCCCGACCCTAGCTTCCCCGCCCTAGGAACCAGCCAACAGGAAACCAGCCATGCTCTACGACATCACCATCCTCCAGTTCCAAAAGACCCTCAAGAACTTGGAGCAAATTCTAACTAAGGCCGCCACCCAGGCCGGCGCCAAGCAGCTGGATATCGAAACGCTCCTCCAAGCTCGCCTCGCCCCGGACCAATTCCCGCTTATGCGGCAGCTGCAGATCGCTTGCGACACTGCAAAGCTGGGAGCGGCGCGCATCACTGGCAAGGAAGCGCCTACCCATGCCGACACCGAAAAGACTGTGGCTGAAATCCAGCGCCGCATCGAGAGCGTTGTCGCGTACCTTGGGACATTCACGGCTGCAGACTTCAACGACGTCGCCGAACGCCGTGTGAGCCAACCGCGCTGGGAAGGTAAATATCTAACCGCCAACGAGTTCGCCATTCAACATATGATTCCCAACTTCTACTTCCACGTCACCACGGCTTACGCGATCTTGCGTCACAACGGGATCGATGTTGGCAAGAAAGACTATTTGGGAGCGTTGCCGTTTAAAGAGCCGAGCTGAAGAGCTTCCGGCGCTCGCGCGAGATCTGTCAGAGACATGAAACGGCACGGTTTAGTTGGCTGGATCGACTACCCGCCCGACGAACACCCGAACGAAGCACAGCGCAGTGTTCAAGGCTAAGGTCGCCCTGGCGGCCGTGAGAGAGCAACGAACCAAGCGATTTACCCGAAGGTGAAGTTGTCGAGCTGGTCCCGCTTGATCTGGTGCTAGCAAGAAACGGCGACTATCTGGACGACACTGAACGCGCCGAGCTACACCGCGCACTTGAGGAAAGTTTTGAGCAGGCTGATCGAGGCGAAACCATGGACGCCTTTGAATTTCTTGCTCGGTTAAGGTCGAAACGTGACGATCCAAATCAGCAAGCGAGCGCAGCGCGAAGTCGAGCGAATCAGTAAGTATTGGCACGAACACGCGGACCATCCGAAGCTTTTTGAGCAGGAGCTGCTGGAGAAGTTGGAGGACCTTTTGGTGATGCCCAGCCTTGGGGTGCAGTATCGCCTGGAGACGAAGCCGGGCTTGATGAGAAGCCCTGCTGCTGAAGAGCGGATATCACGTGTCCTTCAGTCTTGAGCCCGGCTCGGTAGTGGTGATCCACGCGGTCTGGAGTGCCCGGCGCGGCCGCCAACCCAAACTGTGAGGATTATCTTCTTTTTGCTGCTGTGGCGCTCAGGAAGAAGCCATCGCAAGCCAACGCCGAAATAGCCTCGCATGATTCCCGGACAAATCCCGCGCATTGAGCGCAAATCAGAGTCTCCCACGTCGTAGATTAGAGGAGTTAGCCTAAGACGCCACGCGCCATCTGTTCACGCATGATCTAACTGGTGTTACGACTTAGCTAACAAAACGCAGCGCTGCGCTGAGAGGGCTGGCCCCACAGGACCCCAGGCCCGCCTATCCCTGCATCACCTCGTCAATCGAGGAGGCTGTGAGGATCCGCTCAAGAAAAAGCTCGAGCTGCTCGGGAGCCGCCGAAGCCACTCTGCTTTCTACGTCAGTCGAAACGGTCCCGAACTTGAGTTTCAATAGTTTGAGGAGGGTCAATGCTCGACCCTGGGTGCGGCCTTGCTCCAGGCCTTGGCTCAAGCCTTGTTCCAAACCTTGCTCCAAGCCTTGCTCCAAGCCTTGCTGTCTGAGCTGATCAACGATGGTCATGGCGATGTCCTGAGCTTTTGGGGTGTTCTTGGCGAGAGCGCGTTCCAAATCCTGCGGCGTAGTGTCTGGGGCGACTCGGGAAACATACTCGAAAAGGAGGGCGAGCGCACGGGCGCCGTTCGGTGCGGAGAGCAGGGAGTCAAAGAGATCGGCAAAAGACGCAAGTGCCTGAAGGAGAGAATCCTGGGACTCATGGGAGCGGCTGAGGGCAGCGATGGCCAAGGTGACAAAGGCGCCGAAGGCTCGTTGACGTAGCTGATCCTCTGGAAGATTGCTGATGTCATCGAGGTAAAATTCGAAGTTGGGCAAGCCATGAGAGAGGCCTGGGAGAGCGAGCAGCTTGGGGTCGAAAAGTGAGTCAAACGCTTTTGATCGGGTCCAGCCGCTGGCGCTGTGGTGCACGACGAGCGGAATGATCGGCGGGAGAAACGCAGAGGGGGGATTCTTTTGGCGGAATGTTTCCCAGATGTCGAGCATATAGCCAAGAATCTGAAAAGGCGTCCAACGATCACTGAAGCTCTTATGCTCAAAGAGGACGTAAACCAACGCAGGCTTGCCGAGGATGGGAACCGTGAAGGGCAGATCGGCGTGGCTTTCGGCCAGCTCCTGGCTGCGAAAAGAGCCTGGAACGAGGGCGAGGTTTTCGAGCTCAAGAGTTCGCGCGAGGGCATTCGGCAGGATCGCACGGAGCTCAGCAGCTGTGAGGCAAACTACGGGGAATCCCTTGGTTTGCGCTCTCTCCCCCGGCCACGCGCAAGCGACAGCGAGCACGGCTTTGGGGTGAGACCGGCCGCCCGCAGGCAACTTCGTTATTGTCGTTAACCGGTGACGCGCGTCGAGTGCCGAGGACGGACGAGAGGGGGCAACACAGTGGGCGGCTCCAGCCCCTCAAAGCGGGAAGCAAGAAGGTACTTGAAAAGGCTGCACGGCGTGCCTGGTTGGCCTGGCGAGCGGCCTGCGACACAGGGGACAAACGCATTCCCGAGCCGTTCGACGCGATTGAGTTTGATCTGGCGGAGCTTTGGGAGCGTTGAGGCCCGCTCCTCAATCTCCGCGTAGCCGAATGAACTCAGGCTGCGCCGCCTGCATTTGCTGCGGCACTTTGCCCGCTACGATGGCCTCGAGATCATTCACCACTAAGGTGCCGATGTTCTGAATGCCTTCGCGGATGGCTCCGGCACGGTGGGATGAAAGAACGACGTTGCTCAGCTTGCGGAGCGGGTGGTCCTTCGCGAGCGGTTCCTCCGGGAATACATCGATGCCGGCCCGGAATCGATTTTGAGCCAAAAGCTCGGTCATCGCGTCAAAATCCACGACGTGTGCGCGGCTCATGAGCAGCAAGACCGAGTCAGGGCGAATCATTTCGAGCTTCTCGCGATTCAAGAAATGCTTGTTGGCGGAGGTGGGCACCGCCAACACATAAATGAAGCGTGAAGTCTTCAGCAGTGTATCGAGATCTACGGGCGTTACGCCCTGCGTGCGCAGATAGGTATCGGTGAGCCACGGATCGTAAACTTGAAGCGGCCCACGGAAGGGCTCCAAGAGCGGCTTCAGGCAACGCGCCAAGCTACCGAAGCCAATGAACCCAACGGGCTTGTCGAACAAACTGAATGTGGTGCCGAGATCCGAATGGCTCCAGTTGGGCTCGCGATCAGCGGCGCGAAAGCCGCCGTCCGTCCAAGCGATTTCGCGGGCTGAAGCTAACGCCAAGCCAAGCGCCATCTCCGCCACGGTGGGAGCGAAGGCTGGGGCACAACTCAAAACGCGGATGCTGCGCGCAAAGGCGGACTTGTAATCGAAATGGGCTGGAGAAGGATGTCCACCGCCCACTTCAAGGAACGCCGTCAGCTTGGGGAAGCGGGAAAAATCGCCGTGATGCCAATGGCCCGCAACTATCGCGACCACCTCGGAGGCCACTTTGGCGATCTCTTCATCGGGCATGGGCTCGTTCTTGGCCCAAATCACATCCGCAAGCGAGTGCAAGCGTTCACGATCTGCGGGTGAGAACACGTCTTCCATGCGTCGTCCGTACGGATCGATAATGACTTTTTGCTTCATATTCTTCTCGCCTTTTTGCGGCGCGTGGGTGCGCGCGCATTCCATCTGACCCAAACCGTCTGTTACACCTACGAGCTTCAACCGGCAAGGCTCACCTCATGACACTTCGCGTCGCTTTTATCGGAACCGGTCAGATCGCCGAGAGCCACCTCAAAGGGCTCCTCAGCCTCCGCGAGTTTCATGCTGCACCAGAGGCTTGCGTGAGTGCGCTGGTCGATCCCTTCCCAGGCAGGGCGGCGGAATTTATGACATCTCATCTGAACGAGGCTCCTCCCCCGGCCATCGTCTCGGATTATCGCGAGCTGCTGAAAGGCGCGCTCCGCCCAGACATCGCTGCCGTTCTCGTGCCGCATCATCTGCATCTCGAAATCACCAGCGCTTTGCTCGAAGCCGGCATCGCAGTTCAACTGCAAAAACCGATCGGGCTTGGGATCCGTGACGGTCGCCGTATCGTTGAAATCGCTGAGAGGACAGGTACGCCCTTGGTGATCTCGGAGCCCGCCGTGCTCGGCAAAGATCGCGCGCAGATCGATTGGCTACGTTCTGGCCAGGCTATCGGCAAACCGACGTTCTTGATCGATCAGGCAGTGCTTGATTTGCATGGCGGCTTCTTCATGACGCCGTGGAGGCATTTGCGAGGCTATGCGGGAGCTGGTTGGTTCATCGATCACGGAGTGCACCGCACGCATTGGATGTTGGAAGTGCTCGGGCCGTGCAAGAGTGTGTATGCGCGCACCCGCCAGCTGGAGGCCGTACGCAAGAACGAGCGCTGGGGAGAAGTGCCCGTCGATACGGAGGATTTAGCGGTGGCGACGCTGGAATTCGAATCCGGTGCGCTCTGCCAATTCAGTGTGGCCAGTGGCGGTCGCGGTGGCTGGCACTTTCAGGTTCGATTGTGGGGCGAACGCGGCAGTTGGGAACGCGAGCGCTATCAGCTGAGCGATGATGAAGCTCCACGACCCATTCCAGAGCTTCCGTTCACTCAACCTGCAGATCCTTTCGCTCACAGCTTTCTTGAATTGATGCAACGCCTCGCCGATCCAAAAGCGCCCATCATTGGCAGTGGCGAACGCGCCCTGGAAGCGGAGGCGATCGTCTATGCTTGCCTCGAATCTGCGCACACGGGCGAGCCAGTGGCCGTCGCGGATATTCTATCTGGTAAGCGTGATAGCTATGAGCAAACTGTGTGGGCAGCACACGCCAAGATCCTTGCTAACGAGATGGAACGGCTGACGTAAGAGTTGTGTGTGCAGGATGCCGGGCGAGATGCCCTTTCGTTCCTTGTGGCGTGCCTGGGGAGATGCCCTTTTCGTTCGTGGTGGTTGTGCCGGCCGAGATGCCTTTTTGTTCGTTGTAAGGTAGTAAGCATGCTTACTACCTGTGTTCGACTTTGAGATAGAGGTTGGGGGCAAGGCTCGGAGCAAGGTTGGGAGGACTTCGCGGTCGCCGCCAGTCCAAGCTTCGTGCTACCTTAAACTCCTACTATGGCAGCCCCCGCCTTGGCCGATTTCGATGGGATCACGCATTACGACCATCGCGTGTTTCTGCACGAGGTGGCGTGGGAGGATTATCAACGCCTGTTGGAGATCCGCGGTGATCTGGTATTGGTCGAGGGGGCACATCCAGCCCTACGAGCTCAGGGGCGAGAAGTACGAACCGATTGCCGAGAGCAAGATGCTAGCCGGCATTGATTTGCGCGAGCTGGAGCGCTTCGTGGATCAGCCGACGACCAGCCGAGCGATGCGCGAATATCGGGGCGCGCTCAGGCGCTAGGAAAATCTCGCCCGCTTTTGGCGGCTTCTACGGACGCGGGAAGCACGCTATGCAGGGGCGCCTGTGAACGCCACCTTGAGACTCCTGATTGCCCTTACGCTGGTGGCGCTCGGCTTCCTTGCGCTGGTTTTGGGGGTCGCTTGGTGGATCCGGCCCAACATGGCGACGGCGCCGATTGCTCCACGACCACAACTTTTGGCGCAGGTCTTGGAGTCGCGACGCCCTAAAATCGACGCCAAGAACCCACCGCGCGTTCAGAAAGACGTCGACTACTCGGCGGCGACGGCCGGCGCTGCAGTATCTGCCTGGTGTCCCAAGGGCGAGCCAACGATCTTGAAGCCGCTCGTTGCCACGCGTCAGCTGCCACCTCTGGCTGAACGCATCGGGAATGAACCTGTAGTGCTAGTCTCCCCTGAAATCGGCAAGTATGGCGGCGTGTGGCGCCAAACGACGTACAGCGATCCTGCGGCCTTTGAGTACGTGGAAAGGAGGCTCGGGCAGAATCAACTCGTGCACTGGTCGCCGCAAGGCTTCCCGGTCGTGCCCCATCTAGCTAAGAGCTTTGTCGCGAACGCGACTTATACCGAATTCACGTTTGAGCTGCGGCGCGGTGTCCGTTGGTCCGATGGTGTGCCGTTCACGGCGGACGACATCCTTTATTGGTGGCAGTATGAGGCGCAGGAGCCCACCTTAGCTGGCGGTGCCTTGCCGCCGTTCATGCGGGTGCGTGGAAAGCTGGGCAGCGTTGAAAAGCTCGATGATTTTCGGGTGCGCTTCACGTTTCCGTTCCCGAACGGGCTCTTTCTGCCCAAGCTGGCCACGTTCTTCGGACTGCTCTTGACCGAATCTCCGGCGCACTACTTACGGCAGTATCATCCGCGCGTTGGCAATAAAGATCTCATTCGGCGCACGATGCTTCAAAAGGGCTTAGCTAGCGAAGCGGCGGTGTATGCGGATGCCAAACGCTTCCAGAACCCTGAGCATCCGCGCCTCTGGCCGTGGGTGTACCGAACTCATTCGCCTACGGGAACCTTCAATTTTGAACGCAATCCTTATTACTTCGCCGTGGATGCAGCCGGTAATCAGCTGCCGTATATCGACCGTGTTCAGCTGCAGGTGAAGACGGGCGAGGCCGTCTCTGCGGCCATTTTGAGCGGCGAATACGCCTTTTCTCCAGTCGGGGGTGACGTCTACACGCTGATGATGTCGCAAGCTGAAAGCCACGGCCTGCACATGACGCATTGGTACCGAGGGGATCGTAGCCCCTTTGTGATCCATCCGAATCTCAACCGCTTGGTCGAATCCAGTGCCGACGGAAACGAAGCCGCGCATCGGAATACACAGAACAAGCATGAGCTTCTGAATGAGAAACACTTTCGCCAAGCGCTGTCGCTGGCCATCAACCGGCATGAAATTATCGACGCGGAGTACCCGGGCCTAGAGGTTGAGCCAGCTCAGGCGGCACCCGACTCACGCTCAATTTTTTATGAGCCGAGCGCATACCAGGCCTTCACTGACTTCTCACCCGAGCGAGCCAATCAGCTGCTCGATGATCTAGGCCTCACCGCAAGAGACTTGGAGGGCATGCGCAAGTTTCGCGACGGCACGCCCATGACCTTCTTCGTGCATTTCCAACACCCCAACTTCGTGACGCTCGCGCAATTCGTGACGGATGATTGGCGTCGCGTGGGAGTCCGCGCCATCGCACTCATGCAGGGCGCGCGCCTCTATTATACCGAGAAAAACACGCTTTCCCATGATTTTGACCTCTGGACCAGCAACAACGATTTTCTCCCGATCCTGGAGGCTCGTTGCTTCGTCCCACTCCGTGAAGAGTCCAATTTTGGAATCGGCTTCGCGCGCTGGTACGCGAACGGCGGACTGTACGGCGATCCGAAAGCGAACACGCCGGGGAATGTTGCACCTCCCGCCGATCATCCGATCCGCAAGGCGTACGCGCTCTACGAAGAAATGAGCCAGGCAGGTGAACCGGCGGAACAAGCCGAACGCTTCAGAGGGATTCTGAAGCTAGCCGCGGAAAATGTTTGGACGATCAGCGTGGCCACGATGCCACCGTACGCGATCGCGATCCAAGATGGCTTCAAGAACGTCCCCGACGACGTGGTGTTCACATGGGATTTCTTGTCACCCGGCAACGCCTACCCGGAGCGTTTCTTCTTCAACGCAACCCAGACGAGCGCGCAAGCCCAGGCACAAATCAGCGCGGCCGTTCTCAAGGTCACGCCTCCCCCGGACAGTGCCGCCCCGAGTGGGGTTCCCGGAGCTCAGAAGGAAGGGTGGCTCGCCGGGCTGTTGAAGCCCGTTTTGTGGGGTATTTTTGGCCTATTTTGCCTACTGTTGGCGCTTCGCCATCCCTACGTGAGCAAGCGCTTGCTGATGATGGTGCCAACGCTGTTCGTTATTTCCGTGGTGGTGTTCGCGATTATTCAGCTACCACCCTCAGACTTTCTCACCGCGAAAACAATGGAGCTTGAAGCCGCGGGCGATCAAGCTAACCAACAGGCGATCAAAGAGCTTGAGGACATGTTCTACCTGAATGACCCGCAGCCCGTGCGCTACGCACGTTGGATGGGCCTCTACTGGTTTCGTTCGTTTGACCAGAAGGATTCCGGCCTGCTTCAGGGGAACCTCGGCCGCTCCATGGATACCCTTCAGAGGGTCGACACCTTGGTGGGCGACCGCATTCTGCTGACCTTCTTGATCTCATTCGGTACGATCATTTTCACTTGGATGATCGCGATCCCGCTGGGGATCTACTCAGCGGTACGCCAGTATTCTTTATCCGATCATATCCTGACGTTCTTCGGCTTTCTTGGCATGTGCGTGCCTCCCTTCCTGCTCGCGCTCGTGTTGATGCACCTATCTGAGCGTTTTTTCGGTCTGAGCGTGACGGGGCTGCTGTCTGCTGAACAGGCTGAAAGAGCCTGGGATGTCGCTAAATTGCTGGATCTCTTAAAGCACATCTGGCTGCCGATCGTCGTGCTCGGTTTCGGCGGCACCGCGGGCATGATCCGAGTGCTCCGCGCCAACCTATTGGATGAGTTGAATAAGCCGTATGTCACCGCTGCGCGCGCGCGTGGTGTTCGTCCACTTCGGCTCCTGCTGAAATATCCCGTCCGCCTCGCGCTCAATCCGTTCGTGTCCGGGATCGGTGGCATTTTTCCTGCGCTGATTTCGGGCGGTGCGTTGGTTGGGATTGTGCTCAGCCTCCCCATCGTGGGCCCTCTGCTGCTTGAGGCGCTGATGATGGAAGACATGTATTTGGCGGGCTCCATGCTGATGGTGCTGAGCTTGCTCGGCGTGCTGGGAACGCTCGTGAGCGACCTGCTGTTACTTTGGATCGATCCGCGCATCCGTTTTCAGGGAGGTAGCCGCTGATGGGCGCCACCACTGCTTCGGCCTCTCAGTCCCAGTTAATCTGGAAGCGCTTTAAGCAGCACCACACCGCCTATGCGAGCTTGCTGTTGCTGTGCCTGATCGCATTTTCTGCGATTTTTGCGGAGTTTTTCGCGCCCTATTCACGGGAATGGCGCGATGTGCACCACGCCTATTGCCCGCCCACGCCTCCCCGTTTCAGCTTTGAACACGGGCTTCATATCTTGAACGTGAAGCCCTCGATGGATCCGATCACACTGCGTCGTATCTACGTTGAGGATCCAACGGACGTGGTTCCCTTGGGTTTCTTCGTCCAAGGGGTGCCGTATGATCTCATGGGCCTGATCCATTGGGACCGGCATCTGCTCGGGGTGGCACAAGCTGAGTATCAAGCCAAGCACCCGCCCAGCCTGCTCCAGCCCGGCACGCTGGGACCGCCCACGCAGCCTCTCTTCTACGTGTTTGGCGGCGATCGCTACGGCCGCGATATCATGAGCCGGCTCATTCATGGCTCGCGCATTTCACTCAGTGTGGGGCTCGTAGGGATCCTCGTTACGTTTGTGCTCGGCCTGCTCCTCGGCGGGATTTCAGGCTACGTTGGCGGCCGCGTCGACAATCTGATCCAGCGCAGCATTGAAGTGATCAACGCCTTCCCACAGCTGCCATTATGGCTTTCTTTAGCCGCAATTTTGCCCAAAGATTGGTCTTCGCTCCAAATCTATTTCGGAATTACCATTGTCTTGAGCCTGCTCAACTGGACGGGCATGGCGCGCGTTGTGCGCGGAAAAATCTTGAGCTTGCGCGAGGAAGATTACGTAGTGGCAGCGCGGCTGCTCGGCGCCTCCCACACGCGCATCATTGTTCGCCATCTCTTGCCTGGCTTCACAAGTCATATCATCGTTGCGCTCACGCTCAGTGTCCCTGGCATGATCCTGGGCGAAACGAGCCTGAGCTTTTTGGGCCTGGGTCTTCGCCCTCCCATCGTCAGCTGGGGCGTCATGTTGCAAGACGCAACCAGCCTCCAGGTGGTTGCAAGTTATCCCTGGGTGCTCCTGCCCGTCGTCTTCATCATCCTGGTTGTGCTCTCCTTCAATTTCCTGGGGGATGGCTTACGCGACGCCGCCGATCCCTACGCGACGAGGAGCTAATGGTGCCCATGAATCAGGACCTGATCCTCGACGTGAATGGCCTGCAAGTGTCGTTTTTTGTCGAAGGATCCGAACTCAAAGCCGTGGACGGCGCATCGTTTCAGGTTCGACGCGGGCGTGTCTTGGCTGTTGTCGGCGAGAGTGGCTGCGGCAAGAGCGTTTCAGCCTATTCCATCCTACGTCTCGTCAAACGCCCTGGGCGTATCGTGGGCGGGCAGATCGTACTCCACCCCAAATCGGGCCCGCCGATCGACATCACCGCACTGAAGGAAGACGCGGAGAGCCTGTATGCGGTGCGCGGTGGACAGGTGGGAATGATCTTCCAAGAACCGATGACGGCGCTCTCTCCCGTGCACACCATCGGCAATCAGCTGAGTGAAGCCATCGCCCTGCACCGCCCGCTCAGCAAAGTAGCTATCGAAGCCGAAGCTATTTCGCTGCTCACGAAGGTGGGCATCGCCGGCCCTGCCCAAGCGCTGAACAAGTATCCCCATGAGCTTTCGGGCGGCATGCGACAACGCGTGGTGATCGCTATCGCGCTTGCCAACAGCCCCGAGCTACTGATCGCAGACGAGCCCACCACCGCCCTTGATGTCACACTTCAGGCCCAAATTCTGGGCCTTTTGAAGTCACTCAAACAAAATGAAGATTTGAGCGTGCTGCTGATCACGCACGATCTTGGCGTCGTTGCGCAAACAGCCGACGACATCGTGATCATGTACCTGGGGAGAGTGGTGGAGTCCGGCCCGCTCCGCACGGTCCTGAAGGCACCGAAGCACCCGTACACACGCGGGTTGCTCGATTCGATCCCCAGCCGCTCTGTGCGCGGCAGGCCGCTGCCCTCGATCTTGGGCAACGTGCCATCGCTCAAAGAGATCCCTGCCGGCTGCCCGTTTCATCCGCGTTGCCCGTATGCGCTTCCAGGCCGTTGCGACCAAGGCACAGCACCACAGATTTCAGATTTCGATACCGAGCAGAGCGTTGCTTGCTTTCGGTTAGGAGAAATCTAATGGCAGCCGAGCCCTCGTCACCCGAGCCCTCGTCACCCGAGCCTTCGGCGCTCCTGAGCGTTCGAAATCTCGACAAGCATTTTCCGATATTTGGTACGGGGATCCTCTCGCGACGCGTCGGCTGGGTTCGAGCGGTGAGCGACGTTTCCTTCGATGTTTTGCCGGGAGAAACACTCGGGCTCGTCGGCGAGAGCGGCTCAGGAAAGACCACCACTGCACGCACCATTCTGCGAGCCCTAACGCCGACAGGAGGTCAAGTGCTCTTCCGCACCAGCTCAGGCGTTGTGGACCTTGCAACGCTTTCCGAGGCTGAGCTTATCCCGCTCCGCACCCAGTTGCAGATGGTGTTTCAGGATCCGGTGAGTTCGCTCAATCCGCGCATGAGCATTGAGCAGATCGTGGGCGAGCCACTCGTGATTCACCGATTAGCCAAAGGCAATCAGCTTCGTGAGCGTGTGGTCTCGATGTTGGAGAAAGTGGGACTCCGGAGCGAGCACATGAGCCGCTATCCGCATGAGTTTTCTGGAGGTCAACGCCAACGCATCGGGATCGCACGTTCTTTGGTGATGAATCCGAGCTTGATCGTAGCTGACGAGCCGGTCAGCGCGCTGGACGTCTCAGTACAAGCTCAAGTCATCAACTTACTTTCCGATCTCCGGCGTGAGCTCAACCTCACCACGATTTTCGTGGCTCACGATCTCAGTGTCGTCCGCTACCTGTGCGACCGGGTTGCCGTGATGTACGCGGGGCGCATCGTGGAAATAGCGCAGGTTGATCGGCTTTTTGAGCACCCCGAGCACCCTTACACCCAAGCGCTTCTGGCAGCAGTTCCGAACGCCGATCCCGATGTCCCAATGCTCTTCGCTCTTTCCGGCGAGGTGGCCAATCCCGCCAACCTGCCGAAGGGCTGCAGCTTCCATCCTCGATGTCCTGAGCGATTCGGACTGTGCGAGCAGGTGCGGCCAGAATTGGAAACCCTCGCTTCGGGGGGTTCGGTAGCGTGTCATGCCAGGAGTCCGAAGCGTACACTCCCGCTTCTCGACGCTTGAGCGAAGCCGCTTCCCCGATGGCTTCACGTCCGAGTGGCCAACGCTTCCCCGATGGCTTCACGTCCGAGTGGCCAACGTTTCCGCGGGGAAGAGCCACTATTTTGCAAAAGAGATAGTAAGCATGCTTACTACTTGATTTGCCGGGAACGGGCTCTCGGGTCGACGTGGTAATCGCGATTGATAAGCTGTATTCGCTGGATATCCGCCACGAGAGAGGTTCCCGCTGCTCTTGCGTGACCGCATTCTTTGAAGGGCAGCAACGCTGCCGGCCGGCTTGGTCTCCTCGAAACTTCTCCATCAAGGTCCGCCTTCTACGGAAACAGCTCGATCCACTCGTTGGCCCACTCACTGTCCATAAACAGCAGCGAAGCACGCTGTATGCCAACCACTTTTGCGAGTTCACCTTTAAGTAGCGAGACTGAGGCCGCAACGTTCGAGCCCGCGACATCCGAGCCCGCGATGTCCGCGAATGCGACGTTCGAGAGCGCGAGCGTGAAGTAGAGGTAGCGCACCCCCGTGCCTACCCCGATCACGGCGCCAAGCTGAGCCGTACGCAACTGTTGATCAAAGGCTTTCTCTAAGGACTCCTTGGCCGAAAATCGCACAGCCTGGCCTCCCAGAACCAGCACAGCAACCACCACAAATCGCTCATTTTTCGCCGAAAATCGCCGAGAATCAAAACATGCTCCCGAGAGAAAACAGCGCACCAGCTCCGGATAGCAAGTGACGGCAACGGCGAGATCGGGTTGCCGTTGATCGCGCGCAGGCTCGCTTGGTTCGAGTTCCAGCATGCTCCAAGTAGCACCGTAGTTTTCGCTCCAGAGCACTTGCGAAAGCCCTGCGTGAATGTCGGCTTCGGCCGCTCGCACCGTCGAATACAGCTCATTCGCCGCGCGGAGCGCGCCCTCTTTCCCACTTTCCACAAGCCTGAGGCCCGCGTTCGTAGGCATCTGCTCAAAGCTGATCTCGCCGACCCAACGCTCAAACAGCTCCTGCCCCAAGAGATCTTCAATCAGCGCCTCAACGCCGCGTTCAACAGCCTCTGTCCTCTCGGGCTCCGTTTGCGGGCTCGGCTGAAATGGTGGGGCGTTTCCGCCCTGTGCATGTCCACTATTAGGCAACAGCGCGCGCTTGGGCAAATGCGCGACTAACTCCAGCAGATGCCCGCGCCCGACTCCCACCCGAAAACGTATTCCGCGCAGATCCACCCCCGCTGTCTGCGCAACACGGTTGAATGCCACACTTGGCAGAAATGGCGGTGTGTACCCAACCACCTTCACACCCAAGGCCTCAGGAGCTAACCCAACCACCCATTCAGCAAGCGGTTGCAGCTGAGAGTTCTCGCCCCGAAGCACTAACATCGGCAGCCCAGGAACACTGGCATCTGCGAAGCACTCGGCTGCATAGCAGCAGGCTTCGAGCCTGTACCCCCGAATGCGGAAATCAGGCAACTCGCCTCCGTTCGCTAGCACTCTCCGGATCTCACCGTAAAAGCGCTCGGCAACCTCTTTAACCTCGCTTGCGAAGTTGGCCTCGGCGGGATCGTTGGCATCAAGAAACAAGACTCTCACGGCTTATCCAAGCGTTCCTGTTACTTAACAGGCCCTAGGCGGAGTACTTCGACGCGCACCTGGGCTACGCCGCGCGCGAGGATCCCCAGTTTTTCGGCAGCGGCTCGCGAAAGGTCGATGATGCGACCTTTTCCGAACGGCCCACGATCATTAATCACAACCCGCACCGATCGCCCGCTCGCCAAATGCACCACGCGCACCAGCGTCCCAAACGGCAGAGATCGATGTGCCGCCGTGAATCTATGAATGCTGTAGAGTTCGCCGCTGGCAGTCCGATGTCCAGCTAACGCATTCGCGTAGTAACTGGCCGCGCCGGATTGCTTACTGAGTGGCACTTTGATTGAATCTGGAAGCGATGGCTCTGCTTCGGCGTCACTTCCGCCGA
The DNA here is from genome assembly GCA_038246305.1 of Polyangiales bacterium. Lineage (GTDB taxonomy): Bacteria > Myxococcota_A > Polyangia > Polyangiales > Polyangiaceae > JBBRRP01. The sequence goes on along the minus strand of JBBRRP010000060.1, from coordinate 21,787 downwards.
CTTCAGCGTGAGTCCTCACTTCTCCGGCCCTCGCACCTGGCTCAGCGTGAGCCGGATCTGTTCGCCGTTTGGAATGGGCTCCCTCGGCGGAGTGCACCCCTTTCGGGCTCCTCACGTGAGATCGGTGAGCACTCTCAGCCGCACAACCCCAAACGATCAACAGCACCACGAGGTCAACAACACGCCCAGCACAGAGCCACAGCTTTCGACGCCGAACGTGCACCTCCAATGAGTAGCGCGCTGGGTGCACCGGTGTCCAACTAGGGCGGACCCGATTGCAGAGGGCGCTACGAGCCGCTACGTTCCGCCTCGTTCTAGCTAGCCCATTCTACTCTGCTTCGTTCTGCCCCGTTCTGCCTCGTTCTGCCTCGTTCTGCCCCGTTCTGCCCCGTTCTGCCCCGTTCTGCCCCCCGGCCAAGTGATGGAAACCGTCGGTCATTTTACGCCACCGAAACTCACGCGCTCGGGGATCGATCTCGGCAATGGGCCTATCCCGCTCATCTCCGGTTCACTCCACTATTTCCGCGTACCCAAGCCCAATTGGCAGCTCGCTCTGGATGGCCTGAGGCGCCTCGGCGTCGGCATCGTGCAAAGTTGCGTTCCTTGGTCGCTCCACCAAGAATCGGGCGGCGATCTTACATTTTCTGGTAACAACGAGCGAGGCTTGCCGGCGTTTCTCGAAGCGGTTCAAGCAGCAGGGCTGTATGCGAGCCTCTCGGTTGGCCCGAGTGTGAACGCAGAACTGACGGGATTCGGCGTTCCTCAAGATGTGCTCTGGGATGAACAGTGTCAGGCGCGTTCGTCGCAAGGAGCTCCTGTGGTTGTGCCAGCTCTGCCACGCGCTTTTCCCGCCCCGAGCTTCGCGAGCAGCGCATTCTTGAGCGAAGCGGAGCTTTGGCTTGAGGGCGTTGCGCAAGTTCTCGCCCCGTTTGCTTTTCCTAAGGGGCCAGTTATCTTGCTCGAACTCGATACCGCTTCCTTCCACTTCCGGGATGCTCTCTACGATCAGGACTATCACCCCGATGCGATTGCGGCCTACCGAACGTTTATTCAAGCTCGCTATGGATCTCTCAGCGAGCTCCGTAATGTCTACGGAGATAGCGGGCTTTCGATCGAAACTTTGAAGCCGCCCGAACGCTTGAGCGCACACACCGCTCCGGGATTGGTCCGGCATCTCGATTGGGCTGAATTTCAGGAACACTTGCTAGCGCAGGCCCTCCGTCGCTTCAGGAACGCCCTCTATCACCCGCGTTTAGCCGAGGTACCGGTGTGCTTCGGTCAACCAAAAACAGCACCGCATGCCGTTATCGATCCCGCACTGCTGGGTGGAAGCGTGAATCTGATTGGGCAGAAATTTGGGATAATTAAAGACCCGCGCGGGCGTCGAAAGATCCAACGTCAAACCTCAGCGCTGGTCACTCGAGCGGAGCACCAAAGCACCCCCGCGTTCGCAACCGAACTGAGCGCTGGCTCGCCGCCCCAACTCGGCCACATCTTGGAGTCGGAATGCGAGTTCACGGCGCTCACCGCGCTCGCTTACGGAGTCAACGCATTCAACATCTACACGGCGGTGGAGCGCGATCGCTTTATTGGTGGTCCCTTGGGGCAACGCGGACAATCACGTCCCGGCTACGAATTCTGGCAACGCTTGGTCGCGGCGATCCGGGAGACGGAACTCTCAACGCTCACCCGCAAGGTGGACGTTCATGTGGTGGTTCCCCGAAGTTACCTGAGGTTGTGCCGCACGCTGAACGCTTTAGCGCCACTCAATCTTGGCTTTCTGGGCCATTTCGGCACGGGTCCGGAGGATGTGGCCACCGAGGAAGCGCTCGGTCTGAATCACCCGGTGATCCAAGATGTTGAGCAATTCCTGAGGACGCTTGAGGCCGCTTTGGATCGTGCGGGTATCCCGTACGCCATTTGCTCGGACGACGATTTTGATTTCGCAGTTAACCACGGAAGGTGGACGCTGATCGCCAGCACAGGCACCCTTCCACTTGCGCTCCTCCATAAAATAGCGTTGGCAATTCAGCAGGGGCGAGCGCTGAGCGCCGGGCCCCACGATCCCGTGCGCGACGAGACGTGGAAGCCACTCGCCCCCGGGCTCGCGCTTTCGCAGGGCACCTCAGCGTTGCCAGTCTGGATTGGATCGGAGCCGAAGCTGATTCAAGAAGCCGTGAAGACTTTTGGAAATTTGCCGGAAGTATTTCGCACACACCGGGAATCAAAAGCCTGCACCACGCTCTTTTACGACGCCTCCGAACGCTTGCGTGTGGGATTCGCCGTTAACGCGGAGCAGTTCCCTCAGGATGCGCTGTTTTCGAGCCTTAACGCAGCTGTAGATGTGCTCACCGAGGAAACTTTCGAGCCGCTTGCTGGCACGGTGCGGGTACCTTTAGCCCCGAAGAGCGCGCGCATGCTGAAATTCTTGTTCTAGCGCTGCGGGGAGCCGCGGCTAGCACTCTCGGAGAAAAGGGTGTAGAGCGCCCACCCGAATGATTCTTGAGATCAATCCGGTAAACCCGGAGCCGCGAAAGATCCGCCATGCCGTGGAAGCGCTGGAGGCCGGCGAAGTGATCGCCTATCCAACCGACACCGTTTATGGCCTTGGATGCGACCTCTTCAACAAGAAGGCGATTGATCGGTTGTATCAGATCAAGGGCATCCCGAAGACGCAAATGCTAGCGTTCGTGTGCCGTGATCTCGGGGACATCTCGCGCTACGCCGTGATGCATGATTCAGTTTACCGGATCCTCAAACAGTATTTACCGGGGCCATATTGCTTCATCTTGGAGGCCACGCGTGAGGTCCCGAAAATTGTTCAGACCCAGAGAAAGACGGTGGGCATCCGGATCCCGCGGCATCCCGTCGCACTAGCGCTCGCCGCCGAGCTCGGCAGGCCGATCATCTCGAGCACGGCGGCACGCCCTGGAGCTGCCGTGCTGCTCGATCCGCGCGAGCTGGAAGAGGAGTTCCCAGGGCTCGCCTTGGTTCTCGACTGCGGGGTCTCGGGCAGCGTGCCCACGAGCGTCGTGGATCTGACCCACCCGAAGCCGCTCATCGTGCGAGTTGGGGCCGGGGATACTTCGGCTTTCGAATAGTTGATTTCCGGCCCGGAGTCGGACTATCTGGGCGGCATGGCTTTCGTTGTCACCGACAATTGCAAAGGGTGTCGGTTTACCGACTGTGTCTCCGTGTGTCCCGTTGATTGCTTTCACGGCGACGGCGAGATGCTCTACATCGATCCGAACGAGTGTATCGATTGCGGCGCATGCGTGCCGGAGTGTCCAGTGGAGGCGATTTACGACGAAGGGCAATTGCCGGACGACAAGCGCGACTGGATCAAGCTGAACGCGGATCTCGCCGCGGGGTTGCCAGTGATCAACAATAAGCAGGAGCCGATGGTTGGCGCGGAAGAACGCAAGCAAAAGCTTGGGTTCTAAGGGGCTCTAAGGCTTCTTCGTTGTCGTCAGCTCCGCGGTCCAAGAGGCCTGCACCACCTGTGCGCGGTCCGCAGCTGCTGGCTCGCCGCCCACGGGACCCACGGCGGCCGCGACGTGGCCACTTACGCTAGCTGAAACCGGAAAGAAGTCCCCCGTGCGGAGCGTGATCTGTGCCTGACCTGGAGCCTCAAAACGGTAGAGCGAGAGCGGTGCGTCAGCCTGCACGAAGGGAGTTACAAAGCTTGGGCTCGCCGCGTAACGCTTGCTGTCGATACTGAGCGTTGCCGTGTCGCCTGAGACTTCCTTCACCTTCACCATTTGGTAAGTCACCATGTCGAGGTCCCACACTCCCTGCCGTGCAGTGACCATCCACAGCGCTTCAGCGCCTACAGCCTTGTCCGGAAAGGGCTGAACGATGCTAGCCAGCGCGTCTTTGGCTGCGATCAGCACCTGAATCAGGCCAGCACCCTTGGCAGAGCTGGCCTTATACCCAAAGCGCGAGGGCGCACCGTTCGGTGCTACAAAGTAGCTGATTTCGCTGCCCTTCAGGCTACCAAACGCGGCCTTGGCCTCCGGCGAAGAGCCCGCCTCCTCCGCGAGACTTGCCGCCGTTATCTTGGCGCTCACCTTCATCGCGCCAACATCTGCTTTGGTTTCCAAAGCGAGCGTCAAATCGACGGGGAGCTGCGAAGCGCCAATATCGAGCGCAAGCTTCAACGTGACGAGCCGTTTCTCGCCGCCCTTGATCTCGCCTCCAAGCTTCAGCCTAGGCGTGCTGCCCTCTGAGCCGAGCGTTATCTTGGGAGGGTCCGAAACGCGTACCTGCGCATCCGCGGCCCCTGGCTCAAAGATACCACTTTGGGGCGGGCCGTCCTGGCTGCCGGGTGCTGTACCCTGGTTTCCCTGAGTGGCCGACTTCATGGCGCGGCTGAGCTCGGGCTCGAGTTCCGTCTTGGGCTCTCCAGAAGCTGACGCGGCTTCCTTGGCCGGTGCTGCTTTTGGCTCTTCGCTCTTCTTCTCACAGGCGTAACAGCTACCGATTGCGAGCACCAGCAACAGGGCCGAGCAAGATGCATGAGTAAGACTGCGATAACGGTAGGACATGTGCGATTTCATGGTCACCTTCTCTACGCGTTCAATAGCCAAGGCGGCTTTGCAGGTCTAGTCGCTTTAGCGAAGGCGTGCGCCCGATCACGTTAAAATGGGGGCGTGATGATTGGTAACCCAGGCCTCTCGATGATCGTGGGCCCGGGAATATCTGCGGGCAGGCCCGTGTTGGAGCTGGGCGGCTCGCTCGGCTCCACGCCAGCGTCCGATGTTGGAACGCCTGCGTCGCTTTCAATTAACGGCGCCTGATGGTCGGGCTCGGTGCCTTCAAGGAATTCTTCCTCCAGGGCGTCGGTTTGGTCGGGCCGTGCCAGTAGACCGGAGATAGGGTCGATGCGCACGGCCGAGATCTTGGGTGGACGCGTGAACGTCGTGGCAGGGCGATCTCTCAACGCTTGCCGTACAAAACTCACCCAACCGGGAAGCGCGCTCCGCGCACCGGATTCTCCCCAGCCAAGCGGAAGAGCGTCATCGTAGCCCACCCAAATGCCGGCAACGAGCTCGGTTGAATAACCAACAAACCAAGCGTCTTTAGCTTGATTCGTGGTCCCCGTCTTGCCGGCGAGCGGCCGCCCCAATCCGCTCGCCAGCTTTCCCGTGCCTTCGCTCACGACGCTCTCTAAAACACTCGTCATCAGGTACGCCTCTTCCACGGGCATCACCGTGCGTGCAGGGGGCTCGGCTGGGAGCGCCAATTCTTTTCCACCGGGCGCGATGACCTTCGTGATGAGCGAAGCGCTCCGGAATTCACCACCATCCGCAATCGTCGTGTACGCATTGGTTAACTCAATCGGACTCACTTCGTAGGCCCCAAGCGCTAACGATGGGGTGGCTTGGAGGCGCGATTCGATGCCTAAGGCCGAAGCCCACTGAACGACATTCTCCGCACCCACATCTTCCAGAACCTTGAGCGCTACGGCGTTGTCACTCTGAGCCACCCCCTCGCGCAGCCGAACTTCCCGCAACTCGCCGGGCTTATCTTTCACGGGAACGCGCAAAATGCTGGCGGGAGTGAAGCGACGCGAATGCAGCGCGTAGCTATACAACATGGGCTTGAAAGCCGACCCCGGCTGCCGCCGTGACTGCGTGGCGCGATCCAGGCCGCCGACAATCGCTTCGTAACTGCCTACCAAAGCTAACACCTGGTGCGAACGCGGCTCGATCGCAACTAGCGCTGATTCTGGACCCAGCTCGAGACGCAATGGGACACTCTCCTGACCCCCGGGCTCCGCGAGCAAGCCGACGCGCAGGAGCGCTCCAACCTCGGCAAACTGACTCGCCATCAGCCCGGCTGGATTGTACCGATACTCCCCCTTAAGCGACACTCGCCCCACCACATCACCGACCTGAACGTCGATGGTAGAAGCTACATCATCCACAGCTTTCACCGTTCCTACGTAGATGTGATGAGCCTGTGGGTGGCCGTCGAAGACTTTTCCCCAAAGCATTCTTGGTTTGGCGGTGAAGGGCGGTTCTATTTTCTGACGCTTTGCGTAGGCCCTGAGATTCTCTCTCAAAGCTTGGCGTGCGATCGATTGCATCACTGGATCGATCGTGGTGTGAACGATGAAGCCACCAACCCGAGCCTGCTCGGGCGCCAACTCTATCAGTAGCTTTTTCACGATCGGCACCACTTCCGGTGCTATCTCCGATTCAGCCTCAACCGGCGGCGCAAGCCTGAGCGGTGCATTCGAAGCCTCGGCGTGCAAGTCGGGCGTGATAAAGCCCTTGGCCAACATTTGATCGAGAACATAACGTCGCCGTGCGAGCGCTTTGTCTGGTGCTTGGCGCGGCGAAAATCGCTCCGGCGAGGCCACAATTCCAGCCAAAAGAGCGGATTGATCGACCGACAGCTCCTGGGCTTTTTTGCCGAAGTAATAGCGGGCGGCTTCCTCGATCCCGAATCGGCCGTGGCCCAAATAGATGTGGTTGAGGTAGAGCGTGAAAATCTGATCTTTGGTGAGCTCATGCTCCAAGCGCCGCGCCAGGATGGTCTCGCGGATCTTGCGCTCATAGGAGCGCTCCGAATCGAGCAAGATATTTTTAACCACCTGTTGGGTGATGGTGCTCCCGCCCTGGCGTGTCTTGCCGGCTCTCACGTTGGCAACGAACGCACGCAACATGCCGAGGTAATTGAGGCCTTCGTGTTCATAAAACCCGGCATCTTCGGCCGCCAAGAATGCCAGCTTGGCGTGATCGGGGACAGCGTCGAAGGGAATCACCGTCCGCCGTTCGGTGAAGAGATTGGCGAGCAGCGTGCCGTCGCGCGCCAGAATCCGTGTGACCTGAGGCGGATTGTAGCCAGCTTGCAGTTGCTCAACGCTCGGCAAGCCAACGCTGAAATGGCGCACCACCAGAGTAACCGCTGTTACACCCAACGAGCCCAGAATGACGAGGAGCAGGAAAGCCACCTTCAAGAACGCGGTGAACGAACGGCGCGCCCGCTTCGGCGATGGGGGCTTCGATACCGGCCGTGCGAGCGCATCGGGGGCCAACCCAGGCAAGCGATTTCTAGGGGGAGGCTGTGTCATCGCCGTCGCTGCGGAGCCTAGCGAAACCTTAGCACCCAGACACAAAGTGGAGAACGAGCACCGTGAGAATGCCGCCCACCACCAGACAAACAAGCCCAACCACGACCAAAACCGACACACTCATCCGTTGGGACGGCGCCTGCCCGGATGAAGCCAAAGCTTCGGCCTGAATACGCGGGAGACTCGCCTGCGCCGGGCGTGAGGGAGTGCCAGCCCCACCTTGGTACGGGAGCAAGGCGCCCGCAAACTCGGCAGCCGATTGGTAGCGCTGGGCCGGCTTCTTCGCGAGTGCTGTGGCGACGACCTCGGCCAAACCCGGCGGGAATTCAAGCCCAGGCACGCGTTCCCCAAGCGGAATGATGGGTTCGGAGACGTGCTTTTGAATGAACTCCATCGGAGTGCGTGAAACAAACGGCAGCTTTCCGGTTAACGCTTCGTACAAAATCACGGCGAGCGAGTAAATATCGCTCCGCGCGTCCAATGTTCGGCCCTGAGCTTGCTCTGGGCTCATGAATTCAGGAGTCCCAAACACCATCCCCTCCTGCGTCAAAATCAGTGAGCCCGGCTGCATCTGTTGTTCGGTGACCTTGGCCAACCCAAAATCCAAAACCTTGGGAAAATCGTGCAATCCGCCCTGCGTAGCCAAGAAAATATTCTCTGGCTTCAGGTCACGATGAACAATGCCCAGCTCGTGCGCTTCTTGGAGAGCGCTGCACACCTGCACGAGCAGGGAGACGGCCTTCTCCACTGGCATTCGGCCATCTTTTCGAATCGCCTGATTGAGGTTTCGCCCCTCCAGCATCTCCATCACAATGTAGAGCGACCCATCCTCGTCGAGCTCTCCATAGGAAAACACCTTGACGGTGTTGGGATGCGTGAGCTGGCTCATCGCCCGGGCTTCCCTGCGAAACCGCGACGCAAGATCTTTACGATTGGCGAGCTTGGGGTGCAGGATCTTGATCGCGACCATGCGATTCTCGGCGGGCTGCGAGGCCTTGTAGACGGACCCCATACCACCGCTTCCGATCTTTTGAAGCACCTCGAACTGGCCGTCTACCAGCTGTCGACCTATGAATGGATCTTTCGGCCGCATCGCTTGACCCAATACCAGAAGTCCCGAGTGCCCACGAGTCACCCCTCGCAAAAGCCTGTGGGGGCAGCCTATCCTGGGCGCTCGAGATGGATGCCGCTCACTTTTTGCTAAGCCCTCGCCTGGCGAATGCCGGCTTCCGCCACGCCTTCTTCACTCGGCTGGGCGGGATTTCCACCGGCCCCTTTGAATCCCTCAATTTTTCGGCTTCGGTCGGAGACAGCCCCGAGAATGTCCACGAAAACTTCGAGCGGGCGCGCTCACTCCTCGGCGTCGCGAATGCCAGCGTTTGCCACTTGAATCAAGTGCACGGCAAAGACTGGGTGATGCTTTCCAACGAGGCGGTGCGCTCCACAACGGAGCACCTCGCCGGAGATGCCGTGATCTCAGAATGCCAGCACGTCGCCTGTGCGGTGCGCACCGCTGATTGTCTTCCGATTTTGGTCGCAGACCTGGCTAGCGGTGCGGTTGCCGCGATCCACGCGGGCTGGCGGGGGTTGGCTGCTGGTGTTATTCCGAACACCCTCTTAGCCTTGAAGCGCCTGAACGGAGGGAACGCGCATTTTCTGGCTGCCGTCGGGCCCCACATTTCGGTTGGAGCATTCGAGATCTCGGAAGATGTCGCCGTTCAACTGGAGCAAACGGCGCCGGGCTTGGAAGTGATCGACCGAACCTCGTTTGCCAAGCCTCACGCCAATTTGCAGAAGATTGCCCACGCGCAGTTAAGTGCTGGCGGTGTGCTCGAGATCGACAGGGTCGGTGGGTGCACCTTTCTTGAGCCAGATCGCTTCTTTTCATTCCGCCGATCGGGCACCGCGAGCGGCCGACAATTGTCGGCAATCGTCGCCAGAGAACATCGCTAAGCGGCGATTTCTCCGCAATTCAAGCCAGGAACCAATGTGGGTAGAGGGCGCGCCGCGCGTTACCTTCGACAGCCACGTGTCAGCGGCAAGGAACCGCGTCATACTTCGGCGATGATGAAGGGCGCTCTTCCCCACATTACGGATGCGATCGGCGGAACACCCATTATTCGACTGCACCGTGTCGCTGAGGGCCTGCGCGCCGAGCTCTACGGGAAGTGCGAATTTCTGAACCCGGGAGGCAGCCATAAGGATCGCGTCGCGAAGAACATGCTAAAGCGCGCGGTGGAGCAAGGCCTGAAGCCCGGCGGCACCATCATCGAAGCCACCAGTGGCAACACCGGGGCGGCGCTGGCGATGCATGCCGCCGTTTTAGGTTATCGCTGCATTTTCGTGATGCCAGACAAGATGAGTCAGGAAAAAATTGACTCACTCCGAGCCTTTGGCGCACGCGTGGTCGTTTGCCCCACGGCGGTTGCCGCCGACGATCCTCGAAGCTTCTACTGCGTTGCCAAAAGGCTCTCCGAAGAGACACCCAACTCCTTCTACGCCAACCAATACCACAACCCCGCCAACCCCGAGGCACACTACCTCTCAACAGGTCCGGAGATTTGGGAACAGTGCGGCTCCGAGCTGGACGCCTTCGTGACGGGTATGGGCACCGGCGGCACGGTGAGCGGGATTGGGAAGTACCTCAAGGAAAAGAAGCCTGAAATTCAGCTGGTCGGCGTCGATCCCGTGGGCTCCCTCTATTACGACTTTGTGAAATCCGGTCGGCTCACGCAGCCCTTTTCTTACAAAGTTGAAGGCATCGGCGAAGATTTCCTGCCGTCGACGATGAACATCTCGATCTTGGACGACATCGTGCGCGTGGACGACAAGGAATGCTTCTTGATGACGCGAGACCTGGTGCGGCGTGAAGGCGTGTACGTCGGCGGGTCGGCTGGAGCCGCGGTGGCGGGCGCCATCAAATATGCGAAGAAGATGGATCGCGCGATGAATATTCTGGTCCTTTTGCCAGACTCAGCGCAGAAATATCTGTCCAAGATTTTCGACGACAATTGGATGCGCGAGAACGGCTTCCTCGAAGAGGGCCCCAGCCTCGGCACCGTGCGCGAACTGTTGCTGTCCAAGCCGAGTGAGCTCATCACCATCAGCCCGCGAGCGAGCGTGCGTGAGGCTATCGCTAAGCTCCGCTCACGGGGGATAAGCCAATTGCCCGTGCTGGATGGGGACCAATTTTTGGGAATTGTGCACGAGGTGGATCTGCTTCGCCATCTCGTTTCACAAACCGGGACGCTCGATACAAGCGTCGAAGCTTTGATCGAAAGCGACTACGCGACGGTCTCTCCCGATACAAAAATCGAGCAATTCCAGACCGTGCTGGGCCAAGCGAAGCTCGCAATTGTGCTTGAAAACGGCAAATTGCTCGGCCTTGTTACCAAAATTGACCTCGTGACACACCTCGCTGAGCGCCTGGCTTCCCCTGCTTTACCCCGTGCCTCAGTTCCACCACTGGTTTCAGAGGAATAGCCAAAGGATCGAACCTGACGATGACTTACGCCTATATTCTCGACGCAGTACGCACACCTCGCGGTCGCGGCAAAGCTGGCAAAGGCGCCTTAAGCGGGCTCCATCCGCAGGAGCTGCTGGCGCAAACGATTGATCAGCTGCTGGCCCGCACGCGATTTTCCGGCGCCGATGTGGAAGATTTGATCGTGGGCTCTGTCACCCAGGTTCGCGAGCAGGGTGCCAATCTCGCACGGAATGCCGTGCTTCGCTCCACGCTGCCTCAAACGACAACAGGAGTGACGCTCAATCGGTTTTGCGGCTCCGGGTTACAGGCGGTCAATTTTGCCGCCATGGGCGTGATGAGTGGCCAGCAGGAGCTGGTGCTGGCGGGCGGCGTTGAGAGTATGTCGCGCGTTCCCATGGGGTCCGATGATGCTGGGATGGACGGCAACAACCTGGAGCTTCGGAAGCGCATATTCCAGGTGCCGCAGGGGATCAGTGCTGATCTGATCGCTACGCTTGAGGGCTTCGACCGAGCCACCCTCGACAGTTTTGCGGTCGAGAGCCAACGTAAGGCTGGTCTGGCCAGCGTGGGGAACCAATTTGCCGGTAGCCTGTTCGCCGTGAAGAATGCCGAGGGCGAGATTGTTTTGGAAAAGGACGAGCTACCAAGGCCTGATACTTCACTCGAAGCGCTCGGACAGCTGCGCCCGGCTTTTGAGCAACTCGGGCAATCGCCAGCCGGGCCCAACGGAGAAACCTTAGACGAGCTTGCGCTTGCCGCTTATCCGCAGGCCAAGAAGATCCAACATCATCATCACGCTGGTAATTCCAGCGGCATTGTGGACGGCGCCGCCCTCGTGGCCATGGCTTCTGAAAGTTACGTGAAAGAACACCAATTGAAGCCGCGTGCCCGCATCCGTGCCTGCGCGACGTACGGGTCCGAGCCGATCATCATGTTGACGGCAACGGCACCTGCATCCCAGCGAGCCCTCAAAAACGCAAAAATGCAGGCTTCTGATATCGATCTTTGGGAGATCAACGAAGCGTTCGCCACCGTTCCACTTCAGACCATCCGCGAGCTTGGAATTGATCCTTCCAAAGTGAACGTAAACGGCGGTGCGATCGCGCTTGGCCATCCGTTGGGCGCCACGGGCGCCATCTTGATCGGAACCGCTCTCGACGAGCTAGAGCGACGTGGGCTTTCCACAGCGTTGGTGACGCTTTGCATTGGCGGCGGCATGGGCATCGCAACGATCCTTGAACGCATCTGACGCAAGCCGTCGTAGCAAACCTCTAAAAAATTCTTTGGCACTGGCACTGGCGCACGGCGCGCTCGGGATTAGATTGATGACTGTCGGCGCCCACTGGGCGCGCTTCGCAAGAAGTGCAGCAGCATCCCGCCCCCCTCTGCTCAACGGAGAACGAGAGCGTTTCCCCCTACGCTTCTCCCCGTTCCCAGTCGGGCGCCGACCTCTTTTTGAATCCTAGAGCAAGCGCCGCTAGGCTGCCTGCACTGTGTCCCCATCCACCCCACCACCTGTTTCACTCAAGTTCGACGCTGATGGCCTGTTGCCGGCCGTTGCTCAAGACCATCTGACGGGGCAGGTACGGATGGTGGGGTACATGAATCGCGAAGCGCTCGAAAAGACGCTCGAATCGGGGCGAGCCGTTTTTTACAGTCGCTCGAAACAACGCCTTTGGATGAAAGGGGAAACGAGCGGACACGTACTGCTCGTGAAATCTGTCGTCGCCGACTGCGACGCTGACACGCTTTTGTTGTTGGTGGATCCGTTGGGGCCCACCTGCCACACGGGCCGCCCCAGCTGCTTTTTCCGGCAAGTGCAGCCGGGCGGAGCACTCGAAGATCAAGCCTTTGAGGCAGTGTCCTTCCTCGAAGAGTTAGAACAAACAATCCAAGCTCGCCAATCGAGCACAGCCCAGAAAAGCTACACGCACTCTTTGCTTGAAGCGGGAGCGCCCAAGATTTCCGAGAAGCTCATCGAAGAAGCGGGGGAGCTTGGGCAAGCGCTCGCGAATGAGTCAGGCGAACGTGTTGCGGCCGAAGCGGCGGATTTGCTGTACCACTTATTGGTCGGGCTCAGGCTCCGAGACGTATCGCTGCGTGCAGTTATTGAAGCACTGCATCGGCGCACCCACATGAGCGGCCACGCCGAAAAAGCCGCTCGAACGCCCCACGGCTGAGCGACCAAGAATCCTACTGAGCGGGAGTTTGACCCCTCCGGGTCGCACCGATATCTTTGGAATAGTGCATCAAGTGAGCGTTAGTGCTCGGAAGATTACTATGCCAACCAAGGTTCTGGTTTTTGAAAGTGATCCCGCCTTCGCGGAAGAGCTGCGCGCGGGATTAGCCGCTTACGGCTGTGAAATCACTGTTGTCGACGATGCGGCGTCAGGGTTGCAGGCGGCCTCCGCCCAGAAACCTGATCTCATTCTGCTCGCGATCGAGTTGCCCAAGATGAACGGTTTCAGCGTGTGCAACAAGCTCAAGCGAGATGCGTCGCTGAAGTCTGTGCCGCTCATCATCATGAGTTCGGATTCGACCGAGGAAACGTTTGAGCAACATCGCCGCCTGCGCACGCGAGCCGAGGACTACCTGCACAAGCCCATTAGCGTATCTGAGCTCGTGCAAAAGATTTACCCGTACGTTCCACTCTCCGCCGGTGCGCCTCAATCCATCCTGCCAGATGCGGACCTGGTGCTAGAAGAAGAGATCCTGATCGAGGATTCGCCAGACTTGGAGGTGAGCGAAGGCACGATGGACGAAGAGCTGTTGGATTCCGAGTTCATGGAAGACGCTCAACCGATCGATGCAGAGCCGGAATTCGAGGCGGAAGAGCGCCCCAGCGTGGTGGACTCGGATGTCGAGGATTTTGCAGATGATGCGTTTGATGCAATTCTAGAAACCCCCGCCGAAGCAGCTCAACACCTGGCGCCTCCAGCTGACATCGCGTCTGATTTGGAGCTTGAGGATCTTGCCGACGATAACTTAGCCGCACACAAAAGCCACCCTGCCGATCTCGAGGAGCCAAGGATCGCCCCGTCCGAGCCTCCGCTCGCAGCCCACGAGCCGGAGGAGGCACTCGAGGCGGCCGATGAACTTTCCGACGAGGAAGACTTTGAAGATGCCGCGCTAGATTCTCTTCCGCCGCCGAGCCGCCTCCCAGTGATTGAGGCCGTGAACCCACCGGCACCTGCACCGACCACCTCTTCTCCCCCGCGTGCATCGTCGTTGCCCCCGCGCCCGACAACCAGCAGTATTCCGATCACCTTCGATCAGGAGCGCTCCCGTTTTGAAGCACGCGTTCAGGAGCTTGAAAGTGAACTCGGAAAGGCACGAGCCAAGACGCAGGCACTCGAGGACTCTCTCCAACGTGACCTGGCCCGAGACGGTGAGGTGCAGAAGCTCCGTCGTGAACTCGACGAAGCCAAGGCGAAGCCGGCGGCAAGCGTGGGCGGAGGTTCGGCACGGGAGTTCCTGGAGCTACGCGAACAGCTCAATCGCAAAGACAAGGAGATCCTCGATGTTCGCGATGAGCTCAGCCACAAGGAAAAGGAACTCCTCAACGTCCGTGATAGCCAGCTGGCTCTGGAGAGGGAAAAAGCGGATAGCAGTGATCGCGCGGCCGAACTCGAACGGCGCGCGGCCGAGCTCGAACGCAACGCCGAAGCCTTCAAGAGTGACAAGGAACAAGCTAACAAGCGCGCCGATGATTATAAGCGCAAGGCGGAAAAGCTCCGTACCGATTATGACGCCAAGGCGAGCGAGTTCGCAGAACTCCGTTCCACCATCGATGCTGAGCTACTGAAGAAAGATGAGGAACACGGGCTTTCGCTTGAGCAGCTGGATGCACAATACTCAAGTCAGCTTGCGAGCCTCGGGGAGAAGCGGCAAGCCGCGCTCGCCGAAGCTCAACAGAGTTTTGAACAGAGCCTGGCCGAAGCGTTGGCGCACGCTAAGGAGGCGGCCGAGGCAGAACTCCTTGAGGCAACTCGCCAACATACTGAGGAAGCCGCCCGGGAACGCGCGAATACGGAAGCCGGGCTCCGGGCAGCGCACGAGCGCGCATTACTCGAGCAAAAAACAGCGCACGAGCGCGCATTACTCGAGCAAAAAACAGCGCACGAGCGCGCATTACTCGAGCAAAAAACAGCACATGAACAGCTCACGTTGCAGCAGCAAGCGGCCCACGTCGAGGACACGCAGCGCTTACTCGAAGAAGCGCGGAGCACCGCCGAAACGACATTGACCGAGCAACGGCTCGCTTGGGAACAGGCAAGCCAAGCCCGTACGGATGGCCTCAATCAAGTCCACCAGCAGGCCTTGGAGAGCCTGAACGAAGAGAGAGCCGAACTCTTAGGGCTCAAAGATAGACTTTCACGGGACCTCGAGCGTTTCACGCTGGAACGTCAAGAAGAGCAACAGGCCGCCGCTCAACGCGTGAATGAACTCAACCAGAAAGTCGCTGAATTCGAAGCGCGTTTGGCCAAAGAACAGGCCGATACCCAAACCTTCCAAACTGAGCTGGCCTCGGTTCAAGAGCTGCTGAATGACACCAACATTCGTCTCACCCGAGAGATCGAAACAGCCCGCGCACAAGCCCAGAGCGATGTTGCCGGTGCCCAACAGAAGGCCCGGGAGGAGATCGAGCGGCTGAGTGGAGAGCTTGGAGCCGAGCTCAGCTTGGCGCAGAATCGCGCCGCTGAGTTGAGCCACGAGCGTGATCAGCTCCGATCTGAGCTTGCCAGCACGCGCGAAAGCCTCGGCACCGAACTCGGCGAAACGAAAGCTGCCTTGAAAGAGGAACAGGATCGCAATGAACGAGCCCGCAACAAGTGGGAACGCGATCGCGGCTCCCACGAACGAGCCAAAGATGCTCTGGCCGCGGCCTTGGCGCAGATTG
This sequence comes from Polyangiales bacterium, assembly GCA_038246305.1. Taxonomy (GTDB): domain Bacteria; phylum Myxococcota_A; class Polyangia; order Polyangiales; family Polyangiaceae; genus JBBRRP01. Next base: position 6,319 of record JBBRRP010000060.1, on the reverse strand, counting down.
AAGAAACCGAAAGCCGCTCACTCGACTGAAAACTCGCGCCAAGCGCCAGCGATGAGCCTTTGTTGGGGTGCGAATCGCGCTTTGTAGCGCATCACATCGCTTTCTTTGATGTACAAACCCAAGTACAAGTAGCTGAGGCCCCAATCCTTACACAGCTCGATTTGCTTCAAGATCGAGTACGTTCCGATGCCCAATCGCGAGTGATCCGGATCGTAAAAACAGTACACCGCTGACAGCGAAGATTTGCCGCGATCGGCGACTGCAATCCCCACGAGCTGTTGCCCAATTCGGAAGCGTAGCTCTAAACTTTCACAGCAGCTGTTCACCAGAAAATCGCGGTAGCCCTCAACATCTATAGCCGGTTGGCCATCGCCGAGACCTCGGCCGTGCTTGTGCTTATTGTAAAGCTGGACGCGTTCCTCGTCCGCCACCGGGAAACCGATATCCACCGAAAGCTCGCGCTCACCCCGCTGAAACACCCTTCGGAACGAGCGATTGTAGCGAAAGGTTTCAACAGGTACGCGCACTGGTTCGCAAGCACGGCACCCGGAGCACGCCGTCCTATAAAGCACGAAACCCTGACGCCGATCACCGACACTCAGACGTTGATCGAGCTCTGACGGTCGCAGCTGGCGTGCAGGCAGGCGCAAAGGCATGCGCGCAATCCGATTCAGCAAATAGGGGCAGCGCTGAGGCTCATCGTACACCACAAGCTCAGGCGGGGTCCCCGGCAAGAGCTGGGGGAGCGGACCTTGAGGCCTAGCCATGCAGCTAAGATAGCGCAACGGCGGCAGATCTGCACAGCTCGCTCAAGCGCAGCCTGTTTCAGGGCGGCTTCAGTCTTCTTTTGTGAACGAGAAGGGGTTTGGGAAAAGCTCTGCCAGCGATACCTCACGCGTTTGCTTGGGCCCTGCCAAGAGCACTCGCAGATCTGTTGCGAACTCGGCGAGCACTTGCCTACAAAGCCCACAAGGCATCGTCAGCTCTTCGGCTTCGGTATAGATGGCAACAACAACCGGCTGGCTTGCGCCCTCGCTGACCATCTTCGTAATAGCCACACGTTCTGCACAGATAGTTGCACCAAACGAAGCGTTCTCCACGTTGCAGCCGCTGAAGATCTGGCCATTTTTCGTGCGGACGGCGGCTCCCACCCGGAACTTTGAATAGGGTGCGTAGGCGCGACGCTGTGCTGTTTTTGCTGCAAGAATCAGCTCTTCGTCTCCCCCAACTTGCGGGAGCCCGTCCGTCACAGCGTGTCTCCCAACGCCGTGATCCACGCGCGCATGAAGCCAGCAAGACGCGGCTTGGCTTCGAGTGCGGCGGCCTGCACCTCGACATGCGAAAGATGAGTCTTGGAAATTCCTGCAGCTTGATTCGAGATCAGGCTCAGCCCACCCACTCGTACGCCCAACTGACGAAGTGCCAAGACCTCCAGAACCGTGCTCATCCCAACGGCGTCGGCACCGAGCCGACCTAACATTCGCACTTCAGCCGGTGTCTCGTAACTTGGACCCAGAAGTGAGGCATAGACTCCCTCCAATATCGGGATTTGAGTCACTCGTGCGGCCATCCGAGCCGCCGCTTGGAGCCCAAGATCGTAAGCCTCCGTCATGTCAACGAAGCGCTCCCCCCCGGAAGGAGCGGGGCCGATGAGGGGGCTTTGCGACGTCAGGTTCAGATGATCGGTGATGAGCATGAGATCGCCGGCGTTCAAATCCGCACGAATACCTCCCGCTGCGTTCGTAACAAGCACAGCTTTACACCCAAGCTCCGCCAACAATCGCACACCAAACACGATCTGCTCAGGCGCATGGCCCTCGTACGAATGAACGCGCCCTTGGAGGCACGCCACCCGTTGCCTGCCCAATTCGCCGAACCACAGCTTACCCGCGTGCCCGGCAACGGTTGAGCGCGGCATGCGTGGGATATCCGCGTAGGCAATCTCGGTTGGGCCTCGGAGCTCATGCACCAATTCCCCAAGCCCTGAACCCAGAACCGCCCCCACGAGAGGGCTCTGGCTCCCCTGGGCGCGGACGAAATGAGCGGCGACGGACACGTCTTTTTGTGCCTGAGTGTGCATTCGACTGGTTCAAGGTGCCTGAAAATGGCTGCGTGGGCCAAGTCGCGCGCTGGCGAGGGCAGGCCGAGGCCGGGTCCAGCGAAGACGGCCTTTGACCTCGAAGGCCTCAGTGCTAGCGTCCCGGCCCCTCAATAAATCGGGGGCGCCTGCGCCTCCACCAGATTCAAGCGAGTCCCACGTTTATGGAAAGCAAGTTCGCCCAATTCCTGAAGGAAAATAAGATCGATCCGCGTCGTGTCATGGCCGCTTCCCACGAGCTGGAAAGCCTTAGGCGTGAGGATCGCGAGGCCAAGCTGGCCAAGCGAAACGCCAAAAAAGAAGGCGCACCCACGCAAACCGCCGAGGAGAAAAAGGCCATGCGCAAGCCCCGTTCTGGTCGTGGTGCGAGCCCCGTACTCTTAGCGCGCGCCACCGACACCCAACGCGTGACGGGCCCCAATAAGCAACGGATCCTGCGCGCCGTGAACCACATCCTCACACAGCGCAAAAAGACCCCGATCGAGCTCAAAGCCCTCTTTTAAGCCGCTCAGAGCCTAACCCTCGACGCCCAACGCTACCGTACGGTGGCCTTGGGCGTTTCTCATTGGGGGACGCGGAACCAAGCGCAAATAGAAGCGCCAAAGAATGAAAACCAGGCAACACCTCCGCAACTAACCCTCTGAAGATGCCTCTTTTCTCGGTCGCCAAAGATCCTCCCACTCAGACTCAGATTGAGCTAGCAGCGGCCTCGGCTACTCTCCGGATCGTGGAACAGCCCGCTGAGCTAGTGGCCCTGATCGACTGCTGTCGCGCGGGCGATAAGCAGGCCTTCCGAGCACTCTTCACCCAGCATCGGGAGCGGGTGGCACGCGTGGTGTATCGGATGTTGGGGCCATCCGCGGACCTCGAAGATCTCATCCAAGAAGTCTTCGTTCAAGTGTTTCGAAGTCTCAAGGACTTCAAGGCACAGTCGAAGTTTAGCACTTGGCTCCACCGTGTGACGGTCAATGTCGTGTTGATGCACCGGCGCCAGGCCAAGAGCCGTCCAGTGTTTGATGGGCTGCCGCTTCTGGAACCCGCGGACGACAAGCGCGCGCACGCTGATGAGGAATTTGCGCGGCAGGAACGCGTCGCCGCGTTCTATCGCTTGCTGAACCGCTTAAGCGAGAAAAAACGAACTGTGTTTATCCTGCACGAGATCGAAGGATTGTCACCCACCGAAATAGCGAGCACGGTCAACGCTCCGGCGCTCACCGTGCGCACGCGGTTGTTCTACGCGCGGAGAGAACTTGCGTTGCTGCTGAAAGAAGAGCCGTATCTCGCTCACCTCACCGCTCAGCATTTTGACGAAGCCAAGGAGCTGCTATGACGGATCCGAGCCTTGAGCTTCGCGGAGTGCGAAAAGTCGTCGAGGAAGTAAAAGCCGCTGAGCTGCCTCCGATCCGTTGGGCGGCTCTTGAAGCTGAGCTCTTCTCGGAGCTTGAGGGCCAGCTCCCCGCTGGCGCCGTTCGTCCCCCAAAACGCATACAAACGGCCGTTTTATGGGCATTTTCAGCGGCTGCGATCGTGGTGTTAGGCCTCGTCGGCCAGAGCGCGCTGAAGCGCGCGGGCAACCTCTCGGCGCCGGTTGAGAGCAGCAACGTGAACGGCCGCACCTGGACCAAGAACCAGATGAATACCAGCGAAACCCGCGTGGGCGATCACTTCGTGGCAAGCCATTCCGACATCACGATTCACGATGCGCGCTTGGGCACTTGGACTTTGTTTTTGGGAGGCGAAGCCACGCTGCTCCAGCAAACGCCGTTGGTGCTCCAACTCGCGCAAGGTGAGCTGCGCGCCGAGATAACGCCTGGCCTTCCGCCCGACTCGTTTGTGGTGCAGGCGGCTCAGACGCGCGTCGCGGTGAAGGGCACCATCTTTCGAGTGCACCGTCAGCCCGATCGCATCCGTGTCGATGTTGAGCGCGGCACGGTGAGTGTGAGTTCACTCGGCGCTGGGCGTCAAGTATTCGAGCTGAGAGCACCCGCGAGCGGTGATTTTGCGCTCGACGCGAGCACCGGACGAGTTTGGGAGCCCAATCCGACAGAATGGGTGAGCGGCGCCCAAGCGAAGACAGCACCCACGCCGACACCCGCCTTGGCACCGCGCCGGGTCTCGAGCACCCATTTGGCGCCGGAAACGCTACCCACCACGCTGAGCTTAAACCAAGTGAACGCAGGCGTCGATTCGTTGATTCACATCGCCAGCACGTGTCTCTCCGAGACGCTGGCGAGCAACGGGCAGCTTGCGCTGACGTTGGTAACACAAGCGCGGCTTTCGGTGAGCCCCGAGGGCCAGCTCAGCGAGCTTGAATTCACTCCACCGCTCTTGCCCAAGACGACCGAGTGCCTGCGCCAACGGACACGTTCGCTCAATTTCGGCAGCTCACAAAAGGGAGCCGAGCTCTTTCGTCGCTTGGAGATCGAGGTGTCCCCGAGCGAGCCGGCTCACTGAGAGCTCAAGCTTTGGCGGTGCGCGAGCGGGCCAACAAGTAGGCAATAACTAATAGGAACATGGGATTGTTCTCGTTTCTTGGTGGATTCAATGTTCACGGCGCATGACGATGGCGCGCCCGTCGGACAACATCCAACGGATGCTGTTCTCATCATCTAATTTGAAGTGAAGCTTCGCGGGCGGAACGCCTTTGGAAGTTACCGAAAGAAATACGTCCGAGGCGTGGGCTCCCGTGACCGAGAACGCGCCAACTCGCGGTTCTTCCGATGGGATCGTGACGCGCACCGTCGAGCCAGAGAACTCCATGCTGGCGCCCTTCGCCCAGCCAGTGGCGGCAGCCACATACTCGTCGTTGAAATTCTCAATCGAGTCCCCGAACCATCGCCCCTCCAGCTTCTTCGCCATGGGATGACTGCAGCCGCCGAGCGCAAGACACGAAACCAGAGTGCCGAAAGCAGTGAATAGGAGGGCGCGGGGAGCCATTACCTACACAGTACGACACTTGCCCACATATGACTACAACATTACACATATATAAGAATGTTCTTAAGTGCTGGTGCCTCCTCTCGAGACCGCGCTCGATGGCAGCAGAGTCGAAATCTATGGCTCAACTATTGAATATTGAACTGATTTTAAGCAGAACCTCACCATGATCGGGCGAGTGAACCGTTGGTTCAGCCGATTAGGTTGCCCTCCCCGCTGCCGCCCGAGCGCGGCAGCCGCCCCTCCCCGACGCCTCCCTCCGGGAGTCATGGGAGGGGCAAAATAAGCGCCCCGACCGTCACTCTTCAGAAAACCTAGCGAGGCTTCGCCACACGCGCTCTGCAAGACTTAGCGAGCCTTCGCCACACGCGCTTCGTAAAACCTGAAGAGATTCTGAAAGTGCTCACTGCTCTCCGGGATACCTGAAGCGGCGCGTAACGCCCCCGCTCGCAAGTCTGAGCTCGATTTTTCCAAAATCTGCGAGATGGCTTGAGCTACCGCTTTGGCACCACCGAACGACGCATATTTCGCCACGCAACTCGCATCGCCGAGATAAGCTGCACCGCCCTGATCCGGCACCACGAGCGGCACGCCGGACGCGAGCGCCTCGGCCGGAAAGAATCCGAACGTTTCGCACATTGAGCCCTGAAGCACGAGATCCACGCTGGCTAGCAGCGTGGCGTAGGCTTTTCGATCTTTGGTGAACAGCATCGAAGAGAACGCTGGCAGCGCTTTTCCTTGTTGCTCCAGGCGTTCACGCTCCGGTCCATCTCCCAGCAGCATCACGGCAACAGGCTCGGTTTCATTGACAAGCCGGAGTGCCTCCAAGAGCAGACCCTGCCGTTTGTCTGCAGCAAGCCGGCCGCCAATCAGAGCCAGCTTCGCCTGCGGACGCTGGGCGAAGGGACCGAGCAGGCGCCTTCTGAGTTCAAGATCGCGATGTTCTGGGCTGAAATCAGCGTGATCAATGCCGAAAGGGACCGTGTGCACGCCCCGGCAGCCCTTTTCGGTGAGTAGCTCCTCCAGCCATTTGCCGGCCACGAGTGTGGCATCAAAGGAGTTGCAGATGCCGCGCAAGTATCCCCAGCTCACTCCGTGAAGCAGGCTGGTGAGCGGAGGGAAATCCACGCGGGCTGTCGCACGCGTAACATAACACCCGATAGGATCTGAGTGGTAAACGTAGGTCTTGAGCGGAACATCCGTGATGGTCCGAGCCACCCACGCCGGTGCGAACGGGCTCGACACCTGAAGAACATCGGGGCGGAGCTTCGTGACGATGCTGCG
>JBBRRP010000059.1:0-36261 GCA_038246305.1 Polyangiales bacterium | reverse complement strand
TTTGCGGCGTTTCAAGAGCGTGTCCAATGCAACCTGTTAGCCTGAAGCGGCATGGTTTACCGACCGAGGGGACGACCACGTTTCAGTCGCAAGCCTTGATGCGGCTGTGGCGCGATCAGCACGACAACAGCAAACGTCCATAACGCCCCAAAGAGCGTCGAGGCTACGACGTCTTCGGGCGCGCTCTTGCGCCACCAACAGGAGAAATTTATGAAACGTTTAAGCCCGTATCTAAAAATGCGAGTGCTCGGCGCCATTGAGTTTGCGCCCGGCAACAGTATCATTGCCTGCATTCGACACGTCAGCGAACAGACCTTCAACGACGAAGACGGCGTGCCGCTCAGGTTTACCTGGCGCACCATTCAAACTTGGTATTCGCGCTACAAGAAAGACGGCATCACTTCGATGAAGCCGAAGCCTCGCTCCGATCGCGGCTCGTTGCGCAAGGTCGAACCTGAGCGCGTCGAAGAAGCAATTGAGCGCGTTTTGCCCTCGTTCCATCAAAAACCGACCAACATCGCGGTGGTCTATCGCGCCTGCATCGAGCAAGGCCTCCTCGAACGGCGGCAGGTGGCTCCGAACACCTTTCGTCGCATCGTTCATCGCTTTGAGTTGTTGAAGCCAGAGACCGGATCCGAGAACAAGCAACGGCTGGCTTTTGCCAAAGCGCACGCAAACGAGCTCTGGCAAGCGGACACGATGTTTGGCCCGTACGTCCAACACGGCGGCGGACGGGTGCAAAGTAAGCTCATCGCTTTCATCGACGATGCCAGCCGGCTCTGCTGCCACGGCGAATTCTTCGCAGCCGAGAACACCGACACGCTCATCCAAGCGTTGCGCAGTGCACTCTATAAGCGCGGAGTGCCCGAGGCGATGTACGTCGACAATGGCTCAATTTATGCCTCAAAGGAGATTGGCCAAGTGTGCACGCGGCTCGGGTGCCTCTTGTGTCACACGCCGGTGCGCGATGGTGCCGCGAAAGGCAAAGTCGAACGCTTCTTTCGCACGGTTCGCTCTGGCTTCCTCACTCGGGCGCTCGACCTAACCAGCATCGAAGCGTTAAACCGCGCTTTTACGGAGTGGGTGGAAAACGACTATAACGCCAAAGAGCATTCGGTGCTCGCCATGCGACCGCTCGATCGCTTTGGGCTCGACCTCTCGCGGGTGCGATTTTTGCCCCCTTCTGACGCCAATGATGAACTCTTCTTCGTCGAAGAAGAACGCACCGTGCTCGCCGACAACACGTTTTCCTTGAAACGCACACGTTACGAAGCCCCACGCGATTTGCGCTCAAGAAAGGTGCAAATTCGCTTTGATCGCAAGCACCTTTCCCGCGCCATCGTGTACTTCAAAGGAGAACGCATGGGCGAAGCCAAGCCCGTCGACTTCATCGGCAATGACCGAAAACCAGCTCTCGGCCGAACGGGAGGTGCGCTATGATCCGCTCCTATTTTGGCCTGAAAGACAATCCTTTCACGCTCGACAAGGCGGCGCTCTTGCCGCATCAGCAAGAAGTCTTCGAAGCCTTGCGGGTGCACTGCCAGCAAGGAGGTCTGTGCGTCATCGTCGGCGAGCCCGGCACCGGCAAGAGCGTCATCAAACACGCCCTCTGCCGTTACGACGAGCAAAAACTTATCACGCCGGTGGTTAACCGCACTTTACACACGTACCACAGTACGCTAAGAATCCTCTGCGCGGCCTTTCAAATCGATACCGATGGCCTCAACGACCGCTGTGAAGCCAGGCTCATCGAAGAGGCGCAGCGCCTCAACCACCTCGGAAAAATGCTCGCTCCGATCATTGACGATGCTCACCTGATGGAAGTGCCCGCTTTACGCAGATTGAGGCTTCTTTTCGAGGATTTCCCCAAAAATCACAATCTCATCCTCGTCGCCCAACCCCAGCTCTTGAGCAGGCTGGCTCTCACCGTCAACGAAGATCTGCGTAACCGCGTGACCTACTCGGTCACGCTACACAAACTCGCGCCCGATGTCATGGCTGATTTTATCCACGCCCAGCTCGATCGCGTTGCCCTCGCCCACAACACATTCACCGACGATGCACTTGCTCTCATCGTACGGTCGTCTGAAGGCATTCTCCGATCAGCGCGAAACCTGTGCGTAGCATCGCTCTTAGAAGCCGTGCGCGACCGCATCAAGACCGTCGACTTGAAACAGGTCAATCGTGTCTTGCTCCAACCCCATTGGCGCAGGGACCTGGATACGCCGCTGTGAGCCCGTGAACGTCGCAAGTTGATGGTCGCGACTCTGCGACCGGCGCCCCTGTGGGTGCAGCCTATTGCTGCCTTACGGGGCGCTTTCATTTTGTCCGCGACGTCGTAACGCCAACCAGCGCATGGGCGATCAGATGGCACGTGGCGTCGTAGAGTAACGCCTTTGTTTTACGACGTGGGGGCTCTGATTTACCATGAATGCCTGGGATTCATCGCGAAATCATACGGCGCCAATTCGGCATCGGCTTACGATGGTAAACAAGTGCGTAACATCGACTCTCATTACGTCGTAGAGGCTAGGCATTCCAAACCACGTTGACCACCAAGCCGGGGCCGCGAAAGTAGACAGTCTGTATCTTATGCGAAGGTGATGGGTATTTGCCCGAGTGACCGACACCGTTGGCAGCTTGAAAGCGGCAGAGTCCTGTGGCGGCTTAGGTACTACTTCTGAGCGAAACTTGGAGTGGCCTGAAAGTACTCCAAAATAGAGGACCAGATGAAAGCGCGGCGGCGGGATAGCGGCGATGAGGCGGATGATGATGTCGCGGGGGGCGAGGAGGATCGCGCGGGTGCCGTCTTTCCAGACAGCTCCGGCCTGAACCCGGGCCCACCGAAGCAACGTGTCCTGTGCGACCCCGAGCACCGGATACCGCTTTTCCCGCCCTCCCCCTATCCGTCCCAATTCGCACCGCAATTCCTTGATTTGTCTGCCATGTCGAACCTGCCTTTCGACCCAGCAGAACATTTGCCTCACCCCTTCGTGACGACGGGGCAGCGGGAGTACTTACACTACGGGTGCCAACTCCGATAAATTTCCGCAAGGACGGAACGCACGCACATGATTCGCGTTTCACGCCACGCGGGGGAAGGTAAGGCAGGCATCACTTAGTGCTCGTGCCACCAAGCCCGGAGAAATCCAGACCCATCAATGATAAATAGGACGGCCCCCACGAAGTGGGGTAGCGCATGGACGTACCGCCACGCACCGTCGTACGTCGCAAGCGCATCCGAAGTTGCCGTCATACACCCAAAGCCTGCGAGCATCACCAGCAAGAATCGCGCGGTCCGTGTACGTGCCGAACTCACAAGCACGATGAAACTCCCGGATCGCAGGTTGGCTTGGGCGTCTGGCACGTACCCGCAGGCGGCTCGGAAGGGCACTGCTCCCCGACAAAGATAAAGTACACCGAACACCCGACACCACAAGCCACAGCGCCAACACCGGCTGTCAGCGACCCGCACGTGGCCGTGCAAGTGAGAATGCCGAGCGCACCGACCGCTATAGAGCACTTTCCCGTGCCGAGCGGATCAATCGCATTCGTGGGATCGCTTCCGACGTACATAAAAAGATTCGCCTGCTCCTTTAGGGGGTCTCCCTCCGCGTACTCTAGGGTGTTCGGAAGCGACGTAGGACGGCGGGTAAGGAAGCCTTGGTTCGCACGCCTGAAGTCAGCTGCGGCAATCGGATCCCGCCCGACAAACCTCCCCAAATCCGCATCCAAATACCTAGCCCGGAAATACGTCAGTCCCGTTTCACCATTATGGTACCGCCCAGTAAAGCCCACCTGGTTCCCGACAGCACTCGCAGCTAACGTCACTCCACTCGGCGAAACCACGCGCCGTTTGCCGTACGGTGTGTACCCGTAGCGCTCAGCAAGCTGCCCCGAAGAATTCGTCATCGCCATAACGTGATAAGTCCGATTCTGATGATAGTACAGGGGCCCGGAAGCCTTCACCATCGCCAGAGGTTCATCAATGTACGTCCCGTACACGTAACGTCGCTGAAGCACTCCGTTTTCGTACTCTGCAATTACCTGGTCGCCGTCATGCACGAACACCGTTGAAAGGGTTCCTACAGCCTTCTTCAACCGCCGATCGAGGACGTCGTACTTGTACTGGCGCAACGGTTATCGAGGTTTGCCCATTCGGGAACGCCCCAAGGCCTACGCTGGTAAACGTTACTGGGGCGCCACTCGGAGCCTTTACGGCCAATTGCACGGACTCTAGCGCCTCCACCACTGGCGAAAGCGGCGATGCAGGCTGAATTCCCGTTAACCCTGGTGCGGCTCCCAGAACCTGAAAAGCGCGCCCCGGAACCACATTGGACAAATACCGAGTGCGATCCTTCTGGTAGCCTTCCTCAGAATAGCTAGGTGTGCCCATTACCGGGCGTTGACTTGGAGTGAAACGCGGCGCGCCCGGGGAACTCGACGCGCTTGAGAGCGCGGCAACCGCGCCCGCCTTCGTCTCAGAGGTCTGTAAAGACCGCATTGGCACAACGGCAAGCACCGCAGCACCCAGCACTCCTGCGACACACACTAACAAAAGCCTGTGCTGATATCCCCACCCATTTCGTTCCATGCCTCAAGGTATAGCCACAAAAAAAAGCCAACGTGCAAGTTGAAAACAGCGAGGCCACATGATTTCGCAAATTCGGGTTAACCCTTGAAACAACCGCGTGTCATGTCGACAACAATCGCAAGTCGCGCGTGTGAGTTTGTTCGTTTGCTCCGGCCCGCACCCCACGACATACCCACCCCTGATCCCGCGGCACGAGGTAGTAAGCATGCTTACTACCTTTCAGCGAACGAAAAGGGGCCGCGGTGGTGCTTCGCGCAAGCGGCGCAAACCGAAGATTCACTGGCCGCATCCCCTCCAGGCCGACAAGCCGCAGCTCACGGCAACGACAAAAAGCGAACGGGCCTAGAAGGCCCGTTCAACATCAGCTCCGTACCACTCGAGCCGGGAGAATAATTAGCGATGCCGAACCCCTAGATAAACTAGGTGGGTGACTTGTTGAGGGCTTCTGGCTTCCCGGTGAGAAATTCCGGGCCTAGCGCTTCACCTTCGTCTCGTCTCCCTTTCGGAATCTGGTAAGGGATTCGTTTACGCGTCTCTCGAACTCAGTAGAGGGAACCTTCACCCAAGGTATTTGCGATCACCCGACCCGTCAATGCCGACGGTGAGGCTGTGGCCAACTTTCTTGAGGAGTGGCGGAAAACTGGGCCATACCTGGCTAAATGGGCCAAAGCTGCTGGGATGAGTGTTGCAGTCGCCGAAGAACTATGCCTGACGCTTGGAAGCGTTCAATTCGTGGATCGAATGGAAGCGGAGCAGCTCCTGGCACTCGCCGAATCCGAGGAGCTGGTCGCGGTCCGAACCGAGGCACCCGGGCCCGCCGTGCGCGGCAACCTTGGACTTTGGCTTGAAGAAAATATCGATGGCACGCTGGAGCGCCTTGGTGCTGCACCCCCGGGCATCGGAGCCAGTACCAATCTCGACGCGTCGCTGAGCGATCAGTTGTATCGAGCACGGCTTGTGGGAAGGCGCGGCCTCGTGCTGAGCGTTCCGAGTCTTCAGGGCATTGCCAATTCAGGCGGCGTGCTCGACGCCGACGACAGTCGTGTGCTCGCTTGGTGGTCAACCGCCGTCAGCGGACGCCCTGTCCAAGTCTTGCTACAAACGATCAATCTGGGTCTCAAGGGCTACCAAGCGCCCTGCCGACTGTCGGATCTGTTGACGGAGTCGAACCGGCGTCTTCCCAGTGAACCCATCCCTGAAGTGGTGCCGGCTGTTTCGCACAGTGTGGCTGCCATGGAACTGTCGAACACGGAGTCACCGGTTTCCAACTTCGAGAATACCGAGCTTGACTTCGCGGACAGCGATGCGACTGATGCAGATGAAACTGACCTCGACGAGGTTGATGACACTGATGACCTAGAAGACGATGAAGCTGATGACGCCGACAGCGACGCTGCGGACTTTCACCAACAAGACTCCATCCACAACGAACACGCGTACGCCGCAGCGCACCCCCCTGAACCCGCACTCGAACTCGTCGCTCCGACCCCCGATCCTGTCCGAAATGCCCCAATTCCACGCCAAGATCCCACAGTGAATCCCCGCTGGCCCGAATGGGTCAACGAGCTCGACACCGCGCGTGGGCCCAAGCCACTCAGCGTGATTGAACGCTTGTTTGTCTCAAGCTACGTCCCCTTGAGCAACGCGATCGTATCCGGACTCGACGACCCTCGAGCACGCTCCGTCGTAGAAGCCTGGAGCAAGAGTTTCGAACGCAGCTACACGGAGGCCTTTGATGCACTCCGCCACCGCGGCAAGCGACCGACCATGGTGCTCGACGTGCCCGACATCGCGGCTCGCATTGGACGACTGCATGGCGCAAGAAGTGTGCAGCTGATTTTGGTGGACGCGCTTCGTTTCGATCTCGGCTTGCGCGTTGAGGAACGCCTGCAAGAACTCGTGGCAGGGCGTGCAGCGCTGGCGGAGCGGCTACTCCTCTGGTCCGCTTTGCCCACCACCACCACGACTCAGTTAGAACTCATCGGCCGCGGCCCGGCTGGACTCAAGGAATTCAACCCGCTCGAAGTGGCGGATGAGAGCCCCGCTGTTGTAGCCCACGGTCGCAACGCTACGACGCTCCGCCGCGTCAAAACCGGGCATCGTGAACTCCACAAGCTCGACATTGTCCAGGCTAGCCTGGAGGCCCCCGGCGCTCCGCTGAATGAACGCTTCGACGAAATCGCCGAAGAAACGAGCCAAGCTCTCGCCCAATTTTTGGGCAAGCTGGCGCCCCGCACTCTCGCTTTTGTATTTGGTGATCACGGCTTCCATCTCGATCCGTTCGATGGCGGGACGGGCCGTGAGCGCCACGGCGGAGCCACCCCCGAAGAAGTCTTGGTGCCCGGGTTTGCTTGGCTCGTCGGCGACGTTCACTAAGAGTTCGAGCCACCCTACAAGCTACGGCTCGTCGCTCAACTTCTGACCGTGCGGCGTATTCTCTTTTTCGAGATATCGAAAAATAGTTCGCGGATCCACGCCCAAATCGCGCGCCGTTTGCGTGCGATTGCCATTGTTGCGCTCCAGCACTTCCAGCACATAGCTGCGCTGAAAATCTTCCTTGGCTTTTTCAAGGGGCACGATGGGCGCTTGAGCTTCGGGCCCAAGATCGAGATCCTCAGGATTGAGGAGGGTACGATCGCACAGCACGAGGGCTTTTTTGATGCGATTTTCGAGCTGTCGAATATTTCCCGGCCAAGGATATTTTCGGATGGCGGGCAGCGCTTGGGGAGCGAAGCCCTTAACAGGGCGATTCAGCTCATCGGCATACTTGCTCAACAAAGCTTTCGCGATGATCAGCACATCATCCCCACGCTCGCGCAAGGGAGGCAACCACAGATTCACTACGTTGAGCCGATAGTACAAATCTTCTCGAAACCCACCGGCCTGAATCATCTCTTCCAGGTTGCGATTGGTGGCCGCTAAAATCCGAATATCACACTTCTCGGGCCGGCTATCCCCGACTCGGATCACCACGCGCTCCTGAATGGCGCGCAGCAGCTTCACCTGGAGCAGCAGCGGCAGCTCACCCACTTCGTCGAGGAACAGCGTTCCTCCATCAGCCTGCTGAAATTTCCCGGTTCGGCTCGCAATGGCTCCCGTGAATGCCCCTTTCACATGCCCGAACATTTCACTTTCGATCAAATTCTCAGGGATCGCACCGCAATTCACGGTCACGAACGGCCCCTTGGGTCGTTGGCTCCTTCGATGGATTTCCCGAGCGATCAGCTCCTTGCCGGTGCCCGTTTCGCCCGTGATGAGCACACTGATATCAGTCGTGGCGACCTTTTGCAGCTTGCGAAACACCTCCAACATCGAAGGACAGGAGCCAATGATTTCGCCGAAGCGCTTATCCGCAAGCTCGGCGCTCAGCTTCTCTTTGTCAGCTTTGAGCGCAGTGAGCAGCATCGCGTTCTGCAGAATCAAGGAAGCCTGCGCCGAAAAAATAGTGAGCACATCTAGCTGACGGCGATCAAAGAGGTGTTTGATTTCGTCGTTGCCGAGATAGATCACACCGATCACGTCCCCCTGGCTGAGAAGCGGCGCGCACATCACGCTCGAAAGCTTGAGAGACATCACACTCTCACTCTTGCCGAAGGTGGTGTCCGAGAGCGCATCGCTCACGATCAGCGGCCGCCGGCTCTCAATCACCTGGCGCACGATGCTATCGCTGATTTGCCCTGAAGGATTCTCGATGATCTCACGCTTCACGTCGCGAGAGGCTCGCACACGAGCTTGGGTGCTCGGCTCTCCCGAATCGACCAAGAGCACCATTCCCCGCGCTGCCCCCGTGAGTTCGATCACGTCATCGAGCAAAGCTCCCAAGAGCTCATCCACCGACGATTGCTGCATCAAGCGCTCGCTGAACGTGTGCAGACGGCGCAACCCTGCGAGCAGGTTGCCCTCCTGGCTGCCGCCACCGCTCGACTCCGCCTGCGCCACTTCGGAGTACATTGAAAACCCCAAAGCCGCTCGTCCCAGCTTGATCCTATCGCCGTGCGCAAGCCGTATGCGCCGCTTGCGCTTGTCGTTGACGGAGATCTCGGCTTCCTTGTCGATTTCTTCGAGCTGAAAGTCCCGCCCATTGAAGACAATCTGGGCATGCTGCTCGGCGACGCTGGGATCATCCAATCGCACGTCGTTGTCGTGGGCCCGTCCGATGGTGGTGACCGGTTTGGTGAGCGCAAAAAGAGCCGGGGCATCTTCAGAAGGATAATAGCGAAGCGTTGCCATTTAGCGCGCAGACCTTAGCAAACTCCAGCACAACACCAAGGCCTCACTCAAGGCCATTCACGCCCGAGCGGCCGCTTCAGAACGTCCCGGACGGCGTCTAGCGCGCTCTTACCCTCAAACAACACGCGATAAACCTCACTTGAAATCGGCAGCTCCACCGAAAGGGCCGTCGCCAGTTCGTAGGCGCTCCGTGCAGTATCCACGCCCTCGGCGACATGGCCGAGACCAGCTAGCACCTGTGCCAAGGGTTCCCCCCGCCCAATCTCGTAACCAACCGTTCGATTGCGAGACAGCTCGCCGGTGCACGTCAACACCAGATCCCCTAGCCCAGCGAGCCCAGCCAGTGAAAGGACATTGCCGCCCTTGGCCACCGCCAGGCGGGACATCTCAGCCAAACCACGCGTGATCAAGGCAGCTCCTGTGTTGTGGCCGAAACCCAAGCCCTCACAAGCTCCTGCTGCAATGGCGATCACATTCTTGAGTGCCCCCCCCACCTGAACCCCGATCGGATCAGCGCTCGCATAAATTCGAAAACGCTCAGTCGACATACGGGTTTGCACGGAGGCCACCACGCTTGCGTCCACCCCAGCGGCGACGATGTTCGTGGGCATCCCGAGCGCGACCTCTTTGGCAAAGCTCGGACCGGACAATATAACGCTTCGGCAGGCCACCTCCGCGCCCAGACAATCTTCAACGACCTCACTTAAAAGCATGAGCGTGCCGTCTTCGATCCCCTTCGTCGCCGTCACCAACGTGGCGTCCCGTTCGAGATGTGCCCCAAGCAATAGCAGCGTTGCCCGATAGGCGGCGGTCGGCACGACGACGACCACGAGCCCCGCCCCTCGAACACAGTGCGCGATGTCCGACGTCGGCTCCACGCTCACGGGGAGCGGGAAGCCTTTGAAGAAAGCCAAATTCTCGCGATCCTGAGTCAGCGCCAACGCGTGCCGAGCATCAAATGTCCACAACTTAACGTCATTGCCTTTCCCCGCCAGGACCAAGCTCAAGGCGCTGCCCCAGGCGCCGGCTCCAAGAACTGCAATGTGGCTCATAGAGGTGCGCATCGTGAGCGAGCCGCTGGATCCGGTCAATCTTGGGCTCTAGAGCCGGATGTGCGCCTTTTGGGGTTCTGGTGTATCGTGGCCTGAATGGTCCGCATTCGTTATGTTCTCAAAGAGGGGCGTTGGCTCACCCTGTTTCTGGTCTGCCTGGTCATCCCACCGAGCTGCGCCTCGCGTGAAGCTGTGGGTCGGGGTTCGCTCGCGGTGTTAGGTGCTGGCGTCGTGAACAACCCACAAAACAAATCCCTCCGCTTCGATATCCTGAAGTTTGGTCTGGAGCGCTTTTGTGAGGAGATGTTAGGCCGCGGTGCTCCCCTACGCATGAGCAATCAGGAGCCCGTTGCGGGCCGATTCTTCGCAGAAAGCTGTGATAGTCAAATCATCGATGACGAAACTCGGAAATCCTTTGTGCTGCAATACTCCGGAAAGGGGTACGGTTGGACGAACGTCACCGGCCGCATTGGGTTTCGAACACGCGGGCTGGTCGAGTTTGCACCTGATTTTCGGCTGCACGATGGTGCACTGTACGTCTACTTCCGGCCCAGAAATATCACGGCGACGCAGTTTGAGACTTTGTCGGTCGGCTCCGCGTTGGCACAGGCTGGGATTGCACTCACAGGTGTCGATCCCAACGAAACGGGCAAACAGATCGTGGAAGGCCAGCTCCGGCAAGGCTTCACGGTGATCCGGTACAGCAACGCAGGAGAAACAGACTTTGGCCTCGGGCTCATCCCACCCGGTCAACGCCCATTTCGGCCATTCACGGTCGGTGAGTCCGAGCGTAGCGAGCTGGGCAATGATCGCACCGAGCTCCAACCCGGTCAGCAAGACTTTATCTCAGGATTTTCCGTGCACGCTAAAGGGCAGGCCTTGTTCCTCACCTTCTCCGTGGATGGCGCCCCTGCTGTGGACGCTTTCATTGTCCCGAAGGGGCTCGGCGACCTTATGGTTGAGCAGTACATCCGAGGCAGCGCCCCTGCGGCACTCACAGCCCCGCCCCTGATGGACGAAGTGATTGGAGCGGGCGTTCCCGTGAAGCGCTTCATTGCGGCGCGACCCGGAGACTACTATTTGGTGCTCGATCACAGCCAAAGTATCGGTCGAACTGCACCCTCGTCGGGGGCCGCCCGGGTAGACTACCTGGTGCAGGTTGGAGACGCTCCGTAGCTGGTTGCCTCGGATCGGGGTGACGAGTAAGGAACCAATGCGTTTTGGCCAACTCCCCTTCGAACACCGCCTCAAGCCCGCTCCAGCGCTACCTATTCTGGCCGCTGTGGTTTCTCGTAGCTCCGATCGGCCTTGCCGCGCTCGCGGTGCAATTCATCGGCGGCGGTGAGGAGCACGCATCGAACTTGCTCGGGCAGATCCAATGGTTCGTGAAGGACCAGCGAGTGCCGGCAGCGATCGTCTTTTTTACGATCTTCGAAATGGTGCTCTATCATTATCGGCATTCGTTGCCGTTTGCGGGCGAACTGAGCGTCGCTGGACGCAACGATATCCCACGCGATCTTCGCCGCGCGTTTGAAAGTGCGTTACACCTGATTGACGATGCCGAACGCATCCTCACCCGCAATCCCAACCGCATCCAGCGTGAGCTGCCGAGTTCCAAGCAAGAAGAAATCCGCCACGCGCTTGATAGCCTGAGAGCTACGCTCGACAGCCGCCCCTTCGACGCCGACGCCTTCACTAAAGCACTCGCTGAAGCCGCGCATCAGGTGGAAGAGAATCTCGCTCGCTGGCAGAAATCCGAGCTGCGCGAGTACGCCGAGTCAATCGGTGTCGCGATTGGTGTGGCGCTCTTGCTTCGTGCGTTCGTCGTAGAGGCGTTCAAGATCCCGAGCGGCTCGATGTTGCCCACGCTCCAAATCCAAGACCACATCTTCGTGAATAAGCTAGTTTACGGGCCCAGCGTGCCGTTTACGAAGAGTCGATTTTTGAGTTCGATGCCCCCGGGGCGCGGCGACGTGATGGTGTTCGAATACCCGGATCCGGATCCGATCGCCGAGCGTCAGGATTTCATCAAGCGTGTGATTGCCACCGAGGGCGACGTGCTGGAGGTCGAAGGCGGACACCCGATCATCAACGGTTGGCCGGTTCCCAATTGCCACATTGGCACTTACGACTTCCATGCCGGCTCCACGAGTACGGAGCGCGGGGAGCTTTACATGGAGCACCTCGGGAAATATTCATATCTCACGATTTACGAGGAGGGGCGCTTCGATGGTCGGCAAGGGCCCTATTATGTCGCGCCGGGTGAAGTCTGGGTGCTCGGAGACAACCGCAACAACAGCATGGATTCACGCGCCTGGAATGGCGGTCGAGGCGGTGGTGTCCCCTATGGGAACATCAAGGGGCGCGCGATGTTTGTTTGGTTGGCGTTCGGCTTCGACAGTTCCTTCGATTGGACTCGTCTCTTCCACAACGTGCTGGGTAAGCCCACGCTTCCGCCCGGGGCCACTCCGCAGATCACAGCGAAGATCGAAGAGTGTCTGAAAAATCGACCCGCAAACACGATGCCCCCGCCACCGAGCGCCCGTGTCCCCTCAGCGGAGCCGACAGCGGAGCCTTCCAAGGTCCCTGAAGGCCATTCGCCTGGGTACTGACGGCTGCCAAAACGCATTCGCCTCAGGCACGGCGCTCGCCGCAGTCGCCGGCAACGAGGAGCTTTCTGCCTGTGGAGCTCGACCCCGAGAGACTAATCGTTCCGCCGCGCGACGCGCCTCGTACAAGCCCGCCAACGCAACTCCCAGGCTTTGCCAGTCCGCATGCATCGTGAGCTAAAGTACGCCTGAGCAGGTAAAAGCTTTCCTCAGGTCGCAAAAACTTCAGGCAAATTGAGGCTTTGCCGGACCTTACGTGCCTTGGCGTTCTTCGACATGGCCACGACCAGGCCAACAATCCAGAGCACATCAATCGCGATGCTCACGCTTCGCTTACCCCAGCTTTCGTCGCCTACCGCCAGGCGACCCATGATGAACAAGAACGCGTTTCCCAACACCACTTTCCCAAAACAGGCGCTCGCTCCCAGAAAATAGGCACGCAATTGTGCGGTCCGCCAAGCTTCGAACCCTGCCGGGAGCACACTCCCTGGTGGAGTTTCCTGCCGAGCCAGGCTCAATCGGCGGAGCGTGTAAGAAATGCCGATGATCACGGCAATCACATCAAACAGCATGGTTCGCATCCAGTCCCGAAGCCGGGCCATCGCTGACCCGGACTCGGAGCTGTTCATTCTCAGCTGTATTTGTTGACGAGATTCTCAAGCAGCTCTTGGCGACCCGAGCGCGGCTTCGGCTCAAGGCTTTTGCTCAGCACCAGATCACTCAGGCTCTCAAGTGTCTCTT
Source organism: Polyangiales bacterium (assembly GCA_038246305.1). GTDB lineage: Bacteria > Myxococcota_A > Polyangia > Polyangiales > Polyangiaceae > JBBRRP01. The sequence goes on along the minus strand of JBBRRP010000059.1, from coordinate 23,035 downwards.
TCTTGCCCAAGATGCGCTGGCCGAGCTCTCCCTTCCAACCTTCGTAACGCTTCTCGAGCACCTGATCGAGCTTCTTATCAGTGATCATCTTCTCCGCCATGAGCAAGCCATGAGCCAAGGTGTCCATGCCGCCGATGTGCGCATGGAAGAGATCATCCGGCTCAGTGCTTTGTCGTCGAAGCTTGGCATCGAAGTTCATGCCCCCGGTGGTGAGGCCGCCGGCCTTCAGGATCGTGTGGAGCACGAGTGCTGTCTCGGTAACATCATTCGGGAATTGGTCGGTATCCCAACCGAGCAAAGAATCGCCGCGGTTGATGTCGATGCTGCCCAAGAGATCATTGGCCGCTGCGTACGCCACTTCGTGTTGGAAGCTGTGGCCTGCGAGGGAGGCGTGATTATTTTCGATGTTAACCTTGTATTCTTTTTCCAGACCGAACTTCTGGAGACACGCGTGCACCGTCGCCGTGTCAAAGTCGTACTGGTGGCTTGTGGGCTCTTTGGGCTTCGGCTCGATCAGGAGCAAGCCCTTGAAGCCGATCTTATGCTTGTGCTCTGCCACGAGCGTTAGAAAGCGACCAAACTGCTCAATTTCGGCTTTCATGTCCGTATTCAGCAACGTCTCGTAGCCTTCGCGCCCGCCCCACAGCACGTAATTCGCACCGCCCAAGCGGTGTGTGGCGTCGAGGATCTTACGAACCTGAGCCGCGCCGTAGGCGAACACTTCCGGATCGGGATTGGTAGCGGCGCCGCTCATGTAGCGGGGGTGGCTGAAAAGATTCGCCGTTCCCCAGAGCAGCTTGGTCCCTGTGCGTGCCATTTCGGCCTGCATTTTTTCGAGAATGCGGTCGAGGTTCGCGTGGCTCTCTTTGAGCGTGTTGCCCTCGGGTGCCACGTCTCGGTCGTGGAAGGCGAAGAACGGCTGGCCGAGTTTTTCAAAAAACTCAAACGCCACTTTCAGCTTCTCTTCGGCGCGAACCATGGCATCACCACTCTTCAGCCAGGGACGCTCAAACGTTCCGGCACCGAACACGTCGTTTCCGTGCCATGCGAAGGTGTGCCAATAGCAGACAGCCACGCGCAGGTGGTCTTCGAGTCGCTTGCCGAGCACCAGACGATCCTTGTCGTAGTAGCGGAACGCCAAGGGGTTTTCGGTTTCCGGGCCTTCGTAGCGGATCTTTTCTATGCCGCGAAAAAAAGCTTCTGACATCGATTCTTCCTCAAATGGTGGCGAAAGCCCGAGCTTTCTCGGCGCTCGCAGGTTAGACGGAGGCGCAGCCTACGCGTGCTCCCAGGCGTAGCGCAACGGGGCTGTGCTGCCACGCTCGACCCCTCCCAGGAATCATGGCAGACCCGCACTTCGTGAGCTTGGATGCGTCTCTCCTGCTAGCGCGCCAGAACAACGGAAAAGCGGCTCCGCAGACCCGCTACCGTCGTTTTGCTTGGGCTGGCCTGGCCTACACGGTTCTAGTCGTGCTGTTTGGAGCCGTGGTGCGCGTCACCGGCTCGGGAGCGGGCTGTGGGCAGCACTGGCCGAATTGCAACGGTGAGATTTTACACATGCCTCGGCGGCTTGAAACGTTGATCGAAATCTCGCATCGCATCACCAGTGGACTGGCACTCATTTCGGCCATCGTTGTTTTTGCGTGGTCGCGCCGGATTTTCACGCGGAATCACCTCGCCTACCGCGCGGCCAGCTGGGTCCTCGCGCTCATGCTTGTCGAATGCCTGGTCGGCGCGGGATTGGTGCTCGGCCGGCTCGTTGCTCACGACACATCTCTGGCCCGAGCCGTCGTGATGCCGCTGCATTTAGCTAGCGCTTCTCTTTTGTGTGCGGCTTTCGCTGTTACAGCCTGGAGTGCCTCTTTTCCGGAGCGACTGCGTATCGAAGCCGGTGTGGCGCGCCGCTCCGCTAGTTTGGCTCTCCTTTGCGTATTGGCGCTATCAATGACCGGCGCAGTGACCGCCCTCGGTGACACGCTCTATCCACTCCTGCCCAGCACGCCGCTCGGCGAACGCCTGGGAGCCGGTAACCTGCACTTTCTACAATCGCTCCGCATCTTGCACCCGATGCTCGCCGTGTTGCTGAGCGCGGCCATTTTTCGCTGCGTGACGCGCTTGACCGAGCTCGTGCATTCGCTGAAAGTTCAAGCCTGGGCAAGATCGGTGCGCATCGCCCTCTTAGCGCAACTACTGATGGGCGGACTGAACATCGTGGTCGGGGCGCCGGCGTGGCTGCAGATTGCGCATTTAGGACTGGCCCTGATGCTTTGGCTGAGCATGGTGCTGTTGGCGCTGTGGGCCTGCACCGGGCAGGCCGCGGAGGGCTTCGAGTCGGCCGCTTCTTGAGCTATCGTCTAGGCCCATGGCCCTTCAGATCATCAACCCAGCTACCGACGCGGTGCTGGGTGAGCTCGAAACCGATACCCCGACATCCATCCTTACCAAGTTCGAAGACGCACGCACAGCGCAATCCGCCTGGGCCGCACGCCCCTTCGCTGAACGCAGCCGCATCATCTCGCGCTTTAAGACGCTCGTGATGGCTCAGGCCAGCAAGCTCGCCAAAACATTAACGGCTGAGGTTGGCAAACCCATCGCGCAGTCGCGAAACGAAATTGCTGGGCTCCTCGGGCGCATCGATTTCTTTCTCGCTGAGACAGAGCGGCTCCTGGCAGAGAAGACCGTTCACTCGGAGGAAGGCCTGAGCGAACAGATTTCGTCGGGACCTCTCGGTGTGATCGTCAACATTTCAGCCTGGAATTATCCCTATTTTGTCGGCGGTAACGTGTTCATCCCTGCGCTGCTCACCGGGAACGCGGTGCTCTACAAACCGAGCGAACTCGCGTCGCTGACTGGCCTAGAGATCGCTCGCCTGCTTCACGAAGCGGGTGTTCCCGAGGCCGTCTTCAGCGCCGTGATTGGCGACGGCGCCGTGGGCAACGCACTCTTGGATTTGCCCGTGAACGGTGTCTTCTTCACAGGTTCGCACGGCACTGGCGTGAAGATCGCCAAGAAGGCGGCGGAACGCCTGATCAAGGTGCAGCTTGAGTTGGGCGGAAAAGACCCCGTGTACGTGGCCGACGACGCCAACGTAGAAACCGCAGCACCCGGGATCGCCGATGGCGCGTTCTACAACGCCGGACAAAGCTGCTGCTCCGTCGAACGCATCTACGTGCACGCCAAGATTTGGGATCGCTTTCTCGCTCTATTCCTAGACACCGTGCGCGGCTTTCGGGTGGGCGATCCGACCCATCCAGAAACTTATATCGGTCCTTTGGCGCGCAGGAGCGCTCAATTAGAGTTCCTCGAAGCACAGCTCGCCGATGCCAAGGAAAAGGGCGCGAAGGTGCTCCTCGGCGGCAAGCGTGCGGACCCTCCGGGGTATTTTTTCGAACCGACGGTCTTGGTGAATGTGACGCATGAAATGTCTGTGATGCGGGACGAAAGTTTTGGACCCATCATCGGTTTGATGAAGGTGGAAGACGACGCCGAAGCTCTCATGCTCATGAACGATACTGCTTACGGATTAACGGCTTCCGTTTACTCGGCGCGCGAAGAACGCGCACGAAACATCCTCGGAGCGCTCGAGGTCGGTTCGGCCTACTGGAACTGCTGTGATCGCGTGAGCCCCCGTCTGCCCTGGTCCGGGCAACGGAATTCCGGGATTGGCATCACCCTTTCGACCTTGGGCATCGAGGCATTTTTGGCGCCGAAGGCCTGGCACCTTCGGCAATAGCTGTTGTTCAATCCGCCGCCACTCAACTTACGCAGCGCACAAATCACCGGCTAGGAGGAGCTTCGGCACCTTTTGCGCAATTTTTGGCGGCTTCTGGCGCCAAGGAAGTCCGATTTTACGAGACCGCGAGGCGCGCGCCTTATAGAGTCCAACGCAATCACGTGGGACTCAGAAACTTAGCGGACCTCAGAACTCTCCTTTGGACCATGGTCCTCACACCGGGCGTGGTGGCAGTTCAGTACCTGAACCCCAACCTCATTCCGTTTCTGTGGTGGGTCAGTTGTTATTTCGCCTTGGCGTGCGGCGTCATTGCACACAACCACAACCATTGCCCGACCTTCAAAACGAAGCAGCAGAACCAGCTGTTCGGGATGTGGATCTCTATTTTTTATGGGTATCCAACGTTCGCGTGGATCCCCACTCACAACTTGAATCACCACAAGCTGGTGAACAAAGCTGGCGACGCGACGATCACCTGGCGGTACACCAATCGGCATCTCTTCCGCGTGGCCATGAGCTATTTCTTCGTCTCCAGCTGGTTTCAGAGTGAGCCGATCAACGAATTTATCCGCAAGGCGAAAGCTGAGAAGCCTTCGCTGTATCGGCAAATTCAGGCCCAACATGCGGCCGTGATCATCGCCCATCTCGCGCTCTTGGGCACTGCCATTGCGCTCCACGGAGTCAAGACCGGCATTTACACCTGGGCCGTCGTCTCTGGGCTGCCAGGTTTCTTTGCGCTCTTCACCATCATGCTCTTCAACTATGAACAGCACGTGCATACCGATCCTTGGTCGGAATATGCGCACTCACGGAGCTTCAACGGCGCCCTGACCAATTTTTTCTTGTTCAACAACGGCTACCATTTCGTGCACCACGAACATCCGGGCACGCACTGGAGCAAGTTGAAGGCCCTGCACCTCGCAGTCGAAAGTAAGATCCCGAGCGAGCTCCTGGAGCGCAGCCTTTTTTGGTACTGGTTCCGCCAATACGCTTTAGCACCCTTCTTTCCTGGGCTGGGGACTCAGCAATATGGGCGAGCCCCCTTTGATCCGCCTGGGGGCGCACCGGTGGCGCTCGTGACCGATTCGGTGGGTATCGGCGAAGCTGGCACGAACGCCGCTCGTATCTAACGTCTATCGCAAGGTGCCACCACAACGGCTAGGTGTTCCCCCGCCGCCACAGGTTTGCCCGCTCTCAGTTTATTTTCGGAGCTGGCGTTGAACTCGGTCCAAGCGCTGCTGAATCGGGAAATGGCATAATTTCTCCGATCGTCAAACATTCGTTTCCGAAACAGCTCTGCCCCTTGGGACAGTCGTGGTCGACCTTACATTGCCCAACCGCGGGAGCGGGTTTGGCCGGCGCTGATTTTCCGTCTGGTGCTTCGGGAGCCGCAGGCGTGCCGGCGGGACAGCCTTGGCTCAAATCGCAATCATCGCCAGGCAGTGTTTCCCCACCGCAAGCTAAAAATAGGCTCAATGAAACGACGGCTGCAAGCGTTCGCGGCATACATCCAACCTTCTCTGGCGAAGAAATCTATGGGCGCCATGATGCGGGCGCAGCTAGCGCGGATCAACCCTTGGTCAACGGCGGCGCAGCCCAGAATCACGAAACTGTTGTTCTAGCCGCCGAAAACGTTGCGCCAGCGCGCGCACGAGTGAGCCCGTCCATCCCTCCATCCCGAGACCCTCAGCCATCGTACTCTTATCCAGCACGAGCACCATCACCTGATCAACCGCCTCAACGGAAGCGGCGCGCGGCTCATCGAGGAGCAAGGCCATCTCACCAAACACTTCGCCTGGTCCCATCGTGGTGAGCGTTTCGCGCTGACCATCGATAGAGCGAAATGCACGGCAATTTCCACTGACAATCATGTATGCGCGGTCCCCCACGTCGCCCTCTTTTAGGATCAGACTCCCGGGCTCAAAGGTCTCTTGGGGCAGATGCAGGCCCCCACGCAAAAACGCATGCACATCCTGGCGAAGCTCAACGGCCCGTTGATAGCGCGCCGCAGGATCGGGAGCCACTGCGCGAGCGATGATGCTGCAAAGGCGCCGCGGGATTGGAACTCGATTGGCCACGTCCGCGATCGGAACCACTTGGCCCGCTTGCGCCTTTTCGAGGCAATCCTCATAATCGATGTAGCGGCCGTAGGGCGTGCGATTGCTCACGATCTCATAAAGGATCGCGCCGAGGCCGAAAATATCGCTGCGTTCATCCATATCCGCAGGATTGCCGCGCGCCTGCTCGGGCGCCATATGCGTGATCGTTCCGACTGGGCCCGGCGTTTCCATTTGCGAATCCGCGCCTGACGCGGGCCTGCGTTTGGTAAGCTTGGCCAACCCCCAATCCATCAAATAGACCTGACCGAAATCGGCCACCATGATGTTCTCCGGCTTGAGATCACGGTGAATGACTCCACGGTGGTGTGCGTACGAAATAGCGTCGCAAACCTTGAGAAATATTTCCAGCCCCTCTTCGATCCGGTCGTGCGAGCCCACGCGACGAAGCGGGTGCGACAGCCATTTGTCGAAGCTCCACCCCTGCACAAGCTTCATCGTGAAGTACGGCACACCGTCTTTAGAGACGGCCAGCTCATGGACGGGAACGATATTCGGATGCTCAAGCTGACCCGTGATCTGCGCTTCTGCAATGAAGCCTTCGCGATACATCGGCTCCCGAGCAAGCTCCCGATCCAGCCGTTTTAGCGCCACATGCCGGAGCAGGTTGCGATCGGTTGCGGGATGAATGCGCCCCATGCCACCGCGCCCGAGTTCAGGATACAGCCGCAGGTGAGGTGGCGTTGGGATCCCTTCAGCTTGAATTGTGGCGGAGTCGATCTCGTTCTCGCCTCCCGTCGGGATGGATTCGATCACGCAAACAGGCTCAGCACTCGCGTCTTCGTGGCTCATGACGGTGCCAAGTAGACCGCTCTTCCTTCAAGCGGACAATCCCCAAAGGTTCGACCCCGCTTCTCCCCCCGCCAACCCCCGTCACCCCCCGCGCGAAGAGCGCGACCTTGCCGCTTACTGGCTAACTGGCGCGCCGACGGTAGAGTGGTCGCGGATCGTCCGCGGCGGCCTGATAGGTCACCGAAAACTCACTAAACGCCCCCAGGGCCGATTCGAGACTCTTGCCCGGAGTCAGCTCAAAGGCGTTAAAACCACAACGCTGCATGTAAAACATCTGATCCCTGAGCACGTTCCCCACCGCACGCAGCTCGCCTCGAAACCCGTGGCGCTCACGCAACAGACGTCCCGTTGTGTAGCCGCGGCCGTCCCCGAATTTCGGGAACTCAACAGCGATCAAACCGAGCGCAAGGATGTCAGCCGCCAAGACAACGGGATCCTCGTCGCTCTTCAGGCGCACACCCAGCGTTCCTGCGGGGCGAGCCAGCAGCTGCGCCCGCTCCTTGGCAAACCGTGCACTGGAAACAATAATATTGCCTAAAGCCGGGAGGGGCGCCTCATCCGAGAGTGCCACGTACGTATCTTCAACGATCTTCTGATCTTTAATTATTTGCATAAACAGCTTCCTTGAAAGGACTCGGGCCAACACGCCGATAGGCGTCGATGAAGCGCTCTTCGGCAGACTCCCGCAACTTCAGGTAACACCGCAGCACGGACTCAACGGCATCCACCACTTTCGTTTCTGACATGGCCGGCCCAAGAATGACCCCGATCGAGGCATCATTCCCCGGATCGCCGCCGAGCAGTAGTTGGTACGCCTCTTCACCACTCTTATCGATGCCTAAAATACCGATATTTCCGATGTGATGGTGACCACAGGCGTTGATGCAACCGGAGATCTTCACGCTCACTTCGCCGATGTCGTCTAAGTAATCGATGTCGTCGAAGCGCTTTGAAATCTCTGCAGCCACAGGAATCGAGCGCGCATTGGCCAACGCGCAATAATCGAGCCCAGGACAGCAAATAATATCCGTGACGCGTTCGAAGTTGGGCGTCGCCATATCCAGCTTCTGAAGCTCGGCAAACAGCAGCTGCAGCTCGCTCGACTTCACGTCGGGCAATACCAAATCCTGAGTGTGCGTCACGACGATTCGACCAAAGCCATAGCGCTCGGAAAGCTCCGCGATCGCATCCATTTGCGTATCACTCACGTCTCCCGGTGGGATTTTCGGGTGTTTGAGGCTCAACACGACGATGCTGTAGCCGGCTTGCCGATGGCCGCGCACGTTATTGGCTACCCAGCGCCCGAATTCACGGTTCGGAGAAAGCGCAGCCGCCGCTAAGGCATTCTCAGAACTCGGGAGACTCTCGTAGCTCGGCGGTACAAAGTATTTAGCTACACGCGCCAGTTCGGTGCGCGTCAACTTGAGCGCACCATCCTTCGTGAGCTCCCATTCTGCCTCGACCTGCTCACGAAACTTTTCGATCCCCGTTTCGTTGACCAGGATCTTGATTCGCGCTTTGAATTTATTGTCGCGCCGCCCGTAGCGATTGTAGACGCGCAGAATGCTCTCCAGATACGAAAGCAGGTGCTCATAAGGCAGAAACTCGCGCACGACCTTGGCGATCACCGGCGTCCTGCCGAGCCCCCCACCAGCCAAAATCTCAAACCCGCGCTCGCCTTGCGCATTTTCAATGATGCGAACCCCAATATCGTGGAAGCGCACCGCGGCTCGGTCTTCGCCCGGCGTGCCCGTAACAGCGATCTTGAATTTTCGCGGGAGGTAAGCGAACTCCGGATGAAACGTCGACCATTGACGTATCAATTCGCAATACGGTCGCGGATCTTCTAGCTCGTCTTTGGCAACTCCCGCAAAAGGATCGCTCGTGGTGTTGCGAATGCAGTTGCCACTCGTCTGGATGGCCTGCATCTGGACGCTGGCCAGATCTGCCAGAATGTTGGGGACATCTTCCAACTTCGGCCAGTTGAATTGAATATTCTGGCGAGTGGTGAAGTGGCCGTAGCCTCGATCGTACTTCCTAGCGATGTGCGCTTGCATGCGCATCTGTTGCGCCGAGAGCAGGCCATATGGGATCGCAATTCGCAGCATGTAAGCGTGGAGCTGCATGTAGAGCCCGTTTTGGAGCCGTAACGGCTTGAATTCGAGCTCCGTGATTTCCCCCGACATGCGCCGCTCCACTTGCCCCTTAAACTGACGGGCGCGCTCATCGACGATGGCCTGATCGTAGTCGTCGTACTGATACATAGGCTTCAAGCTCCTTTCTGGGAGAAACCAGCGTCGGGACGGCGCAGAGCGATCGTTGGCCCTTTGGCACGAATCTCTTCGCGTGCACTCAGTGGATCGATCACGCCATTCTCAATGGAGACCGAGATGGTGTAGATGTCGCAGGCCTCAGCTTCATTCTGACTTGCCACTTCGACTTTCTGATCGCGCTCGGCAGGAGTCTCGAACAGCCCCGCTTGCTGAAGGTCAACAGACCATCCCCCCTGATGCGTGAAGTAAATCGGGGTGCCAGTTTTCGTGAGCGACGCTGTCACCACGTGGTGTGTTCCTCTAGGTTTTCCCATGTGCGTTCCCTGAATCTGGACTATCAGCTGCGATAATTAAAGGACATAATTATTATGTTCCACATAACTTTAACTTATGGTACGATTTTCCGGTGAATCTGAACCAATTGCGGGTTTTTGCGGCTGTGGCCAGCCACGGCAGTCTCACCGCAGCCGCCCGCACGCTGCGTGTGAGCCAGCCCGCCGTCTCTAAGCAGCTGTCGGAGTTGGAAGCCGCGCTCGGTCTCTCGCTTGTGGATCGCCTGCCCCGGGGAATTGTCCTGTCCGAGGCCGGACAAGCGCTGCGCCGGCACGCCATTACCATCTTCGCAGCAGAGCGAGCAGCGGAGCTTGAGTTAGCTGAGTTAAGCGGGCTCGCGCGCGGCACACTATCGATCGGCGCCAGCACCACGATTGGCAACTACCTGTTACCTCCGCTTCTAGCTCAATTCCGACAGCACCATCCAAAGATCCAGCTGGACATTGAAATCAACAACACGCGCCACGTTCAATCCGAGGTATTGGAGAGCCGGCTCGACTTTGGGTTGACCGAAGGCCTAGTGAATATAAGCGCCCTTGAAGCAGAAATTATAGCCCACGACGAGATCGTGTTAATTTCAAACCCACAGAGCAAACTCCCGAAGGGCGGAGCGTTAGCCGTCACTGAGCTACCAGCCTATCCCATCATCCTCCGCGAGCAGGGCTCTGGAACACGCGATGTGGTCGAAGCAGCGTTGCTCGCGCAGGGCCTGGTGCTGACGCCGGTGATGAGTCTCGGTGGCACAGAGGCGCTCAAGAACGCAGTGGCTTCGGGTCTGGGTTTGGCCTTCGTGTCTCGATTGGCAATTGAACGAGAAGTCGCTGCGCGCCAGTTGCGTGTGGTGCAGGTGCGTGGCCTGGAGATCCGAAGGGGGCTACAGTTGATCACGTTGAAAGGGAAGCGCGCGGGCAGCGCCGCCCAGGCCTTCATCGAACTCCTGCGGGCTCACCCGAGTCCTGGTTGAGGGCAGGGCTCGGAGGGCTCAAATTCAATTTGATCCAGTAATTTCAAGATTTTATCAATTTCATCGCGCGCGGCATTTTCTTATTGAAAATGACTTTCACTTTCAATATGGTGCCCGCATGTCGTTTTCCAAGGATCTTCGTCGCTCCTCCCCCATCGGTTCATCGCTGATCACAGCGGCAGCTTTCAGCAGCGCCGCGCTCTGCCTGTTGGCAGGTCCGTCTCCCGCCCAGGCGTCGGACCGACACTTCAATTATAGCTACGAATCGGCGGTGTTGAACCCTGGCAGCGTGGAGCTTGAGCCGTCGACAACGTGGCGTGCTGGTCGCGAAGCGTACTTCAGCCGATTCGATCAACGCTTGGAGTTTGAGTTTGGCGTAGCGAAGAATCTCCAGAGTTCTCTTTACTGGAACTTTGAGGCCATCACCCAAGATGTGGATATCCCAGATGCCACGGGCATGGGAACCGTTCGCGCCCGCCAAGCCGAGCTTGCGTTCGCAGGCGTCTCTTCCGAGTGGAAGTACAAGCTGAGCGATCCAGTTGCCGATGCGCTCGGAACGGCGCTGTACGGAGAAGTGAGCATCGGACCCAATGAAATGGAGCTCGAGGCGAAGTTCATTCTAGACAAACGCCAGGGCAATCTGCTGTTCGCCGTGAATCCTGTAGCGGAGTTTGAATGGGACATGGCAGGCACTAAGACTGAGAAAGAACTCAAACTTGGCGTCTCCGCTGGGGTTGGTTACTTTTTGAGCGAAAACGTTTTCTTGGGCGGCGAGTTGGTGCAAACGAACCAATTTGAAGAAGGGGAATTCGAGCATTCGCGCTTGAACGCTGGGCCTTCTGTTTCTGCCGCCTCCGATCGCTACTGGGTGTCCCTGAGCGTGTTGCCTCAGCTGGTTGCCTTTAAGGGTGCATCACCGGGCAGCCGCCTCGACTTGAGCGATGGCGAATACGTTCAAACCCGTGTTTTGATGGGCTTTGATCTCTGATAGGCTTCGCCGAAGCTCGTCCGAACGCTCTCAGCGATTGAACCCATGCCAGCATTTATCTCAGACCACAGACCGACCGTGCTCCGGCTTCAGACACCTAAAATTCAGGCAGTCGCACTGGCCTTCTTAGGGATCTCCTGCTTCGCGTGCGGTGGCTCCTCACTCCCTCAACCTACCGCGGCGCAGGCCGCGGCAGCGCAAGAACGTTTCCCTGGCACCACGGTGGAAACACTCGCTGAAGCACGCGACACGTACGCGCAGATCTGCGCGGGTTGCCACACGTTGAAGCTTCCCGATCAGCTATCCGCCGAACGCTGGCCTGCGACCATTCACCGGATGCAAACACGGCATCGCGTCGCGCTCACCGAAAGCCAGCATCAGCAAATCCTCATGTACGTGCTCTCCGTGCGAAGCCCCAAAACCGCGCTCTAATCGATGCGAAGCGCCGTTTTTTCGTCGATTCCGAGCATCAGGTTCAGGCACTGCACGGCCGCGCCCGATGCGCCTTTGCCCAAGTTATCGAGGCGAGCGATAACCAAAAGCCGCTCATCATTTCCAAAAACAAACAGATCGAGTCGATTGGTATCGTTGCAGGCAGTGGGGTCGAGCGCTCCACCCTCTGGAGCGTACCCGAGCGGCATAACACGCACGAAGGGCTCATTTTTGTAGTGCTCTGAGAGCGTGGCGTGCACGGCTTTGGGTGTCGCATGCGGCGCCAGCAGATGGCGATGTAGCGGAACCGAGACCAGCATCCCTTTGTAAAGATTCACAATCACGGGCTCAAAAATCGGCGCGCGCACCAGCTCGCAAATCGATTGCATTTCGGGCAAATGCTTGTGTGCCAATTCCAACGCGTAGGGCCGGGCCGCCATGTCCTCCGTGGCCGTTTGGTAGGCCTCGATCGCTTTGCGACCTCCGCCGCTAAAGCCCGTCAAGGAATGCACCACCATGGGGTAATCCTTCGGGACTAGCCCGGAGGCAATCAGCGGATAACACGCGAGCAGGAAGCCCGTCGCGTGGCAACCCGGCACGGCGACGCGCAACGCTCCGGCGATTTGAGCACGCTGCCCGGCCCGCAGCTCCGGAAGACCATAGGCCCAGCCAGGCAAAATCCGGTGAGCAGTGCTCGGATCGATCACGCGCGTGGTGCCGTTCTCGATCATGGCCACTGCCTGGCGTGCCGCGTCATCCGGGAGGCACGTGATCAAGAAATCGGCCTGATTGATCAGCTTGCGCCGAGCCTGCTCATCTTTGCGAAGATCTGGCTCAATCTCGAGCACTTCAACATCAGAGCGCGCGGTCAAGCGCTCGTGGATCTGAAGCCCCGTGGTGCCTTCTTGCCCGTCGATGAACACCTTCTTCATGGAAGAGGCGTATAGCGCGCAAGAAATTGGCTCGCCAGCATGCGAACTCGGAAATACCTACTCGCGCCTAAGCTCGGCTCGCGCCAGGAATTCTTCGGCCAAGAATGCAACCAGGCCCAGCACCAGAGTGACGGACAACTGGATCACGTAGAGCAGAAAGACATACGCTGCGCCCTGCTTGAGGACGATTGGGGCTGGGAAAAACATGACCAATGCTGCGTAACAGGAGATCTGGAATGACCCAAAAAAACCGGGGGCATTGGGCATGGCGAGCCCGAGGCCCATGACCCCGAGCACAATCATGGTTTGGAGAAACGTGGCGTCCACTAGCCCAACGGCGCGAAACAAGAATTGCATGCTTGAAACGCAGAGCACCCAATAAATCGCAGTGAGACCCAGGAACCAAAGTGAATAGCGAAGGACCGAAAGAAACGCGAGACCCTCTGAGACTCGCGAGAGAAACTTGATAATCGCATCGCCCGCGCGTTCTGAGATACGACCGAGCGTCCGACGCACTACCTCTTGCGCCCAAATCCTGCGCGCGTAGAAAATCCACATCACGACGCAGAGACTGAGGAAAACCACCACGGCAGCCATGGCAGCTGCCCGGACTAAGTTGGAAGGCAACGGCAACTGTCCCAGGTGCGTCGGCAAAGGGTCGAGCGTTTGCACACTCAGGAGCGCAGCCCCGAGGCCCGAACTGAGAAAGGCGCCATCCACGACGCGTTCGGCACCAACAGTTCCCGCAGCTGCTAGCCACGTGAGATTTCCGCGACGGGCGATCATGGTGGGGCGAACCGCTTCGCCCATTCGGAACGGAAGAATCACCTGCGCGCCATATCCTGACAGCGAGATGAGAAGCGGGCGCAAAAAAGACACTTCACAGACGGGGCGCACCAAGAAATACCAACGAGAGCAACGGAGTATGTGCAGGAACACCCACATGCCCACGTAAAGCCAGACCCATGTCCACCGAACCTCCAAAAAAGCCGAGGCCGGCGGAACAATGGGCAGCGCTCCCTTGCGGAGCAACCACCAGAATCCGAACCCCACCACCCCTGAGATCGCTAGCGCGCGAAGCCAAATAAGGCGACTCTTCGGTTGCCTTGCAGGATCTTCTGCAAGGTTCACAGGGGAAGAGGCCGTATCGGTCACGTCCAACGCAGATATCCCAATGGCTTGTGCCTGAGCAACCCCACCCCCCCGAGCACCTCAGCAACTTGCTGCCGAAGGCTAGATGGCTTCTTCGGCTCGCTCGCCTGTGCGAATACGAACTGCATCATCGATGGTGGAAAGGAAGATCTTGCCATCCCCGATTCGGCCGGTCTTCGCGGCCTTCTCTATCGCGTCCACCACTTGGTGTGCCAGGTCGTCGGGGACCACAATTTCGAGCTTCACTTTGGGCACGAAATCGACCACGTAAGCGGAGCCGCGGTAGACTTCCTTCTTACCTCCAGTACGCCCAAAGCCTTTCACTTCGGTAACTGTCATGCCCTGAACGCCCACTTCAGATAGGGCGTCCTTGACCTCGTCCAACTTAAACGGCTTGATGATGGCCTCAATTTTCTTCATCTGCTGCCTCTCTTCGACCTGGTAGGGGGCAATTGCCCCAGTTGCACTCAGAGCCTGCCATTTGAGTAGCGGTCCAATGGTTTCCAAAATGTTTCCGACTCACTTCATCTCCAGCGGAAAGTGCGGCTCTTGAAGCTGGGCGTGTATCCCACCCCGGTGCGCGCCCTGACCGCGCTCTGGACGCCCGAAGCCCAACTTTTCCTCAAGAACGACGGCGCCACTCACCCGGTATTTGGCGGAAACAAAGTGAGAAAGTTGGAGGGGATCCTCGAGAAAGCTCGCTCCAAAGGCGCGCAGCGCTTGGTGACGCTCGCTGCGGCGGGCAGCCATCAAGCAGTGGCGACCGGCCTGTTCGCGAGAAAGCTTGGCCTGAAGGCCGCGTGCGTCTTGTGTCCCCGGCCTTGGTCGCCCTTGGCCTACCACATGCTCAGAGCCACCGTGGCTCAAGGTCTTGAGATTCACACCGTGGAGCACGGCTGGCAGCTGCCGCTTACCGCCTCCAAAATCCTCCAACGCGGAGACTATTTGGTTCCGCTCGGAAGCACCAATGTGCGCGGAACTCGTGGTTATGTTGCGGCGGCACGCGAGCTCAAGGCTCAAGTGGATGCCGGTGAGCTGCCTCCGCCTGATGTCATTGTCGTCGCCCTCGGATCGGGTGGAACGACCGCAGGGCTAGTGGCAGGAGTCGCCAGCGTCGGCCTGGCGAGCTTGGTGCTCGGGGTGACCATCATCCAACTGGGACCGGTGACGCGTGCCTGGCTGCTCGGCCTCGCCCACCAGTCGCTGGACCGCGAAAATAAGGTGGGGCTGAGCGAGCTCAGTCGCCATCTTGTGATCGAAGATCGCTTTTTAGGCGAGGGCTACGGATGGGCCACGGTTGCAGGCGAAAGGGCCTACGACGTAGCACTTGGAGAAGGGTTGCAGCTGGACCTCACTTACACCGCGAAGGCGTTCGCTGTGGCCCTTCGTTTGCTGAACCATCCCGGTTTGCACGGGATACGACATCCCTCTCCGTGCCCGGAGATCTCTAGGCCGGAAGGCCGCCCCCTGCGCGTGCTCTACTGGCACACGCTTTCATCAGCTCCGCTTCACCTCATTTCCGAGGGCGCTCCGGACATTCTCCCGGACAAATTGAACCGGCTTTTAGTAGCAAGCTAAGCTCGGGTCCCCCCTCCATGACGGCCACCCATCAGCCCGAGCTTCCGGTCGGAACCGTCTTAGAGGGAAAATTTCGAATCACACGCGAGGTAGGCCGCGGCGGAATGGCTGTCGTTTACGAGGCGGTTCATGTCGACATTGGCAAACGAGTGGCCGTTAAGCTGCTATCCCAAGATTTGGTGGCTTCCCGAGTGGTGCGCGAACGCTTTCTGCGTGAGGCGCGCGCTGCGGCCGCGATTCGAAGCCCCCATATCTGCGAGGTCTACGATTCGGGGATGTACGAAGAGCGCCCTTTCTTGGTGATGGAGCTTTTAGAGGGAGAGAGCCTTTACGAACGCTTGACTCGCGTCCGAAGGCTGGATGCCGCAACCACACTGGAAGTGATCGAACAAACCGCCCGCGGACTCACGAAGGCGCACCAAGTTGGCGTGATTCACCGAGATTTGAAGCCCGAAAACATTTTTCTCACCCAAGATGAGGACGGGCGTCTGCTTTCTAAGCTCGTAGATTTTGGCCTCGCCAAATTTTATGAAACGAACGCGGATGGAGAAAATGTAAGATTAACCCGTGAGGGCGCGCTCTTTGGCACGCCAGCCTATATGAGCCCCGAACAAGCCAAAGGGCACGGGGGGGTCGATCATCGGGCCGATCTCTGGGCCCTGGGCTGCATCGTCTATGAGTGCTTGACCGGGAAAACGGTATGGAACGTTGAGCAGGGTGTGGCCATGATTTTGGCCCAGATCGCTGCGGCGCCGCTGCCGAAGCCCTCGATGCTGTTTACAGATCTCCCTCCGGGCTTCGACGATTGGTTTGCGCGCGCGCTCAACCGCTTACCTGAGGAACGTTTTCAAAGCCCCCGCGAGCTTGCTGAAAGCCTTCGCGTAGCGCTCTTACCAGGCGGCTTTCCCGCGGAAAGTGTGAGCGATACGGATCTGGCTCCACCCGTCGCACCTATTCCGAGTGCTCCCCCGCTGAAGCTGGCCCCGTTGCCTTCCGCGAATGCCGGGACACCTCCGGCTCGCCCTGATGCCTTCACGACCGCGCCGCGACGAGGCTCGTGGGCGATGGGTCTGGCATTGGGATCGCTCGGAGTGGCGCTCGCCGGCTACGTGGGGTGGCTCGCGTTCCACCAAGGTTCAGCGAAGGAAGCCGGCAACCGAGCCGCACCACTGGAAAGCGAACCTTACGCGCTGAAGGTGAATGCGGCCCAACTTAGCTTGCTGGACGGCGATCCAGATAAGGCGCTCAAACAATTCGAAGAGGGCGTCGCGCTTGGGCAAGCGCCTGTTGCACGTTCGCTTCTTCAACGCTGCCAAATCATCGTGGAACAACGGCAAAATGCCGGCAACCGTTGCCGTGTGACGGCGCTTGGCCGCCCACGGCCGTTTGACGCACTGAAGCCAGCGTCACGCCCAAGCGTCGTGCTCACCGGCAAAGGGCCGCTACTCGGCTGGGCTGACAATCATCTCGCAGCGGACAAACGCCAAATTTCAGCGACGTTTCTGGATGATGCGCTGCGGCGCGTCTCTCAAGCGTACGTGCTTAGCCCGGAATCTGTGACGGCGGGCGATCCGACCCTCATTAACGTGGGGGCCAACATCGCAACGATGTACTCAGATACAAGTGGCGATGCGGGGCTTTTGGTTCGCACCTTTAGCGGAGCGAGCCAAGCGTTGGCCGCGCCCACGCGGCTCTCCACGCCGAAACGCACCCCGTTTTCCCCAGCCGTAGCGATTGCTCCCGAAGGAGATTTGTGGTTCGTGTGGGAAGAGAGCAACACCGATGGCAGCGCGTCGCTTTTGGTTCGACAGACGACCGCCGCTCTCGTACCGACGGGGCCTGCCGTTCGCGTCCTCACACTCGCACCCCGGTTTCGGCCTGGAGTTACCCGCGGCATCAGCAAGCCGTCGCTGGCGGTGAGCGCCACACAGCTTCGCATTGTTTTTGCTCAGGAGCTAACCCCTGTGCGGTCCCAGATCAAACAGCTCTTGATTGAGCGCGGAGATAGCCAAATGCGGACAGGCGTCGCCGCTGAAACACCTTGGGCAGGGCCCGAAGATAAGCCCACCGATCTGCACGTGGGACAGCTCTCGCCCGTGAGCGATTCCGATGCGAAAAACGTTCAACCGCAGCTCGATTGCTCCGGTGGGGACTGCTTCGTGGCCTGGGATACGGGTACCGACAATGCGAGCCTCGCTTATCTCACCGCCAACGGCGCGCTCGGATGGCGGCGCACTCTCGCCGCTTCAGGCTCCCGCCCAGTAATTGCCCACGGTGCTTCGGGCAGCGTGGTGGTGTGGTTTGAAGAAGCTCGACTTAAGCTCGCTAGTTTGAACAAGGAAGGTGTCGGCACCGCCAGCATCCTCACGCGCGTTACCGGCTTTCAGCCCCACCCCTCGGTGGTTGCTGGAGAGCGTCCGGGCTTATGGTATGTTGCGTGGCGCGATTTTGAAGCCGGACACCTGGAAGCGTTTGTTTTGAGGACAGAATGTCAGTAAGACCCGAAGCGAGCGAATTCCGTGCAGCTTTTGAAGCCGCGGAGCCAGCGCCGCTTCCCGTTGGCCTGTCGATTCCCTCGCGCATCTCACTCAAGCGGAAGCCGCTCACCACCGAGCGCCTCAGACTTTCCCCGATTGATCAGGATGACGCGCCGGAGCTCTGGGAAGCGATCGAAAGCACGCGCTTCAACCTCGAGAGGTGGTTGCCATGGGTCCCTTTCAACAACACGCCCGAAGCCACCGACCGCTTCGCGGAAGCCTGTGCTCACGATTGGGATCTGGGGCGCGCAGTGCGTTTTTCGATTCGAGATCGAGCCACTTCGAGCTTTCTCGGAGTGGTTGGACTAGATGCCTGTGTGCATCTGCATCGATCCTGTGAGCTTGGCTACTGGCTTAAGCAGACGGCAACAGGTCACGGTGTCATGACGGAAGCGGCAACTGCTTGTGTGGACTTCGCGTTCTTACGGCTGGGGGTTCACCGCATCCGCTGTGCAGCGGCAACCGACAACTACGCAAGCTTGCGCGTTATCTCACGCCTTGGATTTCGCTTCGAGGGCATCGCACGCCAAGCTGAGTACGTGAGTTCGCGCTGGCTCGACCACGCCGTGTTCGGCAAATTGGCGCAGGATGGCTAGGCTCCTCACCGGCCGGCTCTCTTTTGTCGTCATGGCGCCCGCGATTGTGGTGCTTTTGGGTCTCTCCACCGCGCTCGCGATCGGCGCATTTGGCGTTCGTGATCTGGTAACTGAGAGCGACGCTGCTTCGGCGCTACGTGCTCAGCTCCTGGTGGAGACGCTAGCGGAACGGTTGCGTGCCACCCCCGAGGAGGCGCGTCGGGTTGTCTTGGAGAGAGCCACGCGTCGTTCTGGCACCGAGATGCTGCTAGTTCGGCAGGACGGCTCAATCATCCTGGATGCCACACTGGCGCCGCCACGCCAAAGCCAGATCGAGGGGTTGCTGATAGCCGGAGCTGGCGAAGCCATCACTCTGCTTGGCCGCACCCGCTACTACGCCCACCCCCTCCCCGCGCCGCTCGCACATCTTTCGCTCATCTCATTTGTGTCGGCGCCCGAAGCCCCAGTCACCACGCGTTCGCTGATCACGTCTCTGGCGACCCTGACGACGATTCTGATCGGAGTTTCAGCGCTGGTGGGTTTTGCGCTCGCCCGCGACGTTCGTGCGGACGTGACCTACATGCGCCGGCGAATCGCGGAGATGGCTCGGGAAGGCGCGGCGCCCTCGGGAAAAGTGATCCCGGTGCGCGCGATCGATGAAGTCGGCCTCCTCACCAATGCATTCAATGTGGTCGTGGACCGCTTCGAAGCCGCAGAGCGAGCCTATGGCCAAGATCTCGACGGCGCACTCGCCTACGATAAGGACCGCAGTGCCTTCGTGGCTGCTCTCAGCCATGAGCTAAGGACACCCCTCAACGCAATTCTAGGTTTCACTGACATTTTGCTGAGCGAAGTGGACGGCCCACTCAGCCCAGACGCGCACGAAAACCTCACGCAAGTCCGCAGCAGCGGGGAGCACCTGGCAGCGCTGATCGACGACATCCTCGATCTCTCTGCCCTAGAATCCGGAGAGCTACGGCTGAATCGACAAGAAGCCGACGTCTACGCCATCGCTGGCGACGTGGTCCGCGAGTTGCAGCCAGCCGCCGTGAAGAAGGGGATTGAGCTATTGCTGCTTGGGGACACCGCACTCGCTAAAGTAGATGCCCGCCGAGTGCGCCAGATCCTCACCAACATCGTCGGCAACGCAGTTAAGTTCACGAGCCGCGGTAAAGTCGTGGTCAGCGTCGACCCCAAGAGCGACTACGTCGGCATGCTCGTCAGCGATACGGGCCCCGGGATTCCAAAGTCCGAACAGGCATCGATCTTCGAAGAGTACCGGCAATCTGGAGAGTTGAGCGCACAGCGCGTCGGGACAGGGCTAGGTCTGGCGATCACGCGACGGCTCGTACAAATGCATGGTGGTTCGATTGGTGTGCAGAGCGAACTCGGGGTGGGCTCAAGCTTCGCCGTCCTGTTACCGCGCCTGCCGCCGGAGCCCAAAGACATGCCCGCCGAAATTCCCCCGCTTTTGACCGCGAGCTCCCGCTTTCACCTGTCGGGTGCTGGATGATTTCTGACGCTGCTCGCTTGGTCCAAAGAATTCTCGCGTGGCAGCTGCTGGCGTCGATCACGGTAGGTGTCCTAGTGGCATTGCTGTCATCGCACTTGGTATTATTGCAGGGCGCACCTGCCGTTTATGGGCCGGTGGCGTTGTCCTTGGGACTCATTGCCGGGGGACTATTTGCCATAGGCTGGAATTTTCTACGCCTCCGTAGGTATCGGTTTGCACTGCGCGCGCTGACACTCCAATCCTCGTCCATTGATGCCGACGACTTGGGGCAGTTGAGTGACGAGCCCGCACGCGTGCTCTGGATCTGGGTGCTGCCATCCACCTTTGGCGCGTCTATCAGTGTGACGCTGTGGCGGCCGGAAGTGCTGGACCTCACGACGGGCATCACGCTATCCCTGCTCGGAGTGATCATGATTTCAACGGTTTCTTTGCCGTTATTCTTGGTGATCCGGGTGAATGTTCTGCGCGCTCTTGCGCTCGCTCCGCCAGAAGCCATGCGCGAGTTGGCTGACCTCGCAGAACAACAGGGCCAGCTTCGACAACACGTGACCCTCCGCCTGCTAACCGCCGTGCTCACACCCGTCGGAGTGTTGGCGATGGGTGCCGCACTGATCGTCAACGCTCACCTCCGGCGTACCGACGAGCTCGCGCGCGAGGAGACCGCACGTGCCTTCGCGCGATCTGTGCTAGAGGAGAGCCCGGGCGTCGTGCCTGCAGCCGGACTGCTTCCCGCATTGGGTGTGGCCACCAGTCTCGGGTTCTCAGCCCAGATGCTCGATGGCAAGACGGAATATGGAATCCAGCGCGGAAACAATGGAATTGTCACGCTGACGACGGCACTTGATCGCGGAGGCGCGCAAGTGGCGTTCAAGAGTTCGGCTGTTCCAACACTCAGCGAAAATACATTGCTGCTTTCGTTGTGCGCGGTCCTTGTGGCCGGGCTCGCGGGGCTCCTGCTCGGCCACGCCTTACGCCGAGATTTGGTCAACGCTGCCCGGCGCGTCCGACTCCTCGGAACTGAAACGCAACCGAGCAGCTTCCCCGAAGCGCACTCTTCGGCCACTTTTTCGGCCATTTCAGAGCTGGGAGCCGGCATCGAGCAGCTGGCGGCACGCTTTCGGCTGTTCTCGGGCGCTCAGCAGCGTGCCATCGACGCCCGGGAGCGAGCGGCAAAAATGCGCGGGCTATTCTTTGCGAGTGTGAGCCACGATCTGAAGAGCCCACTCAACGCCATTCTAGGTTTCGGTGAGCTGGTTCGCCAAACGGACGTGGTCAGCTTGGCGCAGGCCGAAAGCTTGGGCGTTATTGAGCGCCGCGGGAAGGAACTCTTGGCGCTGATTGAGACCATCCTCGATGCGGCACGCGTCGAAGCCGGGCTACTCACTCTTCTGCCCGAGCTCGCCGAGATTGACGTGCTGTTGGAACAGGCCATCGAAATTGGGCGTTATCTTGGCGGTGAAAGCAAAGTAGAAATTGTCACCGCTCTGCCCAAAGAGCGCCCCAAACTCTTAGTGGATCGCATCCGCATGCCGCGCGCACTCGGCACGTTCATTGGTTATGCCATCCGCGCTGCCAAAGGCCCGATCGTGCGCGTCCACGTGGTTCGTGAAAGCCAGGATCGAATTCGCATGGACATTGAAATCCCGGAGGCCGGTCTCAGCCGTAGAAGGTTGCTCGCCGTCCTGGATCCCACGCAGCAAGCCGGAGTCGGGGAACATCGCGGGCTCGCCCTCGGCCTGCGCGTGGCCCGCTCGGTGGTGGAGCTGCACCACGGCGCCGTCGACGTACGGGAACAAAAGCCGATTGGCGCCTATTTCTCGGTGACGGTTCCTACCATCGACGCCTTTCGCGAGGTGCGCTAGCCCACGCGTGAGCGAGCTACTCGCTGAAGATTTCTCGAATCGCAGCGACCTCAGCCTCAACCAAAGGAACCTCGGCAGCACCAACATTGATCTCAGCTTGGGCCAAGTTACGAAATCCTGGAATCACACACGCCACGCACGGCTCGGCGAGCAAATATTGAAGTGCCGCCCGCGCCAATCCCTGAGTCGTTTCGCCAAAAAGAGCCTTCAGCTTCGTTAGCTTCGGCTCGACCTTTTGCAACGCTTCGTCGCTGAAACGGTCGTTCCCGCGGCGGTGGTCACCTGGCTCAAAATCTGGGACCTGTCCCGGTTTGTACTTCCCGAGCAACATGCCCTGAGCCAACGGCGAGAACGCCACGAATGACATCTGCTGTTCGTCTAACAGGCGCCGCACCGCAGAGCCGGGACGAATGAATTGAGTGTCCATAGCATGCGCCCAACTCTGGAGCACGTCGGGCTGAAGCTTCGGCACGACCCGCAAAAAGTCAGCGCTCGAATAGGCAGACTGGCCGATCGTTCGAATCTTTCCCTCTCGTTTCAAATCCTGCACAGTCTGGATCGCCCCCTCCAAATAGCGATCATCGGCACCGAAATCACCGTGATGCAAGTAGTAGATATCAATGTAATCCCGCTGGAGATTAACCAGTGATTGCTCACACTGATGTCGAATGTGTTGCGGCTCATAGGCATGCTCGGCCGTGCCGGGGAAGTGCCCGACCTTGGTCGCAATCACCAGCTCTTTTGAGCGTGAACCCAAGATGCGAGCCAACATGCGTTCCGCACGACCGTTGCCATAGACATCGGCATTGTCGAAATGATTGACGCCGCGTGCGAGGGCATAGTCAATCGCTCGCGCGACCTCCTTTTCGTCTACGTTCGCCCAGCCATTCGCGTTGCCGTTGACCCAATTCAGGCCCCCCAGCGTCCAACAACCGAGACTCACCTCAGACACAGAAATATCGGTCTTGCCCAGCTTTCGATAGCGCATCTCACTCACCTCCAAAGGTTGCCAGAGCGCAGCCTGCCTGCACGCAATTCACAGGTCAAACCGGGACCTTGTGGAGCCTCCCACGCTGGCTGGCGCTACGCCCGAATGCGCTCTAAGGTCGGCCTGGATGTGCGTCACGAAGCTGCAGCTGACCAGCGGGTGCCGGTCGGGAGACGATCCCGGTCGAAGTCTCGTCAGCGGAAACACCGAAAGGTCGTTGTATCGAGTCTTGCGTCTTACATCGCGAGGTGTCGGGCGAAGCGTAG
>JBBRRP010000058.1:0-36585 GCA_038246305.1 Polyangiales bacterium | reverse complement strand
GCACGGGCCTTGAGTGTCGCAAGTTTTACAAGGCGGGAGAAAACGATCATCGAGAGTGGACTCGACAGCCTATCAAAGACGTCGACGAGATTCCACGCGGCGCGATACAAGCCAACTTCTGCGGGAGGGCGAAACCAACCGAGAACTAGGAGGTCAGCTCGACCGCCTGCAACCTTTAGCAGATCTGTCAAACTCCCGATGAGCAGAAGCTTTCGCATCGAAGGATCAAAAAGCAACGGGCGAGAGCGTGACGCGTTCCACCACGATGTCCCAAAGTCCTCCCTAAAAATGCGTCCTGTTGAGGTCAACATCCAGGTAGCTGACAACGTCTCAACCGCAAGGTACGCGAAAACCGCGCTCCCGATCGTCGGTTTAAACCATGCCGCACTCGCAAGAATCGTGAACCTCATCAAACTTAGGAGCACAGACTGGAGCGCCAGAAAGCGGAATCGTTCCGTGACGCGCATCACGCCGTATGCCGTGTCGGGAATCCAACTGACTAGCAATGACATACCGTAGGTTGCCACCCAGACGGTCAAGCTCTCCGCGTGTAGAAACTTTTGGGCCGAGAAGCGACTCACTCCGAGAACGATCAAGAATGAGACAAGATTGACACCCAAACTCAGCGCGAACCCCGTGCGAATCACGACTCCACCCGCCACGGCGTCGCGCCTAACGTACGCGCCGGAGAACTCGCGCATGGCCCACTCCCAGACTCGGACCCCTACGATCTGACGCACTGTCAAGGTAACCGCCATTATTAGCGCGATTTGCCCGAAGATTTCGACGCCAAGCAACCTGGTCACAATGACGACTTGACCCAAGCCGATCGCGGAACTTGCGATGGTTCCGAGGGCGGTCCAGAGGCCGTGTCCAGCTAGACCCTTAAGAGACGACCTCTGTGGTTCCGAGGGCTCAACCGGCAAACCCGATGGTAGGGGGTCCTGAGTCGGTCGGCTATTCGTCGGTGGTGCGCCGTCAAGCATGTTTGGCTAAGTCAAGCTTTGAGCTTCGCCCGACTGCATGTTGGAAAGGGGTCATGTGGAGTTTACCTTCGCCATGCCAAAGCAGATAGACCGTCCCCGGTGGAAGCTAGGGACGCGACTTTTGCGAGCGCACGTCTTGGCAGCCTTTCTCGGCGCAAGAGCAATAGGTTCTGCCGGTACTCCGATCCCCCGAAGCCGACACGACGTATGAGCGACAGGGTCATGCGATATCTAGACCTCGCAGGATTCTCTTGGCCCGGAGTTCCCAGGTATGGGAGGCCACATCCGCCCGTGCTTGGGCACCAAGAGCATCGGAAACTTGAGGATTCGACAACAGCTCTTGGATTCCGTTGTGGAGGGCATCAACTGAGTTTGCTTCAACAACTCGCGCATTGACGCCATCTTGCAGGATTTCGAGAATCGCTGGAAACCGCGTTGCCACAATCCCGCGGCCAGCCGCCATATACTCAAAAAGCTTCATCGGCGAAGCGTAGTCAATTGAGCGCGTCCGTCGGTCGCTCGTAACCGTTTCGGACGTGTAGGGCATAACCAGGACATTGGCAGCAAACAAGTAGGTGGGAATGTCAGGCAGCCGAAGGTGCCCCATGAATCGCACATTGGCCAGTCCGCGCGCCCCAACCTCGGCCTGGAGGCGGGCAATGTCGTGCCTGGTTCCCCCAACAAACATGAAGTCAGCCTGAGAAATGCGCTCCGCAACTCGGATTAGGAGGTCTGCGCCGCGCCCAGGGTAAAGGTGCCCTGAGTGCACTACCAACGGTCGGTCCACTGCAA
This sequence comes from Polyangiales bacterium, assembly GCA_038246305.1. Lineage (GTDB taxonomy): Bacteria > Myxococcota_A > Polyangia > Polyangiales > Polyangiaceae > JBBRRP01. The sequence goes on along the minus strand of JBBRRP010000058.1, from coordinate 34,807 downwards.
TTCCGAGCTTCGCCCTCGCGTCGTGCTGCGCGTCGCATGGAGAGAATCGAGCAAGGTCAACCGCATCATGGGCTACTACGCAAAGGTGGGGAGGGATTGGGACGTCTCCACAGACGAGATCCATCAATCGCTCGCTGATAAAGACCCAGCGCTGGAGCGAAGGGCTTCTCGCAAGGTGGAGGGCAGCGAGATGTTGTCGCTCACTTTCGGCGGAGCTATGAGGGGAGTGAGATTCTTGAATGACCCTGCACCCCAGCCTCGCAGCTGCGGAAGCAATCCGCACGTTTCTTGTGAAGACGAGGTCGAACTTTGCGGCTCGAGCTAGAAATGCTGCAACGACCCCGAACGAACCGCCAAACCTTCCGTTAGCTAACCTGAGATGAGGAAGGTATTGAAGCGAGAAAGCGGGTTCGATGGAATAGTCACTGCATAGCTGCGAAAACCCGGAACGGCGAACAGCATGCGCATGATAGGGTGAAAAAAATTCAACGGTATGCCCCAGGCTTCCCAGCGCTGCAGCCATCTGGAGGGACTGTGTAGAATTGGCAGCAGTTGATGGGTGATAGTTTTCTGAAATGTAAGCGATCTTCATGGTGCGATGGAGCCATCCAAAGAACGTGTGCTAAGCAACTTCGTGTGACCGCCGAAGTTGTGCGCGCGCTCCCAGGTTCGTAAGACGTGCGTAAGCCATCCCTGACCAACCGTTCCCGACCAGTTATTGTTCGTGGAGGGCAAACGAAGCTCCTCAGCCCATACTGCTAAAGGGACACTAAAGCCCTGCTTGGGCCTTTCTAGAATTGAGCTGGGGAGGATCCCCCGAAGGGCCATTTTCAGCAAGTGTTTTAGCCGTCCCGGGGGCACTCTGATTTTCTCAGGAACTGAGGCGACAAACTCCACGAGGCGGTGGTCGATTAAAGGGGGCCGCAGCTCAAGACCGTGTGCCATGCTGGCTCTGTCTACCTTGGTCAAGATGTCGTCCGGTAGATAGGTATGGAGGTCTAGGTATTGAAGCCGTGAAACAAGTGGCAGCTCGCGTTGCCAGTGCGCTTTGAAGTACCAGTAGTCGTCGTAGTCGCGATAACGGCGGGCCACTTCCGGTGTCAGAACATGAGCCTTTTGTCCTTTGCTGAAGCCTCCCACCAACAAGACATGCCGCTCAATTGGTGACCGAATGCGATTCACAATTCCAGGAATTTTAGGCAGCCGCGAAAGCGCTGACCGGTCGATCGCAAATGGGAGGAACTGGCGAAGAATCTCAGGCAGGTGTGGGAATGGCCTCCGGATGCGATGCCTTTCGTACCAGGTGTAGCCCCCGAACACTTCATCGCCCCCATCCCCACTGAGTGCCACAGTGACTGACTTCTTGGCGAGCTCGCACACCTCAAAGGTCGGAATCGCTGAGCTGTCGCCGAACGGTTCATCGTAAATCCCCGGGAGGTCCCGAAGCAACTCTTTGGCCCGCCCAGCAGAAACGATGTGTTCGGTATGCTGGGTATTGTACTTGGTGGCAACTTCTCGCGCGTAACGGGTTTCGTTTTGGCTTTCGACATCAAACCCGATAGAGAAGGTCTGGAGTGGATGTTCGACAAGTCCTTGAGCAATCGCGGTCACGCCACTTGAATCCACACCCCCCGACAAAAGACAGCCGACCGGCACGTCCGCAATTAGATGACTCTTTACGGCGTCACGCAAAAGATGCGACACCCCCTCGACAGCTTCTTGTTCGGTTTTCGGTCCCCCTTGGTCGCTAAAAGCGACATCCCAGTAGCATTGAGTTGTCAGGCGCCCGCTGCTAAGCGTGATGCTGTGTGCAGGCAAAACCTTCTTTACCTGCGTGTAAGGCGTTTTCGGCGCTGGAATGTACATGTACGTGAGGAAGTCGTACAGCGCTGTCTCATCGACCGTCAGAGTGAGCGATGAGATGCGCTCAATGGCTTTCAGCTCCGACGCAAACACAAACGTCGTCCCATCGTGGTAGTAATAAAGCGGCTTGATCCCCAGTCGGTCTCGCGCAAGGAACAATTCCTGTTTGCGCTCATCCCAAATAGCAAACGCAAACATCCCGCGAAATCTACGAACGCAGTCAGAGCCCCACTGGTCATAGGCAGCTAACACGACCTCTGTATCAGTATCCGTTCGGAACACGTGGCCGAAGCCCTGTAGCTCTCGTCGCAACGCCAAGAAATTGTATACTTCACCGTTGTACGAGATAACGAGGCTTGCCTGTGCATTCAAAAGCGGCTGGCGGCCTGCGGATGAAAGGTCGAGGATCGACAGTCGCGTGTGCGCCAAGGCTGCCCGCCCCGAGGGCGAAACCCAGTGCCCGCTATCGTCAGGCCCGCGGTGAGAGAGTGTATCCCTGGAAATCGTGAGGGTTTCGACGCTAATTGGTTGGTTCGAAACAATGCCCACTATTCCACACACGGTCTAACGCATATCAAGCAACCAAGGTTAGTGCAACAGACCCCTGCAAAAGGAACAGGGCTAAACCAAAGGCGGAGTGGACACGTTCCTTGCCGCCCCTGGTTGATGCGCGCTTGGTAGGTCTCTCGCATCATCCTCAGGGCCTTCCGCCTTGCGGTAGTTCTCGGGAGGTGAGCGACTCTTGACCGTGACAAAGTACAGTAACAAAAGCATCGGTACTATGAACTGAAGGGCGCCTGAAATGCCCAAAAAAGTCGGCGTGAACACAACAAGAGTGAGGACGTAGAGCATTGCGGTTGCAGGCACGTTGGCGCTTGTGTGCCATGCATACAGGTTCGCGTGAAACATTCCCCATAGGTACATGCATACAAATACTCCAATCCACGAGAAATTCGCGTAGAGCATTGTGGGAAACGAAACTGGCACGAGAACTCCGATCAGCCTTGGAACGATACGTGTGTCCGTCCAGAGTTCGCCGTCGTGCTTTTCGGGCCAAAGCCATTTCGGAATGAGCAGCGTTGCTAACGGCTCCCAGCTCTCGCCCAGGAGATAATTGCGCTTTTCTGGGAAATAATACAGTACTGCTGCTTGAGCCGTTAGCCTGGCTCGATCCGTGGCATGCTCAGCCATTGCATCTCCGGGTTTGGAAATGCGCGCAGAAAATTCATCCTCAAAGGTACTGTCGACGTGCTCACCGCTTCGAAACGTTCCCAGCACATTTGTGGTCACCAGCGCTACTAGCAAAAGCCCCACGAAGTGGGTTAGGGGCACTCGCCGCCATGTGTAGTGAAAGAGCATAAGCAATGCCGCTCCCACGGCGACCGCCGGGCCGCGCTGCCCCAAACGGTTCGCGAAGAACGCTACCACTAGGAATAGCAGCCCACTCGCGATGAGCGCTGAGCGTGAACGTTGCGTTCCCGAGTACAAAAATAGCAGGATGACGGGCAAGAAGCCGAACTGAATGCCACGAGTCATCCACGTCATGGTCGCATCGTTTCGCCACACGGCCTTGCCTTCCCGAAGTCGAGTGATGTCCCACAGGTCCCCCCCCAAGCGGGACTGAAACTGCCCGTAGGTAAACGCAAAAATCCCGACAAGAATTAGTGATGCGAAGAGCAGCCGCGCAGGTCGCCAGGAGCGTCGGGTTAGGTCAGGAAGGTTCGCAGCGAGGCCGCGATTAATGGGCCAAAAATAGCCAAGGAGGTACGCGCCGCGTGATATGATTTGAAGGAGTGCCACCTGCTGGGTCAGGCTGATACGGGTTGCCGTGGATAGGGCGGACAACGGTCCCAAGTCGATTCGTTCGGCTGCCAAAAGCCCAACAATGATAACGATGAGATCGAAACCGTCCTTGAGGCCAGTCCAAGACGGAGGGCTGAATAGGTCGCCTGATCGCGTCGTGAAGATGGGAAGGAGCTGCAACGCGACCGCAGCGCATAACCAGGGCAGAACGGCGATAATTTCCTCATTGCTGGACTGGCCAGTTACAATGAGGAATACGATGCACGCAGCGCCGGCGAAAAGGAAAATTCGAAGGAGCGCTAAAGCAGGGTTGCGGGCGCTGGAGCCTGAAGTGACTGCTGCGGAGGCCATGTGCTTAACGGGTGACCCCAGCGGGCCGTGGCAAGCGTTGCCCTGGCAGTTGACCGTCGGCAAACCAGCATCGTGTCCCAGAACCTTGAAGAGAAACTGCCATGAACGTTTTAGGCCGTTGGAATTGGATTGGCCTTCCGCATGAGGTGGGGCCCCTGAGCGGTGTGGCGCAGGTCAACGGTGCGAGCCTGGCGCTCCGTGGCATGGTCTTCCGACGGCCTCGCGTATTCCGGGACGAGGGCTGTGAGTTTTTCCCGGAGTGCATCCTCGGACTGCTGCGCAAGCGCTGCATCAACCAGTGAATTAACTCGATCCAACGTGGACTCCCAGGGAGGAGACTTCAAGCGCCCGATTAGTATGCTCGGGTGGTTGGTCTTCATGGTGCGCTCATCGTCGGCGATCAGCTCTTCGAACAGTTTTTCTCCCGGCCTCACCCCAGTGAATGTGATCATCACGTCGATGTCAGGGCGGAGGCCGCTCAGGCGAATGAGATCTCGGGCGAGGTCCACAATCTTGACGGGTTGGCCCATGTCCAGCACGAAAATCTCCCCGCCTTCTCCCATGGATGCGGCCTGAAGCACGAGCTGACAAGCCTCTGGGATGGTCATGAAGTAGCGCCTCATCTCGGGGTCAGTAACGGTCACGGGGCCGCCGCAGGCAATCTGCGCTTGGAAAATGGGCACGACGCTCCCGGCACTTCCGAGCACATTGCCGAAGCGCACTGCCGCGAACCGTGTTGCGCTGCGCTCGGACAGCGACTGGATGTAGAGCTCGGCTGCGCGTTTGGTGGCGCCCATGACCGACGATGGGTTAACGGCTTTGTCCGTGGAAACAAGCACGAAGCGCTCAACCCCCGCGGCGTCTGCGGCGTCCGCTACGATTCGCGTTCCATGGATGTTGTTCTTGATTGCCTCGCCAACATTCAACTCCATCATCGGCACGTGCTTGTGCGCAGCCGCATGGAACACCGCCGAAGGCCGGTACTGCGCAAAGATTGTCTCAAGCCGCTTGCTATCGCAGACGTCGGCGACGCAGGGGACAATCTCGAGGTCGGGAAATGCCTGCACGAGCTCGCTGTGGCTTGAAAATAAGGCGTTCTCGGCTTGCTCCACCAGCACCAAACATGCGGGCTGGAACGCACAGATCTGCCGGCACAGCTCTGAGCCGATGCTTCCCCCCGCGCCGGTTACGGCCACCGTCCGCGCAGCCAGGAACCCCTCAATCTTGTCCGTTGTGAGTATCACCGGCTTGCGTCGAAGCAGATCTTCAATCGAGACGCTTCGTATACGCGAAAGGTTTACCGAGCCTGTCATGACCTCGTAGAGGCCCGGAATAATTTTTACCGAGATTCCAACAGACTCGCACAATTCGCTTATGCGCCGGATGACGTCACCGGAAGGGCTAGCAATGGTAATGAGGACCTGTTGAGCGCCGGTTTCCTTGACGATTTTCAGTATTGCGTCAGGACCGCCTCGCACGGGAATTCCGTGCAGTACGCTGCCGTGTTTGAGCGAGTCGTCGTCGACGAAGGCGATGGGCACAATGCCAACATCAGGGCGAGCTTCGAGTTCCTTCGCAACCAGAAGGCCGACCTGCCCCGCGCCGACCAAGATAGTGGGGATGGGCTCTGCTGTATCGGCCTGCCTAGATCGCAGAAGGTTCCGCTCCGCGAAAAGGCGCCGCCCGACGCGAAGGCCGGCCGTTGAGAGAAAAGCTAGCGGAAAATTGATGAGGATGACGCCGAGGGGCAAGACGACGGTCACCAGCCTGGAATTGAAGAACAGCGGCAGCACGAGCCGGCAAAGTAACAGGAGCGCCGAGGAGAGCGAGATGGCGATGAAAATGCGCGTAGCCTCGCGCAGGCCAACGTAACGCCAGACGAAGCGATTGATTCCAAAGCTCGTCAGGATCCCGTATTGCAGGGCGACGACGTAAGGCAACAAAAGACCGCAGCGCGTGACCATTTCCGCGGGTGGCACCCAGTCAAAACGGGCGAAGAACGCCAAGGCAAAGGCAACGCCCAATGCGAGGAGATCAAGGAGGATTTGGGACGTTCTATTGAGGAGACGACGCACCGTTCGAGCCTCCGCTGTAGTTGCAGCTCATGCCGCTCGGTCCTCGGTGGACGTGGGCTTATCACCATAGCCCCGAGAATAGTAGTACTGGTAATGAGCGTAACCGGAGCGTTCCGAGTCAACGCCGTTCAGCAGAGCCCCGATCAACGGAGCGCTCACGTCCCTCAGGACACGCACGGCTTGGCGCACCAATTCGCGATTGGTTGCGAAGGCGCGAACAACGAGGATAATGCCATCAACGCGCTTCGAAAGGACCGTGGCGTCCGTGACCGGCACAATGGGCGGGCTATCTATTACAACTCGATCGAAGCGTGTGGAGAGTTCATCTAGCAAATGCCCAAAGGCATCGCTCTGTAGAATTTCGGCCGGGTTTGGCACTTGAGGACCACTCACCAGAACGCTCATACCTTCGACGGGCGTTGACTGAATTGCGGAATCTAACGAGGCTCTATTCATCACTGCTGTGGTAACGCCCACATCGTTTGTTTTCCCGAATACTCGATGAATCCTGGGTCGGCGGAGGTCGCAATCCACCAAAAGGACGCGTTGACCAGCTTGCGCCATCGCGACCGCGATGCAGCACGCCGCCGTCGTTTTGCCCTCTGAGGGCCCAGCGCTAGTGATGAGCAACCGCCGGTGAGGGTTATCCGGTGACATGAAAAGGATATTGGTACGCACGGCGCGCGCCGCCTCCGCAAGGCCGCTCGTGGGATCCGTGTGGCCTATTAGCTCAATCGTGCCAACATTATCTGCCGGAATGCGCCTACTCCTGCGGCCATAGGGTCGACCTCCACCGGTCGCGTCTCCGCGCGGTAACGTACCCAAAAAGGTAAGCCCTAGGTCAGTCTCTAGCTGTTCAGGATGCTTCACGCTTCGATCGAGGAGATCTCGGCCGAGAGCCACCATGAACCCCAGGAGCAGACCAACAAAGCCTCCGATGGCGAGGTTGGACGACACGTTGGGCTTGATCGGAGCCTTAGGCTGCTGAGCGGAATCAACGACCGTAATGTTGTTGAATCGCATGAGGCCACTTAGGCCGCTCTCTTTGGTTCTATCCAGCACCACGGAATACAACTTTTCTGTGTTGTTCTTGCTGCGCTGGAGCCGCCCATACTCCATCTCCAGAAGGTTGAGATCGAGCGCCCGCTTTTCGGCATTCGCGAACAGAGAACGCAAACCTTCCGCCTCTTTGCGTGAAGCAATCAGGTCGTTTTTTAGTGCTAGTCTCACGTTGCGGATCTCGGAGAGCAGTGCATCTTTTGATGTTTCCACACGAGCGGAGGCTGAGCGGCTCTCAGGATGTTCTTCGCCCTTGCCGGACTTGAGCAAGCTGTCACGTTCGCGACGTGCATCCAGATAGGACTTCCGAAGATCGTTGATGACCGCGTTTTGAAGAAGTTCCGTTACCGCCAATTTGTCCAGATCGTCGGCGGGCAGTTTCTCGATTTCCTCTGCGCGGGAGTTTAAGTACTCGATGCGGGTTCTCACCCGGGTAAGTTGGTCGTTGAGCTGAGTCATCTCTGCACGCAGCATGTTCGACTGGTCATCTAGCGAAAGTGAAAGGATGCTATTTTTTTGCTTATATTGGTGGAGGGCCAATTCGGATTGCTCGAGTTCTTTTTTTAGCTTGTCAAGTTGCTCCCCCAGCCATTCCACTGCGGAGTTGGTAGAGTCGACGAAGCGATCGATGTTTTGCTCCACGTAGATTTCTGCGAGCGTCCCAACAATCCGCTGAGCCCGGGTTGGGCTCGCATCCTCGAGGCTAATTACCACCAGGCGGGAGTCCTTGACCGGCTCCACAGTGAGGCGGCTTCGGAGTACCTCACCGGCTAACTCCACGGAGGCAGGCTTACCGTCCCCCCGGGCGTCCCCCGGCTGATTGAGCATAAAGCTCACGTCCAGGTTCAGTCCAAGCTTCTGGACCGTCTGTTCAGCTATTCTCCGGCTTTGGATGATCTTGTACTGCGTGTTGTAATATTCCTGGTTGCTCCAATAGGCGCCGGTTCCAATGTCTACGACTCCTTGCACGTCCTTGCCTAACGGGCGAACCGGGTTTGGATCGATTTGTACGGTAACTTTAGATTGATAGATGGGCCGCTGCCGGAGTGTGTAGAACGCCATCGCCACGAGCACGGCAGCGCCGATCAGTAGGATCAGCCCCCAGCTCTTCCTGGCAGCTGCGATCAAGCGAGGGAGAGTAATGGCGTCTTCTGCAGGTAGGAGGTCGGGGCGTGCGGGGGTCATGGGAGGGCTATTGCAGGTCGGAATACGCCCAATTGGGGACAGTTACTAGTCCGATCGGGATGAATCTTGGGGGGCTTCCGGTTGTGATTGGTTGCGCCGTAAGGTGTTCTGGTTCAGGGTGCCCGGGCACACCTGGAGGCCTCCGCGAACAGTCTCCAATGCGACCGGCCGGCCTGGGTTGTCGGTGGCGAAGTTGTGTGGCGGGGTGGCCAGAACCCCAGGGCAAGGGGTAAAGGCCTAGGTTGATGTCTACGCCGCGGCACCCACTTCTGGTGATAGCGTTTCAAAGCGTTCACGAAGCCAATGGCGGGGTTTCAAGTTTACTGCACCTGCTCTCCAATCTGAGGGAGTTCGTGCCACTGCTGGTAACCCAAGTAGCTTCGACGGCCACGGCCCGCTGGGCCGAACAGGGCCGCAAGGTCGAAGTCTGGCCTGTCGCAACGTCGGCGGGCGAAACGAACCGAATATCCAGGTGGGAGCGGGCGAGAAGCATTGTTTCAACCAACATTCGAGTCTATCGGTACCTACGTGGCACCAATGCGCGCGTAGTGCACTGCAACGATCTGTATGCCTTGATTCATTGCGGAGTTGGTGCCCGCCTAGCACGGGCCGGAGTCGTGCATAATATCAGAGGCACATTGGGTGTCGGCGGGGCCAAGTGGACACTCGCGAGGCTCGTTGCGAGCAAAGTGATCGTACTGTCCGAGGAGATGCGCCGCTTCGTGGAACAAAAAACCGCACCCCCTCGCTGGATCCCAGCCAGATGGGTATCCCCGGTACAAGCTGTCTACAGTATTGTGGATTTTCGGACGATGCATGCGCTCGACGCAGAAGGTCGGAAGGAAACCCGAGAAGAGTTAGGAATTCAGCCTGAGGAGTTCGCCGTGGGACTCGTGGGGGCAATTGTCTCCTATAAGCAACAACTCGAATTTATCTTGGCGTTAGCTAAGTTCCGAACGCTTCTGCCTCCCCATGTTCGATTCTGGTTTGTGGGTGACTTTTTTCCCGACACGGACCCTTACTCGCGCGCATGCCTCAACGCGGTAGCTGAGCAAAGTTTGGGGGACCTTGTACGCTTTGTTGGCTTCACGGCCAATATTGCCCGCTTTTACCAAAGTTTGGACTGCGTTCTTTGTGCGAGTGCTCACGAAGGCTTGGCGAGGGCGATGATTGAGAGCTTGTCGTGCGGCACGGGCGTCATCTCTTTCGATGTGGCTTCAGCAAGGGAAATACTCGAAGGGCACTCGTGCGGACTGGTCATCAAGCAGGGTGACTATGAATCACTGCTCGCCGCAGTAGCCGCTCAAGCGAGGTCGCCTGGAGATTGGCAGCAAGTCGGGCGCCGCGCCGAGCTTGTTGCTCGCGAGCTGTTCGATACCGAAAAGATAGTGGCTAAATACGAGCGCGTTTATGCCGGCCTGATGCCGCACGGCTAGAACTCCTTTGGAAGAGCCCTTCCAATTCGCGTTGTTCCTTCCGAAAAAGCGCTCATGCAAACCTCCCGCGAAAGTCATCTATCGTCTTTCGAAGGCCTTCCTGAAGCGGAACAGACGGCACAAAGTCGATCAAACGCTGCGCGGCCGTGATGTCTGGCCGACGCTGCTTTGGGTCGTCCGAAGGTAGCGGCTCCGAAACCAGTGCGGACTTAGATTCTGTGAGTCGGATGACCATTTCTGCCAGCTCACGAACGCTGAATTCATTGGGATTCCCGAGGTTCATGGGGCCGCTGAGCTCGGGCAAGCGCGAAACACGAAAGAACCCCTCGATGAGGTCGTCCACGTAGCAGAAGGAGCGGGATTGGCTGCCCGTACCAAAAATTGTCAGAGGCCTCTGGTCAAGGGCCTGCATGATGAAGTTCGAAACCACACGCCCGTCGTTTCTCGCCATGCGTGGGCCGTAGGTGTTAAAAATACGCACCAGCCTCGAATCGACACCCCAGCGGCGCCGGGCGTCGTTGAGTAGTGTCTCTGCGCCGCGTTTGCCTTCGTCGTAACAGGCGCGTTCCCCGATCGGATTGACATTGCCCCAATAGCTTTCGGGCTGCGGATGCACCAAGGGGTCGCCATACACCTCTGAGGTGGACGCATGAATGATCGCGCAGGGGCGTCCGCGAGCCATCTCGATCAGGCGCTGAGCGCCCATCACACTGGTTGTGAACGTGGCGTACGGATCGTGTTGGTAGTGAACGGGTGACGCGGGGCACGCGAAATTGAACACAATCTCCGCGTAAACGTGCAACGGCTCGCGCACGTCGCCAGCCTGAAAGTGAAAGTGCGGATCGCGCGCTGCATTGGATAGGTTCGTGAGGTCGCCCGTCATCAGGTTATCAAGCCCGACGACCTCGAAGCCTTCCGCTAATAGGCGATCCACCAAATGGGAGCCGAGAAATCCCGCAGCCCCCGTGACCAATGCTGTTTTCCTTGCCGACCCGAGTCCCATAAATTAGCCAATCTTAGCGGTAAAAAAGTGACGCCCTATTTACTCCGCGGCGACGGCCTTCTGATACCAAGCATAGAAGTTCTGAACGCCCACCTCGACGCTCGTCTTCGGGGCGTAATCGAGCAGCCGCCGAGCCTTGGAAATATCCGCATACGTGTAACTGACATCAGCGTCCATCATCGGGGCCTCCTTCAGCTTGGCTTGCTTGCCTGCCAGCTTCTGAACGCCCTCCACGAAATCCGCCAGCAGAACGGGTTCGCCTCGTCCAAGGTTGATAACCTCATACCCCAAACGCCGATCGCACGCAGCAACAATGCCGCTCACGATATCCTCCACGTACGTCCAATCGCGGTGCATTTTCCCGCCATTATAGAGTGGGATCTCCACCCCAAGCCGTATCGAATCGAGAACTTTATAGGCCATCATGTCGGGCCGCCCGCGTGGGCCGTAGACGGTGAAAAAGCGCAGCGCCGTGAAGTCGATGCCGTGAAGATGATAGTAGGCGTGCCCAAGCATTTCGGCGGCACGCTTGCTCGCAGGGTAAGGCGCTAGGGGGCGATCAGCGGGGTCGGTTTCAATGAAAGGGACCACTTCAGATCGACCGTAAGCACTGCTTGTGCCGGCGAACGCAAAGTTGGGTTTGCTGTGCCTGAGAGCAGCGTCCAAGAGGTTCAGCGTTCCCGTGAGGTTCACGTCGTAATACAGCCAAGGATCTTCAACCGAAACGCGAACTCCCGCCATCGCCGCCAGGTGCGCCACTGAATTAAAGGCGTGTCGGCTGAAGAGGCGATCCAGCAGAGCTCGGTCGCGAATGTCGCCTTCGACGAACTCAAACGTTGCCCCCGACTGCTTTGCCGTTTCGGCGACTTCGCCAAGATTCAGCCGTTTTCGGGCCGGGCTATAGTAATCGTTGAGGTTGTCTAAGCCCACGACGTGATCGCCGCGCCGGAGCAGGGCCTGGGAAGTGTGGGAACCAATGAAGCCAGCAGCGCCGGTTACAAGTACGAGTTTTGACACGGGTCCGGGACCGTAACCCGTGTCACGGCATCGCGCAACGGCACCCTCAAGGGGCAAAACCTTTCAACCCTTCAACAGCGCCTTCGCATCGATCCCACTCGACTCAAAGAATTCCTGGGCCAGCTCGTTGGTGCCTTCCACGAGTTCTTTCGGGGTGCCACTGGCCACCAGTTGGCCTTTTGAGAGGATCTGAATTTGGTCGGCAATTCTGAGGGCGCCGGCCATGTCGTGGCTGATGACGATACTGGTCACGCCGAAGCGATCCCGAGTTTCGACAATTAAGCGGTCGACAAGGCGTGAACTGATGGGGTCGAGGCCGCTCGTAGGCTCATCATACATCAGGACTTCAGGCTCCAGCATGAGGGCGCGGGCTAGGCCGACACGTTTGCGCATGCCGCCGGAAAGCTGGCTCGGGAAGCGTTCCTCAATATCCACGAGATCGAGCAGCTTCAGTTTTTCAATCACCTTCTCGCGGATTTCCTTCTCGTTGAGCTTAGTGTGCTCCCGCAGCGGAAAGGCCACGTTATCGAGGACATTCATCGAATCCAACAGTGCTGAGTACTGAAACACCATGCCGAATTTTGTGCGAACTTTGGTCATTTCGCGTTCGTTCATGGGGACGATATCCGTGCCGTTAACTAGAATGGATCCGGAAGTGGGCTTTTCTAGGCCAATCAGGATTTTTAGCAGCGTTGTTTTGCCAGCTCCCGAGCCACCGATAATGACGACGATCTCTCCACGCCCGATGCTCATGTCGATGTTAGCAAGCGCCTCGAAGTCTCCGTAGCGTTTGCCGAGGCCCTGGACGAGCAGGTGGGGTTCTTGGCTCGCATCTGCAGCGGCGCTTGGCGCCGTGCTGGCGGGTGGGATGGGGGAGTCCGGCATGGGAAGCGTGCAGCAGCATAGAACTGCGGGGGGAATGCACAAGACGCGCCAGAAAGAGGCGAAGGCTTGACTCTCGCCCCTCAAAGGTGCGCTAAGTTTCGCCCATGACTGATGAGCATCTCGCAGCATTGATTGCTGAGGCTGGCGCAAAAAAAGGGGCCGAAGGTTGGATGGAGCTGCCTGAAGGGCGCCACATCACACTGTATGTTTCGGCGAAGGGTACGGGGATGTCCGTGAGCCGCATTGGTGCGCTCCGGGCCAACGGCGCGCTGGTTCGCCTGCGAACGGTGAAGGATGAGATCTACGTGCTAGCGCTCGAAGACATCTACGCGGGCTCGGTGGATGCGCCGCAGCAAAGTGCACGCAAAGCCGGTTTCGTGTGATTCAACAAGGTAAATAATGGCTCCATCCGAAGATATTCTGACGCTAGGCGGCCACAGCTTTAGCTCGCGGCTATTCATCGGCACCGGCAAATATAAAGACGTTGCTGAAACCGAAGCCGCATTGATAGCTTCCGGGGCGGAAGTCGTGACGGTGGCGTTGCGTCGTGTGGATTTGAAGGACCAATCGCAGGGTTCCTTAATGGGCCTCTTGCGAAGCGGCCGCTGGACGATTTTGCCAAACACCGCGGGCTGCTACACAGCGGATGATGCGGTGCGAACGCTGCGTTTAGCGCGTGAATTGGGCATCGCCGCGCTGGTTAAGCTGGAAGTGATTGGAGATCCGAAAACGTTATATCCAGACAACGAAGCCACGTTGGAGGCCGCCAAGTTGCTCGTGAAGGAGGGCTTCACGGTGCTGCCGTATTGTTCGGACGATCCGATTATTTGTCGGAAGCTGGAGGACGCGGGCTGTGCAGCGGTGATGCCGTTGGCGGCGCCGATAGGCTCGGGCTTAGGCATCCGGAATCCCCACAATCTCCGCTTGATTCTTGAGAACGCGAAGGTACCCGTGATCGTAGATGCGGGCGTTGGAACCGCGAGTGATGCGGCGATCGCCATGGAGCTCGGCGCGCATGGCGTCTTGCTGAATACCGCGGTAGCGCACGCCAAGAAACCAGTGCTGATGGCGGAGGCGATGCGTGAAGCAGTGAGTGCGGGGCGCAAAGCGTTCTTGGCTGGGCGCATGCCAGCACAGGCTTATGCGAATGCCTCGAGCCCAAGCGCAGGGTTGATCGAGTAGCGTGTCTGCGAACGGCGTATCGCCCGCTGTGGCCTCTGTGGCTCAACGCTTCACGCCCTATCAACGGCGTTTATTGGCATTTTTGGGTGTGGCCAATTTCTTTGAAGGCTACGACCACTATGCGTTTGCGATGGTGTTGCCGAATCTGCGGGCCAGTATGGGCCTCGGCCAAACGGGAGGTGGGCTGCTCTCAGCCTTCATCAATCTCGGCACCGTGATTGCGTATTTTTTCGTGCGGCGCGCGGACCGTTGGGGCAGGCGCCGAGTGCTCACCGTCACTATCCTCGGCTACACGTTGTTCACGGTCCTATCGGGCCTTTCTCCTGACGTTTATTCGTTTGCGCTGTTTCAGATGCTGGGCAGGATCTTCCTGATCGGTGAATGGGCCACGAGCATGGTGGTGGCGGCTGAGGAGTTTTCAGCTGAGCGGCGTGGAACGGCAATGGGCATTTTAGTGGCCATGTCTTCGCTCGGTTCGGTGGTGTGTGGCGGTGTTGCGCCACTGCTCTTGCATACCGCCTATGGCTGGCGCTCGGTGTATTTTGTTGGCATTGTGCCTCTCTTGCTGATCGCGTACGCACGACGTGGGTTGCGTGAAACGCAGCGTTTTAGCGCATCAACAGCCGAGCAACGTGGGCATTCTTTGTGGGATATTTGGCACACGCCTTATCGTCGCCGCGTGCTTCAGCTTGGCTTGATTTGGTTCCTTTCGTACCTCTGCACCAACAATGCCGTCGTCTTCTGGAAAGAGTTCGCGCTCGCGGAGCGAGGCATGACAGACGCTCAGGTCGGGAAGGTGATCACGATCGCGGCCGTGGTGGCGATGCCGCTCGTGTTTCTCGCGGGTAGCCTGCTCGATCGTGTGGGACGCCGGGTAGGAGCTAGCGTGATTTTTGGCCTGACTTCGCTGGGGGTTTTCGGGGGCTACACTTTGCAGGGGATGTGGCCGTTGACTGCGTGTGTGGCGTTGTCAATTTTTGGAGTGAGCGCTGTCTTGCCGGTGCTGAACGCCTTCACGACGGAGCTTTTTCCCACTGAGCATCGGGGTGTCGCTTTTGCCTGGTCGAACAATCTTCTGGGCCGTATCGGCTATGTCCTTTCGCCGGCGGCCTTGGGCGCGCTGGCTTCGGAATGGGGATGGGGGAACGCCATCCGCTCGACCGCACTTTTCCCTCTGCTCGCACTCTTGCTGATTCTGCTATGGATGCCCGAGACTAAGGCGCGCGAACTGGAACAAACCGCTGCCCTGGAGCGTTAACGCCGCACTGTCAACGGGAATTGCATGAAAGAGCCTGAAAGCCTGCCCCCGCCGAGTGTGGCCGAGCCGAACGTCAAAGATCGACTGCTGTTTGACGTGCCCGCGGGTGTCTACATGGCGTTGGTGTTTATCGGGGCATCGATTCCTTGGGCACCGCGCCTGGGCGTTCCGCTACTCTCGATAGATAAGGTCCAGCACTTGCTGGCATTTGGCGGCATGCAGGTACTGCTACACCGAGCTGTTCAGCATAGGTATCTGTTCAGCAGCGCACTGAAGACGCTGCTCGTTACGGCCTTAGCATGCACGAGCTTTGGTGCACTGATTGAGCTCTGGCAGACAGCGTTGCCGTATCGCTCGGGTGAGTGGGGAGATTTGCTGGCGGACGCCGTCGGTGTGGCGTTAGCCTGCGGTGTGATTAGAATCTTGGGGTGGTATCGTGTTTCTCAGCCCGAGAGCGCATGAAACGATGGGAGAGTCTGCGGCTCATTGCGATCACCGACGTTGAGCGTTTCGGTGTAACGGAAACACTGGTGCGGAGTCGGCAGTTGCTCGCGCTCTGCCGCCCAGGCACCGTTGCGATTCAGTTGCGTGACCACAATCTTCCGCTCCGCCAACGGCTGGCGCTCGGTCGGGAGTTGCGCCGTTTAACGGAAGAGCAGGAGCAAGCCTTGTTCGTGAATGACCGACTCGATCTGGCAGCGTTGCTGCAGGCAGATGGCATTCATCTTGGGGAGCGCAGTGTTGGTCTGGCGGATGCGAGGAGTGCGTTCGGCTTGGGCACTGGGTCTCCGCTGGTGGGCGCGCCCAGCTTCTGGTCGTGTTCCGCTCACGGGGTCAATGCACTTCAAGCGGGACCATCGGCTTGGCTGCTTTCACCCATCCTTGATGAACGAAAGGGGCGTGCTCAGCTCGGTTTGGAAGCGTTGACACACGGGCAAACGAAGCTCAAGCGCTTGAACCCACGTCCCAGGCTGTTCGCATTGGGTGCTGTACGCGCCGGAAGCGCGGCTCAGTGCCTCGGCGCGGGGGCAGATGGTGTCGCCGCGATCGGAGCTGTGTGGGAGGGTAAATTCGAGCCTATCCTCGAAGAGCTGGCGCTTCTTCGCTGAAAGAGATGTACCAGCCTCCGCTCGACGCTCAAGTTACTGCTGAGGTGGGGCGCCCGGCAGCGGCGGGATGCATCCTCCGGCCATGCACTGATTCCCTGGAATACAGTCGTTATTCGACTGACACGGCCACGCACACTTGCCAACCTGCGTATTGCAACGATGTGTGAGGCATTGCGCATCCGATGTGCACGCCAAGGCCATCGGAGAAGGTTGGGACAGCGGTGCACTCGCACTCGGTGTCGCAGAAGGCATCGGCTGCTGCTGTTCGCCATAACCGGGTTGTGGTTGTTGACCGTAGCCAGGCGGCGGCTGCTGCCCATAACCGGGTTGTGGTTGTTGACCGTAGCCAGGCTGGGGCTGTTGGCCATAACCGGGTTGTGGTTGTTGACCGTAGCCAGGCGGTGGCTGCTGCCCGTAACCAGGTTGGTAACCACCCTGTTGAGGTGGCGGCGCTTCGTCCTTCTTGCAGGCAGAAAGGGCGAGTGCCGGAAATAGACCAACAATAAGGGTTGCTTTGAGGCGCATTGATTTCTCCGTCGAAGACTCCTTTCAGTAGTGGGCCGGGCCTGCTCGGTCAACTTGCGTCTAATTGCAGCGGAGATTCGGCAGATCCCCTGGCGCGACACCGGTGCGGCCTCGCAACCGTCCTGCCCCTCACGGAGCGCCCCGCAGCGAGGGGCGATCCTTGGGAGGGGCGGCTGCCGCGCCTCCGCGGCAGCGGGGTGGGCATCAACAGACCGGTGCTGGCTCTGCGTGGTTGTGCGACATGTACACGGAGCAGCAAGCGGTTCGATTGGCGCCAAATAGAAAGGTGTCCTGTTGAATCGGATAAAGCCTAGGCGCACCGGTCCGTTCTTGATCAGTGAAGCTCATCGCGTCTCCGCACTTCTCCGTTGGCGCACGCGCTTCGCGGCGCGCACACTAAGCAGAAGAGATTCCTTCGGATCCCAAAAGATGGCTCGAGCATCAAAAGAGCGGTACCTTGGCTAGCGGGAAGCCAAGCCGACTCTCGCGACACCTCGCACTTGGGTTGCTCGTGCCGACCATGCTCGCCGGCATGCTGTCAGTCCACAGCGTCCGCGCCGATGAGCCAGCCCGCGTCGATCTGAGGCTCTTTGTGGACAACGACGACGACGACGATGACGGCATTGCCGATGGGCAGTCCGCGACACTGAGTTTACGAGCAACGACAGACGTTCACTGGTTAACTAATCGCGTTCATTCGGCAAAGACGATTTTGGAGCCGTCCGTCCGTTTGATCGCGGGCACCACACCGTTGGCACTTGGACAGACCCCTCCCGATGGAGTCCGGCTGGGGATTCAAGCCTTGAAACCAGGGGTCGCGGACTTGGAGATTGAAGGCGTGGCAGTGCGGACCAGCGCGATTCTGGTGATGGTCCTGGACGCCACGGGAGCCTCCGTCGATCTGGCGACCTCGCATGTCGCCTTGGCTCGGGGCCTGCCGCCGTCACTCAACGCTGAAACCTCGAGCAACGGCAGGGATCCCGAGGCATTTCGTTGGCTATTGGTCGGGAGCGAACGCGAGCTACCACCCTTCATAACGTTAGTTTCGTTGCGCCCGAATGGGAATGCCTTAGCAGCGCTAGAACAGGTGCCGCTCTCGCCGATGCACTGCCCTTCGCAAATTCCGAAAGGACTCGCTTGCCGACAGACAGAGCCCATTCGCCCGGTCTGGGATGGGTTGGAAGCGAGCCACCCGGCGCTCAAGAATCGCGCTTTACGTGCCGAATTGGGCGGAAGAATAAGCGTATTTGTAGGTGGCGAAAAGGCAGCCTCCGTGCGTGTCGGGGGGCCAAGGGCGAGCGCTCTCGGCCCACTCGGGCGCCACTTGGCTAAGGTTCGCGTCCGGTTGGTTCGGGAGTCCCGCGGCGGTGCAGCGCCGCTCGGAGATAGTGATGCGAGTGCGCTTCAGATCGTCAGAAGTGAGCTGGCAGCGGCGACCGCGCTTTGGGGACAATGCGGGATCCAGTTGGGAACTCCGGGCCAGGAAGATGTGAAGCTGGTAGATCCGCCGGCGCACAGCTTGCTCGCCGTGGGCTGCGAGTTGGGCGCACCAGCAAGCGGCGGTGAAGTCCACTTCACGGCGGATAAGAAGCCCATGTCTTTCAAGACGCAGCCTGGCCAAACACCTTCAGCAGTCGCGCAAAGCTTGGCAAAAGTGCTTTCGGACGCTGGCTTCCAAACTCGGCTGAGTCCAAACGCCGCCATCTCCAAGGGAGCGCTGCGAACTGTCGACCTACTCGTCCAGAATCGGAAAGGTGAACCCGTTGAGATCAGCTCATTGGCAAAGCGTCCTTTGAGCACCGATCCGAGTCTTAGCGTGTGTCTCGGTGACGTCGATCTGCGAAGTGGCCTTCGGCACTTCAATGACTTCAACGCAAGCGCGGGAACGCTCGACGAACGCTCGATCATTAGGGCCTACGACGATGGGGACCCCACCACGATCGACGTGTACGTGGTTCCTTCCTTTGCCTCGTCGGGTCGCATTGGGGAATCCTTCATTATGGGGGATGGCGCCAGCATCCAGAACGTCGTGATCGTAGATCGCTCGGGCATCCAAGCAGGCCCACGCTCCTTCGCCCTCGCCCACGAGTTAGGGCATGTTTTTCTCAATATGCCGGGACATCCCGATGATTTCGGGGTCGACCAGACGACGAGTTTGATGGACGCCGACGCCTCTGACCCAACGATTTTTGGTCCACGCCAGCTTTCCCTTGCCGAGTGCGAACGTGCCTTTGAGCAGAGTGGTCCAACGGCAGCGGTGCCGTTGCTTGCCCCATGGCCACTCTTCGTACCGGGCGCTGCAGTGACCGTCAGCGCGTCGAAATAACTGAGAGCTCGGTTCCGCCTGCGTAGCCGTAGCTCACGTACGAATCGAAACCACTCACTAAAAGGCCAACGGGAGTGTCAGCTTCGAGCACGTGCACGCCATCGCTCTGACTGCCCGGGCACACGAGTGGCTTCATCTTCGCGGGCGGCGCGTCCGAACCTGGGCAGACGCCGGTCGTACTCTTTTCGTCGATCTGAGGAAAACTCAGTTGGCACGTATAAACAACTAGCTTTGAGGTTGGAATGAGCGTTCCGGGCGAATCGATCCCCAGGGCGATACCAAAGCCGCCGGGCAACACTTGCGTCAGGCCATCCGCAGACGCCGACTGGCATCCGGCGACGAGCTGAATCGGCTGGCGATCAAGCGCAATTTTCGCATCGGCTGGAGCGACTATTTGGGCAAAATCGAAGCTGTATTTGTCGGGGGTAAGAAACACGTAGGAGGCGCGAAATTGTTCGGTGGGAGGCACTATCACGAAGCTGGGATCGCCGCCTGGTTCACCGTTCGGGATGCCAGCGGCTTCTGCACTCGGAGAAAACGCCGCGAGCATCACGGGCAGATTGCTCTCAAGGACAAAGTTCCTAGACGCACTGATATCGGCAAAGTCACCACGGCCTTTGAGTCGAATGTTGCCCGGGCCATCAGGAGGGAGCGTCGTTGTGATGTCGGCACCGCGCTCGTCCACCGCGACAACGCGAAACACCTCCGGCTGGGCGACTTCCTCAACGGCAGCCCCAGCATTCTTCAAGGCGTGCGATCGATTGGGGGATACCGCAGCGACAAAGCTGGTGCCCGCGGTGCGAATAGGGTCCAGCTGCTCCTCGAGATGGTCGGCACAGCAACGTCGAGATGACAATGTATCGAAGAACGGCACGTCAGCCGCTTCGCTACCGCTGAAAACCACCAACGGACCGTCGGCGCTGATGACAGAGCCCGTAAAATCAGCTCCAAATTGGCCCGTTTCTAAGTTGAGCACATCAAAGGGCTGGAGCGTGTGTTCCACCACGCCACCGATCGGGGTGTCAGCAACAGGGCCACCAGGAACAATTCGCGCTGTTGTCTTGATCTTCACACGCGTGTTCGGTCTCGTTCCGACCAGCGTCAGGAAGGAACGTAGATTGACCGGTTGGTCAGGATCGAAATTGGTATTGCGATCCTCTGAAGAACCGATGGTCTCCGGCCAGCCGAGTGCGACATAGGAATCCACGAGTGACCCATTCGTGTCGGCCATCGACAGGGACTCGACGGGCTTCAGCAGCGAAGCATCGTTGGAGAAAACATCGACATTTTCGAGCGGATTAAATTGATAGGCGACGACGGGAAAGTCTGAAGTGATGCGATAGGCATGTCGAGTCAACGCCGTGTGAGTGCCAGTGTCGTATTCTCCTGGCGGTGAACCATCGACCTCGCGCGGCCCCAGCTTAAAGACGAAAAGGTTCATCGGTGAGATCTTGGTTTCGACCACGAGCACGGGGTTGCCCGCCGTTCCAATCTCCGAATCATCTCGAAATACGCTCACCGTTGCCGAAACATCGGGCTCTAGATTGCTCACAACGATCGCAAATTGTTGAGCGGCGGCGTTCGCGATGTGGTCCACATTGCGGCTCTTGATGTTGGCATTGTCGAGGTCCACGCCCCAATATTCACACCCCACATTGCTTCGGCGTTGAGCTGCTACCGCACACAGCGCGGAGCAGGCTCCGTTTCGGCACGCGTTGCCTGAGGTCGTGTCGCACGTCTCTGAAACTGTGAACGCTTCGCCGTCGGACTGGCAACGCACCGCGTTTTGGCCATCACACTTGCGCTCGTCGGGAATACAGGTTCGGCAGGCAAGCAGAGTTGGGGCACACAATTTGCCCTGAATTCCGCAATCTTCTGTCTGGACCCAGGCGCCTGAACCTGCGCGATCCGTACAAAGTTCCAAATGATCCGAAAAGCAACGCTTCTCGCCCACCGTACAAGTTGGCGCGGATAGAACTCTGGAAGCAAGCCAGCGATCGGACCGATCAAAATCGCAACTGAGGCTGATCCCGAAGAGCCCGAAAAGTAGCGTTTTCTTGGCGGCGTTCACTCGGGGGGTTCCTCTATGGCGAATATGGCGCAAAACGACCTTGAACCACGTCAACCGCGTACGCAGCCCATGCCCGTGGCGAAAGCTGACCGTAACTGAGCGCGCCGTACTGAAAGTTATCAATCCGAGCACTAGAAACCTTCAGCGTGATGCTACCAGGAACAAGTCCGAGATCACTTGAAAGTGCACTGAGTGCCGGCAATTCAACGTTCTTCTTGCCTCGCGGTAGCACGATCGTCCAATCGACGAGGCCAGCGCCGCTTGAGATGTCCACCACCACCAAATCCACATCCGCTCCACCATTCGCCCAATCGACAGCTAACATCCTGCCATCCCAGGTCACGTTAGGCGCGGGGCTTGTCAGCCTTGGGATCTGAACAAACTGATTCAATGCGAGAACTTGTCCCGACAGCGCTGTCTTGCCGAGCGCGCCCCGAGAACGTGGAACACCCCCGCTCTCACCCGTGTAGGCGCTGGCCCCGGCTACATAAACAGCATCGCTCAGGGGGGGCACCAACGGCGGGAGCCCGACGATATCGAGCGCCTCCACCACCGGATAGACAGACTTCCGTTGTGCACCCGGCAAAATGACATATCCCTGATCCGCGATACCGACGGCGACGCTCAGATCGAGGCGATTGGGGCCGCGTGCGGTCAGCTCTGGTCCGGTGATTTGTACATCGAGGCTTTGGTCGAGGGGGATATTCATCTGTAGGAATACGTCTTGCGTGGTGCGCTCCGGATCGACCTTGACGCCCGCGATAATGCCCATGACGTAAGGAATGAAGAGGGGCGGGCTCACGCTGCGATTTTCAAGGCCCGCGAGCGCATACAGCGTGAGAGTGTCCGGGTAGCTCCGGAGCGAGAAGCGATAACCGGAGTTCGTACGGTCTGACGGCGTGACAGCATCGTAGGTTTCGGGCAGAACAAAAGCGCTCGTGGGGTCGTAGGCGAGCGGAAAAACGTAGGCCACGAAGTGTTCGTCTGCTGTTTTTGGAGGCGGCACGTTGTTCCATCCTCCAGCCTGAAATTCACGAATATCAGGCCAAATGAGCTCACCCTCGACGCTTTCAGTATAAAGCGAAGCTCCCCCTGTGAGCCGCGTCGCACCGGGCTTGCCGCAAGCCGGCGAGAGCACTGGATCGAGGTACACCGTGGCCGTTTCGACCGGAATATCCACCAAGGTGATCGGTTGATAACAACGGGTCACGACCGTCAACGTTTGTGGGCTTGCGAGCTCAACCCCCTCCAAACTCGCCCTTCCCGCGGCATCCGCCAGCTTGACGACACTGCCATTGCCCCCAATGACGATGGCTCCGCTCAGAGGCTTCCCGCTATTCCGATCGAAGACGAGCACCTCCAACTTGCCGTTGAGTGCATTCCCACTCAGGCCCCCGCGAAAATTATTTTTGCTATCTGAGTAGGCGTACGCATCGGCCACCTCCACTTGGACTCCGTCGGCGGTTTGCACGCGGACTGGCTTCGCTCCAGACGTGCCTCTCGGGGCCGTGCAGACCATCTCCTCCGGGCTGAGTGCGCGGAGTGACGTGCAGATCTGGAGATCGATGTAAACCTGCGTGTCGTTGTCCCAGCGGGTGCCTTTCCCATTGAGATGAATCTCGGTGCCTCCGGCAGTGGGCCCGACGGCAGGTGTGACGAAGAAAGTGTCAAAGTGATAGCCACCGACCAGTGTTCTTCGCGAGGCGCTGTCCGTTCCATTCTGGGTAGCGACGTCCACATCACCCGGGGTACCGGGCGGGATCACAATCTGCAGTCGCTTCGAATCGACCGGCTGAATACTCGCTGCGGGCAGCTCCCGATCGCCGAAGAAAACCCGTGCTTCAGGCGTTAATCCGTTGCCGCGCAGAATGGCAAGTTGACCGCCCGAGAACGCGCCATGATTGGGCTGAACTGCCAACAGCGCGAGCGCATCGGTCCCGATGATCGTGGGGTTGGCCGTCCCTGAACCGAGATCGATCGCTGAAGGCACTGGGACGGGGACGTCAGGCTGGCTGGCACGTTGATCGACAGAAATCTTCGGCACGCACGCGCCGTGCAGCACCGCAATGCAGAGCCACGCACATTTTACTTTGACTCCGATTCGTCGCATCTTTAGCCCCAGTTAGGCTAGGGCGACACTGCACGCGCCGCAACGTGATGCTGCGACGTTTCTCGAAGTTCGACACCGGCATCAACCAATGTTTGTGCCAAGCGGAGGGCTATCTGGCGACGTGTGCGTCGCCCATCACTTGGCCCGACACAGCCGGGACAGCCCGTTTGGCACGAGCAGCCTTCAATCAGATTCTTTGCTCGCCCTAATAATTCCACCGCTCGTTCATAAATCCGCGGGGCCAAACCCACGCCGCCAGGATGGGCATCAAACAGAAAAATTGTCGGATCATGCTGGCCTGTTTGGCCCGTGTGAGGGTTTCTGCCCGGTGCCTGGCTGTAAATTGGAGCCTGGCCGACGAGGCCCGTTCCTGAAAGTGGCTCAGCCAGTGCCTCTTCGCCGCCGTCGCCTAAAGTCTGCCCGATATCACGCGGATCACACATCAGGGCCAAGCTGGCCACGGTTTCGAGCGCGGCTCCTAATCCACGGAGCCCGTCGATCACGTCTGGGCGCTCCCGCCCCATCCCGGCTATCAGGCTTTCGGGCACCGTTAACCAGAAGCTGGTGGTGTGCATCTGCATCTCAGGCAAAAAGACCTCACCATACCCCGCATTCTCATGGGTAAAGAATTTTACCTTCTTATACCCGGTTACTTTCTCTTCAACCTTCACGTCTCCCAAACCGAGCCGAGCACGCCCGAGGTGCGAAGTGCGGCTCTCCTCGATCACCAGCACCGTGCGGTAGGTGAGGGCAGTAGTAAAATAATCAGGCTTAACCTTCGTGACGTAGGCTTTGTGATTTTCGAAATCTAAGCGCTCTACCTGATATTGTTCGGCATCGTGTTGATAGATCGCCTGCTCGTGCAACATGGTGTGGGCTGCGCGATAATCAAGCTCGGCGAGCGTTTTGTCGGTCGCCGTATCGATGATGACGAAATTATCCCAGCCGATATTGCGCAGTGACACGCTGCTGGCTGGAAATGCCTCGCCCGACCAGAAATAGCGGCCCTTTGCCGCGTGCACCAAGCCGTGATTCGCTAAGTAATCGAGGGCGTCACGTGTGCCTTCGGTGCCCAGCGAGAGGTAGCTCTCGCCGGCGGCAAGCAGTGGCGAAGCAGGTTTGTCGCCTTTTGCCGAAAGCTCAAACGGTGCTTCAAAGGTGGCACACTTCAAGTGCGAGATCACAATCTCCACGTTGGATGGATCGATCCGAGCTTCCTCGGCGGAGGCGTTGAGCAAATATTCCGGATCTTGCGCCAAGTATTGGTCCAAGCCACCACTGCCACACACCAAGACCGCGATACTCTTCCTACCCCCGTCACGCCCGTCTCCCCCCCGGCGCCCAGCTCGCCCGAAACGCTGCCAGAGGCCCGCAACAGAACCTGGATAACCTGCGCAGATCACCGCCTGCAGATCTCCGATATCAATGCCCAGCTCCAGGGCGTTCGTGGCCACCACGCACAGGATCTCACCTTCGCGTAGGCCGCGCTCGATTTCGCGCCGAGCTTTCGGCAAATAGCCACCACGGTAAGCCATGATCGATTCGGGCGCAGCTTCGCTGCATTGATCACGCAAATACTTGAGCATGATTTCCACGGAATTGCGTGACGGCCCAAACACGATACTGGGCACATGAGCGCGCACTAAATCGGCAGCGAGGCTGACGGAATGGTGCAAGGAGCTGCCTCGAATCCCGAGCTCCTCGTTCACGATCGGTGGATTGTACAGAAAGAACTCGCGTGCCGTGCGCGGAGCTCCCGAGCGATCGACCAATTCAATGCTGGCGGGCTCAACACCCAACAGTCGTGCCGCGTGCTCGCGCGGATTGCCAATCGTGGCCGTTGCAGCGATGAACTTGGGATGACTGCCATGGAACCGCGCAATGCGTTGCAGGCGGGCAATCACATGCGCCATGTGCGACCCAAAAATCCCGCGATAGGTGTGCAGCTCATCCAAAATGACGTATTTCAAACCTCGAAACAAACTCGACCAGCGCGCGTGGTTCGGCAAGATCCCCGAGTGGAGCATGTCCGGATTCGTGAGGATGATCCGTGCTCGTTCGCGGGCGACACGCCGCGCATCGCCGGGGGTGTCACCATCGAAGACAGTTGCCGGCGTGCTCATCCCCGCTTCGGCCATAAAACTACGAAGCCCATGTTCTTGGTCGCGCGATAGCGCTTTGGTCGGATACAAGTAGAGCGCTGTAGCGCTCGGATCCCGAATCAGTGCGTCGAGCACCGGTAAATGAAAACAGTAACTCTTGCCGCTTGCAGTGGGCGTGGCCACAACGACGTTCCGCCCCGCGAGCGCCGCCTCGACGGCCTGGGTCTGATGGGAATAAAGATCGCGGATCCCGTGCTTGGCCAGAGCCTGAACCAGGGCGGGCGCCAAACCGGATGGCGCAGGGCTCATGCTCGGCTCTTCCGCCTCGATACTGCGCTGGGTAGCGAAACACTCCTGAATTTGGCCGGATTGGCCCCATGCCTGAAGCACACTTTCGATACCGACTGACTTGGCCCAAGGTGCCGCGCCCATCCAGAAGACTAAACAGATGTGCGGTAGTTTGTAAAGCAGAGGCTTTGGCGTAAAGGTGAGCGACTCGATGTCCGACCCGTCTATTCCCGTGATGTCAGCGCCCACTCCAGCCTGGCATGGACGCCCCACCTTCGTGTTCTTCGGGGTGGTTTCGGCCATTTCGCTGGCGCTCGATGTGCTCTCCAAGGCCTGGGCCGAGATCACTCTGACGAGCCGAACTCCTTTCGATCCACCGTATACCTTGGTGGCTGATCACCTTACTTTCAGCCTTGCTTATAATCGGGGAGGGGCCTGGGGGTTGCTCCAAGATGCTAGCGAATCATTGCGACGCCCGTTTTTCTTGCTCGTGAGTTTGCTGGCGATTGCGTTCATTGTTTCTCTGTACGGGCGTCTGGCGCCCCGCCAATGGGCCTTGAAATGGGGGCTTCCGCTGGTTCTTGGTGGCGCCCTCGGCAATTTGTCGGACCGAATCACCCGCAGCAGCGTGATTGATTTCATTGATTATCGTGCGGCATGGGTCGACACGATGAATCGAATGATTGCCAAGCTCCACTCCGGCTGGGGGCTCACCGATCATTGGCCTACGTTCAATGTGGCGGATATTTCCATCTGCATTGGTGTCGGGCTGATGGCTGTTGACATGTTAACGTCTCATCGGCGTCCGGTTCACAGCGAGCCCGATCGCGAGCGCGAGTTGGCAACGGATGGTCCGGTAGGATCCAGTACGGATAGTCCGGCCCCGTAGCTCGATTGGGAGCATTATGCAGGGCCGATTGTTCACACTTTTCGACACCGGCTTCCCGAGTTATTTCGTTCTCTTGCTGTTGGGGTTTGTGTTTGCCACGGCCATGGGCGCGCTCTGGGCGCGGCGACTGGGGCACAACCCAGATGTTATTGTCGATCTCGGGGTCGCCATGTTGATTGCTGGCGTGGTGGGCTCGCGGCTTTTGCATGTTGTCGCCGATGGACATTTCATGGATTACGTCCATTTGTGTACAGATCCCAGCAAGGTGGATTGGTTAGTCACCGAGCAGCAGTGTGTGTCCACAGACTACGGCGGGCTCTGGGAGGCGGCGCGGAAGGTCTGTCACCCTGCCGAGCGTGACTGCTTTCGCTGGGCAGAATTCTGGGCGGGCGGGCTGACGTATTACGGGGGCTTCATCGGCGCCTCACTTTGGGCGGTGCGGCAGTTGCGTGTGGATCGGTTTCCGTTCTGGCGCGCCGCCGACATGGCAGGCCTCGTGGTGCCAATCGGTCTCGGGTTTGGGCGCATGGGTTGCCTCTTGGCGGGCTGTTGTTTTGGCAGCCCCACGCCGTTGGCGCTCGGTTTGAGTTTTCCGTCGAATAGCCCGGCGAGCGAAGCGCAGTTCAAGGTGGGCCTATTGAAGTCACCGCTCGAGCCGTCACTCGCCGTGCACCCTACGCAGGTGTACGAGTCGTTCGGCTGCTTACTCATCGCGGCGTTTCTGATTCTATATTGGCACGGCCGCAAACGTTACGACGGCCATGTATTCGTGATGTTTGTGGTCCTCTATGCGGCGCTTCGCTTCGTGCTCGAGTTTTGGCGAGACGACGAGCGGGGTGGGTTACTTGGCCTCAGCACTTCGCAGCTGATCGGGGTGGCGATGCTGGGCTTCGCCGCGGCTCTGCATACGCGATTGCGACCACAGCTCAGTGCCGCGTAGACTAGTGAAATGAGAGGTCTCGAGGCAGCCGTCCGATCACTTCTGGTTTTGGGCGCACTAGCCATCTCAGCGTGTTCCGCAAAAAAGGAAGATAAACCTCCGTACCTCGCAATCTGTGGCAGTGCGGGAGCGAGCTGCGGTGCGGGAATGTTACGTGGCTCGAACGGAACCCCGAGCGAAACCATCGGAGGTGTGGGCGGGGGTGCAGGCGGTCAGCCCACTGGAACACCCAGCAAAGCGGTGTCTGCCTCAGGCAAGGTAGATCTCTACCGCGACGAACAGTTCAGCGCGAAGGCGGGCTTCGCTGAGCCGGTGACCATTACAGCAGACGGCCCGCTCGGCAACCGCGTGAGCACGCTCTACCTCGGAAACGGGGTTTTCACGTTGGACGTGAAGGAAAGCACCGAAAATTGGTTCAGCGCGAAAGCCGAGGGCGGGCAGGATGTGGTGACGACGCTGTGGGCATTCAACACGCAAGCCAGCAAGACTACGAATATCGTTCTTGCTCGCGACTCGGCCATCGACTTCATCTTTAGCTTCGGGCAAAGCCCAATACCGCGCAGTGCAACGGCAGCCCACGTCTTGATCAACGTGGTAGATGCCAATGATCTACCGTTAGCTGGGGTGGCTGTTAGCGCGCCCGCTGATAGCTTCGTCGCGTATGCGAGCGGTTTGACGTGGGTCAGCACGATCGCACAAACCACTGGGCTCGGTCGCGCGTTTGTGGGGAATTTAGCGGCGCCCGCGACGGGCTTTCGAGATGTGACGTTGACGCTGTCGGGAACGCTGGTGCGCGTGCTTCCGGTGCGCCTTGCCGGTGGTGCCGTGAGTATCGTGACGGTCCGGCCCTAGTCGTGAGCGATCCCTAGCGCGTTGGTATTTCCGGGTCGCGCTGGGAGAGTGTTGCATCGGCTTCACGAAATAATCCGGCCAAAGAGCGCACAAAAGCCGCCAGCCAGGGATTCTGATCCAATTCCCGATTCAGCGCTCTGCCCGTGATAAGCTTCACGGTCACTGTGTCCGAGGCGACGACTGATGCCGTGCGCGTGCCCCCCGTGAAGACGGCAGCTTCGCCGAACACGGAGCCCGGGCCGAGCTGTCGGATGAAGGTCCGCACGCCCTTGATGCTCTTGAATACGTCGCAAGAGCCACTTTGAATAATGTACGCCGTATCGCCGGCGGCGCCTTCAGCAATGATGCTTTCCCCCGCTTGAAACACGGTCGTTTCGAACCAGCCACCGCCCTTCAGAAACTGCTCGAGATCTCCGCGGAGTGCAGCAACGCTGGGGTACCGATTTTGGCGCAGGGGAGCGAGAGCTTTGACGGCAATGCGAGATAGTTCAGGCGGCAGTTGCTCCCAAGTGCTGCTCTGAAGCGGGAGGCTGTGTTCGCGACTGAATGCAGGGCCGAGCAGGCGTTTCGGGTCGTTCGGAGGGTGACCTGTGAGGATTTCGAAGAGCACGCCTCCGAGACCAAAAACGTCAGTTCGCTCATCGATGTCGTCCGTTCGACCCAAGATCTGCTCGGGAGACATGTACGCCGGGGTTCCACGGAAGGAGCCCGTGTCCTCCGGCCCACCGGTGATTCGAACAAACGAGTCGTGTTGAGTCCAGCTGGTCGCGGCTTTCGGCGCCATGGGCTCCCGCGCATCCTGAGGTGACGCACTGTGAGCGGCGGGAGATTGGGCAGAGCCTTCCGATCCTTCAGAGGCCGAGCGATCCGTCAACAGCAGCGCCACCCCCCAATCCATCAGATAAACCTGCCCGTGCTCACCCACCATGATGTTGTCTGGCTTCACGTCGCAGTGGATAACACCCCGGCTGTGCGCGAAAGAAAGGGCATCGCAGAGCCGCACTACAATCTGAACGAAGCTGTGCAGCTGATCCACACCTTCAGCGTCGCGCCTGGGCGTCCCCGCGGAGTCAAACAACAATTGACCCAAGCTGCGCCCTGCTAGCAACTTCATTACGATGAACGGGCCGTTCTCGTCCTCTCCCAGGTCGTAAATCGGCGCCACATTGGGATGCTCTAATTGCCCAGTAATTTGGGCTTCTTCCGCGAAGCGAGCGACGGCAAACGGATCTTCCAAAAGCTCGGGATGGAGGCTCTTGATGGCCACTCTGCGCCCTAGGATCGGATCTTGTGCTGCTTCGATGCGCCCCATGCCCCCGCGCGCGACCTCACCCAGCCGACGGAACCTGACTGGCGTCGGAGGCGTTAGCTGGGGGTGTCCTTTCTCGTCGCTGGGGCAAGACATGGCTTCACATCCTTGAGTTAGCGGGCCAGTGTTCCTGGCAGGCCAGCGATCACCGTGGTGCCTTGGGGTACAATGCTGATCTGGAGGTTGGGGCTTTGCAGCTGGCTCTGGATTTCCAATACGTCGAACAGGGCCGCGGCGATGTGTTGTTCCCGAGCGATGGCCGCTAACGCCTTGCCGACGATGAGTGGCCGGGTTGCAGAGGCCTTAGCGAACTCGATCGCAGCTTCGCGTTCAGCTGTGGAGTGAATCACGTTCACGCGGTTGGAACCATCTTGCTGAATGGCGGCCGTCACTTGGCGCAGACGGTTGACCACTTTTTGTTCAATCTGGGAGATCATTCCATAGTCGCGAAAGTGGACCTTGCGGATGTAGATGCTGCCCACTCGATAGCCCCATTCCTGCGATTTACCCGATACTTCTTCGCGAACCACGCCGCTCATGGCGTGGCGATTTTCGAGCATCTCACCGAGCTTCATGTTGCTGAGGCAGCGTACAGTCGCATTCGAAACGTTGGCGCGCAGAGAACCTGCAGGGTCGGTATTTTTATAGAGATAAGCGACGGGATCACTGACATACATTTCGCACCAAACCCCGATCCCCATCGGTGCCCCTTCCTCAGAATTCACCGGCTGGCTGCGCAAATAGATCTGATCGAGTCGCAAATCCACGGTGAACTTCTTGCCGAAGAATGGCACCAACATCGCGAAGGGACCCATGCTGAGCCAGGGCGTGTGGAGCCCAGGCTCTAAGATCACGGCGCGCACTTTGCCAAATAGCTCAAAAACGACGCATTGCCGTTCCCGCACCACCACGTAAAGCGCGAACAAGCGCGCTACGGCGAGCCCAACCGGAACCAGGAGAAAACACAGAAAAAACGTGACGCCGAGTGCAATCAAGAAGTTCATTTCAACACCCCCTCAAGATCGTTGATCACGACTTGGCCAGCTTTCCGATGGAGCCCGAGCTTGGCATTTCGTACGTACGCGGAAATGGCGCCGGGCCCACCCGCACCCGCCAGCTCGCGCAGTTGGTTGGCAAGGGCTAACAGCGGCTCCACTTCCGCGTGAGCGTTCAGTGTTTCGATTTCCACAGCTCGTTTCGATTGAACGATGCGTTGGTCGGCGGCCGCCTGAGCCAGACTGATCTCACTAGAAACATGATTGTGCGCCGTGTTGATGGCGGCGAGCGCAGAATCTACGTCTTGTGGGGGATCGATTGAAGTGATGAGGGCAGCGTCCAGGCGAATGCCGTAGCGTGCAGCGGCAGAGGCGCATTCGTCGTCCATGCGTTCGTTCAAATCCCGCAGATTTTTGCGGAGATCATTGATGGAAATGCCCTGCGCCACACCGTTGGTGTCGGCAGTCAGCGGATCGTTCAGATCCGTTGAAGCATTCGGCGCTTCAAAGTTTGCGATCCGGTCGCGGAGCACAGAGATGAAGTAGCCCATCACGTGCGCCACCGGGTTCTTGACGCCGAACATCAAGGCGTACAGGTTATTTTCGGCGACGGTGTAGCGGATCTGACCGCTCAGTCCGGTGTTCAATTGGTCTTTAGTCACAGCTTCTAGCAGCTGACCATTTTGATTCATGGACGGAGCTTCCGGATCGTAAGCGATCGGAACTGTGATGGTAGCAATGGAAGTCTTGTGCAGCGTTTGCCAGGGCAATTTCCAATAGAAACCGGGCCCGATCACTCTCACTTGGGGGTAAATGTAGCGTTCACGCTCTTCGGGCCGCAAAGGGATCGAGACAGGATCCTGCAGCGTGGTCATTTCCCCGAGCCGCTGGGCTTTGCCGAAGGTGGCGATAACGGCTCGCTCGTTGGGGCCAATCGTGTAGAAACCACCTAAGCCATAACGCGCGACAAACCAGAAAATGATACCAAAAAAGACGCCGGCCAAGATTCCCATTGGCGCGCATCCTACCGGTTTGGGCTAACGGGGAACAGGGGTCAAGAAAGGGGCACCGAAGCCCGCCTAGGCGCGTCCAGGGCGGAGTGGTAAAGGCCTCGCCGATGGCGCGTTTGATCGATGGCAAAGCGGTGGCGTTGAAGGTTCGGACGGAGGTTGCTGAGCAAGTGGCTCAGTTCAAGGAGCAGTTCGGACGAGCACCGGGACTCCACGTGATCTTGGCAGGCGAGGATGCTGCCTCTGCGGTCTACGTTCGGAATAAAGAAAAAGCGGCTGAGGAGGTGGGCATGACGGGACAGGTACATCGTTTGCCCGTCGGAGTGAAAGAGGGCGAGTTGTTAGCGCTGATTGCCAAGCTCAATGCGGATCCATCGGTGGATGGGATCCTGATGCAATTGCCGCTGCCGCCTGGTGTTCCTTCGGAGGGAGTGTTAAGTGCCATCGATCCGCGGAAGGATGTGGATGGGTTCCACGCGCAGAACGTGCACGCGCTCTGGACGGGTCAGCCGGGATTGTTGCCCTGCACTCCACGTGGCTGCATTCGCTTGCTCAAGGAGGCCCAGGTTGTGCTCGCTGGTGCCCGCGCCGTGGTGGTCGGGCGGAGCAATATCGTAGGTAAGCCCATGGCGGGCTTATTGCTGCAAGAGAATGCCACGGTCACGATCGCGCATTCGCGCACGCAAGATCTCGCGGCACGCTGCCGCGAAGCGGACGTGCTGATCGCGGCGATCGGTCGCCCGAAGTGGATCACCGCCAATTTCGTGAAACCAGGAGCGGTCGTGATCGATGTAGGCATGAATCGCGACGAAAATGGCAAATTATGCGGAGATGTAGATTTTGCGGCCGTGGAAACAATCGCATCGGCCATCACGCCAGTACCGGGTGGCGTTGGACCGATGACCATTGCCATGTTGCTCGACAATACGCTGCAAGCCGCGCGGGCGCGCCAGCGCCGACCTGCTAACTGAGTCCAAACAAGGCCGGATCGCAGCCGACCACGCGACACACCTGAAGAAGCGCGCGCCGTGCGCCCAATTCGAGTGCTCCAAACGGGCCATCATTTTCGATCACAATGTCCGCCCGTGCAGCTTTTTCGGCGAGCGGAAGCTGTGCTTCCATCCGTAGCTTCACGCTAGCTTCACTCGATCCATCGCGCGCCTGCGCGCGCTCCAACTGCGCTTTGGGCGAGCAATTCACCACCACCACGGGACGCAAAGCTTCCTCAATACCCACTTCGAACAAGAGCGGCACTTCGTAGCAGGCCAGCACATGAGCCTGGAATTCGAGATCGGCAAAGCGCTGTTGAGCGAGCCGGCGCACCTCGGGGTGGACCAACGCATTCAGCGCACGCCTCGCGTCAGCATTTCCAAACACACGCCGAGCCAGCTCCGGACGATCCAATTCGCCACTCGGCAAGATCAGTTCTGCGCCCCAATGTTCGGCAATCCGCGCGAGCGCCGGCGTGCCTGGCGCCACGGCTTGGCGCCCTAGCTGATCCGCGTCAACCACTGGCAGGCCCAACCCGGACCAAATGCGGGCGACCGTCGTCTTTCCGGACCCGATCCCGCCCGATAGCCCAAAAACACGCAGTGCCACGCCATCATCCTACTCGGGCAACTGAACTTTCACACCCTGTGCTGTCGGCACCACGTGTCGCTTGCAGGATCGCGAAACCCAGGTGAAAACCAGCGCCGTGCCGACGCCAACCGTTCTCGGGGGCCAGCCCTCGGGCAATTGGGCGGGATTGCGTTTGGGCGTCCGAGCGCGAAAACGTCTGTTGATTATCGCTTGCGCGTTAACGAGTTCATGCCGGATTGCGTCCGTCGGCGTGCCCGTGCGTCCCGCGCGCCCCATTGGCCCCGTGTCTGAGCCGCAGCATGCCCGCCTGCGTGTCCGGGCCGCGCCAGTGGTGCCGGAGCCTCGCTGCGAGAGTGCTACAATTCGGCCGGAACTTTGGCGCTTCGGCGCTGGCGCTGCTGTGGCCGGGGTTCCAGCCGTAACTGCAAGCGGCAGGCTCGTCTTCGGCACGGCTCAAGGCTTAGTGCATAGCTTGGCTCCCTCGGGTGAGTACCTGTGGAGCTACACATTGCCCGGCGCGGTCGGCGGCACCGTCGTGGTTGACGAAAAAACGGGGCGTTGCGTCGTCGGGACCCAATCCGGGGCCCTGGAAGCCCTCACGTCGCAGGGCACACGCGCTTGGGCTACGCACATTCCAGCAGGAATTACCGGTCCAATGCTCTCCGGACCTCGGGGCTATCTGTACTTCACTGACGCCGATCATGGCCTCTATTCGTTTGCCCGAAACGGCGTGGCAATTTGGCGTGTCCCCTTATCCGGATCCATCGTTGCCGGTCCGACGGTTTGGCGCGGCGAGATCGTGGTGGGGTTGGAGCGTGAGATCTGGTTCATTTCCGCAGACCGCAAGCTCCACAAGCAAGCGTTGACCCAGAATCCAGAGCTCATCATCCCCGTCGGGGACGAGCTGTTACTGGTGAAAGGAGACCACGGTCTGGACGCCTTCAATTCAAACGGGCCACTTTGGTCGGTCAACGGTGTTCAGGGCGCCGCGGAGAAATCAGGGAAAATTGTGGTTTTTTCAGCAGAATCGAGCCTGCTCTGGCTGCAGCCCGACGGGACGGAGACCGCACGCGTGGAGCTTGGCCTTGACCCGCTGACGCAGGCGAGTCGCGAGCTTAACGCTGGCCAAATCCAGCTTGATGCTGCCGGGAACACAGCGTTGGCCACTCAGGCTGGCGAAGTGCTGAAGGTCTCTCCCGAGTCCAAAGTGCAGGTACTGATCCGTCTTTGCGGGCGAAAAATCCGTTTCCTGACTTTACTGGATCCCGTTCTTTCTGGCACGCCAAGTTGGCGTTCCGTCCTCATTGTGGGCGACGACCAGGGTGTACTGCACGCCTTCGATTGGCTTGCGAACCTATAGGCGCTTGCTCTGGTGCCCGTCAGAATGCTTAAGTCACCGAGTCCGACCGCGCACGCTATAAAAAAAGGAACGGGAGCCGGTTTGGATCTGCGAAGCAAGTTAGCTCATCTCCAAGCGACTGGGGGGCTAGGATCCGGTGCCGGACAGGGAGGCGGAATGCTTCGTCCACGCGTCGACCTCGCCGAGACTCTCCTCCCGTTTTTCGAAAGAGACACAGCGCTCG
>JBBRRP010000057.1:0-37082 GCA_038246305.1 Polyangiales bacterium | reverse complement strand
TTCGTACAGTATCCCAACGGCGCCTGCGGACCCAATCGCGACGTAGGGATTCAAGGTATCGCTCGGGCTCGTGGTGAGGCGGGTTTCGGGCGTGAGTCCGAGGAGCGACGGCGAAATCTGCTTCGACTCCAGCTCATAGTTACCGTACCGGAAATCAGACCAAACCAAGAGCGCTCGATCTCCCAACGACACTACCGCGTGGCTTCTGGCGAATTGGCCGTCATCCGTCACGGCGCGGGGCGATACAAGGACCGTCCCATCCTCCGCCAGCGCCGCCCCCCAGATACTCGACCCGGGCGCATCGCGGAATTGGTCCCAGAACACCAAAAAGCGATCCTTCAACCAAATAATCGAAGGCGCCTGAACATCAGAAAACCCGACGTCCACAATCGGCCCGAGCTGCGAAAGATCAGGAGACAGCGAACGGAAGTTAAGAATCGGCGCGCCACCGATCAGCGAGGTATACACCATGCCCACCGAAGATTTGCCGCGGGCCAAGGCTGGCGATTCGGAACCGCTCTCCGGCAAGGTGAGCGGAACATTAGCGCCGATGAGCTCGCCGCCTTCACTGACGCGCTGCCCATAAATCACCACGGAACCTGCAACAGCGCCCGTCTGACTTCGCCGATCGTCCCAGGCTAACAAATACTCGCCATCACCATAGACAAGAGCCGGGTGGAGCGAGAAATCTTCGGCATGAGTAATACGTAAGTCGGGGCCAAATTTTTGCCCCGAGCGATCGAGACGATTGAAATAGATCTCATAATTGTCGTCGATGCGCGCATCTTCCCAAGCCACCGCATACGCACTTCCCGTCCACAGCAACGGGCCCCCGAACGTGTCCGCATTCACGCTGGTCAGCGGGACTTTTGTGGTGAGTCCGGCATTTGGCGAAATCCCCTGGAAATAGATCTTCCAATTGTCCGCCTTGGCCGCCGAGCTCAGGGCAAACTGCTGACCGTCAAACGCAATCCCAGAAGCCTGTGCTCGCTCCTCACCCGCGGACACTCGCAGCGGCGCCTGCCCACTCGGGCCCCAAACGGCGCCATCATCGATGATGCCGTTACAATCATTGTCCTTGCCATCACACGTCTCGCGAGCACCCGGGTGGACCGCGGCGTTGGTGTC
Organism: Polyangiales bacterium; assembly: GCA_038246305.1. GTDB lineage: Bacteria > Myxococcota_A > Polyangia > Polyangiales > Polyangiaceae > JBBRRP01. The sequence continues at coordinate 35,954 of JBBRRP010000057.1, read as the reverse complement.
GTCGCAATCTTTCCCGCAAGCGGCAGCTATCTCCGGCGACGTGCCGAACGGCACACCCAGCACGCCATCCCCATCCCGGTCTTCGGCCAGATTCTCGTGGAAGCACTTACCTGAGCTTGGCTCGCAACTGTCTCGTGTGCACAGATTCTGGTCATCGCAATCGATCGCAGGAGCCGCAACACACTTACCGTTGCTTGAGCAGATTTTAGGAACACACAGATCCGCACTCTTGCAATCGGCATCCAGCTTGCAGGCAACCGCAGGCTTATTCCCGTTTGCTGACGCCTCTGGCAACTCGGCACGCGCCCCACAACCGAACGCCAGCGTTACCAACAGCCCAACACTGGCGCCTCCGGCTCTCAGCCGCATACCCCAACCCCGTCGACGTCTGTCTCCACGCAAATCAGGCCATTTTTGCAGGTATTCGGGCCCGTTAACTGGCAGAGCGAGAGGCAGCGCTTACCCGGCCGATTGCCAATCACACACATGTGCCCAGGCTCACAGCGTCCAAGCGCATCCCCACATTCGGCGCCTTCTGGGATCAACCCGACTGATCGACACTGGGATCCCGGGATCTCCTCACCACACCCCGTCGCATCAGCTGCATACACCAAGAACGGATAACACGCCGTTCCAGGCTCACACCCAGATGAAGCCGCGCTCGCTCCGAACAAGTCACAGGCGAAGACGGGCTCGGGCTTGGGTAGCGCTGCGCACACCGGGTCCCGATAGTTGCTCATGTCTGGCGGAGGGTCACCGTGGCTGAATCCGCCCGTGTGCATTGAAGGACGTTCAGTGCTGCTCCCGCCACCTACGCCGGAATCCATCCCGGCAGCACCGTCCCCACCATCAGCGTCCGTTGCATGCCCGCCGCAGCCCGACGCGAAAGCAAGCACGGTGAGTATCGCAGGCACCGAGTATCGCCAGGGCATTCGGGTTGGAACATACCCCAAGCGCCTCAGCGGAGCCACGGCAAATGCCCAGGGCCGCCATCACTTTGCTTGCGTTTTCAGCTAATCTGTCGCAAACGGAGCCTCATGCGAGCGCAGTCTTCCCTAACCCTAGCCCTCACTTTCGCCCTACTGGCTCCACTCAGCTGCAAGTCTCGCTACGAAGAGCCGGCTCCTAGCCCCGCCGTTCAAAGCGAAGGGCTTCCCCAAAACCAACCGGCCGCAGCAAAAACGGCGCCAGCGCCCACCGCTGCCCCCACAGCTTCTCAACCAGCCGTTGTCGCCAGTGCCGCCATACCTGCCGGTGGCGATCCGCTCGCTGGAAAGTTCAGCTTGGCAGATGCCACGAAAGGTCTTCCTGCTAAGGGCAAGCTGGTAGCCGATATTGTCACCAGCCTCGGCAAGCTTTCTTGCGAGCACTACGACGACAAGGCGCCGAACACGGTGGCGAACTTCATCGGCCTCGCGCGCGGCCTGCGTCCCTGGAAAGCGCCCGACGGCACCTGGGTTAAGAAACCCCTGTATGACGGCACGATCTTCCACCGCATTATCAAAGGCTTCATGATCCAAGGCGGCGACCCGATGGGAACCGGCGCCGGCGAGCCAGGCTACGTCATTCCGGATGAAGTTTGGCCTGGCGCAGCACACGATCGACGCGGACTACTGTGCATGGCGAACCGTGGAAAAGATACCAACGGTGCGCAGTTCTTCATCATGGATGCAGCGGCTCGGCATCTCGACAGCGGCTACACTATCTTTGGCAGCTGTGGGCCAGATTCAGCTGTCGAAGCACTCGCTAGCGTTCCGGTGAATGGCGAACGCCCAGTGACGCCCCCCAAGATCAACAAAGTCACGATTCATCGCAAGTGAAGAGCGCGGCGCCGGTTTAGGCACTTGCGTCATCACCTTCAGTCCGCCTGATAGATCCGAACCTGCGTCGGATCTATGTCGTAGTACTTCGCGAACGCTGACCGACCAAAACTCAAGGCCCCAAACGCATTGAGGGCGACGGCAAAGGCTGCGACGAGCCAAAATCTGCGACCTAGACGCAGATCAGACAGCGCTAACAGTCCGAATAGGAACACGGCATAGTCGTTGGAGAAACGGTACCCGAACTGCAGCCAGCCAGTATTTTGGTAGAAAAGGCTCGGCAGAGCCACCAACAGCACGGTGACCCAGAGGCCGAGATCCAAGGGCGTTCGCCACCGGTTCCAAAGGAGTGTCAAATAGAACGGGGTGGTGAGCCAAAGCGCGAGCCCGTGGCCGTTAATCTGAAACCATGTCCCAGGCCTGAGGTCGGTCCAATACGGAAGACTGGTGAGCAGGACACCGAGATTTTTGGGCAGATAGTGGTAGCTGAAAAGCCCGAAGCGTTGGATGCGCGATTGCCAAATGATCTGCAGGTACTCGTACCCAAAGTTGAATGGACTGCCGAAGCGCGCCCAATTGTGCCACCCACAAACCAATAGGCTGAGCCCCACGGGCAGCGAGAACCAGCCCAATTTCTTGCTAAATTCCCGCCAATTACGCCCTCCCGCTGGCACTGTGCACACGCGATACGCCTCAATAACAAACAAAGATGAAGCGAACAGCAACGGAGTGCGGGTGAGAAATGCCAACCCCAACATCAGGCCCGCAAGGAATGGGCGTTCCGCTTCCAGTGCGAACAAGAAGTAGCTGGCGCCAAGCACCACAGCGACCACATGGGCCGCAAACCAAACGCTGCCTTGAACAGCTGTGAAGAAGTACACGCTGCCCAAACCGAATAGCAAAGCTAGAATCGCATTGGCAGAACGGTTGCGCTGACTGAACCCGAGCAGCGTCAGTTTTTCAAGTGCGTAGAAGAGAATCACGGGCCCAAACCCCGCCAACCCCAGAAAAACCGCGCCGTCCCGCACGCGTTCAGCACTCCCTGCCAGGGCTACGAACGGCAACAGGATAACAGCCGGCAAGGGCGGGAAGGTAACGAACCATCGGCCCTGAAAAACCGCGAAATCGTTGGTGCCGGTGTATTCGGGAGGTGGCCAAGGGAGTGCGAGGCTCCCGTTCAGCCAAGCCTCCGCCAACAATGCGAAGTGATTGTAGGCGGTGTGAACCCGAAACGTCTCAGGCGCGGTAGAGAGCACGAACGCGAGTGTGGTCGCACAGTAAATGCCCACCGCGTAAACCGCGCGTGCCTTGGCGGTGCCTGCCATCCGTGGCGAAAGGTAGAGGAGCGTTAGCGGGTGGGCAATGCGCCCCGGGGAAATCCCCAGGCTGGGTTTGCAGTTGCACAGTCAGAGCGCTAGCCTCCGGCCGTGGCCGAACGTCCCCTATTTGAAGTGCAGCTAGCCGATCTTGAGCGCGGACCTAAGCAGGTGACCTGGCTCATCCCGGAAGCATGGCTGAAGGATTGTCTGCGGGACACAGAGGCCGAGCCCACCGGTGCCCCCGGTGAGGCCGAACTAGAGCTCACCGAAACGGGCGGCGGAGTCCTCGTGCGCGGCTCGCTGCACGTCGAGATCCAAATGCCCTGCGCCGAAACGCTGGATCCTGCCGTTTACCGCGTTGCGCCGGAAGTTTTCCTCTCACTGGAGCGGTGCGATGCGCCGGAGCCTCGACCCGCCAAATCGTCCAAATCGAAGCGGAAAGCGGAGCCGCCGAAGAAAAAGGGTGGCTGGGAGGAAACGCCTGAACTCATCGCTGAGGACGCCGGCTCCGATACATTTTCCGGAGAAAGCGTGGTGCTAGACCCTTTTCTGCGCGAGTTCATCTTGCTCGATTTGCCAATGGTCCCCCTCCGAGAAGACTTGCGTTCGGGGAAGGGCCCCGCTATCGCTGCGCCCCCACAAGCCGATCAGGAGCAAGAACGCCCCATCGATCCACGCTTGATGCCGCTCGCAGCGATTCGGGAGCGGTTAGGTTTTAAGAAGGAGTGAGCCCGTGGCAGTCCCCAAGCGCAGGAAAAGCAGCAGCAAAGGCGCAATGCGTCGCGCCAATCACGACAAGGTCACGGCTCCAAACGTGATGCCCTGTCCCAATTGTTCCGCAGCGATGATTTCGCATCGTGTGTGTTCGAGCTGTGGTTTTTATAATGGCCGAAGCGTCGTCACCAAAGGTGCGACTGAGCAGGCTAAGTAAGCGAAGCTTTTGAACGCCAAAGTTGCGTGGCTTTTTCCGGGCCAGGGCAGTCAGTCCGTCGGAATGGGCAAAGCCCTCTTTGATAGCTCCAAGCGCGCCCGAGAAGTTTTCGAGCGCGCCGATGCGGCGCTCGGTCGTTCGATCTCCAAGCTGTGCTTTGAAGGGCCGCTGTCGGAGCTCACGCTCACCGCGAACACCCAGCCCGCGCTGGTAACCACGAGCATCGCTACGCTGGCGGCACTCCGCGAGGCACTTCCCGAACTCCCGGAGCCAGCCTGCGTTCTCGGTCATTCACTGGGCGAATACAGCGCTTTAGTCGCTGCCGAAGCTCTGAGTCTTGAGCAAGCCGTGCGCCTGGTGGAGCTTCGGGGCCGCGCCATGCAAGAGGCAGTTCCAGCGGGTGAAGGCGCCATGGCAGCCATCATCGGCGGAGACATTGCCCAGGTGGAGGAGCTGTGCCGTGATGCGGCGGAGGGCGAAATCCTTGCCTGCGCGAACTTCAATTCCCCGGGCCAAGTCGTGATCGCTGGCGACGCGAAAGCCGTAGAGCGAGCCTCGAAGCTCGCCCCGGATCGAAGGCTCAAGGCCATCGCACTTCCGGTGAGCGCGCCCTTCCACTGTTCGCTGATGCAACCAGCAGCCCAAGCAGTGGCAGATGCGCTAAGCCAGATTCAGGTGGCACAGCCCAAGTTCCCCGTGATCGCGAACTTTAACGCTGAGCTCAACACCGATGCGGCACGGGTGCGTGAGCTGCTGGTGAACCAAGTTTGCTCGCCAGTGCTTTGGCAGCAGTCGATCGCACGGGCACGCCAACTCGGAGTGACGGTTGCTTTCGAGGTAGGTCCTGGAAAGGTCTTGGCGGGCCTCGTCAAACGCATCGACAAAGACCTGCGCGTGATGGGGCTCAGCGAGCCGGCCCATTTTCTTGAAGCATCTGGATTCATTGGGTAATCAGCGCGCGTGCCGCGTTGCGCAAGTCGCGTCAAAAAAGGCGCGCGGGCAGCCTGGATTCTTCCAAAGTCCTCGCTTTCCCCCTAGCCACGCGCGCCGACCGTGGTAAACAGCGCCGCCTTCCCCCGACCATGCGAATCATTCTCAAAAGCCGTCATGTTTGATCTGTCAGGGAAAGTCGCAATTGTTACCGGTGGCTCGCGCGGGATTGGGCGCGCTGCAGCCGAGGCACTCGCCGGACAAGGCGCGCGAGTGGTGGTGGGCTACGCCACGCAGGAAGCCGCGGCCACTGAAGTGGTTGCAGGAATTCTGGCAAAAGGCGGCACCGCCGAGAGCCTGCATCTGAATGTGACCGATGCTGCGGCCGCAGAGAGCGCCATCGCAGAAACAGCCAAACGCCTTGGCCGTCTGGATATTCTCGTGGCGAGCGCCGGCATCGCGATCGATGGCCTACTGTTGCGCCTCAAAGAAGAAGATTTGGATAACACGCTGACGGTGAACCTCAAGGGTTCGGTCGTGTGTGCAAGGGCCGCTATCAAGGCCATGATGAAGAACCGCTGGGGCCGAATCATCTTGCTCTCGAGCGTCGTCGGGGAGATGGGAAACGCGGGGCAAGTTGCCTACGCGGCATCCAAGGCCGGCCTGCTCGGCGTCGCAAAAACGCTCGCACGCGAGTATGCTTCCCGCGGAATCACGGTGAATGCCGTGACCCCCGGTTTCGTTGCCACGGACATGACCGCAAACCTTTCCGACGAGCAGCAGAAGGCCATGTTGAGCGCGGTTCCGCTTGGCCGAGTGGCCGCACCCGCCGAAATTGGCGCTGCTATTGTGTATCTTGCTTCGGAAGAAGCAGGCTATATCACCGGTCATGCATTGCGCGTGAACGGTGGGATGTACATGTAACTCTGGGAAATTTTCCCAACTTAATGCAGATCCCCAATTTCTGACCCTTCGGAGGCCCCATGGCAGAAGAAATCATCGCCAAGGTCAAGCAAATCATCAAAGAACAGCTCGACGTAGACGAGAAAGACATCAAGCCCGAATCCACTTTCATCGATGACCTGGGCGCAGACTCGCTCGGCCTCGTGGAGTTGGTTCTAGCCTTCGAAGAAGCCTTCGAAATCGACATCCCCGACGAAGACACGGAAAAGATCCGAACCGTTCAGGATGCGGTCACTTACATCCAAAAGGCGCGGCAGTAGCCGTTTTGACTTGAGGCGCTTGTCTATCCCAGTGGCCCAGCCACCAGCTGGGGTAGACCGACGCGTCATGCATTGACGTCCAAGGAGCACGGATGGAGCGCGTTGTCGTAACAGGTTTGGGCCTGGTGACTCCAGTTGGAATCGGAACCAACGAGAGTTTCGCCGCGTTGATTGCTGGGAAAAGCGGGGTTGGCCCCATCACGCAGTTCGAGATGACCCCCGACTACCCTTCTCGAATCGCCGCCGAAGTGAAGAACTTCAACGCGGAGGACTTCGTCGAGAAGAAGAAGCTTAAAGAATGCGGCCGTTTCATTCCCTTCGCCTTGGCCGCCAGCAAGCTCGCACTGAACGACGCTGATTTGGGGCTCACGGACGAAGAGCGGGAAAATGTTGGCGTTTTTATTGGGGTTGGGCTCGGCGGCATTGAACGTTTGGAGGCCATCAAGGACGTCTTGAACACGAAGGGGCCCACCAAAGTTAGCCCGTACTTCATTCCGAGTTTGATCGCTAATCTCGCGGCCGGACAGGTATCCATTGAACACGGGTTTCAAGGGCCGAGCTTTTGTCACGTGAGTGCGTGCTCATCGAGCGCACACGCTATCGGTGAAGCGATGCGCTGGATCCGTGAAGGACGGGCCGATGTCATGGTGGCGGGGGGCGCCGAGGCAACCATTTCTCCTATTGGCATTGCTGGGTTTTCCGCGATGTTCGCCCTGAGCCGCCGCAACGACGAACCCGAGCGGGCTAGCCGACCTTGGGATCGAGATCGCGATGGGTTTGTGTGTGGCGAAGGTGCCGGCACTCTGATCTTGGAATCTCTCACCCGTGCTAAGCGACGCGGCGCACGCATCTACGGTGAAGTAACCGGCTTCGGCGCCACGAGCGACGCTTATCACATCACCAAGCCGGCGCCTGAAGGGCGCGGCGCCGTGCGGGCGATGGAATTCGCCCTGAAAGACGCCAAGCTCAACAAGACTGACCTCGACTACATCAATGCGCACGGGACCTCCACGCCACCTGGAGATCGCGAAGAAGCACGGGCCGTGATCAATGTGTTTGGCGCCCACGCGCTTGAAAAGAAGCTTTGGGTGAGCTCCACTAAGTCGATGACGGGGCACCTTCTCGGAGCGGCAGGCGCGCTGGAAGCCGCCGTCTGCTTGAAATCGATGGAAACAGGGCTGATTGCGCCGACCATCAATCTGGAGAATCAGGATCCTGATTGTCCCTTGGACTTCGTTGCCAACAAGGCCAGGGAGCGCAAAATTCGCCACGCCATGAGCAATTCCTTCGGTTTCGGTGGTACAAATGCCACCCTCATCTTCTCAAGTTACGAAGGCTAGTTCGAATCGGGCCTCTTCATGCAGTGCCCATTTTGCCGTGATATTGACTGCCGTGTCGTGGATTCACGATTGGTGGCGGGGAGTACCGTCACCTGGCGTAGGCGCGAGTGCGAGGGATGCAAGCGCCGCTTCACCACCTATGAACGCGTCGAGCACAACCTGCCCACGGTCGTCAAAAAAGATGGCCAGCGCGAACCCTTCGACCACGGCAAGCTGGTCCGCAGCCTGCGCATCGCTTGCAACAAACGCCCGGTTTCTGCCGACACTCTCGAAGAGCAAGCCGAGGCCATCGAGCACGAGCTTTCGACGCTGGGAGACAAAGAAGTTTCCTCTGACGTGATCGGCGAACGCGTCATGGCGCGTTTGAAGACGTTGGATGGCGTGGCTTACGTGCGATTCGCGAGTGTGTACCGTTCGTTTCGCGATATCGACGAATTCATGGATGAAATGGGCAAATTGGTTCATGCCGAGCAAGTGCCAAGGAGCAAGTGATGATGGCCGATGCCGATATCGATGAAACGATGATGGCGCGAGCCATCGCCCTCGGTAAGCGCGGCGATCCTTCGCCCAACCCACACGTCGGTGCCGTCATATGTCAGGGCACTGAGGTCGTGGGGGAAGGCTTCCACCAAAACTCTGGCCAAGAACATGCGGAGATTGTAGCCCTTCAGCAAGCGGGCACGCGGGCCAAGGGTGGCACGATGTACGTCACGCTGGAGCCTTGCAATCATGAGGGCAAAACGCCACGTTGCGTGGATGCCCTGCTTGGAGCTGGACTCAAACGTGTCGTGGTGGGGTGTTTGGATCCGAATCCGCACGTTGAAGGCGGCGGTTTCGAACGGCTGCGGGCACAGGGTATTGAGGTTAAGGCGGGAGTCTGTGAAGCCGACGCCAAACAGCTCATTTTACCTTGGGCCAAATACATCACCAAAAGCTCCACGTTTGTCGCATTAAAGCTAGCGATTTCGCTCGATGGTCGCACCGCCACACGCACCGGGGACTCTAAGTGGATCACGTGTGCCGAATCGCGCGCTCGCGTCCACGCCTTGCGCGCATTTCACGATGGCGTTGTCATCGGGATTAATACGGTGCTGGCCGACGATCCTCAGCTGACAGTTCGCGATGTTTCCGGCAGAAATCCGATTCGGGTGATCATCGATAGCAACCTCCGTCTGCCGTTGAAGTCACACATCGTTGATACGGCGTCAGACACCCCCACGTGCGTTTTTACCACTGCCAATGGCTCAAGAGCGATTGCCAACGCCCTCGAGGCCAAGGGTGTCAACGTGATCTACGTGGCTGCAACCGCCGAAGGGCGTTGTGACATGCGAGCAGTGTTAAAAGAGCTGGCTGCGCGCGAAGTGGTGAGCGTGCTGTGCGAGGGCGGAGCTGAGCTCGCGGGCAGCTTGATTGCTGGTGGTTTGGCTGACGAGCTGCATTTGTTCATCGCACCCGTGCTGCTGGGGCCCCGCGGGAGGCCGGGGGCCGTCGACTGGGCTGGCCCAGAGAGTCCGTCGGACGCCCCACGAATCGAACCAGCCAACTGGCAGCTGTGCGGAAATGACGCATACGTGAGCGGCCCACTCGTCTATCCGCGGAAAGCGTGAAGTGACCCCGAGGCCCCGCGTGTGATTCAAACCAGTTGGTGTTTGGGTGATGCAGCGGAGCCAAGCGGCGCGAGCGACTTTTCATTCGTTTTTGCGAGGCCCGCTCTATTGGTTTTGGATGCCCTCCCCCGCCGCCGCATTCTGCGGCAGCTTGCCCCGACCCAAATGTCTCTTGCTGCGCGCGAGCCATGGGCGGGGCGGCACAGCGAGACCGCGTCGCACAGGAGCAAGTGTCGACCGGAAAGGCCGCGGGCGGCGCGGCAGCTCGGTTTTGGGATTGGGCAAAATGTAGGCACTAGGGTCGGGGTGGTAATAGAGCGCCCAATCTCAAAACCGAGCTCATTTGAGGATTCGCCGCCATGAGCGAACCCAATTAGTAGTTAATCTAAGAGGACGCTAGAAAGACCCGCCAGTGGCACCTCTTGCTGTCACACTACGGCCGCCGAGAGAGGTGAGGCGCCTCCGGCTCAGACGCAGTCTCCGGTTTCGCTATTTTCCAGCGCCTCACCTCTTCGAGGTGGCTTCGCGCCCGCCCTCCACCTGAGGCTCATCGGGCACCTTTCCCGGGCGCGACTTCGCCACTCCCTCTGACACCCACCGAAGCGTCAGCGGAGGTTGGGGGGAGAACGCCCGAGCGCAGCGCCAGGCGCAAGCACGGCGAGTGGGGGCACCTGATCGCACCCCCTAAACACCAACTGGTTTGAATCACACCCCGAGGCCCCGCGTGCGTTGCGAGCCAAGACTCTCGATGTTAAGTTTCCGAGAGTCATGGCTATTTTAGAGATCCTTGAATACCCAGATCCTCGATTGCGTGAGGTAGCCAAGCCCGTGAGCGAGGTCACCGATGCGATCCGCGCGCTCGTCGAGAATATGGCGGAGACGATGTACGACGCCCCTGGCGTGGGGCTAGCGGCGACTCAGGTGGGTGTCCATCAGCGCATCTTCATCATCGATATTGCAGCGGAAGACGAACCAAGCGATCTCAAAGTGTTTATCAATCCGGAGCTTTTTGACGCTGACGGGGTGCAGATTTACAAAGAGGGCTGCCTTTCTTTTCCGGGCGCCACCGAAGACATCAAGCGGGCGGAGCGCATCAAAGTGCGCGCGCTGGATCTCCTCGGGAAGCCGTTTGAGTTCGAAGCGGAGGGGCTCATGGCGGTTGCGCTGCAGCATGAGAATGACCATTTGAACGGCGTGTTGATGATCGACAAGCTGAATGCCTTTCAGCGCCGCAAAATGGGCCGCAAGCTGGCCAAGGCACGCGCCGAAGATGCCGCTACAAGTTAGCTTGCCGGAAGCTAGCGCGAAGGTGGCCGGCTGAAGACAGCTTGGTCGATCTCAAGCCCGCGACTCGCCAGCTCTGCAGCGATCTTTGGCATCGTACCTGACGCGTTGAAGGTGCCTTCAACTGCGCCTTCCGCAGCTGTGCGTTCCACAGAGAAAGTGAAGATATCCTGTAGCCAAATTTCTTCGGCAGTGGTTCCGGAAAGCTCCGCAACCCTGAGCACGCGATAGCGACCATCCGCAAGCCGACACACTTCGACGCCAATGTCGAAGCTTGTGCGCACCCATTCGCGGGCAGCACCAGCGCTCAGTCCCGGGTTTTTCGAAACGAGCACGGCCGGCAGTCGGGATAGTGCACGCCGCAAGCTGGGTGCACGCACCGCACCCACGATGCCATCCACCCCTTCTACTGCCGCCGACAGGAGCGCGAGGGCCGTGTCGGTATCGGAGAGATCCACAATCAGCCGACCCGCACCACCGCGGCGTAGGGCACGAAATAATGACGCGCCATCGAAGCCGAGTTCCGCGGTAGCGAATAGAGTTGTCCGCTCACGTGGCAGACCGAACGTTTCTCCGTCCGCAACGACGTACAATGAAGGGTCATCGCAGATCGAACAGAGACCATTCACAACAGACGCTATTCCCTCGTCGTCGGCCCCAACCACCAAGATGTTGGCTCTGCCTTGCAGGCACTGGTGGAGAAACAAAGCGATGGATCGAGAAATGACGCCGTGCCGCACGAGTTCCTCGACAGAGCGGAGCGGAGGCCGCCGTCGTTTGAGAAGCACCACCGCACCCTCGGGGGATACCTCACCAAGCACGATTGAAACACGAGTTCCGTCCGGAAGTTGGCGGCTAATAAAGGGCTGCCCCGGAGTGAGCGGCTGACCCGCCTTCCGGCAAAGCCGACGTACGACACGCAGCAGCGAGGCTTCGGAAGTGAATGGTAGCGGAAGCGGTGCATAGCGCCGGTCACGCTCAACATGAACGCGATCGAACCGGCTGACGGTGATTGCGGTGACCAGCGGATCGGACAAAAGTGGACCGATCGGTCCGAGCTCCAACAGCTCGTCCATGATCAGGCTCTCTGCTTGGTCAGTCAGCAAACCTGAAGGTTGGCCAGAATCACTCTCGTTCAAAGCATGCAAACGCGCCTTGATCGCCTCTGAAACTCGCCCTCGGAGCACGGGAGTCGGCTCGCCCTCGAGTTCGCTTTCCGTCACCCGCGCAAGCACGGCTTGTACCATCTCGCTGAGGAACTGCCGCTGCCGATGGATCTCCGGAGTTGCCATGTCGTCCACGACGGGCGGCGTCGCCTGCGGCAAGCTCTCGTTCGAATTTGAAGAGCGCGCCTCGGGCGAATCCGGCCGGGGGAGAGGCGTTCCCGGAACCGAAATATTAGGAACGCGAGGGGCCAGCGGTACCCGAGATGCGCCAAACTCAGTAGCGACACCCCGCGTCGGACGCATGGACACCGCCGGGCCCGAAGCCTCCGAACGAGATGAAGACGGTGCATGACTCGGAACGCCCACAAGCTGGCGCGCGGAGGACCGTTCCGATTCGTCGGCCACTTCGATGCGGAGTACAAAATCTCCGATGTAGATACGATCCCCTTCACGAACGATCGTCGCGTGCGAGATCCGTCTGCGGTTCACATACGTTCCGTTCGTGCTGTTCAGGTCAGTCACAACGAACCGCCCGTCGCGATACAGCATGCGCGCGTGTCGTTTCGAAACGTTGCCCTTAGGGAGCATCAGATCGTTTCCTTGAACCCTCCCCAATGACAGCTCCGTCGCGTCGTAAACCTCACGACGCTCAGCCCCGCCCTTCTCGCTCACATAAACTGCGAAAACCGGTCCCTTATTCTGAGAGCTGGGCGATGCCACGCGTGCCTACAACCGATGCTTCAAACGACGGCTGAGTCTAACACTGCGCGGCAGAAACTTTCAAGCACCAACGGAAACCCCCGCAGAACCCCGCCGCTTGACCCGCATTTTGAATTTAGCTGCCGTCTCGCCGATCACGAACATCGGACGTCACTAAGCCGAGCAACTCGCCCGCAAGAGCCATCACGTCCTTCTCTGAGAACCCACTCCCGCGAAACTCGCGATAGATATTCTTTGCGAGAATTCGGATTGCACGTGGATCTGCAGTTCCTTGAATCATTGCTTGAGGTTCAGCCATGTGACTCCCAGTCCTACCCTTCGAGTAGATGATAATCAAAAACGGCGGCAAGCATATCGCTTCATTTGCATTGGGACAAATTAGATTTCTACGGCTAGATAGCTGTGTATTGAGCTTCGCATCTATCGTCCCACATCATTCGGCCCTATTGGATCAATTGCGCAGGCTCTTTCGCACTTCAGGACACCTGTACGTTACTCGCAACGCACGGCGTCAAGTGGTTCAACATGCTCGCCCACAGCACGCGGTGCTCAGGCTCCGGTATCATACGGACCCACCGCAGAGTACTGGAGGACGACATGCTTGGTAGGCCGATCGGTCCCGCAAAGGAGGCTAGTTACCAAGCTTTTTCCGCACCGCGCGAAGTGCAAGGCCTCTCCGATCTGTGGCTTTTCTTCTACTGGCACGGCGATTCCATCGGGATGAAAGCGCACCCCACCGGCAAGCTTTTGATTCAACGCCTCGTGGCGCAACAGCCAGTGTTGGTTTCTGCGGTTTCTGACGCCAACGCAGACGCCGTCCCGCAGGTGGTATTCAGTGTTGCGCGTCACGTAGACCGTGTGCCGCCGCCGCTCTGGTCCTTGGTAGTCGTTGGTTTCCATAGTGCTTGCCCACGAGTCTCTCAGGAGAGAGCCGGGGTTGTCCAAAATTCAGCGGATCTGGAATGGGCTCCCCTGACATTTGGAGGGTAACTTGGCCCGCCTATTGGGAGGGCGCTTCAGTGCGCCGAGAACTTCGCGCTTCTTAGTCCAGCGCGCTACGCTCTCCGGAGCATGGCACTGCGAAGCCCTGGTATCGCAAAAACGCGAGAACTTCTGCTGATTCAGCGCCGGGTGGTGGAGCTTTGGCAAAGCAACGATTACCGCTGGCGTGAACTCTTCGCCGCAGCAGACGTGATGAGCGAGGGGGCCACGCGCAAGGACCCAGACGGCGCCGTCTATTACGGTTCAACGAGCATCGTGCTCACATTTGAAAGCTGTGATGCGGCCGACGCCGACAAAGTCATACGTGCGTTATCCAAGGATCCACATGTCCGCCTGCGAGCGGTCCGTATCGCCTGCCTGGAAGCACAACTCCGAGCAGCCGGCGCCATCGGCCGCGTGCACTCGGAATTTCGCGTGAGGTCTCACGAAGTTGGCGCGTGTATCGACGTTGATGTGCATGCGAACGTCTTTTCCCATATGGCACACACGCCAGCCAAGACCAAAACACCACTCGCAAAACTTCCGAAACGCAAAGCCCCCGGCGGCGGACGCTAACCTGTGGTTGCCAATTCCCATCCACAAACTATCCACAAGCTTGCCGCCTGAGCCCCGTCGCGACGAAACGCGAAACGCGAAAGACCTGTCAAGCTTCATTTTCTTGAGGACTAGGTCTGGGCAGGCGAACTGAAGATTGATAGGCTGCCAGGTCTTCCGTCGTGCTTCTCCAGCGTTCATGCCAAAGGGGCCATGCTCTCTCTACTACTTGACAACCGGTGCTCAGAAGACGAAGGGATATCCCAGTCGCTTTTTAACTTTGGGGCACGAGTTCAACAATGAGTCGCAAAAAGCAACGCGACAACAAGGTTATCCACGTCGTATTTGGCCCCGAGGGCGGCCGCGTACAGCAGCTGGTCACCAATACCCGCGAACAACAGGCTGGCGTTGGAGCTGCAGGGCGCGAGCCACTGACGGATCTGTTCTCTCGCACTGAAGTCTCTCGCCTGCTGGGTCTTAGCCCAGCGCGTTTGAGAACACTCGACCGAGCAGGAGTCGCGTCTCCTGGGGGGCGACGCAACGGGCGTCGCGCCTACACCTTTTCTGATCTGATCGCGCTCCGCTCAGCGCAAACCCTCCTTGAGCACCGTGTGCGCCTGCGGGACGTAACCCGTGCAGTGCACGCTCTGAAGCGCTCGTTGCCAAAAGTTACGCGCCCGCTTCAGGAGCTGCGGATCGTTTCTGACGGCCAAACGGTCGTCGTGCGGACCCAGGACGGCGCCTTTGAGCCGCTCACTGGCCAAATGCTACTAGATCTTGAGGTGAAGACTCTGCGCGCCGACGTCGTTCGCGTGCTGCGTCCCTCGGCCGGCAAAGAACGCTCCCGCACCGCCTATGAGCTCTATCTGCGGGCGAGCCAGCTCGATGAGAACCCGTTGACGATGGATGAAGCCGAGCGCCTTTACGCGGAAGCGGTGGAGCTCGACCCTTGGCTGGGCATCGCTTATACGAACCTCGGAAACATTCGCTTTCGCCGCCATGACGCAGAAGGCGCTGAGCGTTTGTATCAACGCGGTCTGGAGATCGATCCCCGCCAGCCTGAGGCTCAATACAACTTGGGCTACGTCATGCTGGAGCGGGGACAGCCCGACCAAGCCATTGCGTTATTCCTTGGCGCCATTGAATCAGATCCTAAGTTTGCCGATGCTCACTTCAACCTTGCCATGGCGTACGAACAAGTGGGGGACTCAAGCCGCGCGCGCCCATTTTGGAAAAACTACATCGCGCTTGAACCGGCAGGTACTTGGACAGAAATCGCCAAACGCCATTTGTAAGTCGGGAACGGTTTCTTCATCGCGCTGGCTCGGTAGCGCTCATTTGAGCTAACCTGCCTGCTGATGGCCGAGCTCAGTACGGGAGCAATGAAAGGATATGGGGACCCACGGGCTCCGGGTGCACTCGGCAGCTCACGCCCAGGCTTCGTGCTGCTGTATGCTGAGCCAGGCTCGCTAGTCGCAGGTGCTTACCCGTTTTTTAAGAGCCCCGTTCGCATTGGCAGAGATGAAGCCTCTGAGATCCGCCTGGCTGTGACCGCCGTTTCGAGGATCCATGCGGAGGCTGTGGCGACGGATCGCTCGTGGCGTATTGTGGACTGCGAGAGCCGCAACGGCGTGTTGGTGGATGGGGTGCGCGTGGCGAGCGAGGTACTGGAAGCCCTCGCCGAGGTGCGGATCGGCGATGCAATTTTTAAATTCGTAGACGCGGAGGCGGAGTCCTTTGCTCACTACAACCTGGACGGCTCGATGGCCTCAGACTGTGAACGACTAGCCGAACAACCCTCGCTTCTAGTTGGCGGTTTTCAGATGGACCGCATTGCAGCCGAGATCGAGAAGGTTGGGCCGACCAATCTCAGCGTCCTCATCCTCGGAGAAAGTGGTACCGGTAAAGAAGTTGTGGCCAGCGAGCTGCATCGTCACAGTCAGAGAGCCGGGCGCTTGGTTGCCGTGAATTGCGCTGCGATCCCGCAGAATCTCATCGAAAGCGAGCTATTTGGCTACCGCAAGGGAGCCTTCTCAGGTGCCGACCGCGACAAGCCTGGGCTGATTCGCGCGGCCGACGGCGGAACGCTATTCCTCGACGAAATTGGGGATATGCCGCTCGAAGCTCAGACCAAGTTGCTCCGCGTCTTGCAGGCAAGAGAGATCCTGCCCGTCGGCGCGACAACACCGGAAACGACGGACGTTCGCATCGCTTGCGCAACCCATCGTGACCTCGCCGCTCTTCAGGCGAAAGGCACATTTAGACTCGACCTTTTCGCTCGCCTGAACGAATATGAAGTGAATCTGCCACCGCTACGTGAACGCAAAGAGGATCTCTTCGTGCTGACCCGCGAATTCCTCAAACGCCATGGATCACCCGAGAAAACGGCTTCGTTTGGCTTCATGACGGCCCTCACTCATTATGATTGGCCCTACAACGTGCGCGAGCTGGAAGCCTGCATCAAGCGTGGGATCGCGCTGGCGGAAGGCGATACACTCGGCGAGGCAGAGCTCCCTCAGGCCATCACAGAGGCCATGCAGGGCTACGGAAAAAAGAGCACAACGGCTAGCTCGGGGGCTGCTGTAGCCCGAACCGAACACGAAGAAAGCGACAGACCGAGTGCTGCCGAGCTCCATGCGCTCCTCGAAAAACACCAGGGGAACGTCGCCGCAGTGGGGCGTGAGCTTGGCAAAGCCCGCATGCAAGTCCATCGCTGGGCGCAACGCTACGGACTCCGATTGGAAGACTTTCGGGCCCCAGAGGACCCTTAATCCGTGGGCCGCCGGACCCAGCGCTCCCGACAACCCGATTGACTCGCAGACCCGAAAGGCGCTAGCGGACACTGCTCAAGCGGGCAGTAGCGGTATTTCCCCTGCACCGTGCCTGGGAGTCCCTGTTGGCCACTCGTCGAAAAACCGGTCCAAAAACGCCAAAATCTAAAGCTGGAAGCGCCGAGCCTGCCACCAAGGCCCAACGCGGCAGCAGGCGGACGCACGGTTCAGACGAAGCTCCCGCCAGTTTGTCGGGCGAAGGGGAACAATCCGTCGCCCTGCACGACATCGCTCAGGCACGTTACCTCAACTACGCGCTCAGCGTGATCACGAGCCGTGCGCTGCCAGATGTGCGCGATGGCTTGAAGCCGGTGCAACGGCGCATCCTGTACACGATGTGGCAACAGCGGCTTACCTCCGATGCCAAGCACCGGAAGTGCGCAAAAGTCGTCGGCGATGTGATGGGTAACTACCATCCGCACGGCGATGCCTCGATCTATGATGCCCTCGTACGCCTGGCACAATCATTCTCGTTGCGCGCGCCCCTCGTGGAAGGTTCGGGGAATTTCGGGTCCATGGATGGCGATGCAGCAGCCGCCATGCGCTACACGGAGTGCCGGCTGGCACCCATCTCAACCGATCTCTTGAGCGAGCTGGCGCAAGACACGGTTGAATATCGGCCCAACTACGATGGCACCCGTTCCGAGCCGGTTGTCTTGCCGGCTAAATGGCCCAACCTTTTGATCAATGGTGCGACGGGAATTGCGGTCGGAATGGCGACCAATATCCCGCCCCACAACCCGGAGGAGGTGTGCACGGCCGCCATCCGCCTGCTCGACGCACTCGGCGAAGGCAAAACGCTGAGCGCGCGGGAACTTTGCCGAACCATCAAGGGGCCGGATTTTCCAACAGGCGGGCAAATCATTTCAACCGCCGAAGAGCTCAAGGTCATTTACGAGACGGGCAGCGGAAGCGTCAAAGTGCGCGGAACCTACAAGATCATCGCCGATGGTCGTGGGAACCCGAAGATCCACATCACGAGCATCCCCTACACGGTCAACAAGGCAACCCTCGTCGAGCGCATCGCCGAGGTAGCGTTGTCGCGAAAACTGCCGCTGCTCGTGGACGTCAAGGATATCTCAACCGACGACGTCTGCATCGAGGTAGAGCTCAAGAAGGAAGCCGACCCCAAGAAGGTGCTCGCCTACCTCTTCAAGCAAACGCCGCTTCAGACCACGTTCAGCGTCAACCTGACCTGCCTCGTTCCCACTGAAAACCCGCAAGTGTGCCGACCCGAACGGGTGGATCTCCAATCCTTGCTTTGGCATTTTCTAAATTTCAGGCTGCAAGTGGTGACCAAGCGGCACCAGCATGAGCTTGCCGCCTTGCAAGCCCGCATCCATATTCTGGAGGGCTTCGCTAAAGTTTTCGATGCCCTCGACGAGATCATCAAGCTGATCCGCAAATCAGAAGGCAAGGCCGATGCGGCACGCCAGATCATGGCTCGTTTCAAGCTCGATGCGGAGCAGACGGACGCGATTTTGGAACTCAAGCTCTATCGCTTGGCTCGCCTAGAGATCCTCGTGATCCAAAATGAGCTCAAAGACCGACGCAAACGCGCTGCCGAAATCAAGAAGCTCCTGTCGGAATCCGAAGCGCGCGGCCTTTGGCAGATCATTCGCACTGAATTGACCGAGATGGTGGCGTCCTTCGCGAAGTTCTCGAAGCGCCGCACGTTAATCGCCTCAGTGGAAGAAGAGCCCGAGTTTACCGCAGAAGATTTGATCGTGGCCGAAGACAATCACGTGCTCTTGACGCGAGACGGCTGGATCAAGCGCCAAAAAGAAATCAAGGACCCAGGCTCCACGCGGGTACGCGAAGGGGATGCGGTCTTAAGTTGCGTAGCTGGCTCCACACGGGCAACCGTCGCGTTCTTCTCGAACTTTGGCACAGCCTACACCTGCCGAATTATCGATATTCCAGCCACGACAGGCTACGGGGAGCCCATCCAAAAGCTCTTCAAGCTGAAGGATAACGAACGCATTCTCGGCTGTTTTTCTCTCGATTCACGGCTGCTCGGCGACATCAAAGGGAGCGAAGATTACATGCCCGAGTCTTACCTCGTGGCAGCAACCAGTGATGGCTACGCGTTGGCGTTTGGCCTGGAGCCGTATTCTGAACCGAGCACGCGAGCTGGACGAAGGTTTGCCCGACCGAGCGACGGCTCCGAAGTCGTTGGCGTGGAGCTCGTCCACGGGAAGGAAACGCTCATCGCCGTTTCTAAGGGTCGACGTGCGCTCCTGTGTTCGATCGGAGAAATCAACTACCTCACCAATCCCGGCAAAGGCGTGACGTTATTAAAGCTTGAGGGTGACGACGCGCTTCTCGGGATCAAGGCCGTGGCTGACAAAGAGACAGCGCTAGTTGTGAAGAGTTCGCTCGGCGGAGAACAGAAAATCAACGCGGACAAGTACGAACGGAGCACGCGTGGCGGCAAAGGGCGCGAAGTCATGAAGCGCGGAAGCTTCACCGAGATTATCCCCGAAGTGCCGGCGGCACCCGCAGCCTTTGAAGAAGGTAATTGAGCCGTGAGCCAGAAGGATCCCAGCATGGAGTACACCGCCAAAGACATCACCATCCTCGAAGGCCTCGATCCGGTACGAAAGCGGCCCGGCATGTACATCGGAGGCGTCGGCAGTACGGGCCTGCACCACCTTGTCTGGGAAATCCTGGATAATTCGGTCGACGAGGCGATGAATGGGCATGCCACGGAGATCCACGTAACGCTGCACAAAGACGCCGAGTCCGTGACGGTATCTGACAATGGGCGCGGCATCCCGATCGACAAACACCCGAAGCACAAGAAGCCTGCCCTCGAGATCATCTTCACCACGCTGCACGCGGGCGGAAAGTTCGACGAAGGAAGCTACAAAACCGCTGGCGGTTTGCACGGTGTGGGCGCCTCTGTGGTGAACGCGCTTTCAACCAAGCTCAAGGTCATCGTGAAACGCGACGGTTTCGAATGGAGCCAGGAATTCAAAACCGGGAAGCCGGTTGGAACCATCACCAAGCTGGGCAAAGCCCGCGGAACAGGCAGCGCCGTCACCTTCCGGCCGGACCCCACCATCTTTCCGAAAACAGAATTCAACCCAGAAACGATCCGAAAACGCCTTGAGATCGTGAGCTACCTCCACCGTGGAATTAAGGTTGAATTCAGCGACGAAAAGAATCAAACGCACGAAGCCTTCCACCATGAAGCCGGAATCGCCGATTTCCTCAAAGCAATTCTTGAGGAGCACAAAACGAAGCGCGTGCACGACGCCCCGTTCTCGATGCTCCGCGAAAACGGGACGCGGCTCGAACTGGTCTTGCAGTGGACTGAATCCACTGAGGAGAACATTAGAAGCTACGTCAATGGCATCCCCACCTCGTCGGGTGGCACGCATGAGAATGGTTTGCGCGCCGGTTTGGTGAAAGCAGTGCGGAATTTCATCGAGACGCACAACTTGACACCACGTGGCGTGACGTTGAGTGCGGAAGATATCCGCGAAGGCCTCACCGGCGTGCTCAGTGTCTTCATCAGCGAACCGCAGTTTCAGGGGCAAACGAAAGATCGCCTCAATAACCCCGAGGTTCAGTCCTGGGTGGATGGGCTCGTGCGCCCAGGCTTAGAGCAATGGCTCAATTCAAACAGAACCGTCGCGGAACAAATTGTCGCACGCGTTATTCTCTCCGCTCGGGCACGCGAGGCCTCGCGCGCGGCTTCCGCTGCGATCACCCGCAAGTCCGCAACCAGCGGCCGCTTCACGCTGCCAGGCAAGCTCTCGGATTGCACCTCTTCCGACCGCCGGAATTCAGAGCTGTTCATCGTGGAAGGCGACTCCGCTGGCGGCTCAGCGAAACAGGGCCGCGAGCGTGGCAATCAGGCTGTGCTCCCCCTGCGAGGCAAAGTGCTCAACACGGAGGGCATGGCGCTCGGCAAGGTGCTCGAGAACAAGGAACTCTCAGACCTTTTGACGGCGCTTGGTTGCGGCATCGGCGCGAATTTCGATCTCTCGAAGCTCCGCTACGATCGCGTCATTCTCTTGGCGGATGCGGATTCAGACGGGCACCACATCACAACCCTGCTGCTCACCTTCTTCTACCGGCACTTGGGCGAGCTCATCAAAAACAACCGTGTGTACGTGGCGATGCCGCCACTTTATCGCTTAGATATCGGCAAGGAGACGTACTGGGCCGCCGATGAGCCAGATCGTGTGCGCCTGCTCAAAGAGCACCAAAAAGGCAACGCAAAAGCAGAAATCACCCGCTTCAAAGGCCTGGGTGAAATGATGCCGAAAGTGCTCTGGGATACGACCTTGAATCCTAAGACCCGCCGCTTGCTCCGCGTTGGGATCGCTGATCCGTTGGCGACGGACCGCGTGATGAACGATCTGATGGGCAAGGATCCGCAGGCTCGCTTCCACTTCATCATGGACCGAGCCGAGCAAGCCGAAGACCTAGACGTGTAGCGACCGACTGAGGGTTTGGGGGTGGGTGCGTGTAGGCCTCGGAAGCCTAGATCCCGGCGGGCTTAATCCAACGAACCCGTGATCCGTTGGGTCAACTAGCGCGAACCCCATCGCGGGGTCGCCTCGTCGGCTTATGAACGCACCGAAGACAGCCCTAAGCCAAGCCAAATCCAAGCAGCCGATGTCGACTGCGGCACTTCAGATCGTGCAGGCGGCCGTGCGGGAAAATGTCAGCATCACCGATCTTTCCAAATTGGCGTTGGTAGATCCCGGATTTGCGCTGCGTCTGCTGGCGGTGGTTAATAGCGCCGCATTCAAGCGTTCTTCCGAAGTTCGCGATGTTCAGCAAGCGGCACTTTTGCTTGGTATCCGCGGCATGCGCAATATCGCACTCAGCCTCGCGGTGACGGATCTTGTGCCGTTGGGCGAAGCTAGCAAAGTGATTTTGGCCAATTCTATCCGAAGAGCGGTGAGTGCCCGCCTGATCGGAAAAGAGCTCGGGCTACGTGAGCTCGACACCTATTTCACGATGGGCTTGCTCTTGGAATCCGGCCTCCTGTTGCGCGCTCGCGAAGACCTGAACGGCACAGCGGCTATCGCGCGTGCTCCGGCCGTCAACCGCGTGATCCACGAGCGAGCCGCTGGTTTCATCCCGCATCCCGAATCGGGGGCTGAGATGGCAGCCAGCTACCAGTTAGCACCTGAGCTGGTCGAAGCGATTCGCCACCACCACGACGCCCAGATGCCTACCGAAAAGGGGCTACAAGTGGCCTGGCTGGCAGAGCGAGCTTCCGGCGTCTTCGAGTGCGTCGACGTAGTACAAAGCCGACTAGAACTCCTGACTCAGGCCGCAAAGCTTGGGATCACCGAAGCCACGATGGATCAGATTCTCACCGAAATCCCCGGAGAAGTGGCCGCTACGGCCGGAGCTTTCGACAGAGACTTAGGGCCTCAACTGGATCTGGCGAAGCTTCGCGATGACGTGAATGTGCGCCTGATCGAAATGAACCAACAATATCAAGAAATGCTGGGGACGCTCGAGCGGCTGTTAACGGAGAAGACGGACCTCGCAGCTCGGCTCGAAGAGGCGAACAACTCGCTCGCACACCTGGTGGCCACCGACGCACTCACCGGTCTTCCCAATCGGCGCATGCTGGAACAAGCCCTCGCCCGGGATTTCGCATCTGCCCTTCGCAACAACACTCCGCTGAGCATCGCCGTTCTGGACGTCGACAAGTTTGGAAATTTTAACGCGACCCACGGCCACGCAGCCGGCGACCTGGCGCTACAAAAGGTGTCTCAGGTGCTCACCCAAGCCATTCGGCAAAGCGATCTCGCGGCGCGCTACGGGGGTGAAGAATTTGTTCTGGTATTTCCGCGCACGGATGCAGAAGGGGCCCTCGTGGTGTGCGAGCGCGTCCGAGCGGCACTCGCAAAGGGGGGTGTCGATCTGGATGGTCACAACGCAACCCTGACGGCGAGCCTGGGAGTGGCAACGCTCAGGAGCGGAGAGAGCTCGAAAGCCCTGTTTGTTCGCGCGGATGCAGCCCTTTATGAGGCGAAACGGCTCGGCCGAAATCAGGTCCAAGTCGCCCCATAACAGCGGACTGCTGCGGTAGAGGGAGTATTTTCGGTGGGGGGTCCGGGGCATCCTGGGTGGGACACCTTGTGCACCTGAACGCGATGGGATAACGCGCGGGCTCGGGTCCGGTGGCTAGACGCCCCCTTTGTCATTTGTTTCAACACGTTGCACACGCACTCCTTCTTCCCCGATCTCTACTGCCTGGCCAAAGCCTCGCTCGTTGAGCGTCGCAGCTGGTTAGTCCGCGCATACCGTTGGGTACTGCTGCTCGCGTGCCTGTTCACCCCAAACGCCGCGTTCGCGCAGGCACCCGACGCCAGCGCGGCTCCGGCCACATCTGCACCCAGCAGCGAACCGGCGGTAGCGCCCAGCAGCGAACCGGCGGCAGCGCCCAGCAGCGAACCCCCCCCAGTGGTGATCCCTCCGACCGAAACGGAGCTCGCACGGGGATTTCCCATTTCGCGCATTGACGTGGCGGGCAATCGACATGTCACTCGGGAGGACATTCTCTCGTATTTGCGCGAGCAGATCAGCGAACCCTTCGATCCGGCGCGCCTCACCGGAGACATTCGAGAACTCTACAATTCAGGGTTCTTTGACGACATCGAAGTCGATTTGAGCCGTCGAGACGAGGGCGTGGTCCTTCGCTTTCTGGTGCGCGAGCGGCCCACGATCTTGGCTGTCACCTTCGAGGGCAATCATGAGATCGATACCGATGATCTCGTCGAAGCCGCCGAATTGAAGTCCACTTCTGTGATGAGCTACCCTGCGCTGAACCGCAGCATTCAGAAGATCCGGGACATGTACGCCGAGAAGGGTTTCTTTCTCGCGGAAGTGAAGAGCGAAGTCACGGCGGCCAAGGACAACCAGGTTTCCGTTAAGCTCAGCATCGTGGAACACACGCAGGTGAGCGTGCGAAGTGTGACGTTCATTGGGAACCACGAGATTTCCTCCGAAGAGCTGCGGGCGGCGATGTTCACCGGGAACGCTGGCTTCTTTGCCTTTGGCTCCGGAGGCCCGTTTCGCCAGGACGCGTTTGAACGCGACATGATGGTCTTGAGCGGGCTGTACTATGATCGCGGGTTTTTGGCGGTCAGCGTGAACACTCCGCGCATCATGTTGACGCCAGACAAGAGCGGGATCGAGGTGTCCGTCACGATCAATGAGGGTCCCCGCTACAAGATCCGCCAGCTTCGCATCTACGAACGAGGCCCCGACGGCGCTGAAGTGGAGCCGATAGGCGGGCGGCGGCGCCTGGCGTCCATGGTCGAAGCTCGCTCAGGAGATTACTTCAACCGTGCCAAGCTGGTTCAGGATCTTCAGGCTGTGCGTACGCTCTACCGCGACAACGGGTTCGCACATGTCGAGGCAGCACCCGACACCCAACTCGACCAGACGACTCACGAAGTCGACGTCGTGGTGCCCATTGTCCGCGGGCCTTTGGTCCATTTCGAACGCATCGAAATCCGGGGCAACAGCAAGACGCGCGACAAGGTCGTGCGGCGAGAACTCGAGGTTTTTGAAGGCGAGCCCTTCAACGAAACGGCCCTCGACCGTTCACGCCGACGCGTCACAGCATTGGGTTATTTTGAACGCGTCGACATTTCGACCGAAGAGGGCTCCAGCCACGACAAGATGAATGTCTATGTCGAGGTCGCTGAAAAGCCAACCGGCACTTTTCAGGTGGGAGCGGGCTTTTCAAGCGTTGAGAATTTCATTCTGACGGCCCAGATCCAGCAGGCCAATCTCTTCGGCAACGGGCAAAGCTTCAGCCTTCAGCTCCAGGCAAGCCGTGCCCGGGTACTGGCTAACGCCAGCATCTTTGAGCCCTATTTTTTGGACAGCCGCTTCAATCTGGGCATCAACATTTTCAATCAAGAGACGTTCAATCAAGATTTTTCCCAGACCACTCGCGGCAGCGCGCTCACCTTTGGCTATCCGCTGGTCGAGCCCGAACTCACCGCCTCGCTCACGTACACGCTCCAATCTGACCAGGTTTCAAGCGCGACTGGCAGCAATCTCTTTGGCACATCAAGCAGCGCCAGCACCTTCCAGCAGTTGCCGCTGGCGAATCTTTTCAGCGACGGCCTCACCTCGAGCTTTCGGCCGGCGCTCACCTACGACACGCGCGACAATCGGCTCTTCACCACCAGCGGCATCTTCACCAAACTTTCTACCGAATTGGCGTCCAGCATCTTTGGCTCGGACAATCAGTTCCTGCGCAACAGCTTCCAGGGGCGCTATTTCTATCCTGTCGGTTCGGGGTTTGTGCTCAAGCTCAATCAGGAATTTGGCCTCATCACGAGCCCGACGAAAGAAGGCGTGCCGATCTTCGCTCGGTATTTCCTCGGTGGCATCACCGATCTCCGTGGGTTTCAATACCGGAGTGTCGGACCCCGCCTACCACTCACGCAATCCACAGATCCGAATAGTCCGCCGAGAATCGATGGGGCGCGTATCGGTGGCAACCTGCTTTATTTCCAAAACCTAGAGCTTGAGTTCCCCTTGGTCGAAGCAGTCGGCGTGCACGGCGTGTTCTTCACGGACGCCGGCAACACGTGGAACACGGAAGCCAACTACTGCGATACCGTGGGCGGGAGCGCTCGCTTCAGCTTGCAGAGCCCTTGCTTCAATGGCTTGGACAGCCTGAGCCGGCTGCGTACCTCGTGGGGCTTTGGCATCCGCTGGTTTTCGCCGCTCGGTCCGCTTCGCTTTGAGTGGGGTTTTCCCTTCAAGCCGCTACCTACCGAAGAGAGCAGCGTGTTTGAATTTACGATTGGGAATTTCTTCTGACAAACCATGGCAAGCGAGCCCCCCACACAGCCTGCTGACGGTCCAGAAGAAGCGTCGGCTCCGCCAGCGTTGCCCCCGCTTGCCCCCCTCCCCCTGCCTAACATCGCTCTGCGACCCTCTCGCCCTCCCGGACGCCCGTCGGAAGACACGCTCCTTTCTGCACCCGTACCCTCGGAGGACAGTGAGACTCTCTTCGACGAACGACTCACGCGAGCTGAGATGCGATGGATCGAACTCGACGCGCGACTGCGAGAGCTCGAGCAAGGCAAGACCCGGGGTCGCGCCGGGGCCCGCGAATGGCTGGTCTGGCTCGCGCTCGCGGGCCTGCTCTTGCTAGCCTACAAGGTGCTTTTGGGCTGATCTCGCCCCCTGGGCAAAGCACGGTTTCTTTCCCCAAAAAACCTTGCCTGCAAGTGTTGTCGGCTCCGCGCAGCT
Organism: Polyangiales bacterium; assembly: GCA_038246305.1. Classification (GTDB taxonomy): domain Bacteria; phylum Myxococcota_A; class Polyangia; order Polyangiales; family Polyangiaceae; genus JBBRRP01. Next base: position 9,986 of record JBBRRP010000057.1, on the reverse strand, counting down.
GGGCTACCTGGTGGGTGCGCCCAGACTCAGTTTCGCCTTAAAAATGGCAAGCTTGGGCCCCCGTGAAGCCCATGTCAGACGAGACCACTACGCCGCCCGCTGGACCTCCAGCACCGAACTCTCAGCCCATCAGCATTCACGACGAAATGCGTACGTCCTATCTGGACTACGCCATGAGCGTCATCATCGGGCGTGCCATCCCCGATGTGCGCGACGGGTTGAAGCCCGTGCACCGTCGGATTCTGTTCGCGATGAGTGAGTTGAATCTCGGCCCCGGCGGCGCCTACCGGAAGTGCGCGGCAGTTGTCGGTGAAGTGCTCGGTAACTACCACCCGCACGGTGATGCCAGCGTTTACGACGCTCTGGTGCGAATGGCACAGGATTTCAGCATGCGGCACATGCTGGTGGATGGTCAGGGTAACTTCGGATCCGTCGATGGCGATCGGCCTGCAGCCTACCGCTATACCGAGTGTCGTTTAGCTCGGCTTTCCGTCGATCTGCTCGCGGACATCGACAAAGATACTGTCGATTTTACGCCCAATTTTGATGAGTCAAAGCAAGAGCCACAGGTTCTCCCCACGCGGTTTCCGAACCTTTTGGTGAATGGGTCCGGCGGCATCGCGGTGGGCATGGCGACCAACATCCCGCCCCACAATCTCAAAGAAGTCATCGACGCCACCATTCACTTGATTGGGACGCCCGAGGCCAGCATCGAAGACCTCATGCAGTTCGTGCAGGGGCCTGATTTCCCGACGGCCGGCATCATCCATGGGCGCGCCGGCATTCTCCAGGCGTACCGGACGGGCCGCGGCAGTGTGATGATGCGCGCGCGTACCATCACCGAAGCTGTTCCGAACAGCCAGGATCGCGAACAGATTGTCGTGATTGAGCTGCCTTACCAGGTTAACAAAGCGCGGCTGCACGCGAAAATTGGCGAGCTGATGCGTGACAAGCGCATCGAAGGCATCAAAGAGGCGCGCGACGAAAGTGATCGCGACGGCATGCGCTTGGTGATCGAGCTGAAGAAAGATGTGCACCCGCAGGTGGTGCTGAATCAGCTGTATCGCCTGACGGACATGCAGTGTTCGTTCGGCATTATCAATCTGGCGATCGTCGAGAATCGCCCCGCCGTACTGGATCTAAAAGAAATGCTCCGGCTTTTCGTCGAGCATCGGCGTGAAGTCGTCAGTCGCCGCACGCGCTTCGATCTTGCAAAATCTGAAGCAGCCCGAGAGATCATTGAAGGCCTCGGGATGGCCATCACCGAAGTGGATTTGGTGATCAAAACGATCCGCGCTTCGCAGGATCCGGACGAAGCGCGGATTGCCCTGATGGCGTTGCCGCTTAAGGGTTTGGAGGCTTTTGTTCGACGTGCAGGGCGCCCTGAGAGCGAAATCGCTGAGGCCGCGGCGCGCACGGATTACCGACTGAGTGAGCGCCAAGCCAAGGCCATTCTGGAGATGCGCCTTTCGCGCCTCACGGGCCTGGAGCAAGAGAAGCTCGCCGCGGAGTACGGCAGCCTTTCTGAAGCGATCGCTCGCTTGAAGGCGATTTTGGCGGATGAGCGGGTGCTGATGGATCTCATCGTGACCGAGCTCGAAGAGGTCAAGAGCAAGCATCAGAATCCGCGACGCACCGAGATCATCGAGGATGAAGCCGAGATCCAAGTCGAAGATCTGATCCAGGAAGAAGAAATGGTCGTTACCATTTCCCATTCTGGGTACATCAAGCGCACTCCGCTCTCGACCTACAAGGCGCAAAAGCGCGGCGGCAAGGGCAACAAGGGCATGGAAGCCCGCGACGATGATTTCGTGACCCAGCTCTTCGTCGCTTCGACGCACAGCTTCGTGTTCTTCTTTAGCAATCGCGGCAAAGTGTACGTCAAGAAGATCTACGAAATCCCGGCTGCAGCGCGGAACGCGAAGGGCCGCGCCATCGTCAACTTCGTTGGGATGGAGGAAGGCGAACGCGTTGCAGCGATCACGCCCGTGCCCGGCATTCAAGAAGGCCTGTTCGTGATCACGCTCACCCGGGGTGGACAGATCAAGAAGACGAGCATCCTAGATTATCAAAATTACCGAGAAAAAGGCATCATCGGCGTCAAGATCGCAGACGACGATCAGCTGCTCACCGCTGCCGTCACCGACGGAAGCTGCGATCTTCTGATCGCCACCAAGCTAGGAAAATCGATCCGCTTCGAAGAGGATCAAGTGCGCCCCATGGGTCGCAACACGGCGGGCGTGAAGGCGATCGAGCTCTCCGAAGGCGATGAGGTCGTTGGCTTCGCCAGCACGCAACCTGATCGCGACATGGTGCTCACCGTGTGCGAACGCGGCTACGGCAAGCGCACCAAGCTTGAGGAATTCCGCAAACAGCATCGCGGCGGCAAAGGCATCATTCTCATCGATGCCAGTGACCGAAACGGTCCGGTGGTTGGGATAGCGCTCGTGAAGCAAAACGATGAGCTGGTGCTGATCACCGATAAGGGTCAAATCATCCGCACCCAAGTAACTGGCATCCGCGAGACGGGCCGCAACGCACAGGGCGTCAAGGTGATGTCCGTGGACGAGGGAGAACGGGTCGTTGCTATGGAGCCGGTCGGTGCGACCGACGAGATCGACGGCGATGTAACCACCGAGGAAGGCACCGATGCCAACACGGAAAACGCTGAGCAAACCCGGATCCCCGGCGAACAAAGCTCGAACGACGAAGGCGAAGCTCGCAACGAGCCGACCAGCGACGAAGAACCCACCAGCGACGAAGAACCGACGAGCGACGAGTAGCAGCCCTCAGCACGAAGCGCGCGAAACGTTCGCGCAGTTGAAGCGATTGCATCCCGATGCGCACTGCGAGTTGGTCCATCAAACGCCATTTCAGCTGCTCGTGGCGACGGTGCTTTCTGCGCAAAGCACCGATGTGGCGGTCAATCAAGTGACCGGCGGGCTCTTTGCCCGCTACCCGAGCCCCGAAGCGCTTGGCAAAGCCAAAGGGGCTGAGGTGGAAAGCGCGCTGAACCGCCTTGGGATGTTTCGCCAGAAGGCCAAGAACATCATCGGCCTCTCGCAGCAGCTGGTGGAACGGCACGCGGGCCAGGTTCCGCGAACTTTGGATGAACTCATCGCGCTCCCCGGGGTTGGCCGGAAGACAGCGAACGTCGTGCTAGGTGTGGCATTTGGCGCGCCAGAAGGCGTGGTGGTGGACACCCACGTGCAACGCGTGAGTCAGCGCTTGGGTTGGACCAAGGAGCCAACGCCTGAAAAAATTGAACGCGATTTGATGGCAATTTTTCCAAAATCTGATTGGGACCGCTTGAGCCATACGTTGATTTTTCACGGCCGACGCGTGTGCGCAGCGCAGAAGCCGGCCTGCGCTGCATGCTCCGTGAACGGGGATTGTCCAAGCGCCTTTCACGCTGAGAACATCGGGCGTAAGGCATCCCGCAGCCGCACAAAAAGCTAACTCACGTCCGTGCGAAACGCTAACCCACGACGCTGTATCTGCAGTCAATCTAAGAGCGCGCCGAGAAGCTGCTCCGAAGCGCTGTACGGATCCAAAGTTCCCGCCTCAACTTGTGAGGCAAGGAGGGAAAGAGGTTCGGCGTGCTGCAGCAATACCCGCTCCACGACTTCGTGGCGTAAGCTCGTGAGCAGGCCGCGTCGCACACGTTCGGTTCGCGCCTGGCGACCGACGGCAGATGAGAGCTGCCAAACCCGATGTTGCTCGATTTGAGCCAGCAGCACATCGACCCCCTGATTCTGAGTCGCCACGCAACGAACGATGGCAGGGACCCAAGCGTTCGGCGCGCCGCCGAGTGCGAGCGCTTGCTCAAGGTCGGCGGCCGTGCGATCAGCGCCCGCGAAATCTGATTTAGTGAGCGCGAACACGTGCGCGCATTCAAGGATCCCGGCTTTCATAGCTTGAACGGAGTCCCCCATCCCTGGTGCCACCACCACGACACTCGTTTCCGCGGCAAATACCACATCAAATTCATCCTGCCCCACGCCGACTGTCTCCAACAACACTACCTCCGCTCCCCACGCGGAAAGCACGCGCGCCACATCAACCGCAGAGCGCGAAAGGCCCCCCAACGCGCCGCGAGTCCCGAGCGAGCGAATGAAGACTTCAGGATCCTCAAAGTGTTGCTGCATTCGGACGCGATCGCCGAGGATGGCACCTCCAGAAAAGGGGCTGCTGGGATCAATCGCCACCACAGCAACACGCTTTCCCGCGGCCCGAAACTGCGTGACCATGGCCGCTACCAGCGTACTCTTGCCCGCACCTGGGCTGCCCGTGATACCGACCCAGAATGCGGCTCGAGTGTTAGGATAAATCTCTTTGAGCAGTGCCCGGTAGCCTGGTGCTCGGTCATCCACCAACCGGCAGGCGCGGGCCGCGGCTCGCACCTCCCCCTTTAACACGCGCGCTACAAGATCTTGCACCGTAGGCTGAGCGTACGGCTCGAACAAAAGTGGCGCAAGGCGCCCGTTCAGAACCCTTTGCCAGCCGCCAGCATATTTTCAACGGTGCGCGTGGTCATCGTTCCGTTCACCATATCGGGCTCACGCAGCAGACGCTTGTGCAGGGGGATGTTGGTCTTGATGCCACCCACAATGAATTCATCCAGAGCGCGCAACATGCGGGCGATGGCCACCTCACGGGTAGGTCCGGAAGTGATCACTTTAGCGAGCAAGGAATCGTAGAAGGGGGGCACGGTGAAGCCGCCGTAAATTCCCGAATCCACGCGGGTACCATTGCCGCCAGCTGGGTGATATTCCGTGATCTTCCCGGGGCTTGGCGCAAACGTTTCGGGATCCTCCGCCATGATGCGGCACTCAATGGCGTGCCCACGGAATTTCCAGGAGCGTGTGTCTGGCAGTGTCAACTTCTCGCCTGCCGCCGCACGGATCTGCTCGATCACCAGATCCACTCCGGTGGCCACTTCCGTGACCGGATGCTCCACCTGAACGCGCGTGTTCATCTCCATGAAATAGAGCTGTTTGTCTTCATCCAGCAGAAATTCGAGCGTTCCAAGCGAGGTATAGCCGGTTTCCCGAATTGCCTCGCGAATTCGCTCGCCCATCGAAGTCCGTAACGCTTCATCGATCGAGGGGCTTGGCGCCTCTTCTATCAATTTCTGATTCCTGCGCTGGAGGGAGCATTCTCGCTCACCGAGCGTCCACACTTGCCCGTGCTTGTCGGCTAACGCCTGAAACTCGATGTGCTTCGGACGTTCGATAAAGCGCTCAAGGTAGAGTTCGGGATTCTTGAAAGCTGAGAGGGCCTCTGCGGAGGCTGATTCAAAAGCACGCGCCACTTCCTCCGCCGTGCGCACCACTCGCATCCCGCGACCACCGCCTCCACCACGCGCCTTGATCATCACCGGGAACCCAACCCGCTTGGCCTCCACCTCTGCGTGCACCGCGTTTTCAAGAGCAACGCTGCCGGGCAGGAGGGGCAGGCCGAACGTCTTGGCCACTTCACGCGCCGAAAGCTTGTCGCCCCACTGCTTCATCGATGCTGAACTCGGCCCGATGAACGTGAGCCCACATTTCTCGACGATTTGGGCAAAATTGGCGTTCTCAGACAAGAAACCGTAGCCGGGATGAATGGCATCCGCAGCAGCTATTTCAGCGGCGCTGATGATGGCCGCAATGTTGAGATAGCTGTGCACGGCAGGCCCGGGGCCAATGCAGATCGCTTCATCTGCAAAGCGCGCGTGGAGAGCATTCGCGTCCACATCCGAGTGAACGGCAACGGTCTTAATCCCGAGCTCCCGACAAGCACGAATGATCCGAATCGCAATTTCGCCGCGGTTGGCGATAAGAACCTTTTTAAACATGAGTTCTGCTGAGTTCCGGTGCTGGATTCAAGGTGGGTTACTTCTTCACGCGGAAAAGCTTCTGTCCAAACTCCACGCTCTTGCCGTTCTCAACCAGCACGTCCAAAATCGTGCAGGCAAATTCCGCTTCGATCTCGTTCATGAGCTTCATGGCTTCCACAATGCAGAGGGCTTGCCCCGGAGAAACGGCGGAGCCGGGATTCACGAAGGCTTCTCCTTCAGGCGAAGAGGAGCGATAGAACGTGCCAACGAAGGGTGAGGTCACAAACACTCCGGCCTCTTCCGCCGATACCGCAAGCGATGCGGGCATCGCTACGGATGCCGGCGTTGGGGCGGGTTGGGGAAACGAGTTGGCGAGCGCTGGCGAGCGCTGACCGCGATCGAGCGTGACACGGATCCTATGTTTTTCGTCTTCGAACTCAAACTCACTCACCTTCCCTTCTTCGAGGGTTTTGAGCAGATGCTTGAGTTGCTTGAGGGGGATATCCACGATGTACTGTCTCCGGCGCTTGGCGGACGAACCTAATCGAGACTGACCGCGAGTGACAACACACTCTCGAAGGGCATCACAAGCGGGCCAAAATTCCCTCAAGCGCGAGCCGATACGAAGCGGTTCCGAACCCCGAAACGGTCCCCAGGCAGACAGCCGCGACACACGACTGATGCCGAAACTCCTCCCTGGCCGCGGGGTTGGAGATGTGAACCTCCACAGTGGGCACACGCGTGCCTTTGACGGCGTCGTGGAGCGCGTACGAAGTGTGCGTCAAAGCTCCCGGATTCAGCAGGATCCCAACGGCACCGGTGTCTTCAGCTTCTTCAATCCACCCGATCAACTCGCCTTCGTAATTGCTCTGTCGACACACGAGCGTCGCTCCCGCGCGCGCCGCAACCTCTTCGAGCGCACGGTGCACCTCTTCTAGAGTGGCCTTGCCGTAAACTTCCGGTTCACGCTTTCCGAGCCGATTGAGATTGGGTCCGCTCAGCACGTACACGCACGGCGTTCTTGGCGTTGAAGTGCCGCCCTTTGAAACCTGGCGTTGGCTTACCAGGGCCTGGGTTGGCTTACGAGTTGCGGCCATGGTTGCGCTGGCTCAGAGTTCGAGCTCTTTCTTAAGTTTCGGAGCACAAACTCGCATGAGATACCGTGCTCGACCCATGTTGCCATCCGGCGTCATGGTCACCGCCATGAAGTATCCCTCATTGATGACTCGAATTAGCGTTGTGAGCTTCTCGCTCTTGAACGCCACTTCCTTCGTTTCGCCAGCCTCCAGCATCTGGGTGGTGCGCTGAATCGCTTTCACCACGACGCTCACTTCAGCGCCAACGACCTCCATGTCGAAGGGCCCTTCATTCCGCGTGTACACTTCGAGTGGGATCCCTTCGAAGTCCATGACCAGACCAGCAAGTCCGCCATCGGTGCTATCCACAATCCCCTGAAGCGACTCTTTAAACATAGGCCTCAGCGTACTTGGTTTTTTCGAGAGAGTGAATTTCCTCCGCCGCGGGCGGGCTTATCGAACCTCGAAGAGGGCTTAAAAATAGCATCAATCGCGATTTTCCCGGGTCAGAGAGCCAGCGGGCCGCGCTCGGTTCCCGAAACACGAAGCCGCCGCTAGACTCCGCCCCTATGTCGCCTTGGGCTCGTTCGTTCGTTCGAAGTACCTTTCCCGTCGCTGCCTTTCTGAGCGTGCAGGCCCTCCCTCTCTGTGGGGCAGCCGCCGAAAGTGAGCCTGCATCGAAGCCTGTTACGATCGCTGCGTCCACGCCTGCGGTTGCGGCTCAAAAGGACGACGCCAAGCCTGCGAAGAAAGAGGGCGAAGACTTCACGCATGGGTTTCGTTTCGGCTTACGCATGGGTGTCGTCGGCGGCTTGCGCATGGTGTTTCGATATTCAGGCGATAGCGCTTTCTGCAAGCAGCCCGAGAAGGATCCCGGCGAAGCTCAGAAATTCTGTGGGCATCAAGCACCCTATGGCCTTGAGAGCGCGCTCAGCTTTGCGCTCACTGATAGTATCGAGCCATTTTTCTGGGGCCGATTCGGATTGAGTGGTGAACTGGAAACGAATACGAAGCCCGTCCGCATGTTGGGCATTGGGACACGCATCTACTCCATGCAGGATTCGCGTTTTAAGATCTTCTTTGAACCCGCAGTCGCTTGGGAAACCGAAGGCGGTGGCAACCAGCCTCGCTATCAAAAATTCGATTACCCGAGGGACCTAGCGTTGCACCTGGGTGGCGGGCTGCAAGTTGAGCTCCACGAGTTGGTTGGCGTCTTCTTGGATGCCGGCATGACAACCGGGGTGATCCGTTCTCTCAACAGTAACCTGGAGGTGCAGGTGGGTCTTCAGGGTCGAACGCCTGCGCTCTAAGCATGACTGAGCGCCCCTTCCGAGTGCTGGGCCTTCAGCAAATCGCGATCGGCGCCTTAGATCGCGGCCCGCTGCTTCGGCTTTGGGTAGAGCTCCTCGGGCTGACCAAGATCGGAACCTTCCGCAGTGAAGCTGAGAATGTCGAGGAAGATATTTTAAAGCTTGGCTCCGGTGCCGCGGCCGTAGAAGTCGATTTAATGCAACCGATCGATGTTTTGGGGCGCCCCAGCGTTCACCAGCCGGCGCTCAATCACCTGGGCTTGTGGGTAGATGATTTGCCCGCCGCCCTGGCGTGGCTTTCCGAGCGCGGCGTACGTTTTGCACCGGGTGGGATCCGCCGTGGAGCCTCGGGCCACGACGTGTGTTTTATTCATCCTAAAGGCAGCGCGCTTGAACCGATTGGCGGCGAAGGCGTGCTGATCGAGTTGGTGCAAGCGCCCGCGGAGATGCTGGCCTAGATCAGTCGGGTTGCGCCTTGATGTCGCTCGCGAATTTCTCTAGCATGCCGCGGATGGCGTCGCGCGCCGTCCGAAAGCGAGTGAGCATCTCCTCGCGCGGAATCGTCGTGTCATTGCTCGCGGGATCGGGGACCGGCCAGTGGAGCCGGCGCGCTTTGCCCAGGAACACCGGGCAGACCTCCTCGGCACAGAGTGTGATGACGGTGCCTACCGTCGCCGGATCGAGGGTCTGCACTGACTTGGAGTGGTGAGTTGTTAGGTCGACACCCAGCTCGCGCATCACTTCAATGGCGTAGGGGTTGACCTGCGACGGCTCACTGCCAGCGCTCATCACGTGGACGCGGTCGCCGAAGATCATGCGGCCGAGCCCTTCAGCCATCTGACTGCGCGCGGAGTTTGCGACGCAAAGGAACAGGATGCTCTTGGTTTCGTTGCTCATAGTTCAGGCTTTCGATGCGGTTGGTGAAACGGTCGCCCACGGCATCACCGCGTAGCGCGAGGAGAGCCCCGCAATCTCGGTGTGGAAGCGCGCCTCATTCGCACGACGTTGGATCAGCACTGGATCCGTGACGGCGAGCGACACAAGGCTCTGGTTGATGACCCAGGCGAACGGGCGAATCTCCGCGCGCAGGAGGTCGCGCTGGAGCGCTGCGGCCTCGTGCACTGGCGTAGATTCCGCAAGCGTGACGAGCAGGATCTTCGTGAACGCAGGGTCTCGCAGACGAGGGAGCAGCCGCCGCACCTCTTCTGGCGCCGAGCCCGAGGTGCGCAGGACTTCTCGATGGTACGACTCGGCCGCGTCGAGCAGGAGTAGCGTGTGGCCCGTGGGCGCCGTGTCGATCACCACGAAGCCGCGCTCGCCCTCATCGACGATGCGGGCGAACGCACGGAATACCGCGATCTCCTCAGTACACGGGCTGCGAAGGTCTTCCTCGAGCAGAGCCCGTCCGGCCGCGTCGAGGCCTTCCGCCGCGGTGCGCATGATCTCTTCTGAGTACACACGTGTCTCGGCGATCGGATCGATGCGGCTCACTCGGATGCCTTCGACCGCCAGACCCAGCGCCTCCTCGACGTGAGCGGCAGGATCCGTGGTGGTTAGGTGAACCTTGTGACCGCGTCGGGCGAGTTCGACGGCGACATTGGCCGCCACGGTCGTCTTCCCGACACCGCCCTTGCCCATGTGTCAGTGGGCATCAAAACCCGCGGCCAGTTGAGCGGAAGAGCGCCTAAGCTTATTTATCCGCGCTAAGGGAGCCCAGATTCTGCGCGGGGTTAAGGCGCCAGAAATTGGGCCAACAGGCGTTGGGTCTTGGATGATCGG
>JBBRRP010000056.1:0-38025 GCA_038246305.1 Polyangiales bacterium | reverse complement strand
TCGCGCCGATGCGCGCCGGCGTGAGTCGTCCGATCGCGTGCCCGTTCACAAGCATTGCAGGCCCCTGGTCGCACAGCCCCGTGCACGACGTCAGACCTACGCTCACCAATCCGTCGCGACTGACCTCACCCGTCTCGATCCGAAACGCATCGAGCTGGTCGGTGGGGAACGAGCGCAGCTTTCTCCGATTCAATTTTGGAGCGAGAGCGATGTGGAGAGCATGCCGCTCAGGTTGGGCTTGGGCAACGCGCCAGGCAAAGATAAGCAGGAAGTGATTGCTTACTTCATCGACGCCAAAGATCGTTTTGAAGCCAAGAACTACAAGACGCAGTTCGCGCCGACTAACATCAACGTAGATTTTATCGCCAAAGAAAAAATGGGTGAATTCTACGGCGCCTTGCACGATCGTTTTCTCGAGAAAAATCCGCGCACCTTCTTGGCTGAGTATGCGTGGTCGCTCGAAGGCTGCGGACAGCCCTGTGCCACCACGCCGCCAGAGCTTTCCGAGCTGCTCGCTTTGGGAGGTCAGGTCTTCGAACAATGGGTGCCTGACGAAGAAAAGAATCCAAAGCCGCCGGATCTCACGGACGCCGAGAAGAAATCCTTCCAAGAGGATCTCAAGCTGATGGAACCCAAAGATCGAGCGAAGGCCAAGAAGACGTTCGAAGAGGAGCGCAAAACGATCGCTTCACGAAAGCTCTTGGTGCAGCGCCACAAGTATTCGATTTCTCGGCTCCACTATCGATTCGGCGCGGCGGATTTGCCCGAAGATCCAAGCTTTGGTCGCGCCGCGGCACCGGTGCAGGGCGGAACAGCTTTGCCAACGGGCCCGAAAGGGATCACCTCTTCGGAGGTGAAAGCGGTGGCGCCGAACCGCTTTCAAACGCGTTATTACAATCTGCATCCTACGCCGGTGGTGGCCAATTGTTCGGCGCCGTTGCATTTCCGCTGGGGTAAGGCGCCTCGCACCTATCGGGGTTTGAGAAAGATCTGGGTGGCTGAAGATCTGACCCGCAAGAATCGCAAGAAGATGCCCGTCGAAGAGTTTTTATTGAGCCCCATCCCTGAGCTGGGACTAAAACCGAAATCTGCAGTGGTTGCTGAAGTTCCCGATGCTGGCACCGCTGCCCCTTCCGCGACAGACAGCAAATCCTGCGGATGTCGCAGTGTGGGCGCGACTACCTCAGGTTGGAATGCGTGGCTTTTGCTATTTTCGCTGACGCCCTGGGCGGCTCGGCGAATGGGACGAGCGAAGAAAAAGGGCTCGTAACGGCCCGCGCACCCACGCTCGCAAAATAGATTCTAAAAAGATCGCGCGCGATTTCGTTAGCTTTCCGGTGCCAAACCGGATCGTTGTGCAACAGCACCCCCACGAGCACTTCAGGTTTTTCAGACGGTGCGAACCCAGAGAACCAACTGGCGGTTTGGCTCTCTGGGCTGAGTGCGAGCGTGCCCGTCTTGCCCGCGGCTCGGATGTCCCCGAGGTAGCTTTGGCCGTTTGGATCGGTGAATGCCTCTCGGCAAGTGCCGCTGTGGATGGTCACTTCCAGCATCTTACGCAGGCGATTGGCCGTGGTGGGGCTCATGACACGCGAGACAGTTTCCGGTAGTTCGGAAGCCGTGTAGTCGCCGGTATGTTCGACGATTCGCACTCGAGGCACGAGCCCAGAAAGCGCGACAACGTGGGTGAGCTGAGTTGCGCCCAGGAGCGAAAGACTGCTGTTCTGAAAACCAATCGCAGTGCGTGCCAACTCAAGCGGCGTGGCGGGGCTGGTTGGTGAGGCGGGGCTGGTTGGCGACGCGGGGGTAGAGAGCCAACCCATGGGCAGCGCCACGTCGAACGCGAGTCCTTGATTGAACCCAAAGCGTTCCCCGTAGGTCTGGAGCGTGTCCGCGTCGAGGTAGTGGGCAGTCAACTGTGCGTAGGCGGCATTCCGACTGAAGCCGAGCGCTTGCCAAAAAGGGCCGCATTGTGCGACGCCACGGGTGGGTCGAGTGAGGTGTTCATCAGTGATGCCGTGCTCTCCGCCCGCGGTGCAAATCTGCCAACGCGGCGTGACGCGGGTGCGTTCAAGCAGGGCCGCCGTGGTGACGATTTTGAACAGGCTGGCCGAAGGTGTATCAGACGTTAATAATAGATTGCGTCCGGACGTGGAAGTGTGGGCCCACACCAGAACCTTGGCTGTTTTGATATCAATCACGATGGCGGCTGCAGCGTGGGCATGCGCCTGATTCAACAGTGTCTGGGCTGGCTCTTGAAATTTTGCTTGAAGCGTGAGTTGCGCGAACTCTCCGTTCTCGGTGGGTGCGACATAGCGACCGTCCAGCATTCGAATGGCATTGAGGTCAACCGCGGGAGCCAGCGCCGGCGCTGCTGCCCCAGCGTCGGGCGAGGCACCTAAAAGGAACCCGGCAAAAGGCAAGAGAAGGAAACTTCGAGCGCGCCGCACGCTAATGGGATTACTGACCAACGCTGGACTGGGCCAAGTTCCTAAAACCGTCCTGTTCGTGCGGTGCTTCTCCCGCCATCCACAGCTATTTCTTGACCGGTGACGAAGTCGGCCTGGGCCAAATATAGCACAGCATTTGCGATGTCCTCAGCCGTTCCCGTGCGTCGCAGTGGCACGGAATTCGCGAGGCTTGCCACCGCCTCCGCAGGCATTCCGGGAGGCGGCAACACGGTGCCCGGGGCGACGGCGTTGACGCGCACTTCAGGCGCGAGCTCCAACGCCAACGCTTGGGTGAGATGGCTGAGTCCGCCCTTGGAGACCACGTACGGCAGGTGGTTCTTATAGGGCGTTTTAGCACTTGAACAGGTAATGAAGACGATCGAACCCCGCGTGGCACGGAGTGCCGGAGCCGCGTGGCGCGCGAGATGGAAAGGTGCCACGAGGTTGAGGGCGAGGGCACGTGTCAGGTGTTCGTCGGTGATGTCTTTGAACTCCACCCGGTCAAAGTTGGCTGCGCTGAGCACCAAGAGATCGAGGCCTCCGAGCTTCTCCACCACGGAATCAATGAGTGCTCTACACGCTTGCGGTTCGTAAAGATTGGCAGCAAAGAGATCTGCTGTGCCGCCGTCGTCTTGGATCTCGCTCGCGACGGCCGCGGCTCCTTCACGGCTTTCGTGATAATGCACTGCGACGTGCAGGTGGGCACGACCGAGGGCACGAGCAATCGCGGCCCCGACGCGCTTGCCAGCGCCGGTAACTAAGGCTCGTCGCCCCGCGAGCTGAATCACTTTAAGACCGCCGCTCGTGTCCACATCACCTTTGATTAGCACCACTAGAAAGTGAAGGTTACTTTTCCTGGCCAGCTACCCGGGCTGGGGAATTGAGAGCTTTCGAGTGCATCCGCTAAACAATCGACGGCTGCTTCGCCGGCGTCGTCGGGAGCGGTTGCGCTCGCCGCGAGGACTTTACCATCCGTGTCGATGTAGGCTGTGGCTTTGAAACCTCCAGCCGTAGAGACACCGCAGCTTTGTGCTTTGTCCTGGAATTGAGCGCGATGCACGAGGTCGGTTGCAAAATGTTCGCTGAGAGCGGCAGCAGGTCGCCCGCTGCTGGCCGGGTCAAAAGAAAACGACTTTCGAGCAATGCCGGTACGGCCCCCAACGGGCTTGGGCCAGTCACGTGCGCGGAGTGCTTTCAACATGCATTTTTCCGTCGCCCGATCGCCCAAGGTGGAGCTTTCCAGACGAGCCGCGGCGATGCTTCCGCTCTGATCAATCTTGATGACGAAGCTCGCTTCACCACCAAGATACTCAATGCGATCAACTCCCTTTCGGAAGCAGTGCTCCAGAGAATTGCTGCTTCCCGAAAACGCAGCCTCCACAGCATCCTCGTTGAGCCCGCCAATTTCGCTCGACATCACAATGCCACTGTGGTCGCCGGAATCATCCGTCTTTGGAGCTGCTTTCGGCGCTCGCACGGGCGGTTCAGTGCCACCACAGGCTATCATTAAGGTGCTTGCCCAGATTATGGTAGAGGTTGATTTTTTAAGCTTCATTGTGCGCCTTAGCGGTGTTGCAGGTGCCCAAGTAGCGCGCCTGATACTGCGGAACAAGTGCGCGAGCCGTAGAGTTCCCGAACTTGTCCGTGAACGCTATCTCAACGTCGAACACAAGATAGTAAGCATGCTTACTATCTTCCAAGGAATAAAAAGGGCACCTCACCGGCATGTGTGCGACGCAGGGCGCAACCTCAGCTGGCGCGCCTGCGACGCAGCGCCGCAACCACATGCCAGTCGTGCCCCTCACGCAGCGACCCGGCAGCGACGGGCGATGCCGGGGAGGGGCGGCTGGCGCGCTTCGCGGCAGCGGGGTGGGCATCACCACCTAATCCAAAACCAAAATTCCGGGCACCAGGCTGAGCGATTCACGCAGCGCAGGCTTGGGGGAAACGGCGACTGCAACTTCGGCCGCTCGGAGCATGTCGGTGTCAAACAGATTGTCCCCGAAGCAGCCGAGCCAATAGGCCGGCCCAAATAGGCGGCGGCCAGCGACGACTTTGTGCTGGGCGTAGGGGGCGGGGCACTTCATTTGGGGTTGAATTTTCCCTGCCACCAAGAGGGGTTCGGCCGCGACAATATCGACTGGCTGAAAGCCAAGCGGCAGCGCAGCTTGCCGGACGATGAATTCGGGCGAGGCCGAGATAACGACGTTGCGCGTGCCCCGTTCGCGCAAGAAACCGAGAATGCGGGCTAGCTTCTGATTGTAGCGAAGCGCTAGCCTGCGCTCGGCAAGGATGCGACTCGTGAAGCGAGCGAGATCGGTGACATCGATGCCGGCGTAACACCAGGTCATCACCTCGCACACGACACTTTCCGGGAAAGCCGAGGCTCGATAGGCCTCAAAAATGCTGTGCGCCATGTCGCTCGGGCTTCCCGCTGAGACGACTCGATACGCTTCGCAACACTCAAGCAGGGCAGGGCGTGCGCTTTCGGACAGCATTTGGTGAGCAATGGCTTCCAAGAAGACATCTTCGCTCACATCGCCTGACCACAGAGTGCCATCGCCGTCGAACGTCACGACGCAACTCTCCGGGGCGTGTGCGGAGAGGGCCCCATCGAGGCGTTCGATGATGCTCTCGACATCGACGCTGAGAACTGACGGGCCTGGCTCAGACATGCGGGGTCCGAAGTGTACGATTGTTCGGGTCGTGCTGTCACGCTATGACGTGCGCATGCTAAGGCTCAATGAAGGCCGATTTTTGCGCCTGCTCACCGAGCTCATCGGTCAGAGCGAGCGGCTCCAGAACGCCCCGGGTGCGGGCCTGGTGCCCGAGGAAGCGTTGCCTGCGGATACCGTGCTGCGGGAGCTTGCACCGCACGTGGCAAGCGGTGCGATTGAAGTGCAGCGCATGGCAGCGCCAGGTTTTGAATCCAGGCCGAGCCTCGTCTTAACGCTGCGGGGGGAGACACCGCGCTGCATTGGATTTGTTGGTGCGCATTTCGATGTCGTTCCGGCCGATCGAGAGGCGGAGGGTTGGGAACGCGACCCATTTAAGCTTTGGGTGGGTGAGGATGGCACGCTCTACGGCCGTGGCGTGACGGATTGCTTGGGACACGTGGCGCTCATCACGGATTTTCTGCTGCAGCTGGTGGAAGAGGGTGTGAAGCCGAAACGCACCGTGAAAGTTGTGCTCATCGCCAACGAAGAGGAAGCTCCGCGACCTGAGCTGGGGCTCGATTACGTCGTCGCTGAGGGGGCGATGGATGATTTGCAAAATGGGTCGATTTACTGGCTCGATAGTGCGGATTTTGGTCCCACCGTGGGCACAGGAGGCATCGCCATGTGGCGGCTTGAAGTGACGGGCGTGACCGGGCACTCGGGCATGCCGCAGAACTGCGTGAATGCGCTGGAGCTTGGAATGGCTGTCTGCCTGGAGCTGAAGCATTGGTTCGAACGGGAATATCCGCCGCATGAAGATGAGAAGCGGTGGGGATTTCTATCGCCTTCATCGCTCAAGGCCACCGTGATTTCAGTCGTCAACGATAAGATCACTAAGATCCCAGGGTTCGCCAAGATCGAAGGCGATATCCGACTCACACCATTCTACGATCTCGAACAAGCCCGGCGCGGCGCCGTGAGCTTCGTTGATGCATTGAACGCGCGGCTGAAAGCGGGGGAGGTTCCGCCTGGTTTTCCCCAAGTCGTTACCCAATCGGGTCAGAGTGCGAGCATCAAGCTCTTGCCGATCGGTCGCATGATGGAGGGGATCGCTTGTGATCTCGAGTCCGAAGGGCTGAAGGTGCTGCAAAGGGCCATCACCCAGGTTCGGGGCGAAGAAGCCGGAAAAGCCTTCTCCATGACAGGGTCCCTGCCGCTCGTTCGAGACCTGCAAAGGCGGGGCTTCGACGTGCAGATCACGGGCTTTGGCCGCAGCACCTATTACCATGCGCCGAATGAGCAGGCGAAGCTTGAACACTTTCGACAGGGTTTCGAAATCCTGCGTCAGATCCTGCTAACGGCGGAGTAGGTTGGGCTACTCCTGCAGGAAGGTCGATCCGGCTCCGCGCCTCCGCAAGGGCGCGCCAATTTGTGGAGTCCGGGTGGGCGCGGAGCTCGATTTTCTGAGGCGAGGCGCGAGCGGGCGCTCAGCTCTTAGAGAATAGGCAAAGCATCGCCTCGTCTCAGAAAATCGAGCCCGTTGGAAGAGCGACTACTAGACGGTGTGGGCCGCGTGTCGTCAGACGGTAAAGATAGCGAGCTCGGCCAATCGAGGGCGCGAGGCGATAAAGTCGATTAGGCGTTGACGAGGGCAACCCCGCTTGCGCTGTAGTGCTTCCAAACTTTGTCGCTCACTTCTACCTGGAAGGGGAGAATTGCTTGTGGTCGCGATCTACCAGATAGCATTTCAGATTAACTACTAGCAGACGTCGACTATTCCCGTAATTCCGAATCGGGCTCGTTATTGGGATTGGGCATTCACTGGTAGCCGTCGCACCTTCCACCTTGTTTATCCCCAATCCCAAAAACGAGCTGCCGCGCAGCCCGAGGCTTTGCAGGTTGGAACCCCCTCGGCTGCGGCGCGGAGCTGACAGGTATCCGCCCCGCCCGCGTCTCCCGCAGGGAGGCGCTTGGGAGGGGCAAGCTGCCGCGACAAGCGGCAGCTGGGGAGGGCATCCAACCCATTCGGTGGCGCACCACTTTGTATCGCTATCCCTCGCGCAGCTTATTCAGCACGCTGGCGTCTTCCAACGTGGAGACGTCTTGGGTGATCTCTTTGCCGGCCGCGATATCTTTCAAGAGGCGGCGCATGATCTTTCCGCTACGAGTCTTCGGCAGCCCATCGGCGAAGCGGATGCTATCGGGGCGGGCAAATTTCCCGATCTCGGTGGCCACATGCGCGGAGAGGGACTTTTTCATCTCATCGTTGCCGACGTGAGGCGGCTTCAAGGTTACAAACACCACCAAGGCCTGGCCCGTGAGCGCATCTGGGCGCCCGACAGCGGCAGCTTCAGCCACAGCAGGGTGCGAGACGAGCACGCTCTCAATTTCTGCGGTGCCGATCCGATGGCCCGAGACGTTCAACACGTCATCTATCCGGCCCACAACGTTGAAGTAACCATCGCTGTCACAGCGTGCGCCATCACCGGTGAAATAGACACCTGGGATATCGCTGTAATATTGCTGTTTAAAACGTTCGTCGTCGCCCCAGATGGTCCGCAACATACTGGGCCAAGGTTCGCGAATCACGAGCAATCCGCCTTCGTTGGCGTCCACCTTCACGCCTTCTTGGGTGACCACTTCAGTCTTCACGCCAAAAAATGGCAAGCCAGTGGAGCCAGGCTTGGTGACATGTGCACCCGGCAGCGTCGTTAACATGATGCAGCCCGTTTCCGTCTGCCACCAGGTATCCACGATCGGGCAGCGGCCCTTGCCGATCTTGTCGTGGTACCACATCCAAGCCTCGGGATTGATGGGCTCACCTACCGAGCCCAACAAGCGCAAACTCGAAAGATCTGCCTGATCAACGAAGCTTTCACCTTGTCGAATGAAGGCCCGGATCGCGGTGGGCGCTGTGTAGAGAATCGTGACCTTGTGCTTGTCGATCAGCTGCCAGAAGCGGCCCCAATCCGGAAAATTGGGGGCACCTTCGTACAGCACGCAGGTAGCCCCGTTGGAGAGCGGTCCGTAGACGATGTAGCTGTGGCCCGTGACCCAGCCGATGTCTGCGGTGCACCAATAAATATCATCTTCTTGCAGGTCGAAAACATACTTGGTGGTGACGTGCGCGCCGACCAGATACCCGAGGCTCGTGTGCAACACGCCTTTCGGTTTGCCGGTGGAGCCAGAGGTGTACAAGATGAAGAGCGGGTGCTCGGCGTCCACAATCTCGGCGCCGCCGCGGCTCGGATCCGCTGTTTTCAGCGCTTCGGCCCAATCGACATCTCGCCCCGGCGTCATCTCAATCGGGCACAGTGCCTGCCCAAGACGGCGAAGCACGACCACCTTATCAATAGTCGGCGATTTCGCCACGGCTCGGTCCACCGTGGCCTTCAATGGCACCACGCTGCCGCGCCGATACGCGCCGTCCTGTGTCAATACCACCTTGGCTTGGCAATCATTGATGCGATCACTGAGCGACTCAGCCGCGAACCCACCAAAGACAACCGTATGCGGGGCTCCAATACGAGCGCAGGCTAACATCCCAATCACAGCTTCCGGAACCATCCCCATATAGATGGCCACACGATCGCCGCGTTCAACACCGAGAGCCCTCAACACCGCGGTGAATTGTTCTACACAGGCGTGCAACTCGGCATAGGTCAAGCAAGAGGATTCGCCGGGTTCGCTTTCCCAAATCAAGGCTTTCTTGTTGCGAGTTTCGCTCTTGAGATGGCGATCGAGACAACTTTCTGTGACGTTAAGCTGTGCTCCAACGAACCATTTCGCATGGGGCGGCTGCCATTCCTTGACACGGCTCCAGGGCTTTCGAAGCACCAACTCCGCTGTTTCTCGCTTCCAGAAGGTGTCTGGATCCGTCAGGCTTTCTTGGTACAGCCGTTCGTAGTCTTCGGGGGACTGGATCCGCGCGCGTTCGCGAAAGGCCGCGGAGGGTTCAAAACGACGATCTTCAGCGACAAACGTTTCGATGGAATTGGCAGTCATCAGGACCTCAGGCGCACAAGGATGAGCGCGGAAGCTCGAGGCACAATGCGCAGAACTCGGCGAACGTGCCAATCCTAATCAGGCCCGCACGGAGAGGCTAGCCTCTCCGGCAACTGGGCCTCGCAGTTTTGGCTTAAGCCAGCTTATTGAGGGCGATCTGAATACGAGAGATCGTGCGCGCCGCCGTTTGCACGCGTAGCGCGCCTTTGCCTGCCGCTTTAGCCAGGAGCTTGGAGGCCGCAAAAACGACGGCTTCTGCCACCTTGCGATCGCCTTCAGCGACGGCTTTACGGGCATTTCTTACCGCCGTTCGGACCGCGCTGAGAGCGCTGCGGTTACGCAGCGTAGCTGCGATGCGTTGACGGTTGCGCTTTTCTGCTGAGGGATGATTAGCCATGTCCGTATCTGTCTACTTACTTGGTTCCGCTTGGTATTGGCGCGCGTTTAGCGTCGGGCGCCTTGGGGTCGTACCCTTCCGGGTGGACCGAAAATTTGGGGGTGGAGGTGTCCGCGATAGCGCTCTTGCGCGCGCGGCCAGCTGCAGTGGCACGAAGGTGCCGGCGTCGATCAGTTTGTTTTGTAGAAGAAACCATTGTTCAGTCTTCCCCGTGGGGCACCGACCTGATAGCCGGCGAGCAAGGGGCGGGGAATATGGGCGAA
The DNA here is from genome assembly GCA_038246305.1 of Polyangiales bacterium. Classification (GTDB taxonomy): domain Bacteria; phylum Myxococcota_A; class Polyangia; order Polyangiales; family Polyangiaceae; genus JBBRRP01. The sequence goes on along the minus strand of JBBRRP010000056.1, from coordinate 28,253 downwards.
CGCCCACGGATTGTCAACGCTTCCGAGACGACTCAATCGAGAGGGCGAATGGTGAGTGGCACGCTGTAGCTGGGGCGAGAAAAAGGCTTCACTCGCGACGCACCCAGGGCGCTTTTTATGCAGCTTTCTGCGGGGGTTCCGGCGGCGGGCCCTGAAACACTGACGCTCTTGACCGCGCCAGTGGAGTCCCACGTCACCGTCGCGGAGGAAGGCCCCTTCTGGCCTGATACGCAGGACCTGGCCGCGCTCAAGCGAGAGGCGACGGCTGCTTGAACCGCACCGCTTGACGGCTTCTCGGGCAGGTCAGCACTCGTGCTATCCGCGGGTTTCATTCGGCCGGCTGGGGCTACACCACCGCCGCTGCTGGGTTTCACGGGAGCAGCTTCGGAAACCTGTGATGGCGTATTTGCAGCGGGGGCGTTCGCAGTCGGGGCCGCGGCCATGGCTGGGCCCTCTTCCAGCTGAACCGCTTCCGCGGCGAGCTTGCCCTTCGTGTCCATCTTGTTTGCCTTGTCGGTGGCGGTGCCACCTTGCGTGATGGCTTCGAGCTTGCTCGGTGCTCTGCCCAGGCTCTGGCCATCTCTCGCGGCGCGTTCATCCCGCCTTCCAGCGGCAGGGTTATCGGCAACAGCAAGTTTCTTTTCCGCCGCTGGCTCGGGGGCAGACTTCTCCACTGCCGGAGGCGCGCCTTCGGGAGCGGGGGACACCGAACGCGGTTGCTCCATCGGCTCGGAGTGCGCAGCTTCTTCATTCTTCGCGAGTTGAGCGGCCGGGCCAGCCACGTTCGACTGAAAATGAAACCAGAGCGCGAACGCAGCCGCGGCGGCCAAAAGGCCCATCAAGATCCGACTCTTTCGACCACTCACTGCAGTCGGCGAAACAGAACTGCTTGCCGCCGCAACCACGGGAACCGCACGGGACACGTCACGCAAGGGAGGCGTGCTGCGGGGTTGGGTGCGCTCCGGCTCTTCAACGGCTGGTGATTGCTCTTGAGCTTGGGTCGCGCTCATGAGCATTTCTCGGGCGCTCAGGTCGGGCCGTGAGGATTGGGGCTTTCGAGGAGCAATCGAGCGCGCGAAATCGACCAGGCTGGTTTCCTCGCTCGCAGCCTCGGGCAACGAGGCGGTGGATGATCGAACTGAAACCCGCGGCGCTGAATCGCGGGGTGAAGCGTGCTCGACGAGTCGCGGGGCGCTCGCCGGGGCCGTCTCCGAATCCCCATCTGCATGGGGTAAGGGGGCTTCGAGCAATGCACCTGGCGTACGTTCGCCCGGCTGGGCTTCAATTCTCTCGAACAGTCGCGCTTGAGCTGAATCCCAGAACTCGGGAGGCCTTTCGGGCACAGGCCAATTGGCAAGCAAACGTTCGGCCTCTTCAGGCAGCATCACGGATTTTCCCTCAGTCATCGTTCGCCCCGTGTTCCAGTGAGTTCATGCCCTTTTGCGCCTAGAAAAACCTTAAGTTGCTTCCGGGCTTCGTGGACGCGCCAGGCAACCGTTCCTTCGGGGCACCCGAGCACGGCAGACGCCTCGGTGTGACTCAAGCCATCTAGCGCCACCAAAATCAAAGTGACGCGGAGGGTTTCGCTCAGCTGTGCCATCCCATCTGCCAGCGCCAAGGCCAACTCTCGGTCAGCATTCTGCGCGACCGGATCAGCCATGGATGGTCTGCGTTCAACGAGGGCTCCCTCCACCTTCGGATCATCCAGGCTCGTGCCCTGACCGCGCGGCTTTCTCGCTCTCAACATATTGAGTGACAGATTCACAGCGATTCGGTACATCCACGTAAACGGCTCGCTCCTGTCATCAAACCTGTCGAGCGCGCCATAGGCACGAAAGAAGCACTCCTGAGTGACCTCCTCAGCCTCCGCTTCGTTCCGCAGCATGTGCACCACAACCCGATAAATTCGGCGTTGATGGCGTGCGACGATCTGGCCGAAGGCCTGCTTATTGCCCCCTTTGGCGGCCTCTACCAATTCACGATCGGTGGTGTCTTGCATGCGGGTTCGGTCCGGGCGTGCCCTGGTTGTGGGCAGCTCCTTCGCACCCCACCTCGGTCGGACTGCACGAGGCGGAGTGAGAAAAGCTTGACGCGATTTTTCAGCGTGGGCCGGAACATAGTCGAACACAAACCCTTCGACAACGCCTAGGCTGGAATCCTTTGCAGATTCAGGGCGAATGGCACGGGGGATACGGGTGAATGGCGGGGGAATGCTAGGGAATCGTAGCGGGCTTAGGACTGCCCAAGTCGCTTCTTGAGCAAATCGCCCAAGGTTCCGAAGCTGCTCTCGGCTTTGAGCTTCTGGCGATAATCGCGCGTCGCCTTGCGCTCTTCGTCGTCTTTTAGGCCTTGGACGCTGAGCTTGACCTCGCCGCGCCGATCCAAATCGATCACCTTGGTCTCCAGCACTTGGCCCACCTTGAACGTCTTGCGCAGATCCGTGCCACGCGCGGTGCCCGTCTGGCCGGCTGGGATGAAGCCCCGTGCAAAGCGTCCGGTGGCGCCCAGAACCCGGACGGTGAGGCCGCCTGGCTCGCCTTTCAGTACCTCGACTTTGAGCGCTCCATTCTTGCTCACCTTCTGGGGAGCCTCTTCGGCGTGCTCCGGCTTGGGCGCGGGATGCAAGCCCACCTGCCGATTCTCAAAGTCAAACGACACCACCACGACTGGGATTTCATCGCCCACCTTGACGACGGCGTCCGGAGTCTCGATTCGGGTTAACGACAAATCGGTGATGTGGATGTAGCCCTCGATATCGGAATCAAGGGAGCAGCTCACCCCGAACGGCTCAATGTGGGTGACCTTCGCGGTGTGCAGCGAGCGGACCGCGTACTTCGCGCGTGCCTCAGCCCAAGGATCAGCCATCAAGGCTTTTCGGCTGAGCCACAGCTTGCCACGCTCATCCACGCGCAGGACCTTCACATCGAAGCTATCGCCCTGCTTCATCATGTCCGTCATCAGCGCGCGTGGATCGTGGCTCGCTTCGGACACGTGCACGAGCCCTTCCAGATTCTCGGCTGAGGGAAGCGCAACGAAGGCACCCCACTCGACGACGGTGCGGACCACGCCACGCAGGACTTGGCCTTCAGTGAGCGTTCCGAGTGCCTCTTTTCGGCGCACGTGAGCCTCTGCTTCCAGCATCGGCCGCCGCGTCACCACCACATCACGACCGTGGTGCTCGTATTGTATCACCTTAAAATCCAACACCTGACCCAAGAGCCCGGCGAAATTGGCGTGGGAAGGGTGCAAATCAAGCCCAGAAGCTGGCGCGAACGCTCGCAAGCCTCGGATGTCTACTTCGACTCCACCTTTGATCACGCCGGTGATCAGCCCGTGTACGAAGGAGCCATCCTTGTAAGCTTTCTCCACGAGCGGCTTGGTTTCTTCTTCGCGCAATGGCTTGCGGCTGAGCACAACCAGCCCACCGCGAGCGCCGTCTTGATGAATTCTAGCGACCAGGCGATCGCCCACGCTCGGCACCAGATCGTCCGGCTCCATTTCGGAGCGGTCGAAGATAGCGAGGGCCTTGCCTGCAAGATCCACCATGATGGCGGTATCGAGGACGGCCGTCACTTTGCCGAAAACTTCTTCACCTACGCCGAATGGCGGGCGCTCCATAACACGAGGATTTTTCTGGGCATGCCGCGGGCGTTCGCGCGCTGCTGGGGCGTGTGCCTGTGCCTGTGCTTGTGCGCCAGGTGACACATCTGACTTCTTCTTTCGACGCCGTTTGCGTTTTCCTGGGCCAGTCGCGACGCTGCCGTCGCCAGCAGCTCCTTCGGCGGCTTCGCCCTTGGATGCATCGCCTGTATCGCTTTCGGTGGCATCGCCGGCACTCTCCGGGGCGTCGCTCTGTGCAGCGGCGTCGCGGCGTTCGGGCGCCGTGGGATTTAAGGTTGACGAAGGGGGTGGCTCAGCAATGACAGAATCGGAAACCGTATTCTGCTCGGCGACGTGTTCAGTTGAAGTCATTTTAACGCCTGAAGAACTTGATGCGCGCCCTGTATCGCGCGCGGGTCGATCTGCCAACAGCACTCGGTCAGAAGGGGCCGGAACATAGCTCCCCGCCGGCCAATTCGCTAGCGCGCAATCGGCAGATGCCGATTCGTTCCGCCGCTACGGTCAATCAAAAATCCGTCGGCTGCGCTCGCGTGGTGCAGATTCACCCGTTCAGTCAGCGTTTGTGCCACACCGATAAAGGCTTTGGCGATTGCCGAAGTCGGACTGGCCTGGACGACGGGTGTCCCGGCGTCGCCCCACTTCCCAACGCTCGGCTCCAGAGGAATTTGACCGATTAGCGGTGCTTTGGCGGCATCCGCGACCTTCTGCCCCCCACCCACGCCAAACAACGTGTGCTTGGTTTCGCATTTATCGCACACGAAATAGCTCTCATTTTCGACCACGCCCAAAATCGGGATCCCCACCTTGGCGTTCATGGAGACGGCTTTGTAGACGTCCTGCAGTGCCACCTCCTGCGGAGTCGTCACGATAATGGACCCGGTGCTTTGCACACGTTGCGAAAGCGTCAACGCGATGTCACCCGTTCCCGGGGGTAAATCGAGCAGGAGGAAATCAAGTGGACCCCAATCGACGTCCTTCAAGAATTGCAGGAGCGCGCTGTGCAGCATGGGGCCACGCCAAACCACGGCACTCTTTGGGTCGTCCAGCATGAAGCCAATACTCATGAGCTTCACGCCGAACCGCTCGAGCGGTTGAATGCGCTGCCCGTTTGTCATTGGGCGTTCATTGATTCCAAACATCGTAGGGATGCTGGGGCCGTACATATCCGCGTCCAGCAAGCCGACTTTCGCTCCGAGCTGCGTGAGCGCGACGGCAACATTGCAGGCCACAGTACTTTTGCCCACGCCGCCCTTGCCGCTCATCACCAAAATGATGTTCTTCGCGGACGGAACGGGATCGTCAACGCCAATTTGTCGGCTGGAAACTTCGAACGCCATGGGCCCTCCCGGTACGCCTAAGCCGATCAGGTGTCAAATTGGGGGAGCGTCGATCAAATGAGCCCGGCGAGATGGGCGAGCAAAAGCCCTGCGCCAAAGCCTGTTCCAGCTGCGAGCAGTGCTGAATTGAGCTGGCGAGAGCTGTCGATCGTGCGCGTGGCGCTCTCGCGGGCCGCCCGTGCTGAGCCGAGGAGGCTGGCGTCGGAAAGAGGGGGCACGCTGAGCTCAATGATGGGCTCGGCGTCGGGTGGATCGCTCCGGTAGCCTTCGAGAAGATCCAGGCCGGGCGTTCCGGGAGCTTTGGGGATTTGGGGAAACCTGAGGAGAGAATCGGTGATTCGGGGCCGGAGCGAAGCGAGCTTCTGAAGCAGCCGGGCAGGGAATTGACTGGTGATCTGGATATTGGAAGCCCCGAACGAAGCGTTGATAGGTAACGCTCGCAGGCTAACTCCGGATGAGTGGGGTGTGGCGAACGGGGCCAAAGCCGTGGCAAATTCGTCCGCACTCGCAAATCGAAATTCAGGCTTCACAGCGAGTGCGCGTTCCACGAGATTGGCGAGTGCTTTCGACACTGAGGCATTCTGCGCAATCAGGCTGAGGCGCTCCTGTTTGAACATTGCGCCAAAGATCTGTGTAGGATTGGCGCCGAGGTGCGGGGGGCTTCCGGCGAGCAGTTCGTACAGAATGACGCCAAGGGAAAAAAGATCCGTTCGGGCGTCCACCGGATCGCCGAGAACTTGCTCGGGTGCCGTGTAGCGAGGGGTTCCCCAGGTTCGGGTTTCGAACCCTTCCTTGGCGGGAGTGGCGGTGAGGCCTTCCGCGAGCCCAAAATCGACAATTTTCACCAAGGGCCGAGCAGGTGAGGGATGGGTGACGACGATGTTGTCGGGTTTTAGATCGCGATGAATGATGCCGTGCCGGTGGGAAGCGGCTAGCCCGGCGAGCGCTTGCAGCACGAGCTCACAAGCGTAGCTCACGGGAAGGCGGGGGCCTTTGGCGATGAGCTCGCCGATCGTTTCACCCACCAACAGCTCCATCACCAAAAAGGGTGCGCCGTTCGGACACTCGCCTTGGTCGTAGATGTCGATGACGTTAGCGTGAGCAATCGTTGCGGAGGCTTGTGCTTCAGCGAGGAACCTCTCGCGCAAGAAATCATCCGTGGCGAATTGGCTCTGCATGACCTTGATCGCAACACGCTTCTTGAAAGACAGCTGCTCGGCTTCGTACACGACGCTGATGCCACCCACGGCGATTTCGTGAATGAGCCGATACTTGTCACCGAGAATGGTCCCGGCTTGTGGCCTTTCCTGGCTTGTGGGCTGGGTCATTAACGCTAGCGCTCCAAAAGCGTGGAACGACCCAAAATTCGAAAGCTTGAAGCCTATTTGTTGAGCGTAGCGAGCTGCTGAGCCAACGCTTGCTCAGCCTTGCGCAAGAGCGCTTCGGGTGCGAACGGCTTTTGGAGAAACGTGGCCCCGCGAGCCTGCATCGCTCGGCTGACGACTACTTCGTCGGTGTAGCCACTCATGAGCAAGACTGCGATATTAGGATACGTTTGGGCGAGGCGCTCGGCGAGCTCCCTGCCGTTCATTTTGGGCATCACCATATCGGTGACCACCAAGTCGATAGGTGCGCCAGTCTTCTCGCACAGCTCAAGCGCCGCCACGCCGTCGCTGGCTTCCAGCACATGGCAACCCTCCCGCTCTAGGATGCGCCGTGCGGCACGGCGCACGAGCGGCTCGTCTTCCACGACCAGTACGTGCCTCCCTGTTAGCGCCACGTAGGCGGGACGACGTGGCGTTGACGGTGCTGCGTCTTGCTCAGCAAGCTCGGCCTGCGGGAGATAGATCTGCAAGTGGGTGCCTTGGCCTAGGGCGCTTTCTGCCCAGATATAGCCCCGGCTCTGCTTGATCACGCCATAGGCTGTTGCCAGCCCGAGGCCGGAGCTGAGCAATGGATCCTTGGTGGTGAAAAACGGCTCGAAGGCGCGCTGGCGTGTCGCGCTATCCATCCCGAGCCCGTTGTCTTTCACTGAAAGAAACACGTAGCGCCCGGGTTGTGTGAACGCGGAGGTCTGTGGGACGGGCGTTGCATCGAGCGTGACGTTAGCAGTTCGAATTTCAAGTGTGCCGCCTTCCGGCATGGCGTCCCGTGCGTTCAGCACCAGGTTGGTGATGACCTGCTCCATCTGGGCCACGTCGACTCTGCAATTCCAAAGCTCCGCCCCGAGCTCAAGCTTGCACACGATTTGGTTTCCGAGCGTACTTTTGATGATCGGCGCCAAGCCACGCACCACAGCATTGAGGCTCGTGATCTCCAGCTCTTGGATCTGACGCCGGCTAAACGCCAGTAGTTGGCTCGTCAGGCGAGCGGCGCGCTCGGCCGCATGCAGCACAATCTCTACGTTTCCGCGTTCTGGGTGGGTCGGCTCAAAGTAGCGTCGGAGGAAGCCCGCGTGGGTTTCAATCACCGTGAGCATATTGTTGAAATCGTGCGCAATGCCCCCAGCGAGTGTGCCCAGCGCCTCTAAGCGTTGCATCGCCCGTTCGCGTTCACTAGCAACCTCAGCTACCGCTCCCTCACGACTGAGCGTTGGCTTAGACAACACCATGCACACTTGATCCGAGCCGATAGCCGACAGCTCAAACTCCAAGGCCGAGTCACCTGCGGCGGCGGGCTGGCACTCCGCGCGGTGCGAAACGGCAGCTGACTTCTCCCAGGCGACCAAGCAATCATCAAAGCCGCCAACACTTGACCAGAGCGATTCCACTCGCCCACCGAGAACATCCCCAACGGTGGACGTAAAAAGCTGGCAGGCCGCTTGGGTAGCGAACGTGACGACATGACTCGTGCGTTCAAACACCAGCACGCTCAGCGGGAGAGACTCCAAATGCGGTGTTGAAAAAACTGAAGTAACCACTCGCTTGACCTCTGGCTCTTGAGACGCAGCAACATTCCAACGACTGGATGGAACGCGCCGGGCGTCATGATGACGGCCAATTGAGGTGAAGCTTTAGGAACTTTTTATGCGCGAGTGTCGAATCTATTTATCCACAGCTCGTGCACAACGCCTCTGGACAACCTGTTAGAAAAAATCCGCTCAGAAAAGCACGCCTAAGTGCAAGCGCAACACCTGGGCCGCGTTGGTCGAGGGACCGTTTTCTTGGGGCAGGTGGTCGAGCCCGGACATGGGAAACAGCACTCCATACTGCAGCATCGCGAAGAAGCCGCCGAGCTCATCGGGCTTGTCATTCTGCCCGCCATCTTTGGACTGGAACATCAGTGAACCGTCGAGCTCAATACCAAGATCGCGAGCGTTACCCGGCGTTTGCAAAAACTCGCTGGCCCGCGTCCAGATCGCCGCGAACTGACCACCCAAGCGCTGGCCATTCGGATTGCGCATGAAATCGTACGAGACGGAGGGTCGGAAGTAATACGTGCCTTGAACGCGGCCGAGTATGTTGCGGTTCAGGATGAGATCCACGCGGTACGCTGGGTTGAAACGAAAGGTTGAGAACGTATCGCTGCCATTATGGGAAATGCTCGGCGTGCGGGCTGGCGCGAGGCCCTCGTCGTTGGCGTCGCCGGAAGCCCAGCCGAAGTTGAAGCCGAGCTTCAAGCGATCTTCCACGAGCTTCTGTTCAAGTTCGGAAGCGAGCCCGAACTCACGGATTTTGTAGCCTTTGGCTCCGGGCGCCGTGCTGTAATCGGAGGCGTCGTTCGTGGAATTCTCAACGGTGCCGTAATAGGACGCGAATTCGAGTTCGTAGCGGAACTTCTTGTACAGCAGCTGAACCCACAAATCGGGGATCCAGAGCGCGAGTCCGCGACGCTGGAAGGTGGAGCTGCCGGGTGGGCCGTCGAGCGCTGCTCCCGTCATCCCCATCTGGCACGTGCCGGCGCCGGCCGCGGCTCCATCGCCGGAACCCTGATCGTTGCTCAGCTGTTGGGTGCGCCGCGCTAGATGTAAGCCCGTATTCAACACGAGCTCGCCCTTCGTCAACGCAAGCGCTTCGAGCTCCTTGCTCTTTTTTCGTGCGATAATGAGCACCAATTCGTTGACGTCGTCCGCCTGAGCCAGGTCATACGCTTGGCTGTCCAAGGTTGAAAGCGAAGCGCTCGTTGCGCCTTCGGCGGGAAAATCCCAAGCCCCAGCCACCAAAAGATCAAGCGGCGTGATTTGGGTGGAAGCCATGATGCGGTCGACCGTTGACTGGTAGTCGCTGTCGTAACCGTCGCCAGAATTGTAAACCATGCCCAAGCCCCATTGGTTGGGCATGCGCCCGAAGCGTAATTCGCCGATGGGTGAGGCATATTCGGCCCAAGCGCGTTTCACACGGATGCTATCCGAAAGGCTATTCACGCCGCTCGCAGGCGGTTCGGTGGTGGTGGACTGGGAAGCATTGCCGGCGACACTGCCGTCGGGGTTACGCACCGCGTAGCCGTAGCCCGAGGGGACCACGCTGTAGCTATCGGGCGTGCTGCCGAGCACGACATTATCGAGCAGATCGATCTCGGAAAGGATTCGCAAGTTGTCGGAGATATGCAGCTCAGGCACCAACCTGAATCGGAGGTTCGCGCCCGCCTGTGTATTGTTCTTGCAGCCAACGAGCTTACTTTCAGTACGATCCGTTCCGCTGCCCGTGCCGGCTTCGTTCGGAGTGCACTGCACGGGGCCGAAGGATTGGCCGCCGTTGATCGGGGTATAGTAATTGTCAGCGGGCCGCGGCCAGAGAGCGGTGCTCGGCGTGTCGCGCCGATTGAGCGCGAATTTGTTGAACAGCTCCGCGCGCACGCGGAAATTTCCGTGGATCTCAAAGAGGGGTCGCGAGTGGGACCACCAATCTTCAGCGAAGACGCGCGTGGCTGGCTCTTTGGACTGTTCGGGGGCTCCCGACACGCCAGTGGTGGCAGGTGCGGCTTCGGCGGGAGGAGGTGTTAGCTGGAGATTGCTTTCAGCGGGGGGGGCCGCGGCGTCGGCTGGAGCTGGCGCTTCCGGTGAGCCCGGTGCGACTTCAGCGGGGGCGTCGCTAGGCGCAGCGTCTGTCTCGGCCGGGGTCGACGTGGCAGCTGGTGGCTCAGGGTCTGTAGTTGGCGCCGCGCTCGGAGCCCCTGGCGCAGGAGAGGAAGGAGGTTCAGCAAGTGAGACTGAGGTTCCTAGAACCACCGCCAAACCCGAGAACCACCCCAACCGTCGAAACCGCGAGAAAAAAGCGCTGGAAGTGCAAGCCACGCGCAGCCTTTCGCATGCCCAGGAGAAGCGTGTCAACGACGCGTACCACGCTGTTCACGGGCTCCGGGTCCCCGGACCGGTAGGCCGGTGAGCGCTTAGGCACCAAAACCGCGCATGGCGGCCGTTCGAAGCGCGCCGGCTTCGGCGGGAAGCGTGCCGCTCACGGCCTCCTGGAATGGCGGTCGACCTTGCACCAATGTTAGCCTCGCCCCGCATCCGCCGCAGGGGTTCACCGTCGTGCATTCGCCTTCGAGCGCTACCCGACTGCCTATACTAGTTCCCACATTTGGGGTTCACGGGATTCAGGTTCCAACGCGCTAGGACCCGAAGTAGCCTCCCTGCCCGACCGGGGCGGCCAAGGATTGGTCGGTGGACTCAAATCCCGTCGTTTGTCGGACTCAGCCTGGCGTTAGCTTGCGGAGGCATAAGTAGTGAGCCCGCCGGAACGCCGAGAGCAGGTGGCGGCGGAGTCTCGAACGGGGGCAGCGCCGCTCGGGGAGCCACATCGGTCCAAACCGGCGGGTTTACAGGAGGCATGATTGCGGGAGCCGGCGGAGTCTATGATTTCCCAGGCCTTGTCACGATGAACGCGCCGGTCTCGATGATGAAGAGGTTGCTCAAGAAGAAGACGCACAGATAGAAGCGGCGACTGTGCAGACCGCGTCGGCCGACGCAGGCGGGATGGCGTCTTGATGGGTTTTCGGGATGATGATCTCAAGCGGGCGTGCGTGCTGCGCACGGATGAGACCGAGCCTCGTGGCAACCCGCATTGAGCCGGCGGGTCTTGTTTAACTTTGGCCTCTATCGAGTTAATCGATGAATAAGCTTTTGACGACGCGAAATAATAAACGCCCCGCGAGCTTTCGCTGCGGGGCGTCGGGCCGGGGTTACTCGCCCCGGGGCGGATTAGGTTCTGAACTGAGGGTGGCGCAGAGGTACGTCAAGGTGATCTCCCATCGAGCGCGTCCGAGCACGCTTCCGGCAAAAGAAGATTGTTGTCCTGCTTCCGCCCGATCGACATTCGAAACAGCTGAAGCGCGTTGCTACCGGTTACCTCGCGATTCCCGAAGCAAAGTTGCGCGCCAGTCAACTCCCGGACCAAGTGAAGACCGCAATGATTGTTGATGAACTTGCTCAAGCCAGTCCGTTCCAGCTGCGGAACGCGCAGAAGGCGGGCAGGGGAAGTTGACCACATGGCGCAGCTGAATGGACGCATCCTTCCGATTAGCTGAAGTCTGGCGCGGCGGGGAGCATGAAAAGTCTGCATCAATTTATGTTCGACAAACGCTGCCATGGCCGTCTGGTTTTAAGCAAGCGTTAGGGCAACGGTGCCGTTTTTCGTTTGCGCTTCGTCGAGCTTGTTTGCGAACAGTTCCGCAGGATGTTTGCTGACCCGCGACGACCTGCAGCTTTTTCATACTTGGCTGCACCTGGCGCATGTCACCGCTTGGTGGGGCCCACAGGGGTCGCTGAAAGGCTTCAGTTCACTAGGCACAGTCCAAACGCCGGATGGGACGGCGCTGCTCATGATCGCGGACCGGGCCAGCTTGGCGGCGTCGGCTGCGGCCGCATCGGCGACAGCGCCGATGCCGTAAGAACAGGCAAGTCGGGACTTTCTTGGCCACGTTTAAAGCGCGGGTTAGAGTTGGCTAGCCGGATCGACGTGTGCAAGGCGGGAGATGCCCAGCGACCGATCCACCCAAGGCAATCGCACCGTTACGTAAGGCGCTGAGTCTGATGAAGGCGATGGCTTAAATTGAGACGCCAGCGTGCCGCTGGGCATCGACGGGCCGAACCTGGCGCGTGGCCCGGCGCCCTGACCGCGGAGGTTTGAACCTGTATGCAACTACATCTAGAGAATGGCGAGCGTTTCCTGGAACGCCTTCGCAATTTTCCCGCGGGTACTTTGCACAAGCCAACCTGGCGCGTGCTTATCCCCGCCCGGAGCCCCTTGTGACCGAAACTCAGGAACCTGAAATCATGAGTGATCTGGACGCAGCACCGCTCACCATCGTTCGTCTAAACCGGGAGGGACGCATCACGCGGGTGAATGAAGCTTGGCGGAGGTTCGCGCGCGAGAACGGCGGCGATGCCGCGACGACCGAAGGCGTCGGGCTCGACTACCTCAGCGCCGTGCAGGGTGGCCCGGAGGACGCGGCGACCCGGGCGTTGGTGGCATTGCTCGAGGAACTCATGTCCTGCCGCCGAGCGTCCTTCACACATGTCTATGCCTGCCACGCTCCGACCGAGGTCCGCTGGTTCAGGCTCGATGCGGAGCGCATCGCGAGCGACGCGTCGATTGTGATCGTCCACTCCAATATTACGGAACAGCAGGTAGCTGCAGGGCGGCTTACCGTCCAAGCCGTTGTGACGCATGCGCTCGCCGCGCGCGCTCCGTTGCTGGAGACCTGCCACCAATTAATAGAGGCCACTTGCCAGAGCCTAGCGTGGGATTTTGGAGCTATTTGGGTGCAGGGAGACGACAATCGTATAAAGTGCGTCGAAACCTGGAGTGCCCCGCACTTTGCGGATCGAAGCTTCGCAGAGGTGACACTTGCCAATTCCTTTGAAAAGGGATGCGACCTTGCGGGCAGGGTGTGGAATAGCCTTTCGCCAGAATGGGTTTCCAACGTCAGCGCAGATCGACACTTCGTGCGCGCGCCGCGTGCGGCCGCCGCGGGGCTGCGAACCGGCTTTGCGGTACCTCTCGGCGCAGAGGGAGAAGTCTTTGCGGTGGTCGAGTTCTTTAGTCGCATAGAGCGTGCTCCGGAGCTCGCCCTCATGGAGCTTTTGACCACCTCTGGAGTGCAACTCGGCGGACAGGTGCTCCGAGAGCGTGCTGAGCAGCGCGCCCGCGAAGCCGAGGCAGCAGAACGGAGGACGAGCCTAGCCTCTAAGCAGAACGCGGAGCGCTTCCGGCAGATCCTCGATGCCATTCCCGATCTTGTACTAGTGAAAGGGCCGCGCTCGGAGATCCTTTGGGGGAACACTGCCTTTCGCGATCTCTACGGAATGTCCAACGAGCAGCTGCAGGGGCTCATTGATGCACCCTTCAACGAGCCAGACTACACCCTGCAGTATATCCGGGATGACGCCTTGGTCTTTTCAAGCGGGAAGATGTTGGAAATCCCGAATGAACCGGTGACTCGTGTCGACGGTTCGGTGAGGCAAATGCGCACCACCAAGTCGCCAATCTTTGATGAGGCTGGCAAGGTTGTGATGCTCGTCGCTGTTTGCCGAGATATAACCGAGCAAACACGCCTTGAGGAACATCTGCGCCTCGCCGATCGCATGGCGTCGGTGGGCACAATGGCGGCCGGGGTCGCACACGAGATCAATACTCCCATACAGTTCGTGAGCGACAGCGTTCATTTTCTCAGAGACGGTATGAAGGATGTCTTCGACCTGGTGGAAAAGCTCAAGGATGTGCAGCGTTTGGCTGCGGACTCACAAAATCCCGATTTAGAAAGGGCCGCCTCCATCGCCGCTGAGGCCGAAGAATCTGCCGACCTTGCCTACCTCCGCAAGAACGTTCCGACTGCCTTCGAAAGAAGTATCGATGGGCTTGAACGCGTTAGCACCATCGTTCGCTCGATGAAGGAGTTCGCCCATCCGGCGCAAAACGAGATGGCCCCGGTTGACCTCAATCGCGCGATCCAAAGCACGCTCGTGATCTCAGGCAACGAATACCGATATGTCGCTGAGCTCGAGACCGATTTTGGCGATATCCCGCAGGTGGCGTGCTACGGCGGCGACATCAATCAAGTGATTCTGAATCTGATCGTCAATGCTGCCCACGCCATCGCCGATGTCGTGCGGGGCACCGATAGCCGGGGAAAGCTCACAGTGCGCACCTATCGGGACGGAGATAATGTCGTGATTTCCATTGGCGATACTGGCGCTGGAATTCCAGAGCCAATTGGTAAGCACATTTTCGAACCTTTCTTTACCACCAAGGAAGTTGGTAAAGGCACCGGCCAGGGGCTGGCTCTCGCTTGGGGCGTAGTGAAGGAGAAGCACGGTGGCGAGCTGCGCTTCGAGACCAAGCTCGGGGAAGGTACGACGTTCTTTGTCCACCTTCCCATTCTCGGCAAGCGGCGCGATTAGCTGCCGCTCCCGGTAGCCAAAATGCCTCTCCGAGGAGGCCAAAAGCACCAAGACATAGTACCTAAGTCGCCACAGCACTGCGCCGTTTTCACAACTCTATTCGTAGTGGGTCCAAAGCCGCAGCACTTTCACGGCCTTTTCCTTGGGGAGAACCTGATAGACAAGCCGATGCATAATGTTGATCCGCCGTGAATAAGAACCCGCCAGATCTCCCACCAGCTTATCGTACGGTGGCGGATTGCAAAGCGGATCTCGCTCTAAAATCTTCAGAAGCGTTTCCGCGTTTGGCTCAAGGCCAGCTTTGGCGAGCTTCTTGGCATCCTTTGCTGCCTGCCGCGTGAAGTACAGCTGCCAGCCCACGATTCACCACTTGAGCTTCTTGGCGAGCTTCTTCACGGGGGTGCGCATCCCAGTTTGAATGGATTCTCTCATCCGAGGAACTGAGAGGAGATAAAGTGTCTCCTGTATCGCCCGCCAATCCTCCGCCGACAGAAGCACTGCGTCGTTCCGTTTTCCGAGGATTTGGATCGGTTCGTGGGTTTCGGCTGTTTGATCCAGAAGCTGGTAAAGGGATGCGCGAGCTGCGCTGGCGGTGAGCTTGGTCATACTTCGAGCCGACGAAAAAAAGCGTACGTTGTTTCGTACGTGTGGTCAAGGACACGCAACCTAAGCTCGCCTTTCCAGCACTAGCGCGCGCCCCACTTCGAGGCGAAAGCGACCCCGTCC
Source organism: Polyangiales bacterium (assembly GCA_038246305.1). Classification (GTDB taxonomy): domain Bacteria; phylum Myxococcota_A; class Polyangia; order Polyangiales; family Polyangiaceae; genus JBBRRP01. The sequence continues at coordinate 13,229 of JBBRRP010000056.1, read as the reverse complement.
AGTCTTCTCGATGTTAAGCACCGTGGTTCGCTCAACGAGGCGCTTGCGGATATTTTGCCGGATTGTTGCAGCCGAGCACCAGCACCTCTCGATGGCGCGCTTGTCCGTGAGTGACCACCACCAGAAAGCTCACTCCGATAAAGATAATTCGGTGACTGTAGGAAGAACTGCAGCGTGAGCTCAACACCACCTGCGAACGGATCTTTACCGGGCGTCAGTGTCGGGGCCCGATCGAACAGCTTGATCGCCTCGGAGAGCTCACTCGGTTCCAAGGGTCGACGGTAGGCTCGGGTGCCGAAGGTGGTAAGAAACGCCTGTTTTTTCCCTGCCAAGTCAGCTGGGGCGTTGGGCGGTAGAAGTCGCGTTAATGCGACAGGATCGGCTGCAATTTATGCCGAGAGCTGCTCGGCAGCGGCTTGGTAATCTGAACGCAGAGGTTCACGAACCGTAAGCTTTTCGGCTTCGTTATCGAAACCGGCGAGGGCATCTTTGGTGATGCGGGTTTCAATGCCGCCGAGATCCGCAAGCATCAGGAGATCTTTGGTAGCATTGACCCATTGGCGATAACTCAAACGGCTGAACCGCGGGGTGAACACCGGGATCCCGGGAGCACCGCTCACGTCTGGAGGAACTATGGTCGGTGTGGGAGTGGGAATCGGCAACCCTGTGACGGGGTCCACTATCTGGCCCCCACCACTTCCGGATCCGGCGCCCCCGCTTCCAGAAATCCCTTGATTTCCCGCCCCTCCGCTCGCCTTTGTGGAGTTCCCGTTAGCATCTACGGTACGTCCCGCGTTGGGACGATGCGGCACCTCAGCGCTGCACCCAACGAGTAGTACTAAAAGCAGGGCTACCCTCGAATAGGCACGCAACCGATGCTTCGTATGCGAAGTAACCGCGCGAGCGCCGAATGACTCTTCATTCTATTTCGACCCATGGTGGATGCACAGCGCCGCAGTGGAGGCGCTGGGAACTCTCGCTGCGCGCCGTGGACCCGTACGTGCGCGATCGGCTCCGCAAGGTGAGCGAAGACGAATCTCGGCATGCCGAGCTTGCCTATCGAGTTGTGCAGTGGCTGCTGCAAGAGCATCCCGAGTTGCGCCACGCGGCTGATGCGCTTAGCCAGCGTGTGCTGGGGTTCGAAAACCCGCCGCACGAAAACGCCAACGCTGAGAATGGCTTTGGCGTCTCCGAACATGATTTGCTCGCTCACGGTATCGCAAGCCAGCAGCTAAGCCGTGAAGTTCGAAATCGCATGCTAAACACAGTTGTAGGCCCGTGCCTGAGGGCCCTCTTGGAGTCCCACAGCTCGGTGGAGCTGAGCGCCGCTTTCGCCTAGCCTGTGGATCTATTATTGAGTGACTCGTCATCCCAAAGCTGGAGCACTACAATCTTTCGAGAGCGCTTCGCCAAAGTGGTTTTCCGTGCCGCTTGGCTTGCCGAACAAGAAGCAGCGCGGGCTTCACGACGAAGCGCTTAGGCACCAAAGCCGCGCATGACGGCCGTTCGAAGCGCGTCGGCCTCCGCAGGAGGCGTGCCGCCAACAGCTTGTATCTTGCCGGCCTGCGAGATCGATTGCGCATTTCGAGCAAGCTCCTGTTGGGCCGCCCAGCCCTCAGCGAGCGGTAAACCGAAGGCCTTGGCGATGGCTTCACCGAGCTTGAGCGCCGAAGGGAAGCGGAGGTTAGGATTTTTGGCGAGCGCACGCGCGAGCACCACATCGGCGCGTGCGGGGAGCAACGGGAAGAGCTGGGTCATGGGTTGCGGGACTTCTTCAACCTGGGCAGCGCGCAACAGGATCTCATTGCGCTCGGGACGCTCAAAGGGCGTCCTCCCGCTCAGCATTTCGTAAAGCACGATCGCGGCGCTGTACAGATCCGCTCGGCCATCCAGATCGTGCGCGAGCACTTGCTCGGGTGCCATGTACGCGCCCGTACCGGGAGCGAGACCGCCCGTCGTGCTGACCGCATCTGCGGGGAGCCGCGCGATGCCGAAATCAGTGAGCTTCACGATGCCATCTTGGCGCAGCAAAATGTTGCTTGGCTTGATGTCGCGGTGAACGATCCCGAGCGCGTGGAGCGAGGCCAAGGCGCCGAGCAACTGGGAAAAATGGTGCCACGCTTCAGGCAATGGGATGGTGGGTTCGTATGGGTTTGCGCGTGCGAGCCTGCGCTCGAGGATGCGCTGATCAAGCGGGCGACCTTGCACCAGCTCAATGACCAGCGCGTACTGTCCGAAATGTTCCCCCAGGCCGTAAAACTTGACGATGTTGGGATGCGCGAGCATCGCGAGCGCGTTGGCCTCACCGATGAAGAGCTTGCGTGCCCTAGCACTTCCTTGAAGAAGCGGGTGCAGCGCCTTGATAGCAACGCTGTGATTCGCGCGTCTCGCGAAAGGGCCGTTCGCACTGTAGTGAAGAAAACCTGCGTAGACGACACCCATCCCACCCTCGCCGATGCGCTCACCCACGACCACGCGCCCAATATCTTCGAGGGCAAACTCCACACCGCTGCCGATTCTTCCGCTCGGTGCAACTTCGGGCAGCTTTTCCCCACACAGCGGACAGAAGCTCGCTTCATCGGTGATGATGCTCCTACATTTGCCACAGACCGCCACGTCGCCATGATTCTGTAGCTTTCCGCTCCACCTGCCTAGACCCCACGCCACACACGTGAGCTACGGGTGTGCGCGGAAAGCGTGTTTACTCAGCGCAATTAAGTTGCGGCACGAGCTCAATTGAGACCACCATGGAGGCACATGAAGAGGCTGTTTCGGCGTTCATTGAGAGCTGTTGTTGGTTTGGCCCTCGGGCTCGTTTTCTTGCCCGCACCGGCTGACGCCACGCGCGGAGGGGATCATCGGCGGACTGTTGCTCCCCATGCGGCGGCTCAGGCAAAGAAGCAGAACACCGAGGTGGTGATTCGTCTCGGCCTCGTTCGCAATGGTGCGGAGGCGGCTTCGAGTGCGCTCGGAAAAACTGTGCGCGATGTTTCTCGAGCGAGCTTCTCAGCATTGCCAGGAGTTCGAGTGCTGGCGGATGAAACGCTAGAACAACAGGCTAACGGCGCACCGACGGTGCTGGTCACGGCCAAAGTGCAACAGCTTTCACTGAAGAGCGCAGGCAGCCAGCTGGTCTACAGTGCGGCAGTCGAGTACACGCTGCATCGGATGCCAGAACAGGCGATTGCGGCGACCCTCCGCGGGCGTGCGAGTGTGCGCACCACGGCCGAGGACTTACGGGCTCCCGGGCGCGCCTCAGCGCTTCGCGCCTCGGTGCTGAGAGCTGCGATGGCGAGTGCCATCCGGCCGGCCACGGACGCCTTGCGTGCTGCGGCTCAGCATTGAGCATGGATAGCGCACAACCAGGTTTCAGCTCAGAAAACACTTCTTGCTCGACGCGCGGGGCAAATCCCGGGTAGACCCCCGCGTGGCCCCAATTAAGCGTGATATTGATCTTGCCTGCCAGCTCCTACACCAGCTGGCGAACGACACGAAGCTCGCGCTTTCAGACGCGGACCGCAGTCTGCTCAGGGATGTCTCGCGCAAATTGGAGCAGTGCCCAGTCGTAGAAACGCAAATTGAGTTCGATTCCGCTTCGCCCACGCTGAGCGCAACGCTCTGGTCCGATGGTGCGTGCCGTGGCAACCCGGGCCTGGCGGGCGTAGGAGCCATCATCAAGGGCGCCGACGGAAAAGTACTTGCAACGGTGAGTGAATTCATCGGTAAGACCACCAACAACGTGGCCGAGTACAAGGCACTGATTCGCGGAGCGGAAGCAGCCAAGCAGGCAGGCGTCACCGTGATTGAGGTGCGCGCCGATTCGCAGCTCATGATCGAACAGCTCAAAGGGAATTACGCTGTTAAGAATGAGGGCCTAAAAGTGCTGTACAAAGAAGCGAAGCAGGTGCTTCAAGGCTTCCAACGCGTGGTGCTCCAGCATGTGCCGCGCGCGGAAAATGCCGAAGCGGACGAATTGGCGAATCTGGGGATTGATTCGCGGTAGGCGGAAACGGCGGAGAAAGCACCCCTCTCTTAAGTCCAGGCCCGAATGGCCGCTACTTTAAGCTTCGAGAGGAAGATGACAGATCCCGTTCCAGAATTGAGCGCTGATGGCTTCCGGGCGATCGTGGATCACTGCCCGATGGGGATCATCATCCAGGGCGATGGGCGGGTCCGATACGCTAATCAGGCAGGCCTTGATTGCCTCGGATTCAGTGACTCGAGAGGAGCCGAAGGTCTTCGGGTTGAGGCACTGTTTGAGCCGAAAAGCTATGCGACCTTGGCGTGTAACTTCGAGAAGATGAGCGCAGACGACGACCAGCTTTTCATGGGAGACCTGCAATTGCGCCACAAATCCGGAACCCTGATCGATGCGGAAGTTCAGCACTTGGGGCTCCGTTTTGATGGTCATGACGCGACCATGATCAGCTTTCGCGACATCACCGCGACCAAACGCATGGAGCTTGAGCTCCGCCAAGCACAGAAGCTTGAATCCATCGGTCGGCTCGCGGCGGGCGTCGCCCATGAGATCAACACGCCGATTCAGTACATCGGGGACAGCGCTCACTTTCTCGGAGAATTTGCCTGCGAGGTACTCGGACTTCTGGACAAATCGCGCACGGCGCTCGTCCACCTCGCTGGCGGAGCAGAAGGCACTTCGGTTCTCCTTGAGTTGACAAGAGCGGAGGAAGCGGCAGACCTCGACTACCTTCGTGAGCAAGGCCCGCGCGCCATCGAACGCATCATTGACGGCGTCACCCGAGTCGCTTGCATTGTTTCGGCGATGAAGAGTTTCTCGCACCCGGGCGCGGCCGAAGCAGTCCCAATGGACATCAACAAGATGCTCACCGACACGTTGGTCATCGCGGGGCACGAAGTCAGAAATGCAGGCACGGTAGCCACCGATCTTGCCGATCTCCCAGCCATGATGGGTTATCCCGGAGAGCTCAACCAGGCGTTTCTGAACCTGATCGTTAATGCCGCCCACGCCATCGTGGATCGCGGCGACGTGCCCGAACCAGGCCGTCTCAAGGTGAGTACCTGTCACCAACATCAACATGTGGAGATCACCATCGTTGACAATGGCTGCGGAATGCCGCCAGAGGTTCAAGCTCGCCTGTTTGAACCGTTCTTTACAACCAAGGAAGTGGGCCGCGGTACCGGGCAAGGACTCGCGGTGGTGCGGGCCGCGGCAGAGAAGCACGGCGGAATTGTACTTTTTGAGAGCACCGTCGGAGTCGGCACTACCTTTAGACTTCGGATTCCGACAAGTAGGGCGGTCTCGGAAGCATGACATACGACTATGAAAAGCGGGATCTCGATGCACGCATCTGAAATTTTAGACCTTCGGGCGCTGGTCGAAGACGCCGTACGCCAGGCGTTGCCGAGCTGCGGGATCCCCATTGGAGAGCCCTTTGACCCTGATGATGCGTTCGACACGCTCGACACGACGGAGCAACTCGTGGCCTTCATGGGCTTCACTGGTCCGGTGCTTCGAGGGACACTTGCCCTCGTCGCGCCGCTGGACATCATGCGAGGCTCCTATCCGCTTTTACTCAAAGACCGCGCCTGCAGCGTATTCGACGTGTTCGACTGGACGGGCGAAGTAGCCAATCACCTGTTGGCAAAGGCAAAGAGTAACCTCGCTAGTCGGGGAGTCACCATCGAGGCCAGCACTCCTCGCGTGATGCTTGCCCAGCAGCCACGCGTAACGCGTTCGGTGCAAGGCACCATCTGCTCAACGTGCTTCGCCTCGGGCTACTCGTGGATCAAAGTTTGGTTTGATGCCATCGCCCCAGACGATCAACCAGTATTCGGCAGCTCCTTGGCGGAGCACGTTGTCCTTTCTGCGGGCGACGCGGTCATTTTCTAGGCTCCTGGAATTTGAATGGCAAAAACAATTCTCATCATCGACGATTCGCGCACAGTCCGGCAGCAAGTGGGCATCGTCCTCTCAGAAGCCGGTTACGAGGTCCTAGAGGCCTCTGACGGCCTCGACGGGGCCGAAAAGATAGCCGCAAACGAAGAACTCTCTATGGTTATTTGTGACGTGAACATGCCGCGCATGAATGGCATCGAGATGGTGTCCTTCGTGAAAAAAGAACCGAAGAACGCGAACCTCCTGGTGCTGATGCTCACTACCGAAGGGCAGCCCAGCTTGATTGCCCAAGCCAAAGCAGCCGGAGCCAAAGGTTGGATCGTGAAACCTTTCAAACCCGATCTGCTCCTGGCGACGGTCCGGAAGTTAGCCGGAGCGCCGTAGAATGCGCGGATCAGCCCAGGCCCCATGATGCAACAACCGAAATACAAGTCGCTCGCCGTTGACACCCTATTTAAAATGGGGATTCGCATTTCGGTTGTCGTTTGCGTGGTAACAGGGTTCGCGTACCTGCATCTGCAGCACACCCTTCAAGAAGAAGCACAGAAGCAGCTCCAGGCGTACTCGGAACAGCGCATTGCCCGCGAACGTCTGCCGTTTGAGCTGGCTGCGCAAACTGGCGAACGGTTCCGTAAGGACTACCTAAGGCGGCTCGCACAGCCAATTCCTCCTGACCTGGACGAACGGTTCGCGAGGATAGCGCACAGTTGGGGTGACGGCACGTTGCGCAACGCGAAGGCGGGATTCGACCCGGACACTATGGTGGGCCTCTTCGTGGGGCCGCAGCAACACATCGACGCCACCTTCAAACGCCGCGCACTTCTGGCGGTCGACATGATCGACGTGCTCGGCCCCGAGATGACGAGCCGATTCCCAGATTTCTACTTAACCATGCCGGACAACGTCATGGTGATCTATTGGCCTGGCGTCGCTTGGACCAGTGACATGGCGCCGGACTTCGACATGCGCAAGGAACCGTACCTTGCCGTAGCGTCTCGGGAGAAGAATCCGAAGGGAGAGCAACGTTGGACGCCGATCTACTACGATGCGGTGGGCAAGGTCTGGATGATGTCCTTCGCGACACCTATCTATGTTGGCGGTGAACATATCGCCTCGGTGGAGCAAGACATCTTGCTCGGCGATTTTCTGAAGCGGACAGCGTCGCAATCGCTTGCCGGTGCCAGCAATGTCATCTTGCGGAAGGACGGTACGCTCATCTTTGCACAGGGCTACGATGCAAGGATCGTGAAGGCGAATGGCGCCCTCAGCGTTAGAGATACTCGGAATCCGAAGCTTGCGGCCATCATGGCGGCGTCCTCGGTCGCCGGCCAGCACGTCCGAGTTGTTGACCAAGGGGACGATCTCGTCAGTCTCGGCTTCATTCCAGGCCCGAACTGGTATTTCGCGACAGTTTACCCGAAATCGTTGATAGCGTCGCGGGCTCTCAGCGCCGCACGCGTGATCTTCGGCCTGGGTGTGTTCTCGCTCATCGCGGAGCTGTGCATTCTGTTCTTTGTGTTACGCCGGCAAGTTGCTCGGCCCTTGAAGGCACTCACCGACGCCACCGATGCGGTTGCGGCAGGGAACCTGGGGGTGTCCATTGACCTCAACCGGGGTGATGAGTTGGGGCAGCTTGCGGCATCGTTCAATTCGATGACTCAGGCGGTACGCACTCGCGACGCGCAACTGGCCGAGCACACAGCTGGCCTCGAGGCGACGGTGGCAAAGCGCACGGAGCAGCTGGACGGGCGCAATCGCGAAATGCGAACGGTCATGGACCACGTCGAGCAGGGACTCGTCACTCTCGATTTAGCCGGAATCATGAGTGATGAATGTTCCGCAGCGCTCGAGCGTTGGTTCGGCCCAGCGAGCTCTGGTCAACCATTTGCATCCTACATCGGGCTTCACGATTCCAACTTCGCGGGCAACTTCACGCTTGGTTTCAACGAAGTGACAGACGGCTTCATGCCGCTCGAGGTGACAGTTGATCAACTCCCGAGAAAGATTTCGCTGGGTGATCGCTCCATTCGCGTCGAGTACCTGCCCATCCTGAGGGAGGGGGAGCTGGCACAGATGTTGGTGGTCATGTCTGATAACACAGCTGAATTGGCTCGCGCCCGCGCCGAAGCCGAGCAACAAGAACTCGCGACCATCATCGAACAGGTGACGCGTGACAAGCAGGGTTTTGTCGATTTCTTCGAGGAATCTAGTAAGATCGTACGGCTCCTGACCGTGGATCCCGTCGGGGACCCCGTCGTGGACGCCCGCACGCTCCACACGCTCAAGGGAAACTCAGGGCTCGTCGGCCTGCATGCGTTTGCCGAACTCTGCCACAAGCTCGAGGAGAGTACCGCAGAAGCCAGGTTCTTCTCCATCGCTGATCGCAGCCTACTCGCCCACCGTTGGCAGTCCCTGGCGAGCAAGGTTGGTGCGCTGGTCGGAGAAGCTCGAAAGCATCTAGTTGAGATACCGCGTTCCAAGCTGGCTGACTTGGCCACGATCCTACGGGGCGGTGTCAGCGGGCCGCTACCCGCCGATCTAGTGGAGAAGTGGGCACTCGATCCCGTCGAGGCGCGACTCGCTAGACTGGGCGAGTATGCGGTTTCACTCGCTAAGCGATGCGGGAAACCCAAGTTAGAGGTCGGAGTGTCAGCCGCGGGGCTGCACGTGGACGGAGACGCGTGGGCGCCGATTTGGGCGACGGCGGTGCACCTCGTGCGCAACGCCGTGGACCATGGCATTGAAGGCCCAGAGGTGCGTGAGATCTTCAACAAGCCTCGGGGTGGCAGATTAACACTTGGAGCACGCCTAGAAGGCGAAGAATTCATCGTCTCCTTTGCGGACGACGGCGCCGGCATCGACTGGGAGGTCGTCGGTGAGCGTGCACGGACGCTTGGGATCCCGGCAAAGACACCGGGCGACTTGGAGCGAGCGCTGTTCGTTGATGGGCTAACGACCTGCGATTCGGTGTCGGAAACGTCGGGGCGTGGAATCGGATTGTCTGCACTAAAACTGGAAGTGGAGCGCCAAGGAGGTCGTGTCTACCTGAGCAGTGCGCGTGGCATCGGGACCCTTTGGGAGCTCCGGTTCCCGGTCATGGCGATGGCGCCCAAACGCGCTCACCCGCGCCCCTCGGCCGTCCCACCGGCACTCGATCGCCTGCGTGCAGGAAGCTAGGGTTGAGAAAAGACGCGCGCATGCGCTGTGGCGATCGTTACCGATTCCGCCTGATCTGGCCGTTGGAGCGTTAAGTGGCAAGTGCGATAATTTCACACGGGCTGGGGAGTCAAGCTAAAATTCGATAAGTTGCTCCCCGCAACGCCAAGCCAGGAATCTGACGCTGGGCTTCGGGCCGGTAACGTCACGCCGCTGGGTTTGGGACTTGGGCGCCATTTGGCAGCTCATTGTAGCCCATTGTAAGGAAAGGGCTTTTTGGGTTCCTTTACAAAACGGCACGCCATTCCCCAGTGTGAAACGATGGCGGCCCATGCTACCGCGCTGAAGCCTTCATGAACTCACCGTTGGTGGACTTCCACGCGCTGTTTGAGGCCGCACCCGGTCCTTACATCGCGCTGACAGCAGATCTCAAAGTCGTTGCGGCGAGTGACGCCTATTCCCGAGCCATGATGACCGTGCGTTCCGACATTCTGGGTCGGAACGTGTTCGATGTGTTTCCCGACAATCCGCACGATGAAGGGGCCAGCGCCAACGAGGTGCTGCGCGAAGCACTGGATACTGTGCGGAAAGAACGGCGAGCGCACACGACGGCTGTACGGAGGCACGACGTCAGAAAACCGGACAGCGAGGGGGGCGGGTTTGAGGAGCGCTATTGGAGTTCTCACGTGTGGCCTGTGCTCGGGGAGGACGGCGAGGTCCGTTACATCGTCCTTCGCATTGAAGACGTCACCGACAAAAGAAGAAATACCGAGGTGGTACTTCAAGCCTACGCGGGGCTCGCGAAGACTGCGCCTTATGGGTTGGCGGCCTTTCGACTCACTAACATCGAGGATGCACGCACGCTCACTCTGGTAGCCCACAACCCAGCTGCCGAACAAATGAGCGGCTTGGCGCTCGCTGCTAGCGTGGGTAAGACGTTAACGGAGATTCTTCCGGGTATTCCTCCGTCGGTAGTCGAAGACTATGCGGATGTAATTCGGTCCGGGCGTGCCAAGGACATGGGGGAACGAACTGGCTATAGCGATTCCACCCGCCATCGCATGTTTTCGGTGAAGGCTTTCCCACTTTCCGATCATGCGCTGGGTATCAGTATGGATGATATCACGGAACGTCGGCAATTTGAGGCGCGTGAACGGCTCGCGGCTGTTGTGGAGTCTTCGCAGGATGCGATCGTTACAAAGACTCTCGACCTGGTGATCACCAGCTGGAACCATGCTGCGGAGCGCATTTTTGGCTATTCCGCGGACGAGGTCATTGGAAAATCGGTGGCGATCATCCTTCCCCCGGGAGGTGCCGAAGAGGAAGCACAGATTCTGGTGCGGCTGCGCAACGGTGAGTGTGTCGATAACTTCGAGAGCGTGCGGATACGAAAGGATGGTCAGCACCTACATGTGTCCACGACGATCTCCGCGATGCTTGATACTTCGGGTACCATCATCGGCTACTCGACCATTTCCCGAGATATCACCGATCTCAAGCGCGCCCAAGAAGCCGTCACACGCGCGCGGGATGCGGCGGAAGCGACGAATCGTGAGCTCGAAGCCTTTAGCTACTCGGTCTCCCACGATCTGCGAGCTCCGCTAAGAGGTATCGATGGCTTCAGCCAGGTGCTTCTGGAAGACTACGCAGACAAGCTTGACGATGAGGGTAAGGCACACCTAGCCCGCATTCGCGCGGGTGCCCAGAGGATGGGCCTGCTCATCGATGACTTCTTAATCAAGCTCGCCGGAGTTGCGCGCAGTGAGTTTCGGCCGACTCAAGTGGATCTTTCGCAACTTGCGCGCGGCGTGGCAGAGAATCTGCGACGTCATGACCCGACTCGCCGCGTCGAACTGATCATCGGGGAAGATCTGATCACCGAGGGCGATCCGGCTCTGATCACCATTCTGCTGGTTAACCTGATCTCAAACGCGTGGAAGTTCACGGGCCGGCAATCCCAAGCTCGGATCGAAGTTGGCTCTTCCGGTGAGGTGAAGGGTCATCCCGTGTATTTCGTTCGGGATAACGGAGCGGGTTTTGATATGACGTACGCTGACAAGCTATTTGGGGCCTTTCAGCGGCTCCACACACTGGCGGAGTTTCCGGGGACCGGCATTGGGCTCGCGACGGCCCAGCGCGTGGTGCACCGGCACAAGGGGCGGATTTGGGCGGAAGCGGAGCTCGGTCGCGGCGCCACATTCCATTTTACTCTTGGTTGAGGGAGGCTCTATGAATGACAAGGTAATTTTGTTGGTGGAAGACAATCTGGACGATGAAGCGTTAACGCTTCGTGCGTTTAAGAAGAACAATATCTCGAACGAAGTCATCATTGCGCACGATGGCGCTGAGGCACTCGATTACCTCTTCGGGCGTGGAATTTACACGGGGCGCGACCTGAACGTGCTTCCCCAAGTGGTGTTGCTGGACCTGAAGCTCCCTAAGGTGGATGGGCTTGAGGTCCTAAGGGCCATTCGCGCAGATGATCGAACCAAGCGTCTTCCGGTGGTCATTCTGACTTCGTCGAAGGAGGAAGGGGACCTTATCGATAGCTACGACCTCGGTGCGAACAGTTATGTCCGAAAGCCAGTCGACTTTACCGCCTTTGCCGAAGCGGTGCGCGAGCTTGGGCTCTACTGGCTCGTCTTGAACGAGGCCCCGCCGCCGCGACGTGGGGGATGAGCCAGTTGCTCCGCGTTTTACTGGTCGAGGATTCGGAGGAGGACGCGCTACTCCTACTACGGGAGTTGCGCCGTGGGGGCCACGAGGTGACGCACCAGCGCGTTGAAACGCAAGCCGACTTTAAGGCATGTCTGGCAGCGAGCGCTTGGGACGTCATCATCTCGGACTATGCGGTTCCCGGCTACAGCGGATTGGGCGCCCTCGCCGACCTCCGGGAGACAGGGAAGGACATCCCGTTCATTCTCGTTTCGGGGACGGTAGGGGAAGAGCTTGCCGTTCAGGTGATGAAAGCGGGCGCACACGACTATGTACTCAAGGACCATCTTGCACGGCTCCCAGCGGCTGTTGATCGAGAGGTGCGCGAGGCTGCGTCCCGAGCCGGGCAGCGTCGAATGCGCGAGCAGCTCGTCGTCGCCGAACGAATGGCGTCAGCGGGGACCTTAGCGGCAGGCTTGTGTCACGAGATCAACAACCCGCTGGCCATCGCCAATACCAATCTTGACTTTGTTGTCGATTCGCTCGCTGAGCTCGTCCCAAACGAGGAGCCACCCGGCCTTGAGCGCGCAGAAGGCGAACACCGCACCTTAACTCCGTTGTTTCACGAGCGTCTGCTCGAAGTGGTGGCAGCACTCGGTGACACGCGGGAAGCCGTGCTTCGAATACGCGATATTGTTCGTGACGTGAAGCTCTTTTCGCGACCCCAAAAGGAGGACGCAGAGCCAGTGGATGTTGGGCACATCATCGATTCGTCGATTCGGATGGCTTGGAATGAGATCCGACATCGAGCGCGGCTCGTCAAGGACTATGGGGACGGCCCGCTCGTGAGCGCCAACGAGGCTCGTCTCGGGCAAGTCTTGCTCAATTTGCTCGTGAACGCTGCCCAGGCAATCCCAGAGGGAAATGCGAGCGAGAACGAGATCCGCCTCGTGACGAGAGCAGAGGGCAGTCGGGTTGTAATTGAGGTTCAAGATACGGGAAGTGGGATCCCGCCGGAGATCCTCGACCGAATCTTTGATCCCTTCTTCACAACGAAGCCAGTGGGCGTGGGCACAGGGCTTGGTCTCGCGATCTGCCATCGGCTCGTGACGGAATTCGGCGGTGAGATTTCGGTTCAGAGCAAGGTAGGTCAAGGCACGACTGTTCGACTCGGTCTTCCGGCAGCCGCGGACAAAACGGTGAAGGCAAAGCCAACGGTCGCTCCGGCCGCATCCACGCCCCGAGCTCGTATTTTGGTTGTGGACGACGAAGCTGCGATAGGGACGGCGATTCAGCGGAGCCTTGCCCAGTATCATGATGTCGTAGCACTCACGAGCGGAAAGGAGGCCCTCACGCGGCTGGCCTCAGGGGAACACTTCGATCTCGTCATTTCTGACATCATGATGCCCGAGGTGACCGGGATCATGCTCTACGAAGGGCTTCTCTGCACGGCTCCCGAGCTGTTAGCGAGCGTGAAAAAGGGCGGAAATCTGAGCGCGGTTAGTTGGGGTTGACGCGCTTTGCGTGGGCGCGTTCCTTG
>JBBRRP010000055.1:0-38277 GCA_038246305.1 Polyangiales bacterium | reverse complement strand
TCTCAAAGTCGAAGAGAAGAAAGTAAGCATGCTTACTACCGTCACGCTCTCAAAGTCGAAGAGAAGAAAGTAAGCATGCTTACTACCGTCACGCTCTCAAAGTCGACAAGATCGTAAGCACGCGCACTCAAAGTCGAAGAGAAGAAAGTAAGCATGCTTACTTTCTTCCAAGGAACAAAAAGGGTGCCTTGCCTGGCGCTTCCGTGGTGCGGCCCCGCTCCTCAATCTTCCTCCTCTTACTACTACAATCGCATGCCTCTCCCGCAGCAACACGGAAGCGACGGGGCGATGCTTGCGCGATTGACAGCTCTGCGACTGATGACGTGCCCCTCCCGCAGCGACACGGCGGCGACGGGGCGATGCTTGGGAGGGGCGGCTGCCGCGCTTCGCGGCAGCGGGGTGGGCATCCAATGAAACCAAAAGGCCAATAAGGGTCGCTCTGCCGGCGAGCCCTGTAGGATATCGCGTTCAACGTCGGTTGCTTTTCGACAACGAGCTAAACATGCAGGCAGTTTATTCGAGGTTTGAAGTGCGAAAGCGCAGGACAGCCACCGAAACGGCGACTAGCCCGACGAGTGGCGCTAACACCAGAGACACGAGGCCAAGGCCCGAAGCGACGGCCACTAACATGGCGGGAGCGTAGCTCGTGATGATCGCGGTGCGTGCCAACGCGCGGGAACGGTGCGCAATCCGGACTGCGAGTGCCGCGTCGCGAACGTCATCGGAGGCCAATTGCACGCTCCACTCGGCCGTTCCTGAGCCGGCGGAGCCGAGTGCGATGGAGACTTGCGCTGCGCTCAAACAGGCATCATCGACCGGGCTGTTGCCCACCACTGCGACGGTTGCTCCCGCGTCGGCCAAGCGATGGATGGCTTCGCTGGCATCGAGAGGCAGAAGCTCAGGGCGAATATGTTCGATGTCGAGCGTTCGCCCCAGAGCTTCACAGGTATCTCGGGAATCTGCGGACAAAAGAACAGGCTCCACACCCACGTCGAGCAGGTGCTGGACGGCGGCGCGAGCTCCGGGTCGCAGACCATCTTGAAGCCCCACGGCTCCGACTAAGTGCTGACTTTGGGCTACCAAGACCACACTTCGCCCCATGGCCTCCATTTCGGAAATGCGGGCTTCAGCAAAGGCAATGCTGATCCTCTCTCGCAACATCAGCGCGCGAGTGCCCACCAAGAGTGGTTCGCCGCCGGATGCCACCGCCGTGACGCCGAGCCCTGGAACCAGCGTCGGCACTCGCACTGCGTTGGGGCGGATGGCTCGGGAACGCGCCGCACGCAATACAGCGTGAGCTACCGGATCGCTGAAGGTAGCTTGGGCACCAGCGAGCAGGGAAAGGACATGCTCCGGCTTGTGCGCGCCGAAGGCCTCGATATTCGCCACTTCAGGTTCTCCCATGAGCAGCGTGCCGCGCGCGCAGAAAACGGCTGAAGTTACGTTGGAGGCGCGATCGAATGCCGCAGGACTGCGAAAAGCAATGCCATTGCTCAGCGCAAGGAACACGCTCCGACTCACGCAGAGTGCCGCAATTTCAAGCGCCACGACGTTCGACATCGCAGCGAAGGCAGCGGTGGCAAAGAGTGCGATCACGATCCCATCCGGCGTGGAAGCGAACGCAAAAACAGCGGCTAAAGCGGCTGCTATCGGGGCGCCCCGTTCGCCGGTCAAGCGTCCGAAGCGTGAAATCGCGCAGCGCAAGTCCGCCCGCCGCCGAGGATCTGAAGTGAGCCGCAGCCAGGCGCGATCATCTGCGGCCCAAGCGACGATCGCTCGAATCTGCCCGTCGAGCAGCTCCGCGCCTGCTACCAGCGTGTCGCCCTTTTTGCATTCGACAGCGTGTTGAGCGTTTAGCCAAGGCCGCACGCGACCAGTGCCGGCAACGACGGTGATATCTGCGGGCAGCGTTTGGCCGGCTCGCACCAGGATTTCTTCGCTAGGCCTAAGATCCAAGGCTGGAACGGGGGTGAGTAGATCGCCGTTAACCCGTTGAGCTTGCACGTTGAGGCACGCCTCTAACCGCAAGCGCTCCGCACTCAACTTGCGCCGCACCTGCCCGATCAGCCAAATTGAAGCCGTTTGTGCCACGAGAATAGTGCCGGCCAGGTTGAGTGCCGTCGCCGTCAGCGGATGATCCAGAAATCTGGCCACGCAGGCCGTGACTACCGACGCTCCCGGTGCACCGAGCGCGAGCAGCGGGTGAGGCTCCAATAAATCTCGGCCCCGCAGCAAATATTGGGCGGCCAGGGCTCCGAAACCTGCGACCGCCAGGAGAACGCGCGCCGTTTCTAACGGGCCAGATTTTCCTGCCAAGAGCAGGATGATCGCGAGGCAGCCGCCGAGCGCCGCGAATCCCGAGAGTAGATTTGAAATGTCAGTTCCTTCCGGAACAGCGGGCAACACGCTTCGGCGTTGCGGGGTGTCCAGATCGCCTTCGGGGATTCTGTCATCCGAACCTTCGAATTCGGGGGCATCGCTCGCGTCGAATTCGAGTTCACTTCTGGTCTCTGGCTCGGGCGCGTCAGCGACGCTGTGGGGGGCGGGCGGCGGCCGCGAGCTCCGCTGGCGGCGCTTAGGCGGGACGGGTGAGCCATGAGAGCGGAAGCGGGCCTCGCATTCTGCGCTGCAAAAATAGCGAAAACGGTTGCTGAAGTGGGCGACACGCTCCGCGCGCAGCGGATCCACCGGGTTACCACAGCCGGCGCAATCGACGGCCATCGAGTGAGGGCCGGCAGGATGGCTTCCGATCACCGCGGAAGCTTCAGGCATTGACCTCAAGTGCCCAAAGCAATGCTGCCTTCGAAGTATGCAGGCGAGCCTCAGCTTGATCCCACACGAAGCTGCGCGGCCCCTCCAGCACGTCCGCATCGATCTCTTCGCCGCGATGGGCTGGAAGACAATGGAGCACCATCACGTTCCTGTCCGCCAGACTCACGAGCTTCTGGGTGACGCGCATGCCGGCGAAAGCGCGGAGCCGTTGCTCCTGCTCTCCTTCGTTTCCCATGCTGGTGAACACATCGGTGCTGATGACGTGCGCGCCCGCGACGGCAAGCGCCGGATCCCGAACCACTTCCACATCAGCGCCGCGCTCGCGCGCCTGACTGAGCCATGCCGGATCCGGATCGTAACCTTCGGGGCAAGCCAATCTCAGGCGCAACCGCAGAAGCCCTGCTGCCTCGATCCAGGAATTAGCCATGTTGTTCCCATCGCCGATCCACGCGTAACTCAAGCCTTCCAGCTTGCCGTGCACGCGCCGGACCGTCTGCAGATCGGCCAAGAGCTGCATCGGGTGGCTGGCATCCGTGAGCGCGTTAAGTACGGGAATACTGCTAAATTCCGCCATTTCGCGCAGCCGCGCTTCGGAAGAAGTGCGGAAGGTGATGGCGTGCACCATGCGTGAGAGAACCCGCGCCGTGTCGGCGATAGGCTCTCCGCGACCGAGCTGCGACGAGAGGTTGCTGACGAACACGGGATGCCCTCCAAGCTCCGCCACCGCCACTTCGAGGGACATGCGGGTGCGTGTGGAAGCCTTCTCAAAGAGCAGCGCTACGGATTTGCCACGCAACGGTTGCACCTCGTCGGGCTGGGCACGACCCTTCTGCCAACGGTCAGCGGCATCCAGGATCGCCGAGAGCCCGACACTGCCGAGGTCGCTCAGATTCAACAGGTGTCGAGTCATGCCAACGCTCCAATCACTTGCTCGATCTTGCCCAGGCCCTCATCGAGCAACGCTTCGCTGATCACGAGTGGAGGGGAGAATCGAAGCGCCCTGTCGCCCGCCGCGGTGAGCAAGATTCCGACATCTTTGAGTGGGCCGAGAACCTGGCGCGCCTCGTAGCCTTCGCGCAGCACCAAGGCCTGCAGAAGCCCCCGGCCCCGCACCTGCTCAACCTGCTTCGGGTGACGCTCGGCGATGGCCTGTAGGCCTTTCGTGAGGTGCAGGCCAAGGACAGTCGCGCGCTCCATGAGCTTGCCCTCGGTGAGCGCGTCGAGCACCGCTAAAGCTGCGGCAGAGGCCAGGGGATTGCCGCCAAAGGTGGAACCATGCGTCCCCGCCGGCAGGGCCCCTTCGAAGGCCTTGGTGCAGAGCATTGCCCCAATCGGTACGCCTCCACCGAGCGCTTTGGCCAGCGCTACCACATCGGGCCGGATGTCCTCGTGCTCACACGCCAAGAAGCGCCCGCTCCGCCCGACGCCCGTCTGCACTTCGTCCAGGATGAGTAGGGAGCCCGTCTGCGTGGTGAGGGCGCGCAACTCCTTCAAGAACCCAGGAGGGGCCGGCAGCACGCCGCCTTCGCCCTGTATGGGCTCCACGAGGATGGCTGCCACATCGTCCCCCATGGCTCCCCGCACCTTGGCCATGTCCCCGTACGGCACGTGCGTCACGCCGCCCAGGGGGCCAAAGCCTTCGCGATACTTAGCTTGGCCGGTCGCCGCGAGCGCTCCCAGCGTACGCCCATGAAAAGAATTTTCAAAGGCAATCACCCGATGGCGCTTCACTTCACCCGCTGCAAAGAAGTGCCGACGAGCGAGCTTCAAACACGCTTCAATCGCTTCCGTTCCCGAGTTGCAGAAAAACGCGCGGTCCATCTTGGCGAGCGCACACAGCTTTTCAGCCAACAAAACGTTCGGCTCGTTATAAAAATAGTTCGAGAGATGGATGAGCTTGCCTGCTTGCTCAGCAATCGCACGCACCAGGCGCGGATGCGCGTGCCCCAGCGTGCTCACGGCGATGCCAGCGAATAAATCTAGGTAACGCTTGCCTGCCGCATCCCACAATTCAGCGCCATCGCCACGCACGAACACGAGCGGCGGCTGCCGGTAGTTTTGATAAAGATGCGCTTGCGCGGATTGAACTAAGGCTTCTTGGCTAAGTGACATTGCTGGGCCCAGTTTTTGGGGTTTGAGAAAGGGGCCCTTGCATAGCATTTTCTGCCCGGAGGGCTAGCTACGAGGATGCCAGTTGGTGCTCGCCTGCTGGGCCTTCAGCGCGCGCGTGCCACGAGGAGCACGTTCGCCGCCTCCGTGAAGCCCGCGGCACGGGCACCATGTGTCTGGTACCGAGGTGCTTGTGTGAGTGTGCCCCGCAAATTTTGGACGCCGATCGTGGTGTGGAAGGCAGTGAAGCAGGCCGCATCATTCTCGCTGTCCCCGATGAAAGCATAGGCATAGCGCGCCTCGGTGGGGTCGCGTTGTTTCAGAAGCTGAAGCAGGCGCAGCGTGCCAGATGCTTTGTCGTCACTTTCGTCGCTTAAGTGCAAGTGCACGCTTGAGCGGATGGCTTGCACGCCGGCATAACGGATGAAATCCATCATGGTGTTCACGCGTTCCGGGCTCACGTGTTCGTGCTCGCCGATGTCAAACGTGAGATCACTGATCCGAAAGCTAGCGTCGTCAGTCGGTTTCAATTCTGGGAATTTAGCCAGGAGGCTGGCCTTCACCAGCTCCAACTTCCGAGTTCGAGCCTGACGCTCTATCGGATCGAGCCTATCGAGCTGCTGAATCCGGTGACCCACTCGGTGAAACAGCACGGCGCCGTTCTCTGTGACCACTCCATCTACCGGCCATTGCATCGCGATCAAGCGGCCCCAGCCCGCGGGGCGCCCCGTCACGGCATACAGCTCCAAACCACTTTCGCGCAGGCGATACAGCGCCGAAAACGCGGACTCCACGATCTGGCCTTCGGTCAAAAAGGTGTCGTCCAGATCGAACAAAAGGCCTGAGAGGCGCTGGGCCTCGCGCTGTGAAAGATCTTGGATAGGACGCATGGCACCATCCTAGGCGTGCAAATCGAGCCGGGCAATCACGCTGGAGAGATACAGCCCCTCCGGGAACGCCGCCGGCACAGGATGATCAGCTCCTTGAAACACGCGTTCCACAACGGTCGCGCTACGGCCTGCGTCACGGGCGCCCAGCGCCAAGCTGCGAGTGAGGGAAAAGAGATCGAGAGCCGCGGAGCATGAGCTCAAAATCAAAATGCCGTTCGGCGTGACGAGCTCGCTGCAATCTCGCACTAGGCGCCGCATCAGATTCTCCGCTGGTACGCGTGCTGAGCGATGGGGCGCGAGCTTCGGCGGATCACAGATCACGAGATCGAAGCGCTCTTTGCCGCGCATTTGCCGTACCAGCTCGTGTGCATCGCCGCAGAGCGTCTCGATCGGCAAGGCGTGTCGCTCACTATGTTGCCGCAGCACCGAAAGCGCGGGCTCGCTCGAATCGATGCTCACTACACGATCGGCGCCGCCCCGTTTGGCGGCGAGCCCGATGGCGCCCACGTAGCTGAAGAGATCTAAGACTCGTCGCCCTTTGGCCAGGGCTTCCACCCGATCGCGAAGCGGGCGTTGGTCCAGATAAAAGCCCGTTTTTTGCGCAAGTTCACCCGGGATTTCATACTGGAAACCGCGTTCCTTGAAGCGTAGGCTTGCGCCCTCCGCGGGACCGACGAGAACTCCGCGCTTGGCCTCGAAGCCCTCAGCCTTCGCCGCAAAGGCAGAACTCTGCTCGATGATGGTGCGAATCGGCAGAGCCGCTTGTAGGGCTTCGAGCACGAGTTCTCGCCGCGCGGCCATGCCCACCGTTCCAAACTGCAGCACGGCCGTCTCCCCAAAAACATCGACAATCAGGCCTGGCAATTGATCACCTTCGCCGAACAACCAGCGAAAGGCGTTGGTTTCAGCTGAAGGCAGGCCAAAGGATTTTCTCAGTGCGAGGGCGCGCGTCAGGCGGGTCTGCAAGAATGCTGCGTCTAGGCTCTGCGCGGGATCGCGCGTGAAGAGTCGCACTCGCAAGGCTGAGCCAGGTGAAAACAGGCCGCGCCCGAGCGGTTTGCCTTCACTGTCCACGACCAACACCTCGGCGCCGGCCGCTGGCTGCGGCAAAATGGGCTGCATGGCCTGCGCAAACACCCAGGGGTGCCCGGCCCAAATCGGCAAAATGTGGCCTGGTTTGATTCGTATTTGCTGCACGAGGATTTCTAATAGCTGGGCGCGCTGCGAAGCAACGCCGTTTCGTTGGAGGCCCTAAATGCGCGAATCCCCAACCAGCGAGTGGTCAGGGATTCGGGCTCAGGCAGCTTGCGGTGAAGCAGGCTGCTTGCTTGATTCACTATTACTGAACGAGGTCCTTGAGAGCTTTGAGTGCGGTTGCGCGCACTTTCTTGCTCGCGGGCTTCGCGGGAATGGTGATGGGCTCCTTGGTGAAAGGATTGATGCCCTGACGCTCTTTCGTTGCCGGCTTCTTGACAACGCGGAGCTTCACCAGACCGGGAACTACAAACTCACCTGCGCCGCGAGGCGAAAGCTGCTTCTTGATGAGCTCTTGCAAGCCCTCAAACACGCGACTCACGCTCTTCTTGTCGAGGTCAGCCGAGTTTGCGATTTCCCCAATTACCTGTGCTTTAGTAAGTCTCTTGCCAGCCATGCGATTTCCTCCAAAAAAATATCAAATTTTGACGCCGAATCCCGCCAGATACAGCCGTTACCGCGCTTTTGCTGCAACAACTGCAAGGCCTGCGAGCGATATCAGGGCTATTTCAGGCTTTCAAGGGGTAAAAGTTCGCACGCTGCCCTTGATCGGGCTTCTTTGATGCTGTGAAGGTCACGCGCAGCGCTCTGAATCGCATGGACGTAGGCGTTTTTGGGCAGCTTTCGAGCACCCGTTCGGACGCTGAACAGGCGCTGAGCGTTTCTCGGTTTAGTCAGTCAATCTGATGACTTGGAAGCGTTTATTCACCAAATTCTGCAGCATTTGGGCGAGCTCGGCGCGTCTCCTGCTGTCCGCGCTTCGGTCCTCGAGCCGAGAGGCTTTCGGAAGGTGCCAAAAAAAAAGCAGAAAAGTCTTAGCGCGATGCAGATTTCGTCAGTGTCGCGCGCACCAAACGCCGCGTCAGCGCGTCCATGCAGCGTTTATCGACGAGATTGGCGTGGTCGTAGCCCACGAGGTGCAGCAGGCCGTGGGCCAGCAGAAAACGGGCCTCCTCTGCCAGCGGACGCCGGCGTGAAGCTGCCTGGCGCTCCGCTGTTTCTAGCGAGATCACTACGTCGCCCAAGAGGCGTGGTTCGCCCGCTCCACCCGCCGAAGCCTCTTGCTCAAAGGACAGGACGTCCGTGGGTTGATCCTTGTCGCGGTATTGCCGATTGAGCCGCTGAATTCCCTTGTCGTTCGTGAGGTGCACACTGAGCTCGGCTGCTTCGAGCTCAAGGCAAGCCAACATTTGTTCGGCTTGTTGGCGCAACCGGTTCTTATCGAGAACCGGTGCTCCGGGTGCATTCCGTGTGACAGCAACTGGCATGGCTCAATCGGCAACTCGCGTGGCGACTCACCCTTTCGGAATTTTCTTCGCGTCTTCCAGGAATGTCTTGAGGCCAGAATCTGTGAGCGGATGCCGCGCTAACTGCTGAATCACTTTGAAGGGCACCGTGGCCACGTCGGCGCCCAATTGTGCTGACTGCAAGAAATGGATGGGATGGCGGACGCTGGCAACGAGCACCTGAGTTTCGAAATCGTAGTTTTGATAGATCTGAACGATCTGCTCAATCAGCTCCATGCCTTCTTGAGCGATGTCGTCCAAGCGTCCGATGAACGGTGAAATGTAGGTGGCGCCGGCTTTGGCGGCGAGCAGTGCCTGCGGTGCCGAGAAGCAGAGAGTGACATTGGTCTTGATACCTTCTTGGGAAAAAATCCTGACCGCCTTCAGCCCGTCCACGATCAGCGGAACCTTCACCACCACGTTCTTGTGGATCTTGGCGAGCTCACGGCCCTCCGCCAACATTTCTTCAGTTGTGGTGGAGAGCACCTCAGCCGAGACGGGACCGTCGATCACTTCGCAGATTTCCGCGATGGCCTTCTTGATCGGCTTGCCCGCTTTGGCCAAGAGCGAAGGATTGGTGGTCACGCCGTCGATGGCACCCATGGCCACGGCCTCTTTAATTTCGTTGAGATCTCCAGTGTCGATAAAGATTTTCATGGCTGTCTCCCTGGTGTCTAGGCGTTGGCGCAGCAGTAAATCGTTGCCGCGCGCGTTTAATTGGAACTTTGAGCCCTACCGCCGACTCGTCTGAGGAGCAAGGGAGCAAAGTCGAGCACCAGATAGTAAGCATGCTTACTATCTTCCCGCGAACGAAAAGGGCAGCTCGCCTGGCGCACGCGGCGCAGCCCTTCCGAAAAACTCTTGTCTTTTACTGGAGGGAGCAAGGCGCTAGATTTCCCGTGTGGCGCGACCTTCTCGACCGCCCGGCTTCGACATGACGTACCGGCCTGCGGAGGCAGTGTTTGGTCCACCATTCTCGAGTCGGGTTCCTTCGCTCGTGTATTTGGCCGTGGCCGCGGTGGTGGCGGCGCTAGTGCTGATCGGTGAGCAGAGTCCAACGAACACGTGGCTTTTTGATTATGTGGTCCGTCAAAATGCAGGCCGCATCATCTCGTCCCGGTCGTTGGCCATCGTGTTGGTGATTGGAGCTGTTTCGTCGATCATCCGGACGAGCATGCGAGGCGTGCGAGTTCGTGGCGACGGGATCGAATATAAGGATGTCGTTTCCCTGTGGCCGCGTGTTCGACGCTACAAGTGGGCTCAGATCGATAAGGTCACTCTGAGCGGGCGGAGCGCGATCGTGCTCTCCTTGTGGGACGGCACTCACATGGTTCTGCCTGCTGTGGGGGATCGCAAGGGCTTGGCGCAGGCCCTGGAGCGTGTGGCTTATGCGCGAGCGATTCCGGTGTTCGGCGGCACGGGTTTGGATGACATCCCTGAATCTCGAGATTTTTCCGAAGAAGAAGCTTAGGAAAAGGCTCCGGCATCGGTGCATCGGCTTTGGTTAGCGCATGAGGTAGTCACGCGCAGCGGTGGTGACAAACTCGTGATGGGGCCAGTGGCGATAGAAGCTGGCATTGAGTGTGGGAGGAGCAGATTTTTGTTGGGTTGAATACACGAGTGTGCCCACAACTCGAACCAGGGATCCGGCTTTTAAGCTGTCACGGCCGTTGTCGTCGGCCTCTCTTAGCTTCACGGTGGTGCTGAGTTCGCCGTAACTCTTTGCACTGACCGTGACACGGCAAGTTTGCTCGCCCTCTTCGTCGCACAGATTGCGTTTTGATAGCGTGCGCAAGTCGAGCGTTAACTGAGTTTTCCCGTTTTTAAGCTCGATTCGTTCCTGAACCACGCCAAAGGCGCTCACGCTCCGGGCGCTCCAAGTTTTCGGGTCCCGCTCAGCCATGACCGGATCAAAATCCACGGCCCCGCTAGCAGCTTCATCTTCTTTAGGAAGCGGCGCGTAGTCGACGGCATAGCCGTACGGACCTGGGGAATGGCAACCCAGCGTCAAGCAAAGAAACCCTGCACAGCCTAGAATTTTTCGGAGATCGATATGCACCAGCGTCGGTTAACACATCTCGGCAGCGCCGTCACCCGGCGCCACGCGCCCGACTTTGTGCTCGGTGTGTCGGCGTGCGCTCGGTGTGTGGAATTACCGCGTGACTCCCCCAATCGGACCACTTATGCTGCGGGCATGCTCTCGCACGTCGTGATTTTTTGGACCAAGCCAGGTGTAACGGATGCAGCCGAGAAGCTTCTCGCTGGTGTGAGGGAATATCTCGCCCCAATCCCAGGCGTCAGCGTGCTGCACGCCGGCAAGATGGTGCCGAGTGAGCGCCCCGTCGTCGAGCAAAGCTATCAAGTGGGCCTCTACGTTCAAGTTGAGGACAAAGCCGCGGAGGTTCGCTACCAACAACACCCCTTGCACCTGGCCTTCATCGAGAAGTGCCTGAAAGAGAATTATGAACGCGTGGTCGTGTATGATTTCGCGGACTGAGCGGACTGAGCGGACTGAAAGCAGGCCAACATGACGGGCCAGCCTGAGCCCCCTGAAAGCAGGCCAACATGACGGGTCAGCCCAGCGGTTCGCCGCTTGCAGCCCCCGCGGCCTGGGATCACCGACCAGTTTCACGCTGACGAGTTACCGACCAAGGCCCGAATCGATGCGCTCGACGAGCTACGCTTCCGCGACTTCCTGCGCGATACCTACGGGCAGAAGCTTCCGGTGCGCCCGGCTGAGCGCCTTCGCCTCCTCGCGAACATGAACCTTGCGACCGACGACGGTGTGCTGAACCTCGCGGGCTTGCTGTTATTCAGCGAGAGGCCCCAGCGCTTCAAGCCGCAGTTCGTGGTCAAGGCGGTGAAATACCCAGGCACTGACATTCACGCGTCCAAGTACGACGACACGGAGGACTTCAGCGGCCCGCTGCGTAGCCTGTTCGACGACACGCTCGGGTTCGTGCTCCGCAACCTGCACAAGGTCCAGGCGGGCGGTGGAGTGAATAGCCCGGGCAAGCGCGCGCTCGAAGCTTGGCCCGATATCGACTTCCGCGACGACCGCGACGGCGGCGTCTTCGTGGCTACCGTGAGGCGGCCACCCGGTAATTTACGTGCTAAGGCGCAAATTACTGTAAGGGCGACCGCGCAAGTCACCGCGCAAGTCCAGGAGTTGCTCGATCGGCTCGACCGCGAGCTCACACGGAGCGAACTTCAGGAAGGCGTGCGCCTCACTCACCGGGAGCACTTCCGCAGGGCCTGGCTACAAATCAAAAGTGCCTATGAAGCGCCCAGGTAGCGACAGGTCAGCCATGAGGCGCTGGATCCCCGCCCCTCGCTCAAGTAGTGGGGCTTACGGCCCCCTTATACTGTTACTAAACGCAATCAGTTTGACAAAAAGTGTAACTATTTGCAATCTTAGCCGCAGATGGCCACAAGGCAGACCTGGATGGATCGCATTGAGGCGGCGTGGCACAAGCGACCGGTCATCTGGTTGTCAGGCGTGCGTCGCGTCGGAAAAACAACCTTAGCCAGAAGCCTCTCCGGCGTTGAGTACTTCGACTGCGAATTGCCGAGCCACGCGCGCGGAATGCAGGACCCCGAAGCGTTTCTCTCAGGGCTCAAGGGCAAACGGGTCGTCCTCGATGAGGTGCATCGCTTGGCGGATCCGTCACGCCTCCTGAAGATCGCGGCCGATCACTTCCCGACTGTTCGTGTCCTAGCTACCGGCTCATCCACTATTGGCGCTTCAGCAAAATTCCGAGACACGCTAGCCGGAAGGAAGCTTGAAGTCTGGCTAACGCCAATGACGCAGGACGATCTGGTGGCCTTTGGCGGGCGCGATCTCCGGTATCGTCTCTTGCGCGGCGGACTACCGCCCTTCTTCCTTGCAGAAGCCTTCCCAGAAAAGGAGATACGCGAATGGATGGACGCCTACTGGGCCAAGGACATACTGGAGCTCTTTCGTTTGGAACGTAAAACGCCATTCGACAGGCTGTTTGAGCTGCTGATGCTCCAGAGCGGCGGGATGTTTGAAGCCTCCAGCCTCGCAAGCCCGTGCGAAATCAGCCGCACCACTGTCAAGAATTATCTGGCCGTTCTCGAGGCAACCCACGTCGTCCACGTGGTCCGCCCGTTTGGAGGATCGCGGGCGTCCGAGGTGGTGGCTGCGCCTAAGACCTACGGTTTTGACACCGGGTTCGTGGCCTACTTCAAGGGGTGGAATGAACTGCGGCCGGAAGATGTCGGTTTGCTTTGGGAACACTACGTCTTAAATGAGATCCACGCAGAGCTACAAACCCGAAAAGTGAACTACTGGCGCGACAAGCAGGGGCACGAAGTGGACTTTGTTCTTGTACCTCGAGGGCGTCGTCCTGTGGCGATTGAATGCAAGTGGCGTTCGGAAGATTTTGTGGTGAACAACCTGCGGATCTTCCATCGCCATCACAGTCCGAGTGCTTGCTACGTGGTGGCCACCGACGTGGAGCGCGCCTTCCACCGGAAGTATGGCGACCTTTCGGTAACATTTGTGAATCTTCAAGAGCTGGTGGAAAGGCTCCGCTTGCTTCCGCTTTTGTAGTCGCTCAACACAGCTCATCGATCGATGAGGTTCTCGCAGGACACTGGCCTCCACCTGAGCGCACCGGCCAGCCACAGCAGCTGCTCATGCCGGCAAATCTGACTCTTGGCTTGAAAGCTTGAAGCGGCGTCGTGAGCGTAAGGCAAGCTCCAGTGTGAACAGGGCGAGCGCTGCTAGCGCCATTTCAGATGAAATTTCGAGGAGTGGCTGCTTCACCGCGGCAGAGGCTGAGCTCCGATCGCCAACATACGCTACAGGCTCATTCAAGATCTCATCGGCGGAGATGGTCGCCACTCGCTCCTCGTGCTTGGCATCAGCGCTGATTTGATATCTTCCGAGTAGCGGAGGATCAAAGGCTAAGAGGCCTTGAGCATCGGTTGTTATGAGTCGGCTTGGGAGCGGCCCTTCGGGCCCGATCACGGTTGGGGATGCATCGGACGGGAAACGCCAATTCCGACCCACCTCGCTCACGCGCGGCCCCGTGCGCTCTGACGCGAGGCGAACAAAATGATCAAGGAGCGCGACAAATCCAGGCCGAAGCGCCAGATCGCTCTGATCGACGGAAGCCGGCAACCCCAAGCTAAAAGCGCTCCCACGCCCGACCCGTTGCTCAAGGAGGAAGGGGCGATTGGTTTCCCAACGGGCTTGGACCTCTGCATTAGTTCCCAGCGCAAACACGACTTCGCCGCGTGGTCCAAGCTTCTCCAGGCTTGCGCTCGACTCCCCCAACCATACCGTTGAAGCCGCTAAAAGGCCCTGACTGCTCGCAGGCTTTTGCCAGCTGGCAGCGCCGGAGAAAAAGGGTTCGAAGCTTGAGCCCAGCTGCGCATTTTCAACGCGTGGCCCGAAGAGCGCCACGGCGAGCTTGCCGCGTGAAAGCCAAGCTGACAGTGCCGTGCGCATTTCAGGGGTGAAGGCCGGCGGATCATCCAAAATCAGCAGATCTTCGAGGTCGAGCTCTTTGTCGGCTTCAGGTACTCCTGAAAGAGGATGCACCGAGAGCTTGGTATCGAGTGCGCCCAGCACTTGCTCCAAGATCGTGGGACCACCGGTGACCACAGAGCCGAGCGCCTTGTCCACGACAACGCCCACCGAGAGTGCGCCAGCCTGCACTGTGGCGGGCGCCGCGTCGTCGTGACTGAGGGCATCGGTGCCATCCAGATACACGTTCGTGAAGTTTGCGGCGCGCGAGAGCTTGATCGAGACCGAACTCAAACCGACTTGCACTGGCAACGGGCTGGCTCCGAGTTCTTCGCCGTCGCGCAGCTCGGCGCCGACGGACTTTGCCGCAACAGCAATCAGCCGGCGTCCAAGCGCGGCTTTTTTGCTCGTGCACGCGACCTTGGCGGTCACAAAAGAATTGGAGGTTTCTGCGCTGATCACTGCGCAATCGTCCATTTTTGTTTGGAGTATGGGGAGCGGTGCCCACACTCGGGGCTCTCCTGCCTTGGGTGCGACGCCGGCGAAATCGCTGAGCACCACCACGCGCTTGTCCGCATGGCTCAACTGCTTCACAGCTGAGCGACCCAGCTCAACCGCAGTTACCAGATCCGTTGAGCGATCACTTGGGGTGAGCTTCCCGAGTGCCGCCCGAACCGCCGCTAGATCGGTAGTGGCGGAAAGCACGAGGCGCGCCGGCTCTCCTGCCAGCACAATCGCAACAGCGTCGCCTTCACGGGCTTCAAGGATAAGCTGCTGAGCCGCAGTGGTGGCTTCGATGAAACGAGTTTTTCCCGAAGCTGTGATGGCACGCATGCTGAGCGAATCATCTATCACCAGTGCCAAGGCGACCGAAGCGCCTGAGGGGCGCGTGAGCGAGACCCGTGAGCAGCGCACCAAGGGTGCTGCTCCGAGCAGCGCGAGCGCCAGGATCAGCAAGGCGCGCAGCAGAAGAAACAGGCGATCATCCAGCCGGCTCTGTTGCCGCGCACTGGTGCGCGCCAGTTGAATCAACGAAATGGGCGCAAAAACCAGCTCTTGAACTCGCCCGCGGCGCAGCAGGTGCGCCAACACGGGCACGGCCACCAAGACTGAAATGAGGAGGGCGAGACCTGTGAGGAAGCTCATCGGGGGGCTCCAGCGATCAGGTTCAGAGCGCGGCGCGCCACGTGGAGCGGCTCCTCGTTGGTGAGCGCGCGGAGGAGCTGGCCCGATTGTCGGACGAGTGCTGCCTTGAAGCTCAGTGTGAGTTCCTGCAGGGCGGATAAGTAGGCGCCGCGCGCCTCCTCGGCATTCGTTTCAACGATCAGACCCGACTCGGGCGACTTCAAACGCACGGGGCCTTCCAGCGTGAACTCAGCCTCCAGCGGATCGAGGATCTGAATGACGAGCACGAAGCGGCCTCCGGTTCCGAGCTGAGCCAGGTGCTCGGCGGCACCTTCAGGCAAATCTAACAGGTCACTGAAAACCACGATCACGGTACCGCGTCGGTTTCGGAGCCCGATCGGTTCGAGGGAGCGCTTGAATTGCTCAAGCGTGAGGCCTCGACCTTCCCCGACATTGGCGCGCTCCAAACTGTGCACCAGGTTCTCAAATGCGAGCAGGCCCGAACGCAGGCGCACAGGCTCGGCACCTTCCCCAAACAACCAATCCAGCGCCACGGCATCACCACCAGCCAAGGCGACTCGTCCGAGCGCCGCTGCAATCACGCTCGCATAAGCCAGCTTAGAAGCGCGCGCTTTGGGACCATGAAAGCCCATGGATGGGCTCGCATCCATGAGCAATCTGAGTGCGCGATCGGTATCTGTTTCAAATTGCCGGATCAGTAATTTATCGTGACGGAGCGCCGCGCGTTGATCCAAAAATCGAAGATCATCGCCTGGCACGTAATTCCTGTGCCCGCCAAATTCGACACCGGAGCCACGTTGGTGACTGCGATGGGTCCCTGCGTAGAGGCCAGACGCGACACTCCTTGCCGTGAGGTGCAATGGCCCGAGGCTGCCCCAATCAAGGCCCGTTCGTACAAAGCTTGCTTGGCTCATGCGCGGTTTTCTTAAGGAGAGGTTGGGTTGACCGCAGCGGGGGTGTTGGCCGTTTTCGGGGCCAGAACTTTGCGCACCTGTTGGCACGCGGAAAGGAGTTTTGGGCCAAGCACGTTGGGATCGAGGGCGGCCTTGGGGTCATTTTCGAGCCATCCGCCGCAGGCCTCGATGGCGAGCCCGAGTGCCGAAAGCGCCGAATAGGCCTCCAGCAGTTGCCGATCGATCACGGCGCGTTGGGGCTTGGTGAGGTTGCCTTGCGCAAGAAAACGCACCCCGCGTGCGACGGCATCCACGTAGCGTGCGCCCCGGATATCAGAAATAAGCGCCGGAATTTCCCGGCTGACGGCGAGCTGGAGGTCGCGCTGTTGTCCTTGTGCTTGCCGACACGTAACCTCCGAGGCCGCTCGGGCGCCGCTTACACCATCTTTAGTTAACGGTAAATCAAAGAGCGGGATGAGGACGACATCGCCGCGTTCGATCGGCTTTCCAGAAAGGTGATTGTAGCGATCCAGAACCCAAGCTTTCTGTTTATCGCCTAAGAACTTGTAGGCAAAAGAGATCGTGGTGTCGCGTTCAGTGGCGATCAGTCGGAGGTTATAGGGGATCTTGATTTCAGCCCCTTCGTCGGGTGCTAACCAGGGCTTGCTGCCGTTGGCCAGTGCTAACAAATCCGAGCGATCTTTGGCGCCGAGCAGCCGTTCCGCTAAGCCGTCCCAGGTTTGACCCGCTTGGATCAGCTCATAGCTAACGGCGGGAACCTCAAGCCGCATGCCCGGAACGATGGACGAGCCGCCTTGCGAATCCAGCATGTTGGCAGCCACCAATAACTTCTCGAACTGCACACGCCCGTAAAATCGCTCAGCGATGGCTGCAAGCGTCTCGCCCTTCTGCACGACATACACAAATGCGCCGGCTCTGCGTGGACTGGCCAAAATAAGCACGCAGGCTAAGAGCGTGAGAAAAAAAAAGCGAAAAACGCGCGGGCGATCTCTGAGCAACACCCGCAAACTTTGCCCTCGAACCTGGCAAACGTAAACCTTAGGTGGCGCCAAGGCTCGTGGGCGCTCGGTTTTCAGAGCTCTATCTGAGCCCCAATTTCAACCACGCGCCCCGGAGGGATGCCAAAGAAGGCCGTGGCGGGTTGGGCGTTGCGCGATAGGAAAGCAAACAAGCGCTCACGCCAGAGCGCCATGCCGGGACGGTGAGTGGGGAGCAAGGTTTCCCGGCCGAGAAAGAACGTGACGTAATCGAGAGCGTAGTGCGGGATCTCAAGTTCATTCAGCAAGCCGGGCACATCCGGCGTTTCCATGAAGCCGAAGTGCGCCACGACGCGTCGAAAACCGCTCGGCAACTCTTCGAGCGTGGCGCGTTCAGCTTGCGGCACGCGGGCAACCTTCTCCGTGATGAGCGTCAATAGGATCACCTGCTCATGCACGATTCGATTGTGCAGGAAGTTGTGCAAGAGCGCGGGTGGCGTGCCATTGGAGCTGCCAGCCATGAACACGGCCATGCCTGGAACCCGGGCTGGGCGTTCCACGCGGATCAGTTCGAAGAAATCTTCGAGGGGTACGACTCGTTCACGGTAGCGTTCGCTCAGGACTTCGCGACCCCGGCGCCACGTCGTAAAAAGGGCGAAAAGCAAAGCTCCCACGGCGAGCGGGAACCAACCACCGTCGGTTACTTTTGCAAGATTGGAGCTCGCAAACACCAATTCAGGGATCAAAAAGACGGCTGTTACTGAGATTGCAGGCAAAAAGCCCCAACCCCACAGGCGGCGCGACACGACGTAGGCGAGGAGTGTCGTGATCACCATATTGAGGGTTACGGCAATTCCGTACGCTGCTGCCAGAGCACTCGACGAACGAAATCCCAAGACGAGCGCGATGGTGCACAGCATCAGCAACCAATTGATGACCGGCACGTAGATTTGTCCCATGTGCGCCGCGGACGTGTGGTGGACCGTGACACGGGGCATGTAGCCCAGCATGAGCGCTTGACGCGCCAGAGAGAATGAACCCGAAATGAGAGCCTGCGACGCAATGACCGTCGCCATCGTGGCCAAGACCACCATCGGGATCAGGCCCCAATCGGGCACCATTCGATAAAAAGGATTCTCGACGGCACTCGGCTCCCGAAGGAGGAGTGCACCTTGTCCAAAGTAGTTGAGGACCAGCGCCGGCAAGGCCACCAAAAACCAACTCACTCGCATCGGGCGCGCGCCAAAATGCCCTAGATCTGCGTAGAGCGCCTCGCCCCCGGTCACGACGAGAAAGACCGAGCCGAGCACGATGAAACCGCGATGTCCGGAAGTCATCAAAAACTGCCAGGCGTGGGAAGGGTTCGCGGCCGCCAACACCCCGCTATAGAGTGCGATTTGATGGATGCCTAAGCTCGCCAGGCTGCCAAACCAAACCAGCATGATGGGGCCAAAGACAAGGCCCACACTGCCGGTTCCGCGCTTCTGCATGTAGAAGAGGAAGAACAGAATGATCACGGAAAACGGGACGACGTAAGACCCAAGGCTTGGCGTCACGATCTTGATGCCCTCGACGGCGCCTAACACTGAGATTGCCGGCGTGATCATGCCGTCGCCAAACAAAAGCGAAGCGCCGACCAGACCCAGCAGCACAGCCGCCTGGTGCGTGCGTTTTTGCGGATCGATACCCCGGATCACCAGCGCCATCAGCGCGAGAATGCCGCCTTCGCCTTGGTTATCGGCTCTGAGCACGTAGGCCACGTACTTCACCGAAATGATGACCATCAGCGCCCAAAAAATGAGCGAGAGGACCCCGAGCACATTTTCTCGGGACACTGCCACGCCGTGGGCGCCGTGCAGGCACTCCCGAAGGGAGTACAGGGGGCTCGTGCCGATGTCCCCGAACACGACACCGAGGGCACCCAAGGAAAGGGCAGCAAGTTGGCGCCCTCGGGGTTTATCGCTTTCGCCGTCGTGGCTCATGGGATCAAGTCGTGGGACGTTTGGCGCGGCTAGCCCGGAAAGCTTCAAAGATCGCCGGCAACAGCGAGACCACGATGATGCCGATGATCACCAAGTGAAAATTCTTCTTGATGACCGGCTCCTGTGCGAAGCGATAACCTGCCAACAAGAAGCTCGTGACCCAAACGACGCCACCCGCTACGTTAAACGCGAAGAAGCGTCGATACGGCATCTTGGCGAAACCCGCGACGAAGGGTGCAAAAGTTCTCAAAATCGGCGCAAAACGGGCAAACACGATGGCTCGGCCGCCGTAGCGTTCATAGAACTCTTTGGTTCGATCCAGGTGCTTGGGATTAATCAAGCGGTACTGACCGGCGAAGGCCTTACGTCCAAAATGATTCCCGATCTTGTAGTTGGCAGAATCGCCCAAGATCGCCGCTGCAATCAAAAGCGGCAGCATCACGCCAATCTGGACCGATGAACCGGGCAGCGTGCAGATGGCGCCAATCGCAAACAGCAGCGAATCCCCCGGCAAGAATGGGGCTACCACGAGGCCTGTTTCGCAGAAGATCACCAAGAACAAAACGACGTAGAGCCATGGCCCGAGCGCCGTTGACCAATCCGCGAGGTGCGTGTCCAGGTGAAGGACGACGTCAAGTACAGTATGGAGCATGCGTTTCGGCCCTCTACTAGCCTGGGGCCTGGCGCGCCACAAGAGGACCCGGCGGGCCGCGTACTCCCCGGCCACCCCGTGAGTCCTAAGGATTCTCAAGGGCTCGAAGCAAGACGACTCGATCAGCGCGGTCTTTTTCCCGCATACCTTCCTTGGTAAGCAGGAGCCCCCGAAGAGAAAGCACGCGAACCGGCACGCCATCTAACACAACTTCCACGATGTGCTGGCTGAGTTCGTCCCATGAGTGACCACATGCAGCTGGCATGACATCCACCGTGATAACGTCGTTAATACGCAGCGCATAGTGCCCTTCCCGCTGGAAGATGTCGGCGTCGTTCTCAAGTTCAGCGGCGGCATGATCGGGAAGCCGTGCCAACGCCGCTACCCACTTAGGCGTGTTGGTTGCGCTTGGATTAACAAGAATGTCCAGATCTTCGGAGAACCGATTGTAGCCGTGCGCTGCGATCGCATACCCGCCGATCAGCGCATAGTCTGCTCCCTGAGCGTTCAAATCGCGAGCAAGCTCGAGCAAGTCGTTCCAAGTTGCCGGCCGAGTGTATTCAGTCATGGGGCGGCACGCGACTGTTGGCGCGCATCGTATGCTGGCGCCATTTCTCCCAGTCACGGTTTGCCTCTTCGTGGCTCGAATAGATGAATACTCCTCTTGGCACACGGGTTTCGTAATTTGCCATTGTCGTCATGGTCGCTCTGACCAAAGCGCTGGGTGGCGTCCCTGCCTCGGGGCGACGGCGCTTACCGATGACTCTAAGGAATGTTTCCGAAGCCATGGGATCGTCTGCGTCCATCCCAGAAACCGTACCACAATGATTGCACGGTGCGAGAGGTCAGCGCCAGGACTTTGGCTTAGAGGCTCAATCCGGTTACGGCAGGCGTTCTAGGTGACATGGGGGCCGCAAATTCCCTGCAGGGGAGGGAAAGCTTCTAGCGTGGTCCCATAGGCGCGACGCAAGCGGGCCGCATGGGTCTCCGCATCCGCGAGAAACAGCTCCGGGAAGCCACCTCGCAGCAGCAGTTGGCTCAACCCTCGATGAGCTTCTGCCGAAACCGGGCGTGGCGCGTCTTGGATGGCATCGAGTTCCAGGAGCTCACTCGTGACACCCATCAGTTCACCTCGCAGGGTGTCACTTGACTGCTCGTCGCCCCTGTGGCCTGCTCGGTGCACGTGGGTCACGAGGTTACCGTCGGCCGGCGTCTGGTTCTGGGAAGGAGCGCCAGCCTGAGGCTGGTGTTTACTTAATGACTTTTGAACGGGTACTCATTGTTTTGGGGACGAGTTCCCTTTTAGCGTGCGGTTCTGTTACCGAATACGGAACTTCAGGCACGGGCTCGACGGGCGGCGCTTCTTCGCCCGCGAGTGTCAGCACTCCGGCTTCGAGCTCCAGTACGTCGCCTTCGGAGCCAACTGCCCCAGGTCCAGGAAGCGGGGGAACGGGCGGCGTCGCGCCACCAGCAGGGATACCTAGCGTCCCGCAGCCCGCACCAGGCACTCAGCTATCTGGCGGGGCGGGAAGGGTGCTTGGTACCTTTCCTTACACCACGGGAATTTTCGTGGTCCTCACGAGTGGCGTTACCCTCCGCGATCACTCGGGCGCCGAGTTGAGCGCGTGGCCTGCGCAAAGGCCACTTACGGCTGCTGCATTTGATGGACAGTACCTTGTCGTTGCTGATGGCGCATTCCTCACCACGCTGAGGCCGGATCTTTCAGTAGTTTCCACGGCAACTTTGGTCGAGCCTTGCGCTGACGGCGTTCTGTTGTCCGGAGGGTTGTTCGTTTGCGGTCCAGCCAACGACGTGGATCGTATTTTCTATACCTACGACGTCGCGCTGGGCACGCTTGTGGCCTCGTCGCTACCGTACACCTACAACGGGATCCCCATGCGAAAGGTTCCCGGATACGACGGGTTCGTCACCGTATCGATAGACATCTCCCCGAGTGACTATCATCTCTACAAGAAGGGCAAGAAAGGCGAGGCCGTTTTCCTCAATGAGAGCCCGTACCACGGAGATTTTCGCGTGGACCTTGGCTTCGCCTTCGTGGGAAGTCCGGCTACGCATTTGGTGACCCCAGAAGGGCTTTTCCTCAAACTCACGGGGACGGCATGCGATCAAATCCCGATGCCCTATCCCAGTGAGTGCCTCGCAAAGGAAGGCGCCCTTGGCACACTCACCGGGGCGCAGCACATCGTTGCGGCGGACAGTGACGCGTCCTACATCTATGCCTTAGTGTCTTTTGGTTCGACGAGGTTTGATGAGGGCGAATGTGACAAAGGCTGCGCAGTGCAACGCATCGACCCGGTTTCCCGTACCGTGCTGACTCAGCAGATCTACAGCGTCCCTTCGGCGCAGATCCTCGCCGCAGTGAACGACCCAGCTGCAGACGCCCTGATTGTCAGCTCGGCAGTGAATCTCGGCGGCGCTGGCCGCGACGCCGTGCTTCGACATCGCGTCGATCTCTTGCCCTACAAGTGACCTGCCATCGAGCTTAGGGCAGGGCTTGCCTGAGTTTCGCTCAAAGTATCTCCTCGGAACAACATGAAGCACCCCTGAAAACGTTATGGGCGCGCCCTCACAGTAGCGCTAGATCCTAAGGCTGCACGTTGTCGAATCGCGTTGGCGGCTGCCCCAGCCGCTTCTCGCTTTAGCACACCCAGGGAGTCACATGTTTGGCAGAAATTCTCGATCAGAATGGGTTCGAGTCGGTATCCTTTTGGCTGTGGGTTGCAGCAGCCCTGCGCCCGACACAAGAACCATGAGCATGCCGCAGTCGGGCACCGGTGGTTCTGGAGCGAGCAACGCGGCCACGGGTGGAAAGGGAACACTCGGAAGCGGAGGAGTTCCCGGGGCGGCCACGGGTGGCGTGCGAAGCACCGGTGGTGCATCAAGTTCTGGTGTTGGGGGTGCCGCGAGTCCTGCTTCAGGGGGCAGCGGAGGCACGGCAATTGTCAGCGTGAGTGGTGGCGCGCCGTCAAGCAGTGGAGGCGCGAGCGCCAACGCGGGTGCCCCCAATTCGGCGGCAGGCGGTAACGCCACGGCAATTGGCGCGGCGCTGGATGGTCAGCGTTGGGAGTCGAACTGCGGCGCGGTCGCTGACGGTGATGATAGCCTGTGCTTCAACTATCCTCCGAATACGCAGAGCTGCCCCGAGGGCGGGTACGTGATGCTCGATAAGCAGGTCGCCTTCGGGGGAACGCCCGGCACCACCTATGACGTTTCTCTGCGCTTTCGCGGCGTGGTGGAGCCCAAAATCTACACGGGCGGTACCTCGGACGCGATGCACTATTGCATTGGTGGGGTTGCAAGTGATTCTAACTATAACATCTACAGCCTCGAAGTCTCTTCGCCACACCAGGTGTACTCTGTAAATTCCGATGTTGACGAGGGGCACTATGTGTTTGCCATCGATACCACTCGCACCATCAAGATCGACGGCGGCGCCACGCTCAAGCTCTACGGGCTGGACAATAACTGCATCTCCATCGCCAACGCTGATGGCGCGGTAACGCCCGCCGGCGTGCCGCCGGCGCCTACCCCCAAAGGCCAGTTTGTTCAGGTGAATGTGGTTTCTGTAACGCCCGCCAATTAGCCAAGGATAAACCATGAAAAATCGAAGTTGCCGAACACGCTCAGTTGGCGTGGTTGCTCTCGGCTTGGCCGTGGGTTGCTTGTCCAGCCCCAATTCTCAAAGAACGACGGTGAACGGTGCTGCCGCAGGAAACACGGGTGGCAGCGCTCTTGGCCCAAGCGGAGGTGTCGTCGGAATGGCCGCGGGTGGAGCGGGAGCGGCGCGCGCGACCGGGGGAACTTCCCTGCAGTTGGGTCAAAGTGGCGGATCGCCACAGGTTTCAAGCCTCGGGGGGAGTGCTTCTGGAGGTCAAACCAACGTTATCGGGAGCGGAGGGCAGAGTAGCTTGGGGGGTTCCATGGGAGCGGTATCGAGCGGTGGGAGCGCTTCGGGCGGTGCTCCCAATAACGGTCCGTGTCCGGGCGGAGTTGGCAAGGCGCTCAAGTTTGACGGCACCGTGGAAGACTTCGTGACGGCGAACCTCGGCACTGATCTGCCGATCCAACGCGCGTCCCGCACCCTGGAGCTCTGGGCCCACTTTGACTCCGACAAATGGGAGCCAGAACACAGCCTGATCGAATACGGTGCTGGGCAATCCTGCCACGTGTTCGGGATCGACGTTGAAGAGGTGGGAGCACTCGATCCCTACGGAAATGGCTGTGGAAGCGATAACTCCGTGGTGCTCGTCCCCGCGGTGCCCGCGACCGGATGGCTCCATCTCGCTTGGGCGTACGACGGCCCCAACAACACGTTTCAATTCACCGTGAATGGGGTGGCCCAGCCAATCCCCTCGCCCCACGCCGACCCAGCTTGGACAACTACAGATTCACCTCTCCTTATCGGTGGGTCGAGCGAGTTTGGGGGCGAAGGTTTTGGCGGCGTGATCGATGAAGTGCGCGTGTGGAACATCGCCCGCACGCCCGCCGACATTGCGCGTGACATGCGGGTCTTCTTGAAGGGCAATGAACCCGGCTTGGTTGCCTACTATCACTTCGATGAAGGCCAGGGCACGAGCGCCGGCGATTCCGGCCCACACGGCCACACCGCGAACATGGTATCCACGGTCAAACCCATGTGGGTGACTTCGGATATTCCCGGCACATTTACTTGCTCCGAGCAGCCTCACGGGATTGGGGCGACCGGATCCGGCGCTTGAATTGATCTCGGGCCTTAAGTAGCCTGAAGATTAACGCCAGATGTAGACGTCGGCGTACCCTGAGCGCGTGTCGGCGTAGACCAAGAACGGCTGCGCGCGCACCACCAACGGGAAGAACGGAAT
Source organism: Polyangiales bacterium (assembly GCA_038246305.1). Lineage (GTDB taxonomy): Bacteria > Myxococcota_A > Polyangia > Polyangiales > Polyangiaceae > JBBRRP01. The sequence continues at coordinate 13,936 of JBBRRP010000055.1, read as the reverse complement.
CGTGTAAACACAGGTTCCGACCGTCTTTGGACCATCGGCCCATTGTTGACTACCCGTCCCACTCAGCCGAGCGGCGCTGAGGCAAGGCCCCGCGTTGGTGCTCTTGCGGGCTACGGCGAATACCCCCGCGCCATCCGTCGCCAACTGTGCAGGGTTGCCGGCCCCGAGCCTCCCAGGCGTTTCCCAAAGCTTGGCTCCGGTGGGGGAAAGCCGCTGTACTTCGCTCATGCCGGCACCGCTTGTGTACGCGACGTAAGCGCCGCCTGTGCCATCTGGTGCCACGGACATCTGCCCGAGGGTCCCCGGGTCCCGGACCATTTCCACGCCGTTTGCCAGCCACCGAACTGCGCCCGCTGCCGTGACCCCCTGCACGAATACGTCGCGAGCGTTCGGCCGACGACGAGCGTCCGACCAACCCACGATGACTCCGCCCATTGCATCCGCCGCCACTTTGAGGTTCTGCTTTTCGCCGTATTGGGCGGTCACGGGAGTGGTCCATAACAGCGCGCCCTGCGCCGAGAACTTACGCACGGTGATTTGATCGCCGCCGGTTGCAAGGAAGGCATTCCCGCTGGCATCGGTAGCAACCCCCGCCTCTATGTTGGAAGGGCCTGCGGGGAATGCGGCGCTCGAAAACACAACCGCCCCCAGTCGGTTCACGCGCTTGAGGACCCGGCCTGTTACAGGATACGGCAAGAATGCCGCAAAAACACCGCCTGCACCATCGTACACCGCCTGCACTCCGCCGCCAGCGGACTGACCCAAAGTGGTTGAAAATTGCTGAGTGCCTGAGGCGCTGAAGCGCAAGACGCGTTCAGGCGAGACGACCAACGCACCATCGTTACCGGCAATCGCAAATCCAAATTCGGAGCCGTTGACGACTGGGACGGACCAAAGGAGGCCGCCCGTGGAACTGAGCTTGCGGAGTTTAAGACCGTGGTCCGCCTCCGAATTCGTAACGTAAACGTTACCTGCAGGATCTGCTGAGGCACTGAACGGCGACTGCGGGCCCGGATCAGTCACAACCCCAGCCTCCGTGAGTGGGCCGTCACCGAGCGGAGCGGGTGCAGGGGTTGATGGATCGCGAGGGACGGCGGGGGTACCAGGCGTGGCAGCGGGAGCGGATGAGCCGGAGGCACCCGGCTTGAGTGATAGCCCCGGGAGCTTCACTCCCGGTTTCAAAACCTTCGGCGCGACAGGCTGGATTGGTTTGAGATCTGCGCCAGCAAAACCCGAAACCAATAACACCGAACTCATGATGACCAAAGGAATGCGCTTCATGGGATACCTCCAAAATCGAGGATCTTAGGCGGAAACCAGCTCGATCAAAAGCACGAACACTCGCGTCACGTTCTTCGCTCGCTTCGCTCGCTCAAGGGGTTTTTGCGGGTCCTTGACGAAATTCGGATTCGAGAAGTTGTGGCTTGACAGCAGAAGCGTAGATAGCGTGGCTGCCGCGAAGCGGCTCAGCGTTAACCGTAGAGCCCAGCCAGTGGCCCCTTATTCCAGAACGGATCGCCGTGCACGGGCTTGTTATAGCCAAAACGCTTGAACGTTTCGACCCAAAGATCAGCGTGGGTACGGCCCGTGTAGGGTAAGAAGCTTCCCGTGTTCAGGCCGAGCGACTTGCCGCCAAAGAGCAGGATGGGGTTGTCTTCAATCGTGTGACCGCTACCGATACAGCACTCGTTGAAGTACACAACAAGCGTGTTATCGAGCATGGTGCCGCTGCCCTCCGGCGTATTCTTGAGGTCGAGCACGAGCTTGGCTGTGGTCTGATTGTAGAACATCTCAAACGCAGCTTGCACCACCTGCGCGCTATCGTCGTGAGAAGCCTCGTGGTGGCCGGTGCCTCCGTTGCCGCCCACGGCCGCCGCCGCAATATCGCTGTTGCCGTACGAGTAGGTCAGGGTCACCACGCGACTGAGGTCGCACTGAAACGTGGAACGAATCATGTCCGTTTGCTGCACTGCTGCCAGTGCGTGGCGCGCATTATTGTCGTTGTCGGGCGTGCTTGTCGGAAGTGCACCGAGCACGGGTTTAGAGCAACCGGCGCTCGGCCCTGCGCTGAATTGCGCCTCAAGCGCACGAATGGCGGCCAAATGGGCGTCCAGCTTGGGCAGCTGAGAGCTTGGAACCTTGGAGTGCAGCGTGGTGAGGTCGCTCATGACAAAATCGAGAATACTCTTGTTCTTCGCCCGTGCGCGGCCGATAGCACTCTGATCGCCACCAAGTACTAAGTTGGCAAAGATGTTGTTGAACGCCGCTTCCGGGCGACTTTCAGGCCACAAGGCTTGATTGAAACCCGCGTAAGAGATGACGCGCAAACACTCGGGCCCAGCGCCCTTCATCGACTCCAGCGATGCACCCAGTTGAAGCGAACCCATGGGCGTACCCTGGAGAGCGGGGACATTCCTTAGGAGCTCTTGGTCCACCGAGGGCGCGGTGCCGGTGAAAGACTTGCCGTTGTCGTCCTGAATATCTGATTGCGGGCTGCCAGGAATGTACGCCCAGCCGTTCTGGGGCGAAGGCGACGGGCACATGATCGCCACCATGCCAGCACCATGTTTATCGCCCAACCAGCTATCACTCCGCGGAATATCAATCCCTTTGAGTACGACCATCTCGTTCCGAACGGCCTCGAACGGCTTCAAGAGCTCGGTCATTCCCCAATCCTTCATGCCGCCGGTCGTGGGGAACCATTTTTCTGGGCGCGTGCCGCACGGGCGATGGATGATGAGCAAACGCTGCGGGCCCGCGGCTTGAGCCTCCGCCCTCAGCAGCGGTGCAGCCAGGGCGCACAGGCCGGTACCGCCGAGGCCAGAGAGAAACGTGCGTCGCAAGAACCGAGGATGGGAGGGGGTCATGCTGGGATTGCCTTTCTATTTGAGCGCGGGGTCTCGCACGATGAAGCCTGGAGCGGTGAGCAGTGAGCGGAAGAAGTCAGCGAACGAGCCCGTGGTGGCGAAGGTGCTGCGAGCGTTGGCCAGATCGCAGGCTTCGACCGCCGAGGTATAGCCGAGGGAATACTTGGCGAGCGTTTGCGTGGCACAGTTGGCAGTCGCGGCGCGGTTAGCTAAGCGTTGAGCTAAATCCGCCACTCCCGTGATCGGCCCATCGAGATCCGTGCCGAGCCCGACGACCGTGGAACTCGAATCGATCGCAACTCCGTTGGCATCCGAGAGTTTGAAACGGCCGATGGGGTCGAACTGCTCGAAAGCCAGCCCAAGAGGATCAAACAGGGAGTGGCAGCCTGCGCACTGCGCTAAGGCCGCGCGTTTGCCGGCGAGCTCACGCGGAGTGCCTGTCATGGTCTTGCTCACGTCGAGCGCGCCCGGGGGAGGCGCTGGAACGGTGCCGCCGCACACGAAGGAGTTGTAAAGGAAGAGCCCGCGGTGGATCGGATCTCCGCTGTCTTTGTGTTGGTTGGTGGCGGATAACACACCGGGTTGAGTCAAAAGCCCTGCTGCGGGTTGGGACGCGGGGATCTCCACGGGCACCAGCTCGGCGCCCGCTACGGCGGGTAACCCGTAAACAGAGGCCAGCTCAGTGTTCGCGTAGACCTTGCGCGAACTGAAAAGATCGGCAAATTTTCCGTTCCAAACCGTGTCTTTCAGAAAAGCAGAGGCTCCCGCGTACAGGCTGCTCTTGAGGGAACTCGTATACTCCGGAAATAGCGTTGAATCCTTGATGCTATTGGGGATCTTTTCTACCCCACCCCAATACCCCACCAACCTAGACACCGAATCCCGCGCTCGCGGTACGGTGAGTAGCCGATCCACCTCGGTCTTGAGCACGTCAGGTTGCAGCAACGCGCCGCCATTGGCCTTGCTCCAGAGCTGATCGTCGGGTGTGGAATCCAAGAGCAAGAAGGACAAGGCCGAGGCCACTTCGTTCGCGGTGAGCGCCACCGGCCCCGTAGCTTGAGAGGCATCAGTCCCAATCTCGGTTCGATACAGAAATGAGCCGGATTGCAGGGCGGCTTGGATCACCATACTCAGGGCTTCATCGGCACCTTCGGTCGGTGAAAAGTCATTGAAAATCTTCATCAGCGCGGCCGTTTCCGTGGCCGCGAGCGGCCGACGCCAGGCGCGCGCGATCTTGTCGTTGATGAACTGCTCCACACAAGCCGCGGTTACGGTTGTGCCACATGGCTTGAGCTGCTGCGCGATCTTGAGGGCCGCGCGCTGGTAGCCGAGAGCCGCCTTATCATCCACCTGAAAGGCTTCGGATAGGTTCGTGTAGTTGCCGCTTAGGCCACTTTGAGTGGTGATTTGTGCGTCCGCACCCGTGAGCGTGCTTCCGAGCACGTCTCTGAGCGTGTTGACGATCTGTTGATCGGTGAGCAACCAAACGCGGGCTGGGGCAAGCGGAGCGCCAGGAGCGCAAGGAGTGCCCGCGGGGCCCGCAATAGTCTCTCCGCCGGTGCCTGTGCCCGGACCTACAGCTCCCGGCGCGCCTCCGCTACCCGGGCCCGCCATTGCGGGTGTCGCGCCTCCGCCACCCATGCCATTGGCGGTGGGCGTGCCATCGGGGCCAATTGGTGGCTTCGAGGCCGTGCTTCGGGGCACGTTGGCGCTGCACGCTAGCGCAACGAGCACTAGACCCGGCATGAGGCTGAAAAGCTTGTGGGAGGTTCTGGCGGGGATCGAGCTTCGCCCAAGCTCATGGCACGATGTTGACATAGGGCACCTTTCAGAACGCACGCGTTCACGCCACGCACAGCCGACGCCCCCGCATACACGCCAAGAGCCCGCTGTCCGTCAGTGGTAGTGACTGAAGACTCCGCCAAACTAGCAACACGGAATATCGCTCGCCATAGCGTTCTCCGGGGTTAGGTGTGTCGAAGCCTGGCCTCTAACACACGAAAGTACCACCCGAGACGTGGCAGAGGCGTGGTGCTAGCCTGCACGGCAGTGGCAGATCCAACGGTATCAGGTCGTCGTTCTGTCGTGGTGAAGGTGCCGTTGTCGGTCGGGCACGGGCGCACCATTCTCGAAGGGGTCTCGGAATATGCACGCAACCGCAAAGATTGGTGGATCACGGTGCTCAACGAGGAAGCAACTGTGGAGGTGGTGGCTAACGCCCAGCCCTCAGGTGTGATTGCGTTCACATTCACGCGCGAAATTGAGGATGGCCTACGGGCCATTGGCGTTCCCGTCGTCAGCGTTGCCAATATCGTGGAGCATTCCGGCCTACCCGCCGTCTACTTCGATGACCTAGAAGCGGGGCGCTTGGCAGCTGAGCATCTGATGACGTGTGGCCTCCGTCATTACGCGTTTATTGGCGATAACAATCCCGTAAATGGCCGGTTGCGTTTGGAAGGATACCGAGCTGCTTTGGCGCAGGCGGGGCATTCGGTAGCGGTGCTTGAGTGCGCGAATAACTTTGGAGGCTGGATCCCATTCAATCCGGAACACATTATTCGCCAGCTCGCCGCGCTTCCCAAGCCGTGTGGCGTTTTCGCGCCGTGGGATCTCATTGCGTATCACGTAGCACGCGTGTGCGAGCACGCGAGCATTCGAGTGCCCGAGGAAGTTGCGATCATTGGTGTGGATAACGATCCGTTGCTGTGCAATGTGTCGCGCCCACCGCTCACGAGCGTTCGCATCCCCGCATTTGAAATTGGGTTCCGTGCCGCCGAGATGTTGGATAACCTCATGGCGGGTGGAGCGCCTCCTAGCATGCCTGTGGTGTTGGCGCCGTTGCCGCCCGTGGTGCGCCAATCCACCGAAGTTATCGCCGTGCCTGATGAGAAAGTTGCGATGGCCCTGCGTTATGTACGGGAGCACGCCCATGAATCGGTCGGTGTTACCCAGATGTGGGAGGCACTCGATGTAGATCGCAAGGAAATGGAGGCACGCTTTCGTAAATTCCTGGGCCGCTCGGCGGGGCAGGAATTCACCCGCGTTCGCGTTGAACGGGCCAAACAGCTCGTTCTCGATACCAACTACACAACCGAAGAGTTAGCTAGAGCTTGTGGATTTGCCACCGCTTCCTATCTCATCAGCGTCTTTCGTAAGCACGTTGGGGTTACTCCCCAGGCCTACCGGGAGACATTTCGCAAGGTGACGATAGCTAGCTAGCGGGCCAATTCGCTGGGGACCACGGCGGCGTTTCCCTTGGCTGGTGCCCGTGGTGGCGAATGTGCTATTGTCCTTTTGATGGACCCCGACGCAAAGCAGCGCGCTGAACGACGCCGGCAGCAAGCATCCCTTTGGCCTCTGCGCCGGTTCCAGCTGGGGCACGAGCCTCTACGTGATGCGCTCGACCGCTCCACTCTGAACGAGAGAATTGCCCTCATGTGGCCATTAGCCAAGGAGGCTTGGTCCGTGGCCGGCAAACAGATCCCCACCTACGAACGCTGCAATATTCCCGGAGCGCTGGTGCGGAGCAATCGCTAAACGATGGACGTGAACGAAGATTTCGTGGATATTGCCCGGGCATTCGTCGATTGCGGCGTGGAGTTCCTGGTGGTTGGCGCGTACGCCCTCGCCGCTCACGGCTTTCCGAGAACAACCGGTGATATCGATCTCTTGGTACGGCCCACGCCAGCGAATGCCGCTCGCGTTTTCCACGCTCTCGCACACTTCGGAGCTCCTGTTGCAGCGCATGGTGTGACGCAACACGACTTCGAACTTGAAGGCCAAGTCTACCAACTCGGCCTCCCCCCACGGCGTATCGACATCCTAACCTCGATCTCTGGCGTCTCGTTCGACGAAGCGGCCGTAGCCGCCATCGAAGGTACCTTTGGTCCGGTCAAGGTACGCTTCATCGGGAAAGCGGCGATGGCTCGCAATAAGTTGGCCTCAGGCCGACCGAAAGATTTGCTGGACGCAGAGTTATTGAAAAGCGAACCGTAGCGCCCCTCCGCGGGCCACCGTCGCCGGACCCAAAGCCGCGAATGTGTCGAACGGTCTCTTCCAGATTCGGGTTCACATCTCCAAGTCTGGCCACCGATTAGCTAAAATCTCCGCGAAAGCGCGATTTGCGGCCCTCCCGCCGCTCCGATGCTCACAAAGTCCGGCATAGCCGCGTTCGATTGGGCCAATATCCACTCAGCGAGGCGGGCCACGCGTTCAACCCGCAGCTCTTCACCCAGTTGATACGCCCGGCGGATCCCATGCTTCAATCTCGTACTCCAGGGCCACACCCTGCGCGTCGGCGAAGCGCACCACTTCGCCGTTGGCTCCACCTTCCTGGGCGCTAATGGTTCCTGCAGGCAGTGAGACGAGCACGGGAAAATCAGTCAAACCGCTCGGAACGGCCCCCGGCAGTGTGAGTTTTCTGCGCATCGGAAAGTCTGTGAGCACGATGGGGGTGCTGCCGCCACTCGGCGACGCGCTTTCCAAGGTGTTAGTGCCACCAGCTGCCGTTGAGTTGTTGCCGCCGCTGCCGCTGCCACCGAGATTGCTCGATGCGGCACCGCCCAGCTGGCTCGTGCCATCTGTGCCCAGCTGGCTGTTCCGCCCGTGCCGCGACTTCCCGTGCCGGTGCCGCCGCCTGCCGTCGCGATATTCGCCCCACCCCCACTGCTCGATGAAGTTGCTAGTGCTCCACCGCTCGCCATGTCGAACGAAGGAGCGCGAGGGCATCGGAACAGCCTGAAATTAGGCTGATCGCGCTCAGACCGCCGAAGGGTAGAGCGTGCATCCAGTTGAGCTCTTGAAGCATCGGGGAACCGTCTTCTTTCAGTGTTAACTAGAATGCTAAGATCCTGGCAGGGGTCTTTTGTTCCTAGACGCAAGTGCAGAGCAGGGTCATGCCGTTTTCAGGGGGCTCGGATGAAGTTCTTTGGCGTCAAAGCGAGCTGGATAGCGAGGCAGGGCTTATTCCACGGCAGATGCTTCAAGAGCGGAGCCCAGCGCCGCTTAGCACAGCGGCAAGTACACGTCGGTGACCTGTTCGTGCTCCTGCACCTTCGGCATGCGTTCGATGTAGTGAAAGAATACTGGAAAATCGCGCAGCGTTTCCCCGCTTTGCGGGAGCCAGTTTGCGTACATCGCGTGAACGGTTTCGCCTATGCGATCTGTTGACCCAATATGGCGCACCACCGCGCAGCGACCCTGTGGGAGCCACTTTTCGACTACACCCGCGTCATTGGGGTGCAGCGGAGCGGTTAGTTCTCCGCAAATATCGAAGCGGAAGAGCTCAGGGGAGACGGCCTCGGGATCGTCGTAGGCCACGCCAAACGTGCGACTGTTACGTTCAAAAGCGTCCTTCGTTGCTTTGCGCCATTCGATGAATCTTCCCACGGAAGCCATGAGTGTTGCGGGTGAGCCGCGGTGCTCAAAAACGGCGACTCGGGTGGCGCTAAATTCCACAATGTTTGGATTCATGCTGTTGCTCCTGACGGGGGTGGGTAATGGATGTTCTTCCGCCCAGGCTCTCCAAGCCGGGGCTTTCTTAAAATCGGACGGCGTCTGCCCCTGAGCTTCCTTGAACGCTCGGGAGAATGACTCGGGCGCAGCGAACCCAGCGTCCAGCGCTACGTCGAGGATAGAGCGCTCGGGTGCGAACGCGAGCTGGTAGGCGGCGTGTTTTAGTCGCGTCAGCCGCACGAGCTGCCCGACCGTGTAGCCCGTGTACGCCTTGAATTGCCGATGAAAATGGAACTTTGAAAACCCAGCGACCCCACTCAAGCGCTCAACCGAAAGATCTTCTTCAAGGTGCGCACAAATGTAGCCCACCACGCGCTCCATGCAGCTCGCGTACGTATGATGTGGGGCAGGGGGATGCATGGGGCCGTTCTCGGAAAGGGACTTTGCCCCATCAGAGAGCCTCCGTCCTGACCAGGATTGCTAATTCGACGGCTCACCGACACGGCTCTCACACCGTTGGGATAGGTCTGCTACGCTGCAAACGTGGTCCTGCAAGCACCCCTGCATCGCTACACCTTCGAAGACTATCTCGATCTTGAAGAAGTGGCGGGCGTGCGGCACGAGTATCTCGGTGGGGACATCTACGCCATGGCTGGCGGCGCCCCAGAGCACGCAGCTATGGCGGCGGCCATAACCGCCCAGCTCGGCGACGGAGCGTGTCGCGTCTACAGCTCGGATTTGCGGCTGCGGGTGCTCGAGACGGGCCTGGCGACGTATCCTGATGTGACCGTCATCTGCGGTCCGTCGAAACGCGATCCCAGAAGCGCGACGCATGTCGTTAACCCGAAAGTGCTCGTGGAGGTGCTGAGCCCGTCCACCGCGGACTATGATCGTGGCGAGAAACTCGAGCACTATAAGAAGATCGCTGGTCTCGACGCGATCGTGCTTTTCTCACACGATCAACCTCAGGCAACGCTCTTTAGCAGCGAGGCAGCTGATTGGATCGTTCAAATCTTCGGGCCGGGAGAAACGCTTTATCTCCCCAGCATCAAGGCGAAGCTTGTACTCGACCCGATCTACGAGGCCGCCCGCAAGGCCTAAGAGACGCGCGTGACCGGCACGTGATCGAAGGCCAACGCCTGCAGTTGCTGAACGGCGGGGACATGTTAGCGCCTTGCTAGTCTTTGGGCGGAATCAAGCTGCTGAGCGCCACCTCGCCGTGTTGCCCCCAACGCCAGATGCGCGGCAGCCCTGCGTAGAGCAAGCGATGATAGAGGCCTGCGGGGAGCATTCGGCGCAGCAGATTAAACACGCGCGCGTCGAACGTTCCCGGAACCCACAGCGGCGGATTCTTCGCTTCTATCACATCCAAGATCGTTTCTGCCACGTCCTCGGGCGTATAGAATGTAAGGGTCATCAAAGCGTGGATCAGCTCCTCCATGTTCACATAATGCGCATGATACGGATCATTTTTGTCCGTCAGTGCACGACTTGCCTGTGCAGTGAACTGAGTTTTTCGAAAACCGTCTGAGTTGATAAAACCCGGACGCACCAGGGAAACGCCGATACCAAAGGGGCGCATTTCATACCAGAGGCTTTCCGACGCACCCTCAAGTGCGAACTTCGATGCGCTGTAGATAGACATTGTGGGCATCGCCGTCATGCCACCCACGGAAGACACGTTGATGATGCGCCCATAACGCTGGCCGCGCATGTGTGGCAGCACCAACTTGACGAGCTCCATGGGGCCGATAAAATTAGCGTCGAGCTGCGCCATGCGTTCCTCGGCAGTGAGGTGTTCGGCGACTGCGCGGTAGCTCATGCCGGCATTATTCACCAGCACATCCACACCGCCCCATCGCTCTTCTGCCGCTAAAATAGCGGCTTTCCGCTCCGCATCGTTAGTAACATCCAAAGGCAGTAGAAGTACACGCTCCCCCGGAACAATGCCGTGTTCGGCAAACCGCGCGAGCGACGCTGTGCGTGCCGTCAGCACCAAGCGATGCGGCCCCTTGCAGAGCAGCTTTGCTAGCTCCAGCCCAATCCCCGCACTGGCCCCCGTCACTAGAATGGTCATGACCTCCCGGCGCTCCTTTCGTCGACCGAACAAGCGAACGATCGCCTTGCCGGCGTTCCTTAGGCCCTTCAAAAGCGCGACGAACCGGCGCACCGCTCCGCGCTGCGGCAGGAGCATTTCCAGGCTTTGCTGGGGATCCCTCGGCTCGGACACGCCCCACCTTAGCACTCATTCCGCGGTGGGACGATTTGGCGCGCCGAGATGGACCTTCTCAAGTCGGCATGGGCCCCCCGAAGCCCATCTACTCAGCCAAACTATTTACTGGACGCTGCACCCTGATTGGCTCGTGCAACTCGCGACACTGATGAACCCACAAGGCGCCGCGGTCCCATTGCAACCTATGTCGGTCGGCGTCCACTGGCACTTACCACTCGTCAAGTTCGCGCATGCGGTTTCATTGGCAGCGGCGGAATCGCATTCGTTGAAAACATTCTGGATGCAGGTGTTATTGACTCCGTTCCACAGACAGCCGGCCGCCTTCGCACAATTAATCTCGTTGCCAAGGGAAGAGCAATCCGTCGTCGGGAACTTTGCCTGACACGGCCATCGCCACTGACAGTTAGCATCGGCGTTACACGAAGCTTGCGCGCGGTGCGTGGTCTGGCAGCTTATATTCGCCGCACCACCTGCACCGACGTTTGCCCCACCGCCTGCACCGAGCGTCTTCGCTGCGCAGAACCCGTCGATCAGGCAGCCTGATTGGGCAGAACAGGCGCTCTGCATCCCATCAAACGACGGACAAGCTGCAGCCGTCCCAGTACACATTACGGCCGCCGCGCCCGCGGCACCACCAGTTGCGGCACCACCACTCGCAGCCCCACCAGTGGTCATCCCAGCCGCTCCTGAAACGTTGGTCATCCCCGCTGCACCGGCGCCACCATTCATCATGGCTCCGGCCGCCCCGCCCGTCGCCTTGCTGCCGCCTGTCATGGCGCTCCCGCCGCTCGCCTTGCTGCCGCCTGTCATGGCGCTCCCGCCCATCGCCTTACTCCCGCCCGTCGCCTTACTCCCGCCCGTCGTTCCAACCCCGCCGCCATTGTTATCCGATCCACAACCGGCGAAAAAACCGCTAGCAACGATGCCAGCGCTCATAAGAAATAGGGATTTCGTCTTCATGATTTGTGTTCCTTAGGTTGATGATATTTAAGAATGGTCCGGGCGGATCGGTTGTCCCGCCTGCCTGCAGCTCAGTTGACCCGCGGCTTAGGACAGTCGCAGATTACTGATCGTCGCTCATAATAGTCGCCAACTCATAGAAGTGGCAACTCATAGAAGTGGCGGCCCATGAACCCGTTTATGAAAGAACGGCTCTTCTGTGGCAGTGTGGCAGTGTTGAGTGTGGCAGTGTTGAGTGTGGCAGTTTGCAGCTGTCAGCTTTCCGCTTTCCGCTGCGTTCGCGACCGAGCGCACCTACATCGGCCGACACGGCGTTTGCTCATTGGGAGCCAATCCTTCGGCTGACCCGCTTACCGCCTCAGTTGCTTGAGCAGCCGTCGCCGCTCACGAGGTTGCCGTCAGGATTTACGACTCTGTCGCCGCAACGATATTCGACACGGCACACTGAGCTGCAGCCGTCTGCGGAAGCTTACCTTGAGAAAGTTTGGTGCCGTTCAGAAATCGGGCCTGTTGCTTCCACTACTTGATGGATCCGGCAGAGCTGTGCCGTTTGGCTGGCCTTGCCCGAACCAACGGCTCAAGCCGCTTCTGCTGAAGAAAGTTGAGTGATTGCGTGAAAATCTTGAGAAATGCTCTGGTCATCACATTCGTGGGTTTGGGTCTGGCTTTGGGCTGTTCGTCTGGAAGCGAGGGCGGTGTGAACGGGGGTTTGGGCTCGGGAGGTTTCGGGATCAACTTGGGGACTGGCGCCAACGGTAGCGGTCAGTTGGGTGGTCGCGGAGCAGCTCTTGGTGGCAAAGGCAACGGAATGGCAGGCGGGGCTTTGGGCGGAGGAGCTGGCGGTCAGGGGAACGGCGCGGGAGCCAACGGACTTGCTGGTGCTAATGCGGGCGGCGGTACTGGCATCGGCGGCAGCAACAATGGAGCGGGTGGGGCGGGCAATGGCGTTGCGGGCGCTGCTTCGGGAAGCGGTGGAACGGGCACTCAGAATTGTCAGAACGTCGGTCAAGCGTGCCAGGGCGATGGCGATTGTTGCACTAACTCTTGCGACCCAACAAGTAAGCGGTGCCAAGGGATTGCTCCCGTGTGCGGTGGGCAAGGTCAAGCCTGTCATCAACCGGGGGATTGTTGCAGCCTGAACTGCAATAACGGGGCGGAATTTGTCAACGCGAATGAGACAGCGGTCACGAGTATTCTATGACGCGAAGGCTGGGTTTTGGGGATTGGGTTTGGGTTGGGCGTCGCGTGGCGGCGTCTTCGCCGCTGTGTGAGGCTGCTTCTGCTTTGTGATGGTTGGCGATTTGAGCGAGGGGCTCGGGTTGGTGGGGTTGTTGACTATGGGTTGCGTGTTGCAGACTGAAACGACGAGAGCTTCGAGGGGATTGATACGCACTTGCTCGGGTGGCAAAGCAGCTTTGGGCGAGCCGTTTGGGAAGCGGGCTGGGTGCAAGGCGTAGGCGGCGTTGAGCGCGTCCTGACGTACGGTGTGCACGACAGCGACACGCCCAAAGAAGACCTCCGCTGGGGTAAACAATGCGAGTCCCGAATGCTGATGCTGATCGTTGTGCCAGTCGAAGAAGGGCTCCAGCCAGCCGCGCGCATGGAGCAAGCCGGTGAAGTAGCCGGGATAGTCAGGTTGGTACTTCAACGTTTTGAACTGCGCTTCGCTGAATGGGTTGTCATCAGAGACGTGTGGCCGACCGAAGCTCTGATCGACGCCGAGCGTTGCCAGCAACTGCGCCAACGTGTCGCTCTTCATCGCGGCGCCGCGGTCGGAATGCACGGTAAGCCCTGGTTCGATTCCGTGACGCGCAACGGTCTCGGCGAAGAGCTGCGCTGCCAGATGCTTGCACTCCTTCAAGGCCACCATCCAGCCAACGACGTAGCGGCTGAACAGATCAATGATCACATAGGCGTGCAGGAAGATACCCTTCTGCACTGTGGCCAACTTTGTTATGTCCCAACACCACACTTGGTTAGGGGCCGACGCGGTGAGCGAAGGCTTCACGTAGGGATGCGGAAGTCGCTGATTTCTGCGCTCTTTCAATTCACCTAGCTCAGCGAGCACGCGGTAGATTGTGCGGATCGAAGCCAAGTAGATCCCACGGCTGAGCAGCTTTGCAGGGAGTGTCAGAAAATTTGTGTAAGTTGACAAAAGCGGGTGACTTAAAGGGAGTCACTCATGGAAACACAATCAGCAAAGAAAAATTCAAGTTCATCAAAAAGCAACCGAGAGCGTACTGCTGAAAAGCGGGATTTTCTCGACCGGCTTCTAGCCGAATGTGCGGCAGAGGGACGCAGGTGCTCCGATACAAAGTCGCGCGGCTCACGCCGAGCGAGGAACAAGCTGCGACGATGGACACCCCAGGCACAGCGAAATCTTCTACGAGGTCCATCAGATGTCTCCGTCGCTCTCCGGCAG
>JBBRRP010000054.1:0-38589 GCA_038246305.1 Polyangiales bacterium | reverse complement strand
GTGTCGGCAACGCTTGGGAGGTCGAGAACGGCTTTGGCTCTTTTGCACAACGAACGGTCGAGCTCGTGCGCGAAGGCGCTCACGACTTTCGCCGCGAGGACGCGGTCATAGCCGAGCAACGCGCGCAAGCCCCAGGGCAAGAAAATCCTGCGATACCATCACGCCGGCTTGGTTGCAGGCATCCCAGAATGGCTGCGGTTCATAGATCCCTCCGCCCCATGCACGAAGCATATTGAGGCCAGAGTCACGCGCAAGCCCGATCAGGCGGTCGTATCGCTCTTGCGTTACCTGTGACGGAAACGGGTCAGCCGGCACCCAGTTACCGCCTTTTACAAAGATGCGCCGTCCATTGACGACCATGGTAAAGCCGCTGCCATCCGCATCGGTGATTTCTTCAATCGCGAAAGTCCGGATACCGATTTGAAGTTCTTTGCTGTCGATGCTGGTTCCCTCGTCATCGATAAGCCGCACTCGTGCCGTATAAAGGCATTGGTTTCCATGTCCCATCGGCCACCAGAGTGCTGGCTCAGCAACTCGGATTTCGTCACCCAGAACGGCGCCATCCAGTTGGCGTTCCGTGCTCCAGACAATACTTCCCGACGGATCAAATAATTCAAGATGCGCGCTGATGCGGGCGCCGCGCAGCTCCGTCGACAATTCATAGTGCAGCCGCGCCTCATTCCCGACGATTTCTTGGGTGTAAATAAACAGATCGGTGATGCGAGCCTCTCGGTAGAACGAAAGAGTCACCGGCTGCCAGATACCTGCGGTGACAAAACGATGCACCCAGTCCCAGCCGAACGCGCACTGCATTTTTCTGACATAAACCCGCTCTCCTTCCGGGCAGAAGCATGCAAAAAAATCCCGATGCGGTTTTCCCTTGACGAATTCGTGCACCGTCCCGAACTTCACTCGCAGGCTGTTGGTGCCTTTATTCAGCAAGGCTCCGATCTCGAACTCGTGCGGGACGAACATATTGTCTGTCGTTGCGATCTTGGTTCCGTTCAGCACGATCTCGGCGAATGTATCGAGCCCGTCAAATCTGAGGACTGTCCATTCATGCCGAAAATCCGCCGGCAGCGAAAACTCACGTTCGTAAACCCATGACCAGTGCTCAACCCATTGGCACTCCATGGCCTGGTCACGCTGGAACGGATCACGAAGGTGGCCTTCGCGAAGAAGATCGGGATGAACATTGCCAGGAACGCGTCCTGTTAATGAAATCGTCTGATTCTCGTCGGGCGCGGTTCCCGTAAGTCTCCAATCGCCATTCAGCGACATGGTAGGAATTTCTGGGGTTTTCATAACCTCTACAGAACCTGAGCTGATCAGCTAACTCAGGCTGATCGCTCCCGTATTGAATTCAGGGTCGCCGATAGTCGTAGCATTCACGCCCATGGTATTAAGTACGGTGAGGAGGACATCATTGATGTTGCGGCCTTGAGCGTCCACACGACGGCCTGTTCTGAAGGCACCGCCGCCTTTCCCGATGATGGTCGAAAGAGCCGGAGATAGCACATGAGTCCCATTGCCCATCTCCGAGGCAAGATAGACAATGGAGTTGTCGAGCATGCTGCCGTTGCCCTCGGGTGTGGACTTGAGCTTGCTCACGAAGGCCGCCATTTGCTCGAAGATCCAGGCTTGTGCCTTGATATACTCGCCGCCGTTGGCGCTGTGCTCCATGCCGTGGTGGTCGCCTTTACAACCCAAGAAATCGAAGCGCGGGAATGGATCGCCGGATGAGAGCCATTGCAGCGCCACAATGCGCGTGAGATCGCAATTCAGGGCCTGGTAGGCGATGTCATTGAAGGCCCCGCTGTAGGCTCGAATATCGTAGTTTGGATAGTCCACCGGACCGGTCCCTTGTTGCGACGTGCCCGTTGGCGGAGGTACGTCCATCGGCATGGCGGGGAGTGCGCAACCGGCGCCGGGCATACCCGAACCTGCGCTGCCTCCGACCGGATTGACGAGAGATTTTTCAAGTTCGCGTAGTGCGCTCAGGTGTTGATCAAGCTTAGTCTGCTCGTCGCTACCTGCTGTTGCCTTAACGTCCGCGATCTCCGCGTACAAGAGATCCAGTCTGCTTTTCTTGCGCAGGTACAGATTCATGAGCGCCGGATCGGGTGCGCTCACAGTGGCGACCGGGGTTGAGCCTCCCGTCGGTAGTCCTGCGCCGAACACGCGGGAAAACGCGGTGACAGGCTCGTCCATGGGACGAACCGCTTGACCGTTGTTGTAGAAGCACTCGCAGTGGTCTCCCCCCTGCCCCTTGTTCCACAAGGTGCCAAAATGAAGAGCGGGAAACTGCGTCTTCTGCCCAATGGCTGTCGCCACGAGCTGATCGATCGTCGTCGCTGTGCCGTAACGATACGCGTTGTCTTCTACGCCGCACGCGGTCGTTCCCCCGCAACCTTGATCATTGACCGCTCCCCCAAAAATCGAACGGCAGCCGCCACCATGACCCTCAAGCTCAAAGTAGGTCGCCACTTTGTCGCCAGCGTGGTTGTTGATCTTGTCGAAAATGATCATGTCCGACTCAAGCGCGGCCCAAGGCTTGTAGATGCCGTCAAAATAGGTATCGAGATCGGCTCCGTCGGCGGCGCCTCCCTTAAAGGGAATGCCACCCGGCAGATTCAACAGAATCAATCGCAGCGGAAATGCGGTCTGGGCTTCAGAGATCACGGAGCGGAAGACGGGCGTGGCCAAGAAGGCTGCAGCGCCGAGTTGCGTTAGAAGGCTTCGGCGTTTGAGAACGGCGTTATGCATGTCGCAAATTCCTTTTCATCAGCTCTTTGCCACCGCCCGCATTTTCATGGCGTTGACAAAATTGAAGCGAGACCCGGCTACCTCTTGGGCTTATAAGAGGCTCCAGAGCCTGCGAGTGACCTCGGTTAGCCCTGCAATATGGCTTACGTTAGTGGATCACATCACGGGTGGCTATGGCGTCGTTGCGTCAACGAAATCACTTCTGCCTAATTTGCGGCACGCTGCGGATGCTGATCTATGCGCAGTGGGTAAACGATTGCTCGGAAAGCACCAGAAAGGCCGAGTTGTGGAGTGGCCGGCTATCCCGCATCAACCGCTTCCCCCACGCGCAGTAGGGTTCATTCGAATAAAGGGCTGAGGGAGTGCGAGTAAATTCTGATGGATCCGAATTTACTCATGATTAAATTCTGGTATACTGGAGATCACCGTGCTGCCCGCGAACCGATATCTATTCCAGAATCTCACCGAAGACCTCGCGGAGAAGATGGTCTTCATTGGAGGTCCACGCCAGGTGGGCAAGACGACGTTAGCCCTGCAGCTGATTGGAGCGACCGATCAGCGCCATCCGGCTTACCTCAGCTGGGATAATGTCCGTGCTCGCCCCGGGATTAGGAATGGCGAGATGCCGCCCGGGGAGCCACGAGTGATCTTAGATGAGATTCACAAGTACGCGCGTTGGCGTGGACTGGTGAAGGGCCTGTACGATAGCCGAGAGCCAGGGCAAGGCTTCATCATCACTGGCTCTGCGCGACTCGACATCTACCGCCGGGGAGGAGATTCCTTGCATGGGCGCTACCACCCGTATCGCTTGCACCCCCTTTCTCTTGGTGAGCTGTCACAGGATCCTAAGGCCGTCGCCGCCCTGCTCCGCTTCGGAGGCTTCCCTGAGCCTTTCTTCCGGGGAAGCGAACGCCACTGGCAGCGCTGGCAGCGGGAGCGATTGGACCGAATTATTCAGGAGGACGTGCGCGATCTGGAACGCGTACGCGAGCTCTCGCTGGTTGAGCTCCTCGCTGACGCGCTTCCGTCGCGCGTGGGGTCACCCCTTTCTGTGCAGAATCTTCGAGAGGATCTTGGGGTCGCGCACGATACCGTAGAACGCTGGCTCGAGATTCTAGAGAATTTGTACTTCTGCTTTCGAGTTTCCCCCTATGGCCCACCGCGCATTCGCGCCGTGAAGAAGGAACGAAAGCTTTATCTTTGGGATTGGTCACTCGTCCCAAGCCCCGGCGCGCGACTCGAAAACCTCGTTGCCTCACACCTTTTGAAACTCTGCCATTTTCGCGAAGACACTCAAGGCGAGCGTATGGAGCTGCGATTCCTTCGCGACACCGATGCAAGAGAGGTGGATTTTGTCGTCACGGAGGGAAAAAAGTCGCTCTTCGCTGTGGAGGTGAAGACCGGCGAAGCATCCGTCAGCCCAGCCATTCGATATTTTAAGGCGCGAACAAGCGTCCCTCGCTGGTATCAAGTTCACCTTGGAACGAAGGATATTGTGGTGGATGGCGTGCGCATTCTCCCACTTTCTACGTTCCTTCGGGAGGTGCAGGTCCCGTAGGCGCGCGTAGACCTGGCGCCGGGATTGGGCCAAGATTGGAACGTGCTGATTGGTCTCTCGCTCGTCTTTCCGGGCAGCTACGCAGACGCGGTGGTGCGAGGGATCGCCCACTACGCACAAACGAAGCTCGATTGGGAGTTCGACCTTCAAACTGAAGGAAGAGAGGGCATCTCGACGCTCCTCTCCCGCGGCGCATCGGGACTGATCATCAGCGGTCAGCCCGAGGTCTTCGAATCGATGCTCCCGACGCTCAAGATCCCGGCGGTCAACATTGGGCACGCTCTTGCCGACGACTGCATCAGCAGCGTCATCAATGATGAAGAGGCGATTGGTGAGATGGCCGCGGAGCACCTTTTGCTGCAGGGATATCGTGCTTTCGGCTATTGCACCCAGACGGGCGGAGTGCTCGACGGTCGGCTAGTGGGCTATCAGAAGGGCCTAAGAAGACGCGGCGTCGATTGCCAAGTTTTTGATGTTCGAGATGCGCTGGCCCATCCTGAACGGTACCCGGAGCGGCGTTTGCCCACTTGGCTGAAGAGCCAACCCAGACCGCTAGGTTTGTTTTGCATGTACGATAGGCACGCGCGAGAGCTTTCACGAGAATGCGCGGCGCTTGGCCTGAGAGTCCCAGAAGACGTGGCGATTTTGGGAGTGGACAACGACGTCAATTGCCTCTTGGGGCATCCGCAATTGAGCAGCGTGCAAACTGCTGTCGAGCGCATCGGTTTCGAGGCCGCGCAGCTTCTGGATGAGCTCCTCAGTCGGAGCGGAAAAAATCGGGTGATCCGCTCCGACTGTGCGCGTGGTCACCCGCACTTCCACTACCGAGATTGTGGGGAGCGACAAGTTGGTGCGCGCTGTGCTTCACCACATGCGCAAGCACCTCGCGGATTTAGAAGGAATCGAACGCGTGTGCGAGCGCTTTGGTGTATCGCGAAGGCAACTCGAACGCCGCTTTGCCGCCGCAACCGGTTCCACCCCGGCTCAGGCTTGGGCTGTCTTTCGGCTAGAAGAAGCCAAACGCCTACTGACCCAGACGACACTCAGCCTCGAGCATACGGCGAAAGGGTGCGGTTATGGCGACAGCAAGCGACTCGCCGCGAGTTTCAAGAAGGCGACAGGTATGACGCCCCGCAAGTTCAGGGAGCTGATGGCGATTTGAACGGCGCGTCTCAATCATCATTCTGATCGGCGACGGTACTCAGTCGGGTTCAAGCCAGTGTGTTTTCCTGTCCTGGCTCAATCGTGCGACTAAATGGCCGCAGGATGACCACATTGTGCTGATGCCTTCTGCTAGCCTCGTGTCTACCTGTGGGCGGCGTCGTGAATTGCACGCCTGCTCGTCCTCGATGGGGAGACTCGTGAAGGTGCAAAAGTGAAGTGGACGAACGCTGCAATCTCTTGGGCTAGCTCGATGGCGTTGGGCGCTGGCCTCTCCGCTTGTTCGAGGCCAGCAGCCTCCGTGCCGTGGGCTGCTTCTGTACCAACGCCAGAGCCGATCGCCAGCGACCCGATGAATACTGGAGGCTCACCGAGCACAATTCCCACCGTTCCGGCGCCAGCCCCAAGCGTCCCTTCAGATACACCGACGAACGGCGCACTGGGTCCCATCGCGCTCAGGCGTCTCACGACTGTCGAATATGAAAACACCGTTCAAGACGTGCTGAAGGTAGCTCCAGGATCGACCGCGCACTTCCGACCTGATGATACGAGCCTCGGCTACAACAACATCGCCGCAGCGTTGAGCGTCACGCCGCTGCTCGCCGAACGCTACGCAGTCACCGCACATTCTTTAGCTGACAGCCTCGATCTGAACGTGTTCGCTCCCTGTGCAGCTTCGATGGCAGAGCCTGCGTGTGTAGATGCCTTCATTCAGTCCTTCGGACGCGGCATCTTTCGGCGCCCAATCACGAACGAGGAGCTGCTCGGATATGGCACCATCTACCAAGATGAGCGTGCTCGCTCAAACTACGCCGGAGGTATCCGCTTGGTGGCCGAAGCGATGCTTCAATCGCCACATTTTCTGTACAAGACGGAGTTGGGTGAAGGTT
Organism: Polyangiales bacterium; assembly: GCA_038246305.1. GTDB lineage: Bacteria > Myxococcota_A > Polyangia > Polyangiales > Polyangiaceae > JBBRRP01. The sequence goes on along the minus strand of JBBRRP010000054.1, from coordinate 32,214 downwards.
CGGGGGTCGAACGAAAGCTCACTGCTTACGAGCTAGCCACACAGCTCTCCTACCTGACCGTTGGCAGTGTACCCGATACTGAGCTAACAGCTGCAGCCGAGGCTGGAAAGCTTGAAGCGCCCAGTGAACGCGAAGCCCAGCTGCGCCGGCTCTTGAATACCCCTCGCGGTCAGCGGTGGCTCACGACGTTCGTCGAACAGTGGGTCGGCATCTCAGACGCGGGATATCTGGCGAAGGACACGGGGGCCTTTCCTAAGTACACAGGAACGCTGTCCCAGGCCGTGGTTGAGGAATCATCGCGCTTCATCGGAGCGGTGCTGAGCGATGCTGGAGCGTCTGTCGAAACACTGCTGACGGCCAATTTCAGCTTCGCCAACACCGAGCTGGGTGAACACTACGGTCTGGCCCAGCCGCCGACGGACTGGCAGCGGGTGATGCTGCCGGAAGGTCAGAGGCTTGGCATTCTCACGCAGTCCGCGTTCTTGGTGGCGACGTCTAAGCTTCGGGACTCATTTCCAATCCGGCGCGGCAAGATCTTGAGGAGTCGCATGCTCTGCGGTGATGTTCCTCCGCCGCCCGCCGATCTGATGGTGAAGCCTGCGGTGATCAACGACGACACCACCACCCGCCTGAGCATCGAGGCGCATTCGCAGATGGGCACCGTGTGCGCCGGCTGCCACACGCTGATGGACCCATTGGGCTTTGGGCTTGAGAATTACGACGCTACAGGCGCCTACCGCACTCAGGAGTTCGGCAAGCCCATCAACGCGAGCGGCTCCATCAACTCGGTATCTCCGGAAATCGACGGGCCGTTCGCCAATGGAATCGAGTTTGCGAAACGAGTAGCGCCCAGCCAGGTCTTACAGCGCTGTGTTGCCCGTGAATCGCTACGCTGGTCCATCGGGCGGGAAACCTTGGCTGCACCGCTGACCGACGCCAACGTCCTGCGCGATCAGGTGCTGATTTCTGCGTTGGCGGAGCGCCTCGCTGCGCACCAATCGGACCTCCGTGAGCTGCTCGTGGGCCTCGTGCTGCGGGACGAATACGCTTTTCGCTCCAACCCATGATCGGCGTGCGACCCACACTCGGCGTGCAACAGGAAGAATGACATGCTTTCCAGAACACTCTTAAAACGCCGCGAGCTCCTCCTTGGCCTCGGCTCTGCCGGATTTTTAGCAGGACCCGTGTTCCGTGAGTCACTCGCAGAAGGCCAAACGAGCGCCTTCCCGATCCGTTTCGTGCCCATTTACCTACCAGCCTGCGAGATCGCAAACAAGTTTAACTTCGCCAAAGCATTGGCTCCCTTGGTCCCGTTTCAAGCTGATTCCATCGTGTTCACTGGCGTCAACAACGACGCTGCCACCGCTGTTTGGCGCGTGAGCGGGGAACCGCATGGAGCCGAGCTTCGGACGCTGCTCACCGGCGATAGCAGCGTGAAGGCGTTGGAGAACGCGTCAGTATGGGCCAAATCTGACAGCATCGACCAGATCATCGCTCAGAAGATCAGCCCGGACCTCAAGTTCACGACCTTGCAGTTCGGTGTCGTCTCGGAGACCCATTCAAACCCGCTCGATCAGCGCCGCATGATCTTCAAAAACAGCACCCCGCAGCCGCCCATCGAGGATCCGGGATACATGTTCGCACGGCTCTTTGGGACGGGGATCCCCCAGGGCGGCGGAGCTTCCACCGCCAACACCAGCTCGCCAGCTGACGTCATGGCACGCGGCAAGAGCGTTCTGGATCGCATGATCCTTGAAGTTACGGCGTTGAAGCAAGTGGCCGGAGCCGGTGAACAGCAAAAACTCGATCAACATCTCACGTCACTGCGTGAATTGGAAAAGCAGGTACTTGGCGGCACCGCCGTCGGAGATCACGGCCTGCTTGGCGCGAGCCCAGGTCCAAGTTGTGCGGCGCCGACGCTGACCCCAGTGCCCTACGCTCAAGCCTATCCGCCTGGCTCCGGAGCGGGCCCTGATATCCCCGGCGTTACTTCACAACAATTCCAGCTGCTCTATCAGGCGTGGAATTGCGATCTCACGCGCACGGCCTCCATGCAGCTGCTGGGCACCGCACACACCGAGGTGGGCTTCAACTGGCTTGGCGTCAAAGACGACCACCATGCCCTCGAACACAGCGGCGCGGGAGCCTCGGCAGCGATGGACAAGGTCCAGTCATTTTTCACCGGCGAAATCGCGAAATTCCTGGGCCTCTTAAAATCAACGCCCGAGGGTCCTGGCACGATGCTCGACAACACCGTCGTGCTCCTGTTCACGGACTTTTCAAGCGGCGAAGGTCACTCGCACCTGGATATCCCGTTTCACATCTTTGGCCGAGGCGGGGGCAAGGTGACACCGGGCCGCACGATCGCGTACGCTGGCAAGCCCCACAACTTGTTGCTGCGTAGCGTTCTTAATGTCTTCGGCATTGATCAGGCGTCCGTGGGGGACGAAGTGGCCGGCACGCCCCTCTCATTGAGCTGAGCTCGCTCAAGAATCCTTCTGATATCATCCTGATCGGCGACGATACTCAGTCGGGTTCAAGCCAGTGTGTTTGAGAAATGCTCGAGAGAAGTAATTGGCATCTTTGATGCCCACTTGCGTCGCAACTTCACCGACGCTCCCATCGGTGTTGCGGAGCAGCGCCGCTGCCTTCCGCAAGCGCAGATCTCTCACGTAAGTCCAAGGCGCGACGCCAAAAGCGGCATGAAAATGGCGTTCCAGCGTGCTGCGTGTCATGTGGGCGTGACGCAGCAGATCCGAAATAGTGATAGGCTTATGATAGTGCTGATCCAACCAGTCCAATAGCCCAGAAAGCTGAGTGAGACCCTGCGAGGAGGGTGTTGTCAGCTCTGCGTACTGCCGCGCGAGCTTCCCGAGAAGCGCGATGAACAGGCTCGACGCGACGAGCTCATATCCCGCTTTCTTCGCCAGCACCTCTTGGTATATTTCCCAAAACTGCGCGACGACTTCGCGCAATAATTCCTCTTTTAGGGTGAGCCGGCTCTCAAAGCCATGCTGGCACCGAAGCTGCGGCTCGAGTGAGACGAGAGCGCTGTAGCCGGGGATGCGCCGTAGCTGCTGCGTTGGAAGGTTAAGCCGAGTTGGATCCAGAATCGCGTTGACTAACCCCAGCTGATCGCAATCTGCGTAACCATGAAGAATCCCGGATTGGATGACAAAGACATCGCCCGGGCTAATTGGGAAGGAACTCTTTTCAAGCAGGTGCCGACCGCGACCGTGGGTCACCACCACCAGCTCGACCTGGGACCCGTGGCTGTGCAGCGGGAACGGGTGGTGATTGGGGACAGGGAAGACGGTGAGCGGGAATACGGCCAAATCCGCAAGCAAATCGACCTGCGGTAAGTCGCCGAACGCGGGGAGCATGCGTGGCAGTATACTTTCGTTGCACGCCCAAGCAAACAGCTGACCGTTGTGTCGCAATTCCAGATTTGGGGGTCGCGACAAAGCAATTGCGCGTTCTTTTGCGATCTCGTTAACTCAATGTTTAGGAACGACGCGTTGCGGTGCGCGGAGACTTCGGGCGCCGGAGTGGGTTGTCACGGCGATGAATAATTCCAAGGAGAACTCAACGTGCACGATCGAAGGTTTTCTAAGCCAGTTCCGCAGGTCGGGGCTATTTTGCTGCTCAGTCTGGCCGCCTCCTGCAGCACGAACATTGGGAGCGGGTCGGGTTCTCGTTCGGGCTCCCCCGCCCCAGGCGTGAAGGCCCCCGGGAGCACCAGCACGAATCCCGATCCGGCAACAACTCCAACGCTACCTGAAGCCGTGCCGGGCACGCCGGTTGTAACGCCGCCGGGGGCCATGCAGATCCCGGTGACGCCAGCGACTGGCCCCGCACGAGGTGTGTTGCGACTTTTGACGAACGCCGAGTACCGGAGCACGGTTCAAGATCTCCTGGGGCTAGAAGCTCTCCCCGCTGACCCGTTGCAGCTGGAATCACGCTCCGACGGCTATAACAACTTCTCGGACGCTCTCACGGTTTCGCCGACACTGAGCGGCCAATATGCGGCGCTCGCGAAACGAGTTGCTCAGGAGATCCCAGATCCGACCGCGCTCGCTCCCTGCACACCCGCATCTGCACCCACAGACTGTGCGCTTAGTTTTGCGAGGGATTTTGGCAAACGGGCCTTTCGGCGCCCCCTCACCGACGCTGAGGCCCAGGCCGCTGTGGCTTTATTTAGTGGGGAGCTCCCGCGCACCAACTATGCCGCAGGCATTCGCCTGATCGTTCAGGCATTCCTTCAGTCGCCGTATTTGCTCTATCGTTTTGAGTTGGGCACACCCGCGGGGCCAACGCGTTTGCTCTCGCCCTTTGAAGTTGCGACTGAGCTCAGTTACATGCTGAGCGGCTCAACCCCAGATACCGAGCTGCTCGCGGCTGCCGAGGCCAATTCCCTGAGTCCCACGCTTGTCGAAGTGCAGGCACGGCGTCTATTGGCGACACCACGCGCCAGGGACTCCGTCCTCAGTCTGATGCAGCAGTGGCTGCATCTTCAGGGCATAAATTCACTCAGCAAGGACCCTGCGGTGTATCCCGAGCTAACGCCCGAACTCTGGTCAGCCATGGCCGAGGAAACCACGCGCTTCGTCAACGCCGTCGTCTGGGATGGCGATGGCTCATTGCGGTCGCTGATGAGTTCCCAGGATTCATTCATGAATGCGACGCTGGCACCGCTTTACGGTGTACCAGTTGGGAAGCTTGGCGCGGATTTCATGCCCCAACGGCTCCCTTTGGCCGAGCGCGCGGGCCTGCTCACTCAGGCCTCCGTGATGGCCGTGCACGCAAAGCCCAATGAGTCCAACCCGATCACACGCGGCAAGTTCGTCCGCGAACGCTTGCTCTGCCAGCCACTTCTACCGCCGCCTCCGAACCTGATGGTGCAACCCCTGAAGGCGGATCCTACTCGAACCGCGCGTGAACGGTTCGTAGCACATTCGAGCAATCCAGCTTGTGCGGGCTGCCATACATTGATTGATCCGCTCGGATTGGGCCTGGAGAACTACGACGGCATCGGCCGTTTTCGCAGCAGGGAGAATGGGAAGCCTGTGGATGCTACTGGCAACTTTGCAAGCACCCGCGACATCGACGGCCCATTCGCGGGCGGTGTTGCGATGGCGCAAAAGCTTGCAGCGAGCACTGAGGCTGCCGATTGCTTTGCACTTGAGGCCATGCAGTGGACGTTCGGTCGAGCCACCCTGGGCAGCACCACCGATCGCGCTATCGCCACCTCGATCACTACCAAGCTTGCTCCGAATGGCGTCAATGTCCGCGAGCTCCTGGTGGAGATCACCAAGAGCGACGCCTTCACCCAGCGCAGTGCCCAACCCTGATCCCAACCCACGCACTCGATCACTAGGAAACGCCCACCATGTCGAAACACTTTCTCAAGCGTCGGTCGCTCATTCACCAGCTCGGCGCTGCCGCCTTCCTCGCTACCCCCATATTTCGCTCTGTCTTCGCGGAAGCACAGGTCGCGTCTCCACGTCGCTTGATCATCATCTCATTTCCCGGTGGCCTGGCTATAACCGCGAACGACCTTCCGGACCTATCCTTCACGGGCACACTCGCGCCGCTCGCGCCTCTCCAATCTGACATCATTCGAATTATGGAAACCTCGCGTCCTTCTGCAACCGGTGAGGGGCACAGCGGCGGCATGCGCACACTCATTACGGGTGGCCGCTCGGCACCCGACTCCATTGATCAATTGGTCGCTCAACAGATCGGCTCCGCTACGCGCTTCAGTTCTTTGCAGTTGGGCGTTTTTACGGATGCCGGCGAAGGCATGGAGGGACTCTTTCAAGGGCTTATCGCTCGGCGCATCGCCTACTCGAATGGCCTGCCGCTCACCCCGGACCAGGATCCGAAGGCGCTCTTCACTCGTCTTTTCGGCTCTGCTGCGCCTTCTCCGGCGCCCCTGCCTGCGCCGACGACCGGAGGAACACCTCCGCCGGCGAACACACAGGCGCTTGCCGCTTACCAACGGGACAAGAGCTTGCTCGACTACTTAACCGCCCAATTGGGAGCTATTAAGTCGATTGCTGGTACAGGCGAGCAAGCCAAGCTGGATCAACACCTCACGGCACTCCGAGAAATGGAGAAGGGGCTGATGGATCCCAGTATGCCGGGGGCTCCTCCGACAATGACAGGAGGTTCCGGCACTCCGCCGCTCCCGGTGATGCCAGGCGCTGGTTGCACTCCGCCAACTTTGAGCGGCGCTATGGACATGCCAAAAGTCGGGGCGGACATGAACCAACTGGCCTATCAGGCGATCAATTGTGATCTCACACGCGTGCTGACGTTCCAGTGGATGAGTTCAGGCGATCAAATCCAGCGTTTTCCTTGGCTCGGGATCAACTCAAGTCACCACCATGGGCTCGAGCATGGTTCGATGGATCCGGACGACCCGAGCGTTAAGGTGGCCTTCACCAAGTGTCAAACCTGGTTCATGGAGCAGATCGGAGTCTTACTCCAAGCGCTGAAGAACACACCGGATGGCGCTTCGAACCTACTCGATAGCTCCGCCGTGCTCGTGTCGACAGACATGACGTACGGTGATCACCAGATGGAGCCTCACGTAGCCTTCACGGCCGGTAAGGCCGGCGGTGCTTTCCGACCTGGCCGTGACTATTCCGGCGGCGGAAAAGCCCACAACAACCTCTTGCTCACGATGGCCAAAGCGATGGGTGTTAACTTGACAAGCATTGGCGATCCCGGTATGTCCACGGGAGCCTTTGATCTCAGCTAGCGTCGCCTGGGCGCGCCAGGCGGCGAAACTCCCGCGGAGTGCGCCCCGTCATCCGCTTGAAGACGGATGACATTTGGGGAGATGAATGCAGCCCCGATTGGGCAGCCACCACTTGATACGAGAGCACTGTGTCCGCCAAGAGCCGCTGCGCTTCTTCTAGGCGAAAACGAGACCATGCCTCTGCAGGCGTGATCCCAAGCACATCAGCAAAACGCCTTTCCAGCGTCCTACGCGAGCAATTCAGCTGTTCGCTGAGGAGCACGAGACCGTCGGTATCCGTGAGGTGGGCGCGCATGTGCTCAAGCGCCGGACCCACAAGCAGGTCCGGGACGGACACTCCATCCGTCGAGCGACGAATGACCACGCGCACGGGCGGCACCTTGATCACGGCGGCTGGTCCTCTCTTCCTTTCCAGGATCTGGTTCAGCAACTGCGCCGCCTCATACCCAATACGATCGGACGCTGTCTGAATACTGCTCAACGCAGGCTCGGAAATCGCGCTCACCGAAGCCACGTTGTCCACGCCAAGAATCGCCACGTCTTCGGGCACCCTGAGCGCCAGCGTTCGACACCTTTCCGCGATCATCCAGGCGAATCTGTCTCCGTCGCAGAAGATCGCCACTGGTTTCATCAGCTCTTTGAGCCACTTAGCGAGCCGCTGCTCGTACGCTTGGCTCACTTTTGTGTTCGGGTCGTCGGGCCCACCCAGGAAGACATTAGCTTTTTGGCCCACACTTTGAAGTCGCTGTTGGAAGCCTAAAAGCCGCTCATCTTCGCGGCTTGGCTGTCTTGCGTAGTACGCAAATCGGGTGTGACCGCGGTTCAGGAAGTGCTCGGCCGCCATCTCACCAATCTTGGGATTGTCGTTGCTGACGCGTGCGACCCCGGAAACTACCGGCAGATTATTGATGTTGACGATGGGGATCTTGGCTTGCAACAACACTTCGGGCAATACGTGATGAGGAGTCCGAATCAGTATCCCAGAAGGGCCGAGCGCCAGCAGCTTTCTCACTCCCTCAACAGTCGGCCATGCGTGCTCGATTCTCCAGGCCTTTCGCGGCCGAGCGTAGGCCCCGATGCCACGCAACACGCCGTCTTCAAAGCCACTGAAGAAGTTAATGCAGAGCCCGATCAGCATGCTTGGAGTGTATCGGGGCGCCCACCGAAGGCATATGGCCAAGCGCAGTTTCAGTAGGCCTTTAGCCTGCCCATGTCGCAAACACCGAACTTAGCGTCGCGACTGTGCAGTTGCAGTTATACTTGAGCAGCCGTACCTTATAAGCCAACCGGGCCGCACTACCTTATCGCAAACAGTGAGTTGCCGCTCACGCTGCTGCGAGAAGCTGAGCGGCGCCGATGGACTCCCCACTTTGGGAGGGTTGCCGTTTGGAGAAGCTATGAAACGACCAGGTTCGACATTCCCCAGCCTGATTCTAGCCGTTCCGATGATTTTTGCCTGTACCGGCGCTGCGAATGGTGGACGCCAGGACGGCCGTCCGCTGGGTCAAGGCTCCAGCAACGGCCAAAGCGCACCGAACGACAGTGGCGCGGCGCTCGGAATGCTGGGGACCATCGGTACCTCTGGGCTCTGCAAGGGACCTATCGCGCTTTGAGCAACGCGTGTGGAGGAGAGTGTGATGAAGAAAATCAGGTTCTATTCCCAAGCAAACTGGCTACTGGCCGTTGCAACAAGCCTTAGCGGATGTGGGAATTCCACTGCCAATGAGGCGGTGGAGCCCCCCATGCAGGCCTCAATGCCGCCCAGCTCCACAACTGCCGCTGAGGTACCCAACACGCTGCCCGCACCGAGCGCATCGCTGACTACACCCGCAGCGCCAATCCCTGCGCTGCCGCCCAGCAAGTGCACGCCGCCAGCACTCGTGTGCGAGGATTTCGAAGAGGGCGCCATCCACACGAATGTGTGGACGATGCGGGCTCCTAACGGGCTCCTCGAAGTGGTTCAAGATCGCGTTGCCCATGGCAAATACGCCATGCACACGAACACCAACCAAAACTCGAACAGCCAAGCGGAGCTGGTCGAAACGGCGTTTCTCGGGGGCAACTTCTTCGGTCGCATGAATGTGTATTTCCCGATCAAGCCACGCAATGCGCACGCAAGTTTGTTTTCAGGAATAGGCAATGATCAAGGCAACTACACCGGCATGAGCATTTCGGTGGGCCGTAATCTCTTCATTGGCTACGGGCGTGACAATCCCTTTTTTGACACTGGGTCGAACGCGCAAGTGACAGTTCCAGTGGGGCGCTGGTTCTGCATTGAGTGGAACCTTCGGCCCGTTGAAGGCTCCAACAATCACCTCTGGATCGATGGCGTCGAGGTGGCTTCATTCCTATTCGGCGATAAATTCAGCAACGGCAGCCTGGGCCCAACCGGTGACGGCACCTTCCGGATCCCCCCATTCACGGAAGCCCGCGTGGGCTGGTCACACACGTCGCACAATGATCCCGATCCCTTCACCGACGTTTGGTTCGACGACATCGCACTCGGTCCCGAAAGGATCGGTTGCGTACCTCCGTGAGGCGTCACCTGCCAAAAGGCCCGCTTTAGTGCAATCTTTGCCCGGGTTTCGCCCCTGAATGCGGTGACATCAGAAAAAGTTCCTTGCCGCCAGCGCCCGCTGCCAACACCATACCTTCGCTGGTGCCAAAACGCATCTTACGCGGCGCCAGGTTAGCTACGATTACCACCAGCTGCCCCTCCAAGGCCTCCGGCGTGTACGCCGACTTGATCCCAGCAAACACCGTGCGCGTCTCGCTTCCTCCCAGGCTAACGGTTAGCTTCAATAGCTTGTCGGCTTCCGGGATGGCTTCTGCTTTCAGGATTTTCGCCACGCGCAGATCCACCTTTCCAAGATCATCTACCGTGATGGTGCTGGCCAAAGGCTCATCCAAGCCGCCTTCCACCAAATCACTCCCCGCAACCGCAATCGCAACCGCAGCGGCTGCTGCCCCACCGGCGCCTCCGCTGGCGACGGCATTGGCGGCTTTGGCTTGAGCCGCATCCGTCTCCACATCGATCGAGCTATCAATCATTGCTTGCACTTTTTTAGGATCCACGCGCGTCATGAGGTGCGAAAACTCGCCTATTTTTGTGCCCAAAAGTGGCGTTTGTCCGAGCTCCCAGCGTTCAAAAGAGCAATTCAATAGGGCTGCGCTATCGGTCGCGAGCTTCGGCAGAATGGGCGAAAGATAGAGCACCAATTGCCGGTAAAGATTCAGCGCCACCGTGCAAACCTCTTGCAGCTCCGATGCCCGCTCCGGCGCCTTCGCGAGCTTCCAAGGCTCCACGCGATCGATGTACTCATTGGCACGATCAGCCAAGGCCATGATCAAGCGCGTTGCCTTGGCAAAATCACACTCTTCGTACGACTTCGCAATCTCGGCGCCCGCCAGCGCCGCATTCTCGAATAATCCGCCATCTGCGGGGTACACACTGGCCAGGCCCAGCGATTTCGCAAAGCGCGCCGTGCGGCTCGCCAGATTCACCACCTTGCCCACCAAATCCGAATTCACCTTGGCGATAAACTCCTCCAAATTGAGATCCAAATCATCCACACCCGAGTTCAGCTTGGACGCGTAGTAGTAGCGAAGATAAGCGGGGTCCAAGTGTTCGAGGTAGCTCGAAGCTTTCACTTGCGTGCCCTTGGATTTGCTCATCTTCTCGCCATTCACGGTGAGAAAGCCGTGCACGTGAACGCGCGTGGGCAAAGAATACCCTGCCACCTTCAGCATCGCCGGCCAAAACAGTGTATGAAAATAAACGATGTCTTTGCCAATGAAGTGATGGATTTCAACTGCGTCGGAGTGCCAAAAATGTGAGAAATCCTGCCCGGTTGCCGCACACCATTCCTGTGTTGAAGCCAAATAGCCAATCGGCGCATCAAACCAAACATACCAATAATTGCCGGGCGCGTCGGGGATCTCAAAACCAAAGTAAGGAGCTGGCCGCGACACATCCCAATCGCGCAGTTCCGCGGAGAGGAAATGCCCTTTCAAATAATTGGCAATCTCAGGTTGTAAGGTGCCCGAGGTGGTCCACTCCTCGAGGTACGTATGCAGCTTCTCGACTTGCACGAAGAGATGCTGAGCGCTGCGCAGCTCGGGCACACTGCCGCTATGAGTACTCCGCGGATTCTTGAGATCCACCGCGCTGTACGCCGCGTTGCATTTCTCGCAATTGTCCCCGTATTGGTCCGGTGAATTGCAACTCGGGCAGTTGCCCTTTACAAATCGATCGGCCAGAAAGATCCCAGCCTCAGCATCATAAAGCTGCGTCACCTCCTTCCGGACCACCAAGCCCTCCGCTCGCAGCGCTTGCCAAAATTCCGCGCACAATGCCCGATTGGCGGCAGAATTGGTGCTGCCGTAGCGATCGAATTCAATCTGGAACGCCTTAAAGTCGGCTTGGTGCGCCAGGCTCATCTCGGCGATCAGTGCTTCTTCGCTGCGCCCCTCGAGCTTAGCTCGAATCATGATGCTCGTGCCGTGCGTGTCGTCAGCACAAATGTAATGGCACCAATTGCCCAAGAGCCGTTGAAATCGGACCCAAATGTCCGTTTGCAGGTACTCCACCATGTGTCCAATATGAACGTGTCCGTTGGCGTAAGGCAGAGCGCTCGTCACTAATAGCTGTCGGGTCATGAGGGCGCGCAGCCTAGCCCAGGCTCGGCGGATCTGCTGCCCCCTGTCGCCTCCTCGCTCCGCGGATGTCAGCTCTTGCCTCGATTCGTGCCAAGCTCGCTTGCGGAGCACAGTGAAATCCCAGAGGATCCCTCAGATCTTACGTGAGCCCAGACCCGGTCATCATCCTAGGAGCAGGCCTTTCTGGCCTTGCCGTCGCGGCACGCCTCGTCCGTGCAGGCCGTGAAGTGTTGGTGCTGGAAGCTTCCGCACGTGCGGGTGGCCAAATCCAAACCGTTCGAGAGGGCGAATTAATCGTTGAGTTGGGCGCTGAGGGGTTTGTGGCGCGGAGCCGCTCGGTGCCGGCACTCTGCGAACTGCTGGGCATCGAAGGCTCGCTGGTTGACCAGCTAACAACGGACACTTACTCGATCGAAGGTGGTGCCCTCGTCTTGTTGCCTCCCGGTGAAGCTGCTCGCAGCCTTGGATTTCAGGTTCCTAAAGAGGAGTTAGGTCGTGGGATCCGCTCGTTGGCGAAGGGCATGGGGCAATTAACAGATGCCTTGCTGGAGCACGTTGGAGAGAAACGGATTGAGTTGGGCGCCCCGGTGAAATCGCTCCGGCGCGAAACCGAATCTCTCGTTATCGATTTCGACAACGGCAGATCCCTTCATGCGAAAACTGTCGTGCTAGCAACGCCAGCGCGCATCGCAGCTTCGATCCTGGCGCCACTTGCACTGCAGGAAAGTGTACCGCTGTGCAACGCGCCGCTGACTTCCAATGTCAGCGTCAACTTGCTGTATCGCTTGGCGCAGTTTCGAAACTATCCGAACGGAGGTGGCCTAATTTTCCCCGATAGTTTCGCCAATGTGGGGCTACGCGCGCTCAGCCTAGTCGATCACAAATTTGCTGACCGTGTCCCGAAAGATCACGCGTCACTGCGCGTTTTCTTCCGTCCCGTGGGCGATGCACTCACCACCTGGAGCGACTCCCGCTTCGCATCCGAAGCCAGCCTCGCCATCAGCCAAGTACTCACCGTTAGCGGTGAACCCGAGCGCGCCTGGGTCTCGCGCTGGGCAGAAGCGCTCCCGCTATTCACACCCGAATACCAGATGCACGCGGCCGCAGTTGACCGCGCACTCCAAGCATTAAGCATTCACGTCACCGGCTCAGCCTTCCATGGCGCCGGGATCGACGCCGCAGTGGCCTCAGCTGAAGTGGTCGCTGCTCGCCTCGGTGCTTAACGCGAGTGTGAACGCCGCCGGCCCGCCAGAGCTCCCACCCTCACCTATCGCGAGCACAACGGAAGCCAATACTATCACTGCGAAATGTTGGTAGATTGTTATTGCGAATCGATGTCGAAAGGCTAACGGCGCTATTGTACCAGCTGCCGCCTCGAAACGATCGGTTCTCGCCTAGTGAAGCATTCGCACAATCGGTGCACTCGGTATCGGGGTAGGGCTCTTGGTATCGGTCAAAGACCCATTCGCGCATGCTGCCGGCAAGATCGAGTTGACCAAAGCGACCCCGTCCAAGCGGAACTTGGCCCAGTGGCGCAATGTCCTCGTGTGAGCAACGCTGGCCGCCCGCGTACCAACAGCCGTAGACGGCTAGATCTGCATTATCGCCGGGCTCGGCGTTTCCCCATGGATACTTGCGTTGTTCATCGCCACCGGTGGCCGCATAAGCCCACTCGGCTTCTGTCGGAAGTCGAGCTCCATCCCAGATGCAGAACGCGTAGGCTTCATACCAGGTCACGCAGTTCATCGGCAGGTCTTCGGCGCCGTTCGGAGCGTCAGTCCAGGTGACTTCGTGAGGAATGCAGGCGGAGCTCTGGAGCACCGTCGTCAATGCCGTTCCGGAGGGCGGAAGTTCGGTATCGAACACACCTTCCCAGCGTTCGTTTGCAGTGTGCACGCTAGTCCCTTCGCCTGCTCGCGGATGGCCAAGAGCTCGCCAGCTATCATACGCCGCCACGAAACGGCGAAAACGCCCCACGCTGACCTCATACTCATCGAGCTTAAACTCGCTGGCGAATGCCGGAAACTCGGGACTGTTGTCGCGTAGGAAGTGGCCAGAAGTAACGGCGAAGGCGGAGCAACAGCTGTCGCCAGAAGCTCCGCAGGTTAACTCTATTCCTGCACAACTGGGCAACTGCGCGTCATCTGCGGGGTTCGGCCGCTCAGAGCACGCCAACAGTTCAAAGATCGAGATGCAAAGTAGGAACGCCTTCACGCGGCCAAGTATAGCTGAGGGCAACAGCCAACCGCTAAACCTACCTGGACCTCCTTAACCCCACTTCGGAAAGTCAGCGCGTGCGCACTTTCTCGACGCCTGACTAGCACGATTTAATCTAAGGCTTACAATCTCTAAAGCCTTACAATCTTAACTGAGCCGGACGTTTGATCGTTTGAATCATCTGCGCTATAGAAACACCGGCCACTACGGAAAGGACTCAATCCGATCCCAATGCACTCCCGTTAGCCGTGGACACCGTGTCTCGGAAGGAACCCACATGCGACTTCCCTCATTTCGCCTCATTTCAGCCGCGCTACCAGCTCTAACACTGCTTCTGGTGGCCTGCTCCGCAGAGGTTAACAGCCAACACACTCCCTCTGGCCCAACGGCTACGGGGTCAAGTGGTGGCAACGCGGCCGCATCAGGAGGAGCGGGGATGGGCGGAAATGGAGCGACAACGGGAGGTACGGTTAGCCAAGCCCTCTCGATCGGCCCCACCACCGTCCGTCGGCTCACCAATACCGAATACAGGAACTCGGTGCAGAAGCTGCTTGCGCTGGGCGCGGCTCCCACCGAGACGCTGGAGTCCGCAGCGATATTAAAGGGGTTCGACAACTTCAGCGCGACGCTCACCGTGAATGGCGCCTTAGCTGGTGAGTATGCAGCCATTGCAAAAACACGCGCCAAGGATTTTGCCGTACCACCTTGTGCTGCGCCTGCCACTGAAGAAAGTTGTGCACGTTCGTTCATCGAGAGCTTCGGCAAGCAGGCGTTCCGTCGTCCGCTCACGAGCGCTGATGTCGACGGATACCTGGCGCTCTTTTCGGATGAGAAAACACGCACCGGTTACACCGGTGGCATCACCCAAATCGTCGAAACCATGCTGCAATCTGGGCTATTTCTCTACCGTTCTGAGCTGGGAGTCGAAGCTCAAGGCCCAACGCGTCACCTCACTTCCTACGAAGTAGCGACGCTATTAGCGTACATGTTCACAGCCAAGCCACCGGATGACGCGCTCTTTATCGCCGCCGACGCGGACGCGCTGAAGACACCGATTCAGGTAGAAGAGCAAGTGCGACGCCTGATGAAAACGCCTGATGCGCGCCCCGCTATTCGCCAGTTCATGCGCGTCTTTTCCGGAACCGCCCGCTTTGGCGATGTCAGGAAAAACGCCGACACGTTCCCCCAGTTTACGGCGTCGGTGCAGGCCTCGATGGGTCTCGAAACCGACGCGTTCGTGGACTCTGTGGTGTGGGACGGAGATGGCACGCTCAACTCGCTCTACACATCCCCGGATTCGTTCATCAACTCAGATCTTGCCCCGCTCTACGGACTGCCTGATCCGGGCCAAGGCCCCAAGCTGATGCCGACGCACCTCAATGCCAAAGAACGTGCGGGGCTCGTCACGCAACTTTCGATTCTCTCCACACACTCCAAAGCTTACGATTCCTTCCCGATCTTGCGCGGAAAATTCGTGCGTGTGACGCTCTTGTGCGAAGTCCTCCCGCCCATGCCGGCGGACGCCAAAATCACTCCCCCTCCGCAGGATCCTAGCTTCACGACACGCGAACGCTTCGCCGCGCACTCGCAAAATCCAACCTGCGCCACGTGTCATCGGTTGATCGATCCGGTGGGCTTTGGTCTTGAGAACTACGACGGAATTGGTCGCTATAGAACCACGGAAAACAACAAACCTGTGGATGCGAGCGGCAACATTACCGATAGCCCAGATATGAATGGCGCGTATTCGGGTGGTGTAGAGCTCGCGAGCAAGCTCACCCAAAGCCAAGAAGCGAAGCAATGTCTGGCGCTTCAAGCACTCAAGTGGTCACTCGGGCGAGAAGAAGTGGCCGGGGAGCGAGAGCTCGTCAATGGGATTGCCGCGAATCTCGCAGCGGGCGGTCTCGATATTCGCGAGGTTCTGGTGAACATCGCCAAGAGCGACAACTTCGTGGCACGCAGCTATCAGTGAGCGGCCGAGTGCTGAACTCAGAGCAAAATGAGCACCCTAGGATTATAAAACATGGCTAACGCGATTTTGAAACGAAGAACTTTGCTGAAGCAACTCGGTGCGAGCGCATTCTTGGCTGCTCCCGTCTTTCGATCGGTCTTGAGCGAAGCTCAAACGAACGCTCCCTTGCGACTGATCCTGCTTAATATCCCGGGTGGCGTGCCGCACGTGGGTGGGCCTGGAAGCGATGCTGGTCCAGATTTCTTCTTCGCCAATGAGCTCTCGGCGGGCCGCACGGGTCAGCTCGCGATGCCCTTTGCAGCTCTCCAATCCGACATGATCGTCATTGAGGGATCCAAGCAGCCGGCATCCGAGATGGTAAGTGGATTCTTCGAGCTTGAAGGTCACGGTGGTGGCTGCCGAACGATGTTCGGAGGGAAAGGCGAAGGCCAAGGATGCAATGGGCCGAATGCCTGTGGCGCTGATGAGGCGTCCTCGTACGGTTATGGAACAGCGACCACTATCGATCAGATCGTTGCCGCGCAAATCGGCGCAGCCACGCAGTTCAGCTCACTGCACATGGGAAGCCTTTGGGACAAGGGTCAGGGCGGTGATCACGCGGAGTCGTTCTTCCTAAACGGGCAACCCGTACGCCCCATGAGCGATCCCACCGCGGCCTTCATGCGTTTGTTTGGCAATGGTGTGCCTGCGGGCACAGCACCTGCCTCCGGACCACCCGCAGTGGATCCTGCTGTCCTTAACGACTATTACCGGGGCAAAAGCCGCCTCGACAAGCTCCGGGCCGAGATCGAAGCCATCCAGAAAGTAGCCGGGAGCGGCGAGCAGACGAAATTGGACGCACACTTGGCTGCCCTTCGCGATCTCGAAAAGTCCCTCCCGAATATCACTGGCGGTCAGCAAGGCATGGCGGGCGCAAGCTGTCAGGTTCCGCCCGCACCAATGGTCATGCAAGGTGTTGCGAACCCGGACGACCCTACCCACGCCTCCTTCACGATGGAGCTTCCGCAAACCAGCGCCGCATTCAACCAGATCGCGTTCCAAGCTATCAATTGCGACCTCACGCGGGTGATGGGGCTCCAGTGGTTATCGTCGGGCGATCATTTGCCGCGCTTCGAGTGGATGGGGCTTAAGCTTGACCACCACGGTATGGAGCACGGGTCTTCACCCCCCGAATATTACGCGGCCCAAACCTGGATCCTCCAGCAATGCGCGGACTTCGTAACGATGCTGAAGAACACGCCTGAGGGGTCCGGCAGCATCCTCGACAATTCTGTCATCTATCTGACCTCGGAGATGACGGAAGGCAATCACATCCACCAGCCAGTATTTCAGTTGGTGATGGGCAAAGCCGGGGGACAATTCAAGACGGGTCGCCGCATCTCGGCCGCGGACAAAAACAATAACGATGTCCTGGTCAGCTTGGTGAACGCTATGGGCGTCAAAGTAGCGACCGTAGGCGACGAGAAGTTCAATACAACTCCGCTCAGCTTGGCTTAGCGAAGATTGCAGCGGACAAGGTCGCCCGCCTGTGGTTGATTCACCACGTGGCGGAAGGCGCTCCGAATCAAATCAATTCTGGGTTTGCAGCAATTGCCCAATTGTTTCCGATCGACGTGCGCAACCGCGCGCTGGGATATGTGGGGCGACACGCCATTCATCAGATCGCTAGCAGAGACGAAGCGACGCTCGCCGCGCGAGTGAGGGGCCAGCATGAGTATGTTACGGCATTTAGGCGCTCGGGAAGCCGACTGGACTACGCGTGCTCCTGCCCGTTCTTTTTTGAACATGGCAAAGCTTGCAAGCACTTGTTCGCATTGGCCTTGCAGTGTGTCAGCTCCGATCTGGTGAAGAACGCTGCGACCTGCGCTTCGTTTTCACCGAATGGCGACATTCTCGAGAGTCTTCGAGGAGAACCTGACGAATCCGACGAACCCGACGAATCCGACGAACCTGACGACCACGAGCACAAAGACTCTTTCGGTCGCCAACTGGTCGGGGTACGGATCGCTCAACGCAGTTCCAGCTGGCGAGACCTGGCAGCCCGCGCGGCAACTCAACACGAAGCGCACGCTCACGGACAGGTTGAGCTTCTTTACTTCTTAACGCCGGGTCTGGGTGCCAACGAGACCACGTTGACCGTGGGTCAACGTCAGGTGGGCGCCGCAGCTGACGCTTTTCGGTCGGTAGAACGGCTCGAACCGGACGCGCTCCTGCATGATCTGGATCGGGAGCTCTACGGGCTTCTGCCGACTTCGTTGATTGCCAACCGGTATTATCCGGCGCCCAACTTGCGCAAGATCACCTTGACCCCGTTCACCGCGCCGAGCGTCCTTCGGAAGTTGGCGCAGAGTGGCCGCTGCCGAGTGGTTCCTTCGGATCTGCGACGCGAACGCGATCTCGCGTGGTTCTGTTTTTCACGCGGCGAACACGTGAGCCAGAGGCGAAGGCAGGAACCCGGGTACGACTTCGGCAGCATCTTAGCTTGGCCCTTGCTGAGCTTCGGAGATCCTGAAGAGTATCGCCTGCTGCTAAAGCTCATCGAACAAGCTAAGAAGGGGCCAAAATCCGCACGTATGTTTGAGATCGAGCCCGAATTATTCTTGGACGGCGACCGACGCTCAGCCTGGAGCGTGCGTTACGTACATACGGACGGGACCCTCATCTTAGGTTCCGAACTTCTGCGGTGTGTTGACACCGACACGCCCTGGCTCATTGCACTTCTGACGCAGCCGACATTAGGGCATTTGACGGAGGCCGAGATCCCCGAGTTCGTCGAACGAGTGCTCGGGCGGCGTGGAGTTTCGGAAGTGATCCTGCCAGCGGACTACGAACGTGTGGAACAACAACCGCCCACGCCGCTTTTAGAGCTCGAAGCGCCGGGTGGAAGAAAGCTGCGAGGGCGTGTTAGCTTTGATTACGGAGAGCGACAAATCCCAGCCGAACTAGCGTCGCCACTGATGATCGAGGGGCACCGGGTTTGGCAAAGGGATCGCGATGCCGAGCGGGACGCCTTGGATTTACTGAGGCGTCTAGGTTTCGTCGGCAAACTGTTAGCTAACTCCCGCACCCCGAACGTAGGTGTTGCCATCGAGGGAAAGCGCATTGCGATCGCAATTCGGGAGCTGCTGGCGGTCGGCTGGTTAGTTCGCGCGGAGGGCAAACGCTACCGTTCAGCCAAAGGTTTCGCGATCGAGGTGGACTCAGGCATTGATTGGTTTGAGGTCAAAGGGAACGCCAAGTTTGACGGCGGTGAGCTGCCGTTTCCAAAGTTGCTGGCTGCTATCAAGCATCAGCAACACATCGTTGATTTGGGCGACGGCAGTTTTGGCGTGTTGCCGGAAGAATGGATGCAGCGTTGGGGCTTGATGGCCGAGCTTTCAGCCGAGAAAGGCAACACGCTGCGCTTTTCGTCGCGCCAGATTGGTTTGGCGGAAGCATTGCTGAGTGCGCTGCCGGAAGACGGATCTGGGGCCCGAGGGCTGCGTGCCCTTGAACGCAAGGTGCGGGAATTTCGAAGTGTGGAGCCTGCTGCGCCACCACGGGGTTTCATCGGAACCTTGCGCCCCTATCAAGCTCAGGGGCTTGGCTTTTTGACGACGCTCGGCAAGCTGGGATTTGGGGTGTGTCTGGCCGACGATATGGGTCTCGGCAAGACGATTCAGGTGCTGGCCTATATTCTGGCAGCCCATCAACGGCGCGGTAAAACGAAACCTACGTTGATCGTGGTGCCGCGCTCGCTCCTCTCCAACTGGCGCGATGAAGCAGCACGTTTCGCACCTGAGCTTCCGATCCGTACCCACTGGGGACCTGATCGGCAGCGAAAAAAGGAGGCCTTGAGCGCCCCGGGAGTCCTCCTCACAACTTACGGCACGCTCAGGCTCGACATCGGGCTGTTCAGTGAAGTTGATTTTGGATGTGTGGTCTTGGATGAAGCCCAAGCCATCAAAAATAAACACAGCACCACCTCCAAGTGCGCCAAGCTGCTACGCGCGGAACGGCGCATCGCGATGAGCGGAACTCCGGTCGAGAATCATTTAGGCGAGCTGTGGTCGCTGTTTGAATTTCTCAATCCAGGTTTGCTTGCCGAGCTGCCAGCTCTGCGGCGCGCGCTCGAAAGCTCGAAACCGAGCGATCAGGTGCTCAAGCTGGTGCGCACGCTCGTGCGCCCCTTTGTACTACGGCGCACCAAGGGCGATGTCGCCAAGGAGCTGCCAGAACGCGTCGAACAAACTCTGTTGGTCGATCTCGAGCCCGGCGAGCGGGCCCTCTATGACGAGCTCTTCGTTCACTACCAGGCCAGCATTGCTAAGAAAGTCGCACAATCTGGCGTCGAAAGAGCCACGCCGCATCTTTTGGAAGCGCTGCTGCGTCTGCGGCAAGCGGCCTGCCATCCCGGGCTGATCGACCAAGCCCGCCGCGGCGAAAGCAGCTCCAAAGTGGATTGCCTCTTGGAGCGCCTGCGCGCGTTGCGCGAAGAAGGACATCGAGCGCTCGTTTTCTCGCAGTTCACGTCACTCCTTTCGATCGTGAGGGAGCGGCTCACGGACGAACAGATCCCTTTCGAGTATCTGGATGGCAAGACACGTGATCGCGCTGCCTGCGTGGAGCGCTTCCAATCCGATCCGTCCATCGGCGTGTTTCTCATCAGCTTGAAAGCGGGCGGCGTGGGGCTCAACTTAACCGGCGCGGACTACGTGTTCATCCTCGATCCCTGGTGGAATCCAGCAGCCGAAGCGCAAGCCATCGATCGCGCCCATCGCATCGGTCAGACCCGCAACGTCATCGCCTATCGCCTGCTCGCTAAAGGCACCGTCGAAGAACGCGTGGCGCAGCTCCAGACCCAAAAGCGTGACCTTGTGGCTGGCATTCTGGGCGGCGATCAAGCCCTCTCCTCACGCCTCACCCGTAGTGATTTGGAGGCGCTTTTGAGCCTCACTTCGCCCTCGGCATTGCCCGTCGGCGCGCTCGACCCATAAGCCGCAGCGCCGCCGCTCACCCACCAGCTCGGATTCGTCTTAGATACCGTCTCCCTTGGCACGGGCCCAATCCCGGGCGACGATGGGTGTTATGGTTGGGATGTTTAAGCTCGCGTTGTGTTTCGTTGTGTCGAGCGTGCTCCTCTTGGCTCCTCGGAGTTTTGCCCAAACACGCAATGAAGAGCCGAGATTTGCCGCTAAAGATGTGCCCGCTGAGCTCAGAGATTGGGTGCCCTGGGTTCTGTGGGATCAAAAGGATCGCGAGTGCGTTCCCGGACCAGAGCGGGAGCCGGGCTGCATTTGGCCGGGATCTCTTGAGCTTGATATTGGGGCGAAGTCGGGACGCTTCTTGCTTTACGTCCACGCGGATGCGTTCGCTGAAGTCGTGCTGCCGGGAGGCGCGGGGGTTTGGCCAGAAGAAGTGAAAGTGGATGGACAGGACGCGGTTGTCTTGGCCGATGCCTCTGAGCCCAACACCTGGGTGACGCGGGGCGATCACCAGATCGCCGGAACATTTTCCTGGAACGACATGCCTGAAACGCTGGCCGTGGGGACACACACGGGAGTGGTCACGCTCACGCTGCAAGGTAAACGTATCCTGTCGCCTCGACGTGAGACAGACGGTCGCTTGTGGTTAGGTGCGAGTGCGACGACACAAGGAACGCAATCGGACTCGCTGTCGATGGAAGTGTTCCGTCGCATCGACGACGGTGTGCCGCTCCAGATCACGACCCGGTTGACACTTCACGCTTCGGGGCGCGCCCGTGAAATGGCGCTCGGGAATGTGCTTTTGCCTGAAACAGTCCCGCTTTCCGTCACTTCAGACCTTCCCGCACGGCTCGAGAATTCGGGTTCTTTGGTGGTGCAGCTCCGCGCCGGGACCCACACGCTCACGGTACAATCTCGCGCGCTCGGGCAGCCGGAGCGGCTCATGCTTCCGGCCCGAGGCGATCCGTGGCCTGCGAGCGAAACCTGGGTTTGGTCGCCCCGAGCGGAGTTGAGGGAGGTCGCGATTGGTGGTGCACGGGAAATTGATCCCGCGCGCACATCACTCGCGGACGATTGGAAGAAGCTCGCCGCATTTGAGTTGCGGCCGAACGACGCTCTCACGCTAGCTACATTGCGGCGCGGGAACCCCGACCCACCACCCAATCAGATCAATCTGGTTCGCCAGTTGTGGCTCGATTTCGATGGACAAGGCTACACCGTGAAGGATGTGCTCTCGGGCACGATAACGCGCGAGCATCGGCTCGACTTGCAGGTGCGAGATCCCGGCACGATCCGTGTAGATGGGGAACCGGAACTTGTGACGGCGAGAGTTCAGGGTGGCCCGGGTGGCGTCGAATTGCGAGCTTCGAGCTTGAATCTTGAAGCCGAATTTCGCCTCCCGCAAGCAAAACAGCTCCCCGCGGATGGCTGGAGCGAGGACGTTCAGAGCCTGCAAGCAACGCTCCATTTGCCGCCGGGCTGGCTGTTCCTGAGCGCCAGCGGGGTCGATTCGGCGCCAAGCTCCTGGCTTTCAAGTTGGGATCTGTTCGCCATGTTCTATGTCCTCTTGATGACCCTTGCTGCGTTGAAGCTCGGTGGCCGCTCTCTGGCGCTGTTGGCTTTCGCGACCCTGGTATTTGTGCACGGCGAAGAGGATGCGCCGTTCTGGACCTGGGGCGCATTCGTGGCGGTGGTTGCGCTGCGCAGGGTGACGTTGCCGAAAGTGCTGCGGCCGCTGATGACCGCGATGTTGGTCGTGATCGCCGGGGCGTGGGTGGTGCTCTCTGTGCCGTTTGCCGCTGCCCACCTGCGCGCTTTCGTCCATCCTCTGCTCCGCGGGGGGGAGAGTTATTCGGCGGGATCCTGGTGGAACACGGCGAATGGGGAGATGGCGCCAGTATCAGGAGCCGGGGCTCCGCATGATGGAGAGGCGAGCGAGGGAAAACCTGCACAAATCGCCTTAGAGCTGGCCTCGCCAGACATGGCTGCCCTCGGAAAGGCCGCCTATGCGCCGCGCGCTCTAGAACCCAAGAGCAACTCAGGGCCGAGCGATGTTGGCAGCTCCTCATTCCGGAACCTCGCCCGCGATCCCAAGTCGATCGTGCAAACGGGGCCGGGTGTGCCTCACTGGTCTTGGCAAAGAGAGAGCCTGATTTGGAAGGGACCCGTCGCGCGCGATCACCAGTTCAGTTTGTGGCTGCTGCCCCCCGGGGCGGTGCGTCTTCTAGAACTGCTGCGGGTGCTCGGAGTGCTCGGATTTGGGCTGTTTTTAGCCAAGCTGGGCTGGCGGAAGTCTGGCGCCCACGGCGATCCGATTTCCACGACAGGCGCCCAAGCGCCGTACGCAGCGTCGGGAGTAGTGAGCCTGTTGTTGTTAGTCGGATGCCTGGGTTCGCTGATGGTGTTCTCCACCGACGCTCGCGCTCAAGCTACCGGTGAAAGAGAGCTCAAACAGAGCGCCACTACAGGTTCTGCCGCCGGGCCCTCCGCTGACCGCTTAGCGGAATTGGCACGTCGGCTTAGCGAGGCTCCAACGTGCTCAAACTGCCTGACGGTGGCTCGCGCAGAACTGTCCATTGTTGGCCAGAAGCTCAATATCGTGCTCGACGTGCACGCCGGTGCCGTGACGCGACTCAGATTGCCGGGACCCGCGGCTTCCTGGGTGCCTGAACGAGTTCAGATCGGTAACAACGAGCATCCGCCAATCTCCCTCGAAGGCGGTGTGCTGGTGGCGCGCATTTCCGCGGGTCGACAGCGGGTGGTGCTCGAGGGCCCTGTGCTCGTGGACGATCTGGCGTTGGAACTTTTAGATAGGCCACAGCGCATCGTCGTGAACGCTCCCGAGTGGGAAGTGAGCGGTATAGCGCACGATGGGCAACTCGAGGGCGCGTTGACCGTCACGCGTCGCCATCGTGAGGTGAGTGCGGCAGTCGGAGCCGAACCCGCGCCAAGTCTAGCGCCTTGGCTCACACTCAGCCGTGAGATCGAATTAGGCGTTAGCTGGGTGGTAAGATATCGCCTCACGCGAGAGACTTCAGCCGATTTGCCACTTTCAGTGAAGGTGCCGCTCTTGCTGGGCGAGCGAGTCACAGTTGCCGACGCGCCGGTTGAGGAAGGGAGCTTGGTGGCCTCTTTCCAAAGAGGGCAAAAGGACTTCTCTTGGACGACCCTGCTCGAACCGCGCGACGTACTGTCGCTCACGGCTTCGACGACTGCGAATTACGCGGAAACATGGAGCCTCGATTGCGGAGTCGTTTGGCATTGTCAGACGTCGGGGTTGGTTCCCATTCAACAAGAATTTGCTCAGCGTTGGCGTCCCAGCTGGCGGCCATTTCCGGGCGAAAAAACCAAAGTTTCTGTCACGCGTCCCGTGCCGGTGCCCGGTCCATCAAAAACAATCGAAGGCGCGTTGCTAACGGTCACGCCTGGAGATCGACTCACGCGAGCGAGCCTCAAGTTTACCGTGCGCGCGAGCGCGGGCGGAACCCAGCGTGTGAGATTGCCAGCGGGCGCTCTCTTGCAGGAGCTTTCAGTTCGCGGCGAACCTCGCCCTTCGCGACTCGAAGCTGGGGCGATTGCGGTGGGCCTCAGCCCCGGTGTCTCAGAAGTGAAACTGAGTTGGCAAGAACCGAACGGTATTAAAATGTTTTGGACGTCACCCGCTGTTATACTCGAGGGAGGCGCCGCGAACGTGAATGTCGTGGTTGAGCCCAACCCCGAACGTTGGCTGCTTTGGCTTTCCGGCCCAACCTTTGGCCCCTCCGTGCTGTTTTGGGGCTATTTGTGCGTGGTTTTTTTGGCGGCTCTGGTGCTCTCACGCCTCCCGCGCTCACCGCTCAGTGGCCTAGCTTGGCTCGGGCTAGCATTGGGTCTGACCCAGATCCCGGCAGCAGCTGCCATTATCGCGCCGGGCTGGTTCTTCGCGTTAACCTGGTACGAAAAAGCCGTACCTCAACGTCGACGCTTGCGTCAGCTGGTGATTTCGTGTTTGGTGATCTTGACGATCATGATGCTGGTGACGCTCGGCGCCGCCATCTATTCGGGTCTCGTCGTGGTGCCCGACATGCAAGTGGAAGGCGCCGGGAGTAACGCGGGGCACCTGGTGTGGTATCTGGATCGCTCGCCCGCTCAGTTGCCTCAGACAACTATGATTGGAACTTCCATCTGGGTGTGGCGTTCACTCATGTTGCTGTGGTCGCTTTGGTTAGCGTCACGCCTGCTCGTGTGGCTACGTTCGGGTTGGAACTCTCTACTTACGGCCCCCCCAACCCCTCCTCTCCCCCCAAACATCATGCCGGAACCCCATGAGCCCGCGGATGAAGTCGCAACAGCCATAGAACCTGAGGAAGACACCGATCATAGTCAGGCCCAAGTGCGATGACCCACCACTGGCTCACCCTTGCCCTTCTTGGCGGCGCATTGGCGTGCACCAATCCGAACCAAGGAACGAGCGTGTCGTCGTCGGGAGATCCCGGTACCAAAGGTCTGCATCGGCTGAATTCAACCGAATACAACGCGACAGTCGCTGATGTGCTTGGCACGAAATTGAGGCCGGCAAGCTCCCTTTGGCTGGGCGGTGAGCTCGACGGTTTTGACAACATGGCTTCGGTGCTCAACGTAGACGAGGCCCAATACAGACGCTATTTCGACGCGGCTCAGCTCATTGCCGAGGACGTTTTTGCTTCGGCCGATCTGAAAGCCAAAGTCGCTATCTGCGAGACTGAAGATGACGCTTGTGTTCAAAGCATCCTCGCCAATGCCGGGTTGCACCTCTTCCGTCGACCTCTCGGTCAGGATGAGATCGCCACGTATTACAAGGTGTACGCGGCAGCTCGGCAGCTAGGTGAGAGTCACGAGGGCGCAGTGAAGCAGGTGCTTCGTGCTTTGCTCTCGAGTGCCGAATTCATTTATAGGATCGAGTTTGATCCAGATCTCAACTCAACCACCAAACATCCGCTCAGCTCGTATGAGCTGGCAACTCGCCTTTCCTATTTTCTCTGGAGCAGCGCGCCGGACGATGCTCTTCTTGCCACGGCGGACGATAATTCGCTGTTGGCGGACGAGACGCTCCGCGCGACGGTGGATCGCATGCTGGCCGATCCGGTGAAGAGCTCCCGCTTTATCGAGAACTTCGCCGGACAGTGGCTCGGGGCGCGAAAATTGCCCGAACACTCGGCGAATCCATACTTATATCCTAACTGGTCGTCAGAGTTGGCGCACTCTCTCACCCAAGAGATGTATCTCTACTTCAACGAATTCTTGCAAACCGATCGCAGCTGGCTCGAGTTCATGACTGCAGATTTCAACTTCGTCGACCCTTCGGTGGGGAGGCTGTATGGCGTGCCATTGCCCGTGGGGGCCGGGATGCAACGCGTCGAGATCACGGACGACCAACGCTTCGGATTTGCAGGCCTTGGTGGGTTCCTGGCACTCTCCTCCTTGGGTGGGCGCACCTCACCGACCTTGCGGGGGCGCTATGTGCTCAAGAATTTGTTGTGCACCGAGCCGCCAAAACCGCCGCCTGGCGTCCCACCCTTGAGCGCTGGCCTGAACCCAACGCGCAACGTGCGCAGTGCGCTCGAAGAGCATCGCAAGGATCCAGCTTGCGCTTCTTGCCACGCGCTCTTCGATCCCTACGGCCTATCACTCGAACAATTCGATGCCATTGGCGCATACCGCACGACCTACTTCGACGGTGCACCCATCGACCCGAGCGTTGAGCTAGCAGGCTCAACATTCACGGGACTTTCCGGCCTAGCGGACACCGTCACTCGGGATCCCAAGTTCAGCGAGTGCATTTCGGAAACACTGTTGAAGTACGCGCTGGGTCGATCCATCACTGATGCCGATCGTTCGTACTTAACCACAGTGAATCAGGAGTGGCTCAAGGAAACGCCGTCGATTCGCCGTTTGATCTATTCGTTAGTGCTCGCCGAGCCCTTCCGGTTTCGCCATGGAGCTTTGGCACAGTGAGGAGTCATTCCGATGAATCGATCCATTGCTAGAAGAGCGTTTCTTTGTGGTGCAGGCGTTGCCCTGTCGTTGCCTTGGCTCGAATCGCTGGTCCCAAAGTCCGCCAAGGCGCAGACACAGGCTTCCGTCAAGCGTTACTTACCGATCTATCTCCCGAATGGCGCGCCGGAGCTGTGGCGTCCCTCGACAGCTGGGATCGGTGCAGAATGGCAGCTTTCGGGAGTCCTCCAACCACTCGCTCCTTTCAAGAATAAGCTAATAGTGTTGACGGGCCTTGAGAATGGAACATCCTTCAACGCCGACGGGGGATCGAGTGTCGAGCCAAGCCACGGCCGCCAACCGGGCGCTTGGTTAACCTGTATCGATCCTGGCGTAGTTCGAGCCGAGCTCGGAGTCGCCGAGGCCAACAGGATCTCGCTGGATCAGACGATGGCCAAGGATCCGAATATCGGCGGGAACGCCAAACTCAAGTCGCTTCAAGTGGGGCTATCCACCTGGTACAGCTACTGCGACGATAACCCCTGCTCGAATAGCCGCACCGTTTCTTGGAGCGACACGGGGCTACCGATGTACAAGTCGGTCGATCCGCTGGAAGTTTTCAACCAACTCACTGGCGCTACGTCGTTAGCAGGCAACCTTCTAGGTCCAGACGCCGAGAAACGCATCGCGCTCAACAAGAGTGTGCTCGATGCGGTGATCGAAAACGCTACCCGCACACAAGCGCGGTTGGGCGCCGCTGATCGGGCGAAATTCGAGGAGTTTCTCACGCATGTTCGCGCGATAGAGAAAGAGGCGACGTCGATGTCGGTTGGAATGGGAGGCCTCGCGTGTGTGCCGATGGCCAGCCCTACGACGGCTCCGGTGCTGCCCGACATGACCAAACAGAACACGGAAACGTACAACAAAGGCGCTCACGCGGATGTGATGAACGACCTAATCGTGATGGCGTTTCAGTGCGACGCCACGCGCGTCATCACGTATATGCTAGAAGACGAACGGTCGGAGTTCATCTATGGCCATGTGCCATTGAGCATTTTTACAGAGGCAGGGTTCACGCCAGCTCCGGGTTTTTGCGGCGAGTACCACAGTGAAGGCCAACACGGCAGCCCAGATGTGTATGCGTCGATCACTCAATGGAATGTCGGCAAGGTCGCGGCATTGTGCGCCAAGCTCGACGCGATCAAAGAGGGCGACAATAGCCTTCTCGACAACAGCCTGATCCTATTTGGAAGCGCCATGCATGGCAGCAATCACGCCTGCAGCATGCTTCCGATGAGCTTAATTGGCGGCGGTGCGGGCAAGCTCAAAACCGATCAACACTTTGTACTCGATAACCGCTGGTTGCGGGATCTGCACCACACGGTGATGAAAGAGGTATTTGCCATGTCGGGGCCAGGGGTCGATGATTTCGGTGTTGATCGAGTCGATAGGCCAGCTGCGGTTATCAGCGAAATTCTTGCTGGGTGATGCATCCAACGTGAGTTCTGGGGTTTGCTCCTCAGCTCTTGAACCCTTTGTTCTTCTGGTCCGAGCGTTCTAGAGGCTTCAGCTCACCTGATGCTGCTTTCTCCGCTGATGGTCGTGTTCGTCATCTTCTGGTGGCGGATGCAGGTATTGTGAGTGTGGGGGAAGCTTCGACGATTTAAATCGTATGCTCACCGGAAACGCAGTATCAGCGGGCGTTACGTTTGAACTTGGCTGACCTCTGATACCAAAATGGGAGAGTATTGTGAGCTATATCAAGCAGAATTTATCATGGGTAATTGGGACAATGGGTCTTGTGGTTCTCGCAGGTTGTGCTGGCCCTCGAATGGTGGCTCCACGCGACGTCGCCACAGGTAGCAAAACCCTGGAAGTTGCTGACCGCAGCAAGGCATCCGGAGCCTTTGTGAACGAAGGCTTCAAATTGGGAAGTTGGAAAATTACGGAGGTAGATCGTGATTGGTCCGGCAAGAGCGGCTTTAGTGTTGGTGGGTATGGTGCCAGCAGCACTAAAACGGGTTTCTCTTATCAGCTTGAGGCCTCCCAGAAGTGGAAGGGTGCGTGCGCCGCCGTGAAGTCAGAAAAAGGATTCGGAGGCTTCAGCTGGGGTGCAAGCACACTCGTGTGTGAGTGCAAAGCTGGCGATGCCTCGGCGCTGGTCAAACTCGCGGGTAAGGACGCAAAAATGCACACCGAAGGTGAAGTCACTCTGGGTGCGGCCACCCTAAAAGTCTCTCTGGTCGACGAAACGGACGGCTCAAACTTCACTGGCATGCCCGCAGGCTACCGGGCGGACAAGGATGGCAAACCCGCCGGCGCCGTGGAAGTACTCAAGCCGGGTCGAGTGTGGCTCGCTCCCGACCTGAGCCCTTCGGATTCAGAAGCGCTCAGCTGTGTGTTCGTCGGCCTGATGCTGTATATCCCTCCGAGCGACGGCTGAGTGGCGGCGTCACCCGGTACCGCCGCAGGCTTATTTGCCGGCGCCCCACGTCAGCGCTTCGGTGGCGTCTATACGTTTGAGGCTCGTGATGAGATCGAAATCCCGATCCACCGAAACCAACAGATGCATTCCGGCGTTCATCATCACTGCCGCATGGAGCGCGTCGCGTGCGCCCAGGGCTGGGTATTGTTTAATGAGGTCGCAGGCGTCGAGGACGTCCTTCTTTGCCACGGCGAGTACGTCGGCCACGAGATCAGCCGCGGCGGGCACGGCTGTCGTGGCATCAGCAATGCCTACTCGGCGGGTACGCACGTGAAGGATCTCTTGCAGAACCTCGCTGCTCGTCACTCCCTCAAGACGACCCTCGCTGACAGCAGCTAAGAGTGCACGAGAGGGCTCTCGATGCGGGCTCTCAGCCCCTATCGCGTAGAGAAATATGTTTGCATCAACAAAGAGTCTCACCGACGGTTCTCGAGTTCCTTCTTTAGAACATCCCATTCCGGAAGAACTGCGTCGGGCAGGCTAAGGAATTTCAGAGCCGCCCGAGTCCGGTGAGAGCCATCCACGGGGGCGAGAAACTGCGCTCGCGCAGCCTCGCGCATTAAGTCTGAAAGTGACGAACCCCGCTTGCGAGCCAGCCTTTCCAGCTGAGAAAACTCGCTAGGCTCCATCAGGACCTGAACACGCTTAGTCTTGGCCACGTACCGAGTATACGTGTGCACATGTGTGGGTCAAAGGTGACTAAAAGTGAGCATATTTTGGCCTTTCAGGGGCCTGGGCGAAACGCGGCGCGGCCGTCCTCGAGGGGTGGCCGGCTTTCCGGGAGGAGCTGGGTCTAACCTATGTAGTAGATCCTTTTGTCACGCCAATCCGGGAGACCAGCAGTGGCCCCGCCTATCTGCGGCTGCACGGCGTTACCGGCGCGCGCCACGCTTTTTTTTGACGCGGAGCTACGCCATTTGGCATCGATCGCCCCGCCCGACGCGCACTTGATGTTCAATAACATTCCGCGCGTACGCGATGCTCAGCGTTTTATGAATTTGGCGGAAGTTAACTCGCGGCTCTTTACTCCAGCGCGCCCAGCGGAACGAACGAAGCCGGCCGGGCCCGAGACGCTAGGGTGGTGAGGGACAAAAAAACGCAGCCGTCGGCGGGCGGAGGCGCCAGCATAGTCAACACCAATGCGTGCTGATCGCGCTACTCGAAGCACGACGCCGTCGTCGACGACGTAGAGGGGGGCTTTCGGCGATGTCACATCGAGGCCCTTGTGCGCCAGTGTGATGTTCAGGTCGCGACAGAGCTTGCCCGGTCCACGCAATGCGGTCGGGTCTGAATCATCTAACGGCTCCGCGGCCCGGATGAGAACTGCGCCCGCGACGCGGTCCATCTCGCACACGAAGTTCATGCAATGATGCATTCCGTAAACGAGGTACACATAAAGGTGACCAGGCGGACCGAACATGATGGCCGACCGCGACGTAGGGCCGTTGCGTGCGTGCGATGCTTTGTCCCGCGTTCCCAGGTACGCTTCGACCTCGACGATGCGCGCGCGCCGAACCGGACCCTGCTCGCTCGTGCGCACAATGATCTTTCCCAGGAGGTCTGCTGCCACCTGTTCAGTCGGGCGTTCGTAGAAGGGGCGGGGCAGCGGAGGCTGAGCCATCTAGGCATGAAGAATGCGCCCAAAGCGAAGCCAAACCCAAGGAGTATCGTTCTAATCCGTCGATCGAGGCGGTCGATCGAACGGCGCGTGGCCGCGTTTCGCCACAGCGGCGCAAAGATGCCTCGCAGCCTTCGTGAGGAATCAATTTCTTGTACTCTTTCGGCAGCGTTGGCAGGCGTGGCACACCGAATGCTTAGCCCCGCGCATGAGCAAGTTACTTCGCGGTGTCGCAGCAGGATGGGGAGCTAAAAAGTTAGGAGGCGGCTGCCTCACCACCATCATCCTTTTCGCTATCCTCTGGTACGCGCTCGGGCACTTCCGGATCTTCCAATGATGAGTAGAGGGTAGTTAACCGCCAACCGATGGAGCGCCCATGATGCTCCGTTCGCCTTCGTCTCACCGCCGGAGCGCAACAGATCCCTCAGGTTTGGGGTGTTCGGGCGGCTGGCAACTAGCGCCTGCGATTGGCTTTCCCAAAAGTCCAACGCGGATACTTGTTTCGCAGCTACTTCGCGGGAGGGCAGTTGATGATTTCCCAACCGCAGGTTCCTGTCGAACCGCGAAGACAGCGGCCTGTTGGCCCTGCCACCGTGACGCCGTCGGGACATTGAACGTTCGGACGGCCAAGCTGCGGACCACACGCGCCGGCTTCGCAAAGGCCAGCTTCAGTGCCCTGCGCTCGCAGTGCGCATTTGCCTCCATCGCAGTGGGCCGTTTGGTTCCTGCATGGGTCCACCAAGCAGCGAACGCCCGGGCCCGAACAAGTTGGGTCCGGATCGTTAACCGAGAGTGCGCGACAGTCGCATCCCGTGCAGTAGTCAGAAAAAGCCCTACAATCCGCATCCGAACTACAGCTTCCCGGCGCCTTACGAGGCGCGCAGATGCCGTAGCACACCGCTGGGCAAACTTGGCCCGGGCGGCAGCCGGGCGGCGGCGTGCAGACGCCGTCTTCGGTGGTGCAATAGTTACCGGATGCGCAATCTTTGCTCGATGCGCAGGCGTGCTTCGACGCATCGTCCATTCCGACAACCGGAGGGGGGCGATGGTCAATTCCGGCTGCGGAGCACGCTGGGATCGCTGCAACCGTTAAAAGAATTGGGGCATAGAGATACTTGATTGAAAGATTCATAATATGCTCTCCTGAGTCTTTACGACGTACACGGCAGTATACGCGAGTGGCTTTAGACTGACACGCTAGAGCTGAGCGGCGTGGCTTAAGTTTGGAATTAGTCGCAATTGACGCGCACTCATCATAGACATTCGGCAGACCGGAATGAGTGAACATTTTCGTCACTGTGGCGTAATCCCCCGGCTATACAACCGCGCCTCTCAGTGAAATGCGGTGACCTCACGAAATCAATCGCGTCACCAAATCTCGAGCGTTGACTCCACAGCTGTAGCCTTAGTGTGGGATTAGGCCGCACCTTCTCACAACGTGCAGCGGACTTCCCATGAGTGCGCAAGGAAAAAAGACGAAGGAAATGGGTGAGGTTTTATGCGGCAACAGTGACGGGAAGGCGCCGCTCTGAATCATAGAGCGTGCCACCTTGGAGCATAGCGAACAGTACGCGAATGAGG
>JBBRRP010000053.1:0-38990 GCA_038246305.1 Polyangiales bacterium | reverse complement strand
GCCCCGGGCCCGCACCGGACCATACGCTACCAACGCCGTCCCCGCGCCAAGGAACCCATAAATCAATAACTTCCAAGAGGTCTCCAGAGCGCCATCGTAGCGATCGAACAGCATCCAGAAAGAAGTTTGAGCCTCCGGATTTGCGGTCGTGAGATAGCCGGGATGATGCCCCACGAGCGTGACGGCGATGCGCGATGAGTACTTGGTGAAAATTAAGTAAAAAAGCGTTTCGGCCGCGAGCAGGAGTGCCAAGGTCATCAAGAATAGGAGCACGTGCCGCTTGCTACGGCAGCACAGCCACACACCGTAGGCTAGGCCGGGGATCAGAAAAACGTTCGGTTCGTGAGCGAGATAGCCAAAGAAAATAGCAACGGCGCAGGCTACCACCCAGGCTTCACGCCTTCCTTCCGATTTCCAATAACGCAAGAGGGCATACGCCGCTAACGCGTTATAGGCCGCAGAGAACACTCCTGGGAGGAGCTGGCAACCCGCGCGCTCCATCGGTGGAAAGATCGCGAGAGCAAGTCCCGCCAGCACGCCGGCGTAGGGACCTGACCAATCGCGAGCGATCTTGTAGGTCAAGATCACCGCGGCAACGCAGGCTCCCATCGGGGCCACAAAGTAGGTCGTAGCCTTCGATCCGAAGACCGCGCGTGCGATGAGTGCCGGAACATTCATCCCGAAGCGCGTCATGTGATGGTCCCAACGGAGCGAGCCAAAATCGATTCCGGAGAACCACTGCCGTACGAAGTACCAGGTATTCACCGCATCCCCCCCACCTTCGACCTCTTGAAGCGTACGGAAGCGAATTGCCAGCGTGAAGGCGGCTAAGATCGAAACGATCGCCAAGTCCGATAGGCGAAGTCGAAAGGTGGGCGTGAATTCAAAACGCATCCAAGAAGCCGCAAACTACACGACTCGCCCTGCGGTTCAAAGCCACGAAATGGGCTTCACACCCTCGCATCGGCGGCTATCCTTCGGCGTGCTTCGTCTTCGGGACCTCCCGCTATCATTCGCTCCGCGCTCGCTTGAAGAGGGTATTCGAAAACGCTTGCCCAAAAGCGCAGTGCATTGGCTCAGTGTGGTGGCGATTTGGCTCGTCCTCGCCGTCTTCTTCTTGGCTTGGGTTAAGGGGCACGGGAGCTCACTCACCAATCCCGACCTGCAGACTGACGACGCGAGAACAGCGATATTTGAGTATCACCGCTGGGAACCTGACGCCGCACTCAAAGATGATCCGATCGCCAACGAAATGCTGACGTATCAGCCGCCGCTCGTGCGAGGTCTCTACTTTGTGTTCGTCAAAGCCACCAACATCTTCGTGGCGACCAAGCTCGTCCAGGCGGTTTGCCTTCTGATGATCCTCGCCGCCGCGCTGGTCTTACTGAGGGCGAAACGCTTTGGTTTGCTGGGCGCTTCGCTGCTACTATTCATTTTTCTCCGCGATGCCTCGGTGATGAATCGCATTGAAGGCGGCCTGCCTAGAGCCTTCGCGTTCCCCTGCTTTGCACTCTGGTTCGCGGGAGCGCTCGCGGCCAAAGGTGGCGTCCGAAGAGTGGCCATCGTGATCTCAGCGCTCACTTATCCGAGTGCCTTGGCTATGCTGATCGCGTCTGAGGGGATCTTCGTCATGGCCAATCGCTTTCGCGAAAGCAGAGCCCGCCTCCTCTCAGGCTTCAAACATTACGCGATAACACTATTATTGGCGATCGTCGCCGTTTCTCCATCGCTCATGAGTGGCGAATCACGCGATGGGCCCATCTACTCACTCGCTGAAGCCAAGCTCGAGCCCGCATTTGGCAAGTCGGGGCGCCTCTGGATCCTGCCCTTCGACGAACCCCGACATGTGTTTGGCTGGGAATTTGCCTCCACTTTCATGCCACAGGGCCAGCGCCCGTTTGGCAACGAGCCACGAGCGATCGATGAGCACTTGCCCCAGCTCGCCTTCGTACTGATCGCGCTCTTAATGGCATTCTCGGTGATGGGTCTATCAGCCCCGCCACTGGCTGCTATTGCCTTCTTCTGCGGCTGTGCGGTGATGTACTTTGCAGCCTGCCACTTTGCGTTCCACTTATATTCTCCCGAGCGCTTTTACTCGTTTGGCATGCATATCGCGGGCGCGCTGCTGCTGATCAACGTGCTGGCGACGTTTGGGGAGAGCTTTCGCGCGTGCGTGCGTTATCCCTTGAGAAATTTTGCGGGTGCTATGGCGATGGGTGGCCTCTTGCTATTCTATGGAACCGGTTACGACCCCAACCTGAACGGGACCAACATCAGCCGTGACTACAATCGCCCGCTGAACGAGTTTGTGGCCAGCTTGCCATTGAATACCCGCATTGCCGGGCATCCAATGGATTCGGATGATATCCCGCTCTGGGCTGCTCGCGCCACGATGGGCGGCTTTGAAACCCTCCAGCCGTGGCTCAAGGGCTCGTGGCTTCGGCAAAAGCAGCGAACGGAAGACACCTTCTTGGCGCTGTACGCGACAGACCGAAAAACGCTCCTCAGCTATGCGAAGAAGAACAAGGTGACCCATTTTCTCATCAACGACCAACGCTACCGAGCGGATTTTGTCGCAAAGGCTTGGACGTTCGAACCCTTTAACACCTTCTTTCGAGTCACGTTCGGGGCAACTCCATTTCGTTCGCTGATTTTTCAGCATCCGCCTGCTGAGGCTGTCATCTACACCTATGGTCGATTTCAGGTGATCAGCGTCGCGCGCCTCACTCAGTTCTGGGCAGCGCACCCGGAAGCTCCCTAACACCGAATCCGAGGCAACAGCATGAAGCTCATCATTCAAATCCCCTGCTTCAATGAGGCCGCCACGCTGCCCATTGCGCTTGCTGCTTTACCCAAGGAGCTCGAAGGCGTTGAGTGCGTGGAGGTGTTGATGATTAACGATGGCAGCACCGACGACACCGTCCGCGTCGCAAAAGAAAACGGGGTACACCACGTCGTTGGTTTCACTCGCAATCAAGGGCTTGCTAAAGCTTTCATGCTGGGCTTGCGAAGCTCAGTCGCTCTTGGAGCGGACATCATCGTCAACACCGATGCAGACAACCAATACTGTGCCGATGACATCGGGGCGCTCATCAAACCCATTTTGGAGGGCCGAGCGGATATGGTGATTGGGGCTCGCCCGATCAGCGCCATTGAGCACTTTTCTATCGCCAAGAAGCTTCTTCAGAAACTGGGCAGCTGGTTTGTCCGCACCATGAGCAAAACTGATGTCGTGGATGCTCCGAGTGGCTTTCGTGCCATCACCCGTGAAGCGGCGTGCACTCTCAATGTTTTCAACAACTACACGTACACGCTTGAAACCATCATTCAAGCAGGCCAAAAAAATCTCCAAATTGTTTCTGTCCCAGTACGGGTGAACGGGGACCTGCGGCCGTCCCGGCTTGTGCGCAGCATTCCTGTGTACATCCGCAAATCGATCGTCACGGTCCTCAGAATCATCGTCGTCTATCGCCCGTTTCGATTCTTCGCACTCGTGGGTTCTCTCTTCTTCGTCGCGGGCCTCGCAGTGGGGCTGCGGTTCCTCTATTTCTATGTTGAGAACGGGGGCAACGGACGCATCCAATCGCTCATCCTGGCGGCCGTGCTCCTGATGATGGGAGTTCAAATCGGAATGATGGGGTTCGTCGCCGATCTGCTTTCCGTCAATCGGCGACTCTTAGAAGATCTTGAAGCCCGCGAGCGCTCCCGCAGTCAGAAGAAAACACGCGAACTCTGAACGCTTGATTTCGGCACCGAATTCGATCTACACACGCCGGGGAATGAGCCCGGAGCAGACGTCGATGGCTTCCGAGGGGAGCGTGTTCGAGGAGCGCTTGCGTACCGCCAACGTTCACCTCAAGCGCTTGGAGAGCTTTTGGGCTTCCAAGGATCGTACGCCAGCCGCGGACACACCTATTCTCGAGTTCGGCTGTGGGTCAGGTGCGTTGGTTTACGCCTGTCGCAGCAAAGGGTATCGAGCGTTTGGTGTCGACGTTGAGGACAGCTTCGCGTCCTGCGATACGCGGCTTGGAGCCGATGGATTACGCGGAGGTGACGATGCCATTTTGCGCGTGTTGCAGCGCGATCCCTACCGAGTGCCGTTTCCCGATGGCTTCTTTGGCTTCTTGTCGAGCCACCAGGTTTTGGAGCACGTGAAGAACCTCGACGTCGTGCTGTCGGAGACCGCACGTGTGCTTCGGCCAGGCGGCATAAGTGTCCATATTTTTCCGGCGCGCTGGCGTCCGCTTGAGGGTCACACGTTTGTGCCTTTCGCGGGTGTTATTCAGCAAGAAGGGTATCTCAAATTTTGGGCGCGCTGTGGAATTCGCAATGAGTTCCAACGTGGCCTCGATTTTCGCGACACCGCGCAGCGAAACTTTGAGTATCTGCGCTCACACACTTCGTATCCTCCCCGCAAGCAGATCGAACGTTTGGCTCGCAAGCACTTCTCTAAGGTGAGTTACGTGACCGATGTCGTTCTTCGGCATAGCTTGGGAAGGTTCGGCGCCGCAGCTTCCCTGCCAGGGGCTTCCTGGTTATGTCGCTCATTCGTGACAGTCGCTCTCGTACTAGAAAAATAGCGTGAGCGCCTGGGCTGCCAGAGGCGTTTTTTCCCAAATTCTCGCTGTGGCTCGCCCCGTGCTGCCCCCGGTCGACCACGGCTGGTCACCGGGCTAAACTGTTTAAGATGTCTGCTCCGAATCCGATTTGCCAGATGAGCTACTCCGAGTTCGTAGAGTTTGAGAAGAACGCGGAGCAAAAGCATGAATTTCTTGGGGGCGAAGTTTTTGCGATGGCAGGCGGAACGCCTGAGCATGCGGCGCTGGCCCTGGCTGTTGGGGCGGAGTTGCGCTCGGCTTTGAAGGGCAAGCCCTGTCGTGTGTTCTCGTCGGACGCCGCCATTTATATTGAGACAACGGCGCTTCAGACGTATCCCGATGTCAGCGTGGTGTGCGGAGAGCTTAAGACCGCGGCGGAGAGTCGACACGCGATTACCAACCCCATCGTGATTGTGGAAGTGTTATCTGAATCGACCGAAGGTTATGACCGCGGCGTGAAATCCGCTCATTATCGGCAGCTCGGCTCACTCCGCGAATTGGTCCTGATTGCGCAAGACGCACCCCGCATTGAAGTTCAGCGTAAGGGCGAAAGTGGTCAGTGGGAGATTTGGGAGGCGCGGCGCGGTGAATCCATCGAGCTGAAATCCCTCGGAGTCGTATTGTCCGTCGACGCCGTCTACCAAAACCCGATTGCGTGACTCCCGCGATCGTTGTGGTGAACGAGGCCAGGCGGTCGTGTGGGTACTTCAAACGAAGGCATGCCCGCGGGGCGCGACAGAAGTGTTGCATTCTTCGCTGGTGGAAGGTCACGAGCTTGCCTATCCTGGGAAGGAATGAAGGCCTCCACCCGGCGTCAGACGCACAAGGATCTTCGTGGCCGAACGTGGTCGGTCAACGTGGTGCCGCGCGACGAAGCCGACGCCGAGGACGCAGAATTCTGGCGAACACTGAGCCCCGAAGAGCGGGTAGTTGCTGTGCACAGTTGCCTTGAGAGTGCGCTGAAAGCGCGAGGAATAATGCGTGTCCCGAGACTTCGAAGAGTTGCTCGAGTCGCTCAACGCTAGGAAGGTGCGCTACCTCATTGGAGGAGCCCACGCCCTCGCCTTGCACGCTCGACCCCGAGCAACGAAAGACCTAGATCTGTTCGTATCGCCGACTCGACCCAACGCGAAGCGCTGCATTCAGGCGCTCTCCGACTTCTTTGGTGGCTCGGCACCAAGCTACGTGTCCATTGAGACCTTGCTCGACCCCAACTTGATCGTTCAGCTTGGCGTAGCGCCCGTGCGTGTCGACCTACTCTCCCATTTCGGTACGCTGTCCTTCGCAGAGGCGTGGAAGTCACGTGTTGATGCAAAGTTCGGGTCCGTGGCCACTCACTATCTCGGTCGCGAGCAACTCATCGCAGAAAAGACTTTCTTCGATCGTCCCCAAGACCGAGCGGACGTTGCCGCACTTGGCAGAAAGCATGCGGGTGCTAGCCGCCCAAAACCAAGTGCTGGAGCCCGCCGTCACCAAGGAACCAGGGCGACCAAGCGGGTGTAGCTCTTCTTTGCCGGCCGGTTACTCTTCGCCGACGGCTGCTGCAAGCTCGACTGGAATTCGGGGGCCGAACGTGGGCGGCGCGAACGTGGTTGCTTGCGTATCGGTGACCACCTGCAAACGCTTGTAAGCACCGAGACCCGTGCCCGCAGGGATGAGCCGGCCCATGATGACGTTCTCTTTGATACCGCGGAGATCGTCCGTCTTGCCGTTGATGGCCGCTTCGGTGAGCACCTTCGTCGTTTCCTGGAACGAGGAGGCACTGATGAAGGACTCGGTGGAGAGGGAAGCCTTGGTGATACCCAGCAACATCGGCTCGGCAACAGCAGGGTGACCGCCACGTTCCATCACGCGCGCATTCTCCCGCTCAAAGAGATGCTTCTCAACCTGCTCATCCGCCAAGAACGTGGTGTCGCCTACGTCGCGGATCCGAACCCGGCGCAGCATCTGACGCACAATCACCTCAATGTGTTTGTCGTTGATGCCAACACCCTGCAAGCGATAAACCTGCTGGATTTCGTTGACAAGCCAGGCTGCCAGCTCCTTTTCACCCTTCACGCGCAAAATGTCGTGAGGATTCGCGGGGCCGTCCTGAAGTGGATCACCGGCGCGCACCTGATCACCCGGTTGCACCTGAATGTGCTTGCCCTTCGGGATCAGATACTCGCGTGCCTGATCTTGCTGGAGCCCGCCGTCCACCGCCATCGGTGTGATGACCACTTTGCGCTTGCCCTTGGTGTCCTTGCCGAAGTCGACGACGCCGTCGATCTCGCTGATAATTGCGTGATCTTTGGGCTTTCGCGCTTCGAACAGTTCGGCAACACGCGGCAACCCACCGGTGATGTCCTGCACCTTCGTCGTGTCGCGGGGAATGCGCGAAATGGCTTCGCCGGGTGTGATGGGCTCGCCGTCTTGCGCCACAATATTGGCTCCCACTGGCAGCAGGTAGCGTGCGTCAAGCTCGGTGCCCGGCAACTTCACCGGCTCACCCGTCACAGGATCAATGATGCTGATGCGAGGACGGAGATCACCAGCGCGCGATTCGATGACGATCTTGCGCGATAGTCCGGTGACTTCATCCACCTTTTCCATCACGGTCACGCCTTCAACCAGGTCGCCGTACTGCACCGTGCCGCCAACTTCGGTCAGAATCGGAGCTGCAAATGGATCCCACTCGGCCACGGTTTGCCCGGCAGGTACCTTCGCGCCATCTACGGTCAGAAGGACTGCGCCGTACACCAGGCGGTGATGCTCTCGCTCACGGCCCGTCTGATCCATCACCACGAGTTCACCGTGTCGATTCATCACCACCACGGCGCCATCCTTGCGTCGAGTGAGCGACGCGTTGCGGATGGCGACGGTGCCCTCGGTTCGTGTCTCGAGCGAAC
This sequence comes from Polyangiales bacterium, assembly GCA_038246305.1. Lineage (GTDB taxonomy): Bacteria > Myxococcota_A > Polyangia > Polyangiales > Polyangiaceae > JBBRRP01. The sequence goes on along the minus strand of JBBRRP010000053.1, from coordinate 31,504 downwards.
TTTGCTCAATCTTACCGCGCGCTGCCGCACCGCCAATGTGGAAGGTGCGCATGGTGAGTTGAGTTCCAGGCTCGCCAATTGATTGAGCCGCGATAATTCCGACGGCTTCTCCGATATTGACGCGATAACCGCGCGCCAGATCTCGGCCATAGCACATGGCACAGATCCCACGACGCGTCTGGCACGTCAGTGCAGAACGAATCACGACCTCTTCGATTCCTGCCTCTTCGATCAACCGCACTCGATCTTCATCGAGCTCGACATTGGCATCAACGATCAGATCGCCGGTCAACGGATCAACGACATCTTCGAGCACGACTCGACCCAAGATGCGATCGCCCAAAGGCTGAATCACCTCTCCGGCCTCTTCGAGCTTGGTGACCCGAATGCCGTCGAGCGTCCCGCAATCAAACTCCGAAACTGAGCAATCTTGCGCAACGTCAACCAGACGGCGCGTCAAGTAACCCGAGTTTGCGGTCTTCAGAGCCGTATCCGCGAGGCCCTTTCGAGCGCCGTGCGTCGAGATGAAGTACTGCAACACGCTCAGACCTTCGCGGAAATTAGCAGTGATCGGTGTCTCGATGATTTCGCCCGAGGGCTTGGCCATCAAGCCGCGCATTGCAGCCAATTGTCGCATCTGCTGCGTGGAGCCGCGAGCGCCAGAATCCGCCATGATGTAGATCGGGTTGAAGCTCAGCTCTTCGCTTTGCTCGCCCGTTTCAGGATCCGTGGCCGTTTCCTTGCTGATCACGCTCATCATTTCTTCGGTGACGCGGTCTGCAACTCCTGCCCAAATGTCGACCACCTTATTGTAGCGCTCGCCATCGGTGATCAGGCCTTCTTGATACTGATCCACGACTCGCTCGAGCTCGCGCTGTGCGCCATCAATCAGCTCTTTCTTCTTGTCCGGAATCACCATGTCGTCCATGCAGACGGAGCAACCGGCTTGGGTTGCCATGGTGTAGCCCAGCGTCCGCAAACGATCCGCGAGGAGCACCGTCTCTTTGTTCTTGTGTTTGCGATAACAAGCGTCGATCAGGCCAGAAAGCGCCTTCTTGTTGAGAACCTTGTTCGCGTAATCAAACGGGATGTCCGGTGGAAGGAACTCGCTGACCAACACGCGACCTACCGTTGTTTCGACGAGCTGCGTACGCGGTACGCCGCCTTCATCCTTATCGCTGATACGCACGAGAATAGCCGCGTGGAGCGTGACCGCTCCATTGTCGTACGCCATCCGAACTTCTTCCGGCGAGGCGTAGACGCCGCGGAGCATGCCGTCGAGCTTGCCAGTCTTCGCGTCGTACTTGAGCGTGCCTTCACGGTAACACCCAGGCGCATACTTGCGCATGCGCGTCGCGTAGTAGAGCCCGAGCACGATGTCTTGCGTTGGATTGATGATCGGACGCCCATTGGCGGGCGACAGAATATTGTTGGTGCTCATCATGAGCACGCGCGCTTCCATCTGAGCTTCGACACTCAGCGGAACGTGAACGGCCATCTGGTCACCGTCGAAATCCGCATTGAACGCGGTGCAAACCAGCGGATGCAACTGGATCGCTTTGCCCTCAATGAGCACAGGCTCAAACGCCTGGATCCCAAGCCGATGCAGCGTCGGTGCACGATTCAACATCACCGGATGCTCGCTGATGACCTCGTCCAGAATATCCCAAACCTCGGGACGCTCCTTCTCCACCATCTTCTTCGCGCTCTTGATGGTGTTGACGTAGCCGTGCTCTTCGAGCTTGTTGTAGATGAACGGCTTAAACAGCTCGAGCGCCATCTTCTTCGGCAGCCCGCACTGATGCAGCTTGAGCGTGGGGCCCACCACGATCACGGATCGGCCTGAGTAATCGACGCGCTTTCCGAGCAGATTCTGCCGGAACCGACCTTGCTTACCCTTGAGCATGTCGCTCAAGCTCTTGAGAGGCCGCTTGTTGGGTCCCGTGATCGTCTTTCCGCGACGACCATTATCAAACAACGCATCCACTGCTTCCTGCAGCATGCGCCGTTCATTACGGATGATGATCTCGGGAGCGTTGAGTTCGAGCAGCCGCTTCAAACGATTGTTGCGGTTGATCACACGTCGATAGAGATCATTCAAATCGCTGGTAGCAAATCGACCACCATCGAGCGGCACCAGCGGACGGAGATCCGGAGGCAACACCGGAATGACGGATAACATCATCCACTCAGGACGATTCCCGCTGCCGCGAAATGCTTCCAACACTTTGAGACGCTTGGCGTACTTCTTTCGCTTCGCTTCGCTCGCCGAGCCCTTCATTTCTTCGCGCAAGCGCTCGCACATGGCGTGCACATCGACGCGCTTGAGCATTTCTAGAACGGCCTCGCCGCCCATTCCAGCCTCAAACTTATTTTCGCCGTACTCGTCGAGCAGCTGCGCGTAGCGCTCTTCGGAGAGCAACTCCCCAAGGGAAAGCTCCGTGTCCATCGGATCGATCACCATGAAGGCTTCGCAGTACAAAACCTTCTCAAGATCTTTGAGCGTGAGATCGAGAACATTTCCGATGCGCGACGGCAGGCTCTTCAGAAACCAAATGTGGGCAACCGGAGTGGCCAGATTGATGTGCCCGAGGCGCTCACGACGCACCTTGGATTGGATCACCTCAACGCCGCACTTTTCGCACACGATCCCGCGATGCTTCATGCGCTTGTACTTGCCGCAAATGCACTCGTAGTCCTTTACTGGGCCAAAAATTTTGGCACAGAACAAGCCATCGCGTTCAGGCTTGAACGTCCGGTAGTTGATGGTCTCGGGTTTCTTGACCTCGCCGTGGGACCATTCGCGAATCTTCTCGGGGCTTGCGAGCGAAATACGCATCGCCGAAAAAGAGAGCGGATCTTTGGGCTTCTCGAAGAAAGAGAAGATGTCACGCATGGGAGCCTCCTAGAGTCGTCAATTTGCAAGAGCTATGGATCTGGGACACGTGGGCAAAGCTCACGTGAATGCTGATAAATTTGGGTTGGAAATGCTGACGGAGCCTAAGCACTGCCATCATTCCTCCGCCGCGTTCGCCAGGCCGGGCGTCTCGATGAGCTCTACATTTAAGCAGAGGGATTGAAGCTCCTTGATGAGCACATTGAAGCTCTCCGGAAGCCCAGCTTCGAGCGAGTACTCACCTTTGACGATCGACTCGTACATGCGCGTTCGGCCCTGCACGTCGTCGCTCTTCACGGTGAGGAACTCCTGCAACGCGTAAGCCGCGCCGTAGGCTTCCATTGCCCAAACTTCCATCTCGCCCAGCCTTTGCCCACCGAACTGCGCTTTACCGCCGAGGGGTTGCTGAGTGACCAACGAATAGGGCCCGATGGAGCGAGCGTGGATCTTATCGTCCACCAAGTGATGCAACTTGAGGACGTACATCACGCCGACCGTTACGTCCTGCTCGAAAGGCTCACCCGTGCGACCATCAAATACGATTGATTGGCCACTCGTTGGTACGTTGGCGCGTGCGAGCGTGGCTTTAATGTCTGCCTCGGTGGCGCCGTCAAACACCGGTGTTCCGAAAAAGACGCCTTGTTTGGTCTTCTTCGCGAGCTTCACGATTTCATCGTCCGGCAAGCCTTTGATGAATTTTGAAAACTCGGTGTCGAGCGCATAGGCGTCGATCAGTCTTTGCCGAAGTTTATCGGGACCGAAGTTGAGCTCGAGCATTTGCTGGAGCTGGCGACCCAGCTGTAGCGCTCCCCAACCGAGATGAGTCTCTAGGATCTGCCCCACGTTCATGCGGCTCGGGACGCCCAACGGATTCAGCACGATATCGACCGGCGTGCCGTCCTCCAGATAGGGCATGTCTTCCTCAGGCATGATGCGGCTCACCACGCCCTTGTTGCCGTGACGGCCGGCCATCTTGTCGCCAACTTGCAGCTTACGCTTGATGGCGATGTAGACCTTCACCATCTTGATCACGCCCGGCGGAAGCTCGTCGCCGCGAGTGAGGCGATCGATCTTCTCGTGGAAATGTTCTTCGCGGGCCTTGATCAACTCCTCCAGAGCGGTGAGGAGCTGTTGCAGCTCTTCAGCCGGCTGCTCCAACGGAATTTCACCCCAATACTTCTGGGGCAAAGGCTCCAGTGTGGCGTCGTCTAGCTTGACCCCCTTGTTGAGAAGCACCGTGCCGTTGTCATCAACCAACTTACCGGAAGTGACTTTTCCACGAAGCACGCGCTTGATCTTGCGGAAGTAGCTGTTCCGAAAGATGCGCAATTCTTCATCGCGCACGCGCTCCAGCTTAGCTCGCTCCTGATCTTCAATCGCCTTAGCGCGCTCATCCTTGTCTGTGCCCTTACGAGCAAAGATCCGAGCGTTGATCACGATACCACTCACGCCCGGCGGCACCTTGAGTGAACTGTCGCGAACATCTCCAGCTTTTTCACCGAAAATCGCGCGAAGCAGCTTCTCTTCAGGGCTCAGCTGACTTTCGCCCTTCGGCGTGATTTTGCCAACCAAAATATCGCCCGACTTCACCTCAGCACCGATGCGAACCACGCCGGCCTCATCGAGATCCTTCAGCGCTTCTTCGCCGACATTCGGAATATCCTTCGTGATTTCCTCTTTGCCGAGCTTCGTGTCCCGCGCAATGCACTCGAACTCTTCGATGTGAACCGACGTGTAAACGTCGTCCTTCACCATGCGTTCGCTGCAAAGAATCGAGTCCTCGAAGTTGTAACCCTGCCAAGGCATGAACGCGACCACGACGTTTTGCCCAAGGGCCAACTCACCCATGTCGCAGGAGGGACCGTCTGCGATCACCTCGCCGACCTTCACCACTTCACCCGGACGAACCAGCGGACGCTGATTGTAACAGGTGCTCTGGTTCGAGCGCTGATACTTGCTGAGTTGATAAATGTCGGGAACTTCGTCGCCTTCTTCAGCCGTCGCACGCACCACGATGCGCTCAGCGTCGACGCTTTCGACAACGCCATCACGCCGCGCCACTACACACACGCCGGAGTCAGCAGCAACCCGCTGCTCCATGCCCGTTCCCACAAGCGGTGCTTGGGGTCGCAAGGTGGGCACCGCTTGGCGCTGCATATTCGCGCCCATTAAGGCTCGATTTGCGTCATCGTGTTCCAGGAAGGGCACCAACGCGGCAGCGATGCTCACCATCTGGTTGGGCGCCACATCCATCAGATCGATCTGATCGGGCAGTGCCATGCGGAAATCGCCATTCAAGCGGGCCGGCACCAGGCTGGTGGTGAAGTTGCCAGCTTTATCTAAGTCAGCACGCGCTTGCGCGATGTACTTACCTTCTTCCTCAAGTGCGCTGAACCACTCGACGCGTTCACTCACGCGCCCTTCGGAAACCCAGCGGTACGGCGTCTCAACGAAGCCGTATTCGTTCACCCGGGCAAACGTGGACAGCGACGCGATAAGACCAATGTTCGGTCCTTCAGGCGTCTCAATCGGGCAGATACGGCCATAGTGCGTGGCGTGCACGTCGCGGACCTCGAAGCCTGCGCGTTCGCGCGTGAGGCCACCAGGCCCAAGTGCGCTCAGACGTCGCTTGTGAGTCACTTCACTCAGCGGATTGGTCTGATCCATGAACTGCGAGAGCTGCGAACTGCCGAAGTACTCTTTCACGACCGCACCGACAGGCTTAGCGTTGATGAGATCGTGCGGCATCAGCGTGTCGATCTCTTGTGAGACGCTCATGCGCTCCTTGATCGCTCGTGCCATGCGCACGAGCCCAATGCGGTACTGATTCTCCATCAGCTCGCCGACGGCTCGCACGCGACGATTACCCAAGTGGTCGATGTCGTCGACGGATCCGCGGCCATTCTTCAGCTCGATCAGATGGCGAACCGTCTCGAGAATGTCGCCGGCGGTGAGGACTTTGCTATCCAGGCCGGGCTTCTTGTCGTCTTCGAGATCGCGGTAAAACTTGTAGTTCAGCTTCAGCCGACCCACGGCCGAGAGGTCGTAGCGCTCCGAGTTGAAGAACAAGTTGTTGAAGAGCTGCTTCGCCGTCTCCAACGTTGGGGGATCGCCCGGACGCAAGCGCCGATAGATCTCCATGATAGCGTCTTCGGTGGTGAGCACTTTGTCAGCAATCAACGTGTCCCGCAGATACGGGCCCACGTTGAGGCCGTCGATGAAGAGTACCTTGAACTGTTCAATGCCAGCTTCACGTAACCGCTCGAGAGTCACTTCGGTGACCTCTTCGTTGCACTCCAGCAGAACTTCACCGGTTTCTTTGTCGATGACGTCTTCGGCGCTCACCTTGCCGACCAGCTGATTGAGCTCCAGGGGCAGGCGATCAATCTTCGCTTCCTTGAGCTTCTTGATCGCGGCGCGCGTGAACTTCGTATTCTTCCGTACGATGATCTCGCTACCTACTTTGATGTCGCGGGTGGCGCGCTGGCCAGGCAGAAGATCGTACTCGACGCTCTTCGCGAACTTGCCAGCCTTGTCCATGTAGACAACTTCGGTGGCATAGAAATAGTTCAGCAGCTGCTGCGTGTTATAGCCGAGAGCGCGCAACAGCACCGTGGCGTGCATCTTCCTGCGGCGATCAATTCGCACATAAAGCACGTCTTTGTGGTCGAATTCAAAGTCCAGCCAAGAGCCCGAATAGGGGATAACTCGCGCTGAATACAGCAACTTTCCGCTCGAATGCGTCTTGCCCTTATCGTGGTCGAAAAAGACGCCCGGGCTTCGGTGCAGCTGGGAGACAACAACGCGCTCTGTCCCGTTGATGATGAAGGTACCGGTATCGGTCATGAGCGGGATCTCGCCGAAGTAGACCTCCTGCTCCTTGATGTCCCGCACGATGCGGTCTCCGCCTTCGCGAACATCATAAACCATGAGTTGCGTCGTCACCTTAATCGGTGCGGCGAATGTCATGCCGCGAGCGCGACACTCCTCGACATCATACTTCGGCGTTTCCAGATTGTAGGAAACGTAAACGAGCTCGCTCGTCCCATCGAAATCGCGGATGGGGAATACACTGCGAAAGACGCCTTCCAATCCGAACGCGTCGCGTGCACGCGGCTCGATGTGCGACTGAAGAAACTTGTCGTAGCTGCTCTTCTGAATGTCGATAAGGTTAGGGATTTCGACCGCAGGCTTCACACGACCAAAGTTCGTGCGGTGCCGAAAATTCGACTGGACAGCTGAACTCATCGACTTAGGCTCCTCAAATGGCGACCAGGCGGGAGGGCACAGAGGGCCCATCCCGCTCGGAAGCGTACTTCGCTACAACAAACGGTGCCGGCGCGCCAAGATTTGGCGCGCTGGCTGTTTTTAACTGAATAAGACTGCGTCAAGGGCACGTAGGGCTCAGGATTACTTGACCTCAACCTTGGCGCCTGCGGATTCCAGCTTCTTCTTGGTGTCCTCTGCTTCTTCCTTGCTCACGCCTTCACGGATGACCTTGGGAGCGCTCTCAACGAGGTCTTTCGCTTCCTTCAATCCGAGGGAGGTGATTTCACGGACCACCTTGATCACGTTGATCTTGCTGGCTCCACCGTCAGCGAGGATGACGTCAAACTCGGTCTTCTCCTCCACCGGTGCCGCAGCAACTGCGCCACCAGCGGCAGCAACAGCTACGGGGGCGGCGCTAACGCCCCACTTGGTTTCGAGCTCTTTGACGAGCTCAGCGATCTGGATGACCGGCATGTTGGAGAGGTGTTCAATGATCTGTTCACGAGAAATTTCAGCCATTTTATGCTCCTTGCTTACTTCTTGAATCTTTAGGTGGTTGAGAAAAACGGGATTATGCGGACTCGGCTTTGCGCTGCTTGGCAGCCAACACTCCGACGAAATTGCGACCTGGTGCGTTCAGCACCATGACGAGATGTTGTGCCGGTGCCATGAACGTGGCGAGCAACATCGAGCGGGCCTCGTCCTTGCTTGGGAGAGTGGCAAGCTGATTCTCAACTGCCTTGGCATCAAGGATCGCGCCCTCCAAAATACCAGCTTTAATGACTGGCTTCTGGGCCTCCTTGATCGCTTCCTTGAGAACTCGAGCAGCCGCGCTCGGCTCCTCGAAGCTCCAAGCGATCCCAGTCATGCCTTTGAGCGCAAGATTGAGGCCGCCGACCCAAGGTTCGTTGGCCAGCGCCTTCTTCACCAGGGTATTTTTGACGACGCGGTACTCGATGCCTTTCGCACGAAACGTCGTGCGCAAGCGATCGATTTCGTCGACCTTCATTCCAACGAAGTTGACGAGCACGGCCGACGACATCTTCGAAAAGCGTCCGCGAAGTACCTCGACGGCTGCTAGTTTTTCAGGGCGGACCATTAGTTCTCCTCCTCCTTGAGCGACAGCGTCGACGCGTCGACCCGGACGCCCGGGCCCATCGTGCTCGAAAGAGTCACACTCTTCAGATAAATGCCCTTCGCCGTGGTGGGGCGCTTCTGAATCAGCTCCCGAACGAGGGCCAGAGCATTTTCAGCCAGCTTAGCGTTGGTGAAGGACTTTCGACCGATCGAACAGTGGACAACGCCTGCTTTATCGACTCGGTACTCAACCTTGCCAGCTTTGGCTTCCCGAACCGCTTGGGCAACATCCAAGGTTACCGTGCCGACCTTCGGGTTGGGCATCAGACCACGCGGGCCTAACACGCGACCCAGCTTGCCGACCGCACCCATCATGTCCGGGGTTGCGATGACTCGTTCAAAATCGAGCATTCCTCCCTGAACCTGAGCCACCAGCTCATCGGAACCAGCGAAATCCGCTCCGGCCTCGCGAGCCTCTTTTTCCTTATCGCCGCGCGCGAACACGAGGACGCGAACGCCGCGACCTGTGCCGTTAGGCAGTACGATCGCGCCACGAACCATTTGGTCAGCATGACGCGGGTTAACACCAAGACGCACCGCGATGTCGACGCTCTCGTCAAACTTCGCGAACGCCGTAGCGAGCACGTGACCGACCGCTTGGTCCAACGGATGACGTGCTGTCACGTCAAACTTGGCCAGCGCTTCGGCTGTCTTTTTTGGGATTTTCTTTGGCATTGATTCTCCTTCGAAAGCCTTGGCAAAGCCTTGGCATTCTCCCGCGGGTTAGATGACGTCTACCCCCATGCTGCGCGCGGTTCCCGCAATGGAGCGGGCCGCAGCGTCGACGTCGTGAGCGTTCATGTCTTGCAGCTTCTCTTTCGCAATCTCACGAATCTGATCCATCGTGATCTTGCCGACCTTCTTCTTGTTGGGCTCGGGCGAACCGGACCCAGGCTTGCCGCTTGTTGGCAAGCCGATCGCTTTCTTGATCAGCACGCTCGCGGGCGCTGACTTCATGATGAAGGTGTAGGATTTGTCGGAAAACACCGTGATCACGATCGGAACAATCGTGTCGCCGAGCTTCTGGCTGCGCGCGTTGAAGTCCTTGCAGAACATCATGATGTTCACGCCGTGTTGGCCCAACGCGGGACCCACTGGCGGGGAAGGATTGGCTTTGCCAGCCGGCAGCTGCAGCTTGATATACCCTGTGATTTTCTTCTTTGACGCGGCCATGGCTTCCTCGCTTTAGCGTTTTTCTACTTGGCTGAAGTCGAGCTCGACCGGAGTCGGACGCCCGAAAATGCTGACCATCACCTTAAGCTTTTGCTTATCTGGCTTAACTTCCTGGACAGTGCCCGAGAAGTTGGCGAAGGCCCCAACAACGACGCGCACTTCGTCGCCCTCGGCGAACTGGTGGCGCGGCTTGGGCTTGACGGCGCCCTCCACAATGCCTCGGCGAAGATCCTCCATGTGAGGCCCCTTGACCTCGCGAGGGTGCTGATCGCCAATGAAGCCTGTCACCTTGGGAGTGCCCTTCACGAGATGCCAAGCGTGCTCGCTCATCCGCATCTCAACGAACAGATAGCCTGGGAAGCTCGTCTTGCTCTTCAGACGCTGCTTTCCGTCCTTGGCCAACTCCGTCACCGTCTCTGAAGGAATCATCACTTCCCCGAAGTGCTCCTCCATCTTGTGCTGACGGATCCGTTCCTGGAGGCCAACTTTGACCTTGTTTTCGTAGCCCGAATAGGTGGTCACCACGTACCACTTCTTCGACTGCTCCTGCACTTGCGCCGCGGCTTCTTCAGTCATGCCCCATACACCAGTGTTGTGAGAAAACCCCAAAAACGGTCCAAAAGCGCCACGTAAGCGGTGAAGATCGCACCGGTGATCAGCACGACGACCATCCCATTCTGGACGGCTTCTTTGCTCGGCCACGTCACCTTCGCGAGCTCGGCGGCCACTTCATTGGCCCAACGGCGAACACCCTCCTTACGGTAGGTGTAGATAATGGCTGCAAGCCCAATCGCGGCTCCGGACAGCACCGTCACGAGACCCCGCTTCTCCTCGTCATAATTCAGGAGGAACGGCGCAGCCTCGGCCGCACGCGGCCAATCCGCTAAGCTGTTCCAAATGGCGAGCAACAACTTACCGCTGATGAACCCGATGAGGACCGTGGCTCCGAAGAAAGCGGCGTGGACGTAACGAGTCGCTCCGAGCTCTGCAGCCTCAGCTTCACCTTCGGCAGAGGCCAGCTCGGCGGACGCCAGCGAAACAGAGGAGTCACTCAGCGTTAGCTGAGAGGCGCTCTCTTCCGAGTCGGTCTCTGTGTTCTCGTCTCGCTCGTCGACCATGTTGAATCTCAGTTTCTCTGTGCTGAACGGCCAGGGTTGCAGGGGCGGAGAGATTCGAACTCCCGACCCGCGGATTTGGAATCCGCTGCTCTACCAACTGAGCTACGCCCCTAAATGAGGCCCCGACATCAAACTGCTTCCAGGTGCATCGTGTGTTGCTTACAGATCTTGCAGAATTTCCTTAACTTCAGAGGAGCCTGACCTTCTCGAATCGGCTTGGTTTTCTTGTAGTTTCGGGTGCCACACTCAGAACATGTCAGGGAAAGTTCTTGGCGTGTCAGTTCGGTGCGGCGCCGCTCCACTCCTATTTCAACTCACTCAAGGATCTTGGTAACGACGCCGGCGCCGACGGTGCGGCCACCTTCGCGGATGGCGAAACGCATCTGCTCTTCGAGGGCCACTGTGGTGAGAAGCTGGACTTCAACCGTGACGTTGTCCCCGGGCATCACCATCTTGATGCCTTCAGGCAGCATCACTGAGCCCGTGACGTCCGTCGTGCGGATGTAGAACTGCGGGCGGTAGTTCGTGAAGAACGGCGTATGGCGACCACCCTCTTCCTTCTTCAGCACGTACACCTCGCCCATGAACTTCTTGTGCGGCTTGATGCTACCGGGCGCTGCCAACACCTGGCCGCGCTCAATGCCTTCTTTATCCAGACCGCGCAGCAAACAACCCACGTTGTCCCCAGCGTGACCTTCATCCAGCTGCTTCCGGAACATTTCAACCCCGGTGACCACCGACTTCACGCTCTTATCGAATCCGATGATTTCCACCTCGTCATTGATGTGGATCTTCCCACGCTCAATTCGACCCGTGGCCACCGTGCCGCGACCTTTGATCGAGAACACGTCTTCAACTGCCATCAGGAACGGCTTGTCCACTTCGCGCACGGGCTCAGGGATCTGCGAATCCAGCGCTTCCAGAAGCTCACCGATCTTTTCTTCCCACTTCGGGTCGCCATTCAGCGCCGGCAATGCCGCACCCCGAACCACCTTCGCATTATCGCCGTCGAACTTGTACTTCGATAGAAGCTCGCGAACTTCCATCTCCACTAGGTCCAACATCTCCGGGTCATCCGCGGTGTCGCACTTGTTCAGGAACACCACGATGTGATTCAGCCCCACCTGCTTGGCCAAAAGAACGTGCTCTCGCGTCTGAGGCATCACGCTATCCGACGCGCTCACCACTAGAATCGCGCCGTCCATCTGCGCGGCTCCCGTGATCATGTTCTTGATGTAATCCGCGTGCCCGGGGCAATCCACGTGCGCGTAGTGACGCTTGTTGCTCTCGTACTCCACGTGGCTCACCGCGATCGTCACCGTCTTCGTGTCGTCCCGAACGATGCCACCCTTAGCGATATCGGCGTACTTGATCTCCAGAGCCATCCCCTTCTTGCTCTGTACCTTCACAAGCGCCGCCGTCAGCGTCGTCTTCCCGTGATCGATGTGTCCGATCGTTCCGACGTTCATGTGCGGTTTGCTGCGTACGAACTTTCCTTTGGCCATGATTACCTTCCGACTCCCTGTTTTCCCTTAATTTTTTGCGCGCTTCGAGCCCACCACCAGGATTGAACTGGTGACCTCGTCCTTACCAAGGACGCGCTCTACCAACTGAGCTAGGTGGGCAGCCGAAGTTGAGCGGGAGAAGGGGCTCGAACCCTCGACATTCAGCTTGGAAGGCTGACGCTCTACCAATTGAGCTACTCCCGCGTTGGTGGAGGGTGTTGGATTCGAACCAACGGAGGCTAACGCCGGCAGGTTTACAGCCTGCTCCCTTTGGCCACTCGGGCAACCCTCCAGGGTTCGACTAATTTTCGGATAAGAAGCTGACGTTGTTAAAACTCCGCAGCACTCGGAGCTGGCGAGGGGAATTGAACCCCTAACCTTCTGTTTACAAAACAGGTGCTCTACCAATTGAGCTACACCAGCACGAATTCGCGCCACATCGTGCTCGGAAGCCCGCTGAGACAGGAATCTGGATTCGAAGCTTTGGTGCTGCACGATGCGAACCTTAAGAGAAATCTGCGCTGCGGACTGAGGCTCTCACTTGACCGAAGATGTGGAGCCTGAAAAAAGAGTCGCCCCACCTATGTCGCTGTGTCGCAGGAGAAACCCCGGCGAACCCAAAGACAGGGCCTAAAAGACGAGGGGCCTCTGGTAGCTCTAGCCCCTGGGGGTGTCAAGCATGATTCATACCGCCCTGTTCGCAGCCGGCTAAAGGCCTATAATTGCACGATTTTAGCCGCGATTTCGGAGGGAGCAGCTGAAGAACCTGGGGTATTTCTAGGGCTCTCGATCCCCATGTAGGACAGCTAATACGTTGCCTCAAGCCCCCATTCACGGAAACGGTGACGGATCAGTGGGTGCCCGAGGCCTTCACGGCGAGCCGGTCGAGGGCCGCTTGAAGATCGCTCCGACTGAAGCCAAGCCGGTCGATCGCGTCCTGCTCCTTCTTGACGTCATCTTCAAGTGCGGCGCGTGAGGCGCGCGCTCGGTCCACCCAATCGGAAGTTTCTCCAGTCCGGTCTGCCATGCTCACGGTGTGCTCCATCATCGACAACGCCTTCTTTAACAACACCGAATAGCGTAAGCGCATGGCACCTTCGAAGAGTCGCTGCTTAGCCACATTGATGGCCGCGACGGGTGCAGGAATCAGCATGAGATCGGTGTGGAGGGCGTGGTACAATTCTCCGACGCGATAGCCCGCCATCGCTGACCAGTGCGCATCGTAGGCGCGCATCGAGTTTGAGTAAGCACTTTGCGCATCGAGTAGCAATTGGCAGCGTTGCTCTAACACCTGCCCGAACTCCTTCGGGACCGGGTTGAAGTGGATCCGATCAGCCCGCAGACGGCGAACCTCACCGAGTGCAAAATAAAGCGCTGCCGCATCCCGTGGGACTTTTCCAGCTGCGTCCAGATTGAGCGCTTCCAGCACTTGCCGGCCCTTCTCGACAAAGTAGGCGGCATGCTCATCATCGCCTACGGCGATCAGCGCCAGCGCCTTCGCGCTGAAGGTGGTGACCCGCCCGAGATCGGCCAGGGCGTCCAACCTCGCCAGCAAGACATCGGCCATTTCGCCCGCACGTGCCCACTTTTCAAGGAAAAGGAGCAATCTCGCGCTCCGCACCATGGCGGCTAAAGAAAGCTCATGCTCGGGGAAGCTGCGATAGAAAGTGTCGTAGTCTTGGAGCGACGGCTCCAGAAGACCGGCTTCATCTGCCGCACTCGCCGCGTGAAAGAGCGCCTGCGCGGCCCAATGCCCCCTGGGCTCAAGCTCGAACACCCGTTTAAACTTTGGAGCCGCATCCTTGAAGCGACCTGCGGCTTCTAGCATCTGCGCCTCGGAGAACAGCTCATCTAGACTGCGCGCGCTGCGTTCGGTGATCACCACGCGCGGCACCAGGATGGGGTTGCTCTTGGCGCCAGCAACTGGCGCGTTCGGCGGCGAACTCGGCTGAGCGGCACACCCGACGACCAGTGAGCCCAGCACGCTCACGAATCGTCTCAACATTTTTTCATGCTCACAGAACGCAGATCTCACACCGCTTACGGCGTTAAACAGATGTTGTTTTGGCAGATCTGACCGCCTGTGCAATCACTCGCTGTGCCGCAGGTGCCCGTTGGCAACGAGGGCTTCGCGGGGGGCGGCGGCTCGTCAATCTTCTTAGTCAGAGTCTTCTCGAAGCCTTTGCCGTAAACCTCACGATTGAGATCGTTGAGGGATTCTTCTAAGCGGGCTTTGAACTGCGGCGGCAGGCCACCGGGATGCTCCTGGTCGACAGCCTGGGCCAGGGCGAGCCAATGGCGCGCGTCCGCCCGGTAGTTCAGGCGAAAATCTGTCATGCCTCGCAGATAGGCGTAGCGCGCTTGTTCATTCAAGCTGAGGGAATCCGTGTCGGACTCTAAGAGCCGGAACGTCGCGAGCGCTCGTTCGTAATCATTCTGATCGTAGAAACTCTCGCCGCGAGTTAGATCCTGGCGGTAAGTCGCACACCCAAAAACAAGGAGGCCAGCGAAGAGAACTCGGCGCATTGAACCGGGAAGATAGCGTCATTGGATCCTTGGGATCAAGGTTCGGCACTTTGGCCCTTTTGATACCACAAGCGGTAAATAGGCAGGCCATCGTGAATTGCGCGCTTCTCGCGCGGACTCTGGGCTTGGTACGGGTTCAGAGCGTGGCGCGCTATGCCATGTACGCCGACAAACGCCGGCTCCAAACTGACCTGCTCCTCATATAACAGCGCCCGCTCTTCGACATCCGTCTGGATGAACAGCTGCCCCCCGGGACGCAGACAGCGCGCCATCTCGCTGAGCGCAGCGTCACCCATCACCAGGCGTTTTGTATGGCGCTTTTTCCACCACGGGTCGGGGAAGTGTAAGAAAATCTGCGAAAGCGACGCGCTCACGAGGCGTGGCAAGACGACCTTGGCATCCTCCGCGAACACGCGCGCACGCCCTCCGAGCCCGCTGGCTCGAAGGCGATCGTCGACGATTTTGGCCCATTTGCGGCGAATTTCTAGCCCTACCACGAAACTCTCCGGGGCTGCGGCGGCCCGTTCAAATACGAAACCCCCGCGGCCAGGTCCAATCTCAAGCTCGATCGACGCGCGACCAAAGAGCACTCTCAGATCGAGCGCTTCGGATTCCGGCAGACGGGGAGCGTCCGCGTAGAGTGGGGCAACTTTGGGCACGCCCCGAGCTACTGAAGCTCGACTCGGTTTGCAACGGCTGAAACCACGTGAGGGCTGCGCGCTGCTTCTGCTATAGCTTTGGGATGCGTCGCCGAGTGCTTGGCAAAACAGGTTTGAAGGTTACCGAGCTTGCCTTGGGGACCTGGGGGCTTTCGGGGGATGGCTACGGTGCCGTGCCTGAGGCAGAGCAGAAAGCTGTGATTGAGCGTGCCCGGTCGCAAGGTATCACTCTCTTTGAGACCGCCGACAGCTACGGCTGCGGTCGTATGGAGTCGCTACTCGGCGAAACTTTAGGTGCGGACAAAGCCGCGCTTTTTGCCACCAAGCTTGGCACCGACCGCGAAAGCAGTACCAAGCGCTTCGACCCGGCGTACCTTGCCGATGCGTTGAAGCGATCAGAGGGACGCTTGCGGCGCGAAAAAATCGATATCGTCCTTTTGCACAACCCCAGCGCAGAAACGATTCGCAAGGGTGAGGCGACCGATTGGCTGAAGGAGCTGGCTAAGAATGGCCGCATCGCGACTTGGGGTGTGAGCGCCAGCAGCCGCGAAACGGCGGAGGCCGCGCTCGACCAGGAGGCTCCCCTCTTGAGCCTGCCGTACAACGCATTCAACGCAACGGACGTTAAGTTGCTGGGGCCACGTTTGAAGAAGGCAGGGACGGGGCTCATGGCTCACTCCGTTTTGCTCTACGGGCTACTCTGCAGCCAATGGCCCAACGATAAAGTCTTCGACGAAGCCGATCACCGGCACGATCGCTGGACCGACGATGCGTTCAAGACGCGCCTCGTCCAGCTGAACGCCTTGCGCCCGTTGGTGGGCGACACGATCCCGACGATGCGCGCTGCAGCGCTGAGATTTGCGCTCTGTAATCCCCGAGTCAAAAGCGTGTTGCTCGGCCCGCGCAGCGTCCAACAGCTCGACCAATTGGTGCGAGAAGCAGGCAAGCCCCCGTACGTCACGGAGAGCCAACTGACAGCGCTTGAGAATCGCCTCTCCACGCTTGGCGCGGGCGCGTGAGCCACCTCGAAACGTTGCTCCAAATTGCGCAGGAGGCCTCACTCCTCGTGATGGATGTGTACGAGCGACCGTTTGAAGTCGACTTCAAGGGGCCCAACGACCCTGTCACGCAAGCAGACCGGATCGCGAATGAGTTCATTTGCAACAAGCTAACTTCAGTTTACCCGGGTGTACCGATCGTGGCCGAAGAGAGCGACCCCGAAAGTTTCGAGGATTTTCGGGCCTCAGACTGCATTTTCTTTGTGGACCCTGTGGACGGGACGCGCGAATTTGTTGAGAAAAACGGGGAATTTGTCGTGATGATTGGGATGGTAGTCGGGTCGGTGGCCGTGCGCGGAGTTGTCGTCGCACCGGCGCGCCAACAAGCCTTTATCGGGGATACCGATCTCGGCGCATTCGAGCTCGACGCCCAGGGCAATCGGACCCCGATTCGAACCAGTGACCACACCGATCATCGGGGTGTTCGGATTGTCGCTTCGCGCTCACACCGCACAGCAAAGATTCAAGCCGTCCTCTCTTCGTTGCAGGGTGCGAACATCCAGGCGCTCGGGAGTGCGGGCCTCAAGGGCGCCTGGGTCGCGAGCGGTCGAGCTGACGCTTACGTGGCCCCAGGCTATGCTGGGCAGCGCTGGGACTGCTGCGCCATCGACGCCATTGTCACCGCAGCCGGCGGCCGGTTCACGGATGCTTGGGGTGATGCCATCGATTATCGCGCCGGGCTAGCTAACGACCGTGGCTTACTGGCTACCAACGAGCATTTGCACCCCGCCATCGTAGAACAGTTAGCCCGCGCTCGCGCTTTGGAATGAAGCGAATGCGAATTGACCGCGCGGACGTGGTGATTGTGGGGGCCGGCATCATGGGGCTCTCCATTGCCTACAATCTGGCTCGCCTTTCCCCACAACTCCGGATCCTCGTGCTGGAGCAATCGTACCTCTGCAGCGGTGCCAGCGGCAGAAATGGCGGCGGGGTGCGCGCGCAATGGGGAAGCCCGAGCAACATCCAGTTAATGCAGAAAAGCCTCGAGCTTTTCCGGCAATTTGCCAAAGAACACAGCATCAATACCTGGCTCCGGCAGGGCGGTTACCTGTTCCTCGTGCGAAACCAAGCCTCGGCCGAAATGCTGGCGAAGAACGTGGAGTTACAGCGTGAGCTAGGGCTGAACTCCGAGCTCGTGTTACCCAACGCTCTCGGCGAGATGGTTCCAGGACTCTCGAACGAAGGAGTCGCTCTCGCCAGTTACAACCCCGACGACTGTGTCGTATTTCCTTGGCCCTTTGTCTGGGGTTATGCGCGTTCTGCACAACAGCTAGGCGTTCAGATTGAGACCTTCACGGAGGCATTCGCCCTCGACACCAACGCTGGCGCCATCTCGGGTGTGATGACCAACCGGGGACACATTCAAGCCGGCACGGTGGTGCTCGCTTGTGGCGCGCTGAGCCCTGGGCTCGCCCGAACCGTGAACGTCGATTTGCCCACCCACCCCCAGCGCCATGAAATTTGTTCCAGCGAGCCTCTGAAACCCTGGTTAACTCCTCTCGTAGCGGACCTCTCCAACGGTCTGTACTTCTCGCAGAGCACGCGGGGTGAAATCGTGGGTGGGATCTCAAGTGCCGCAGCGCCTACTGACGGCCGGCAAACGAGCTCCTGGCAGTTTCTCGCGCGCTATTCAGCGGCTCTCGCCAAAGTCTTCCCCCGCCTGGGCGCGGTCCGAATCTTGAGACAATGGGCCGGTCTTTACGACATCAGCCCCGACCACAACCCAATTGTTGGCAGCGTGGATGAATGCCCGGGGCTCCAGCTTGCGAGCGGCTTCATGGGGCATGGCTTCATGATGGCGCCCGCGGTGGGGGAGCTGGTCGCAGAGGGCATCGCTGGGAGAGCGCGCTCCGAGATCCTGGCCAGATGGAATCTTCGGCGATTTAAGGAAGGGAACCTGCTGAGCGAAAACATGATCATTGGCTGAGCCCGCGCTCGGCTGTTGTGCTGCTGTCCTCCTCCGCTTCGTTGACAGCGTTTGTCTCGCAACGTACCGTGTCGCCGCCTGGGATGGTGTTTTTTCGGCCCGGCGGCCACGCGTGGAACAGAGTTTCCTTGTTTGGTTTGACACGAAATTCTCAGGTTCAACTCAAACGATGTTACTCGAGCGTTCGTTTGCAAAACCCAGGCGCCCCGCGAATAGCGCCAAGTCTAAGGAGAGTATTTCCATGCTTCGCTCCTCGCGTGCCATTTTGTCGATTGTCCATCGCCTCACCCTCGCCAGCTTGACCTCATTCACCCTGATCGGTGGAGCGGCGGCCGTCACTGGCTGCAAAGATGAGAACCAGCCTGAATATTGGATCGAGAAGGCGGATGACCCTGCCTATCAAGCAAAATCGATCAAACGCCTGGAGCAATTCTTCGAGGATACTTACGGAAGATCGAACAGCGACCTCGCGTCGCCCGACGTTCAAGCGTTGGTGAACAAGCTCGTGGAGCCTCTCTGCAAGATTTATATCGACAGCTACGACACGCTGGCCACGAAAACCCGGGTGGATCTCATTCACCTCATCGCGGCATTCCGCGACAAGCGCACAGAAGGCGCACTCAAGAAGGCGTTCGAGGAATTCGCCAAAAAGCCCCGCTATGACCGGGACGACGCCGATATCAAGTGGGCCGTGAACGCTGCCGCTGAAATGAAGCTGACAAGCCTGAATGGGCCCATGATTGCGGCTTTCGATAAGCTGCGGGCGAGTTCACAACTTGGAGGCATTTCGTACCAAGACTTCAACAAGGCGATGGTGATTCTACACGATAAGTCTTGGACGGGGCTGTTATCGCAGAAGCTCGAAGCGGACATGCCCAAACCCAAAAAGGACGATAAAGAGTCATTCAACGGCGCTCGCGATCAGCTCTTCTGGCAAACCACCGCAGCTGAAGTTCTCGGCGAAACGGGTGACCCTGCGGCCGTGCAGCCCCTGCTTAAAGTAGTGCTCGACCCAGCCAAAGTGGACGTGCATGCAACGGCGTTTTTGGCCCTCGTGAAGCTTGGCAAGCCCGCCGTCGAAGGTGCCGTGAAGGTGTTAAACGGTGAAGACACCAAGCTGGTCGCCTACTCACTCCAGCGCCAAAAGGATGCCGCCAATGGAGGGCAGCTTCCGGCCAATCTTCACGTGGCCACCATGGCGCTCGTGCTCGGTACCGCGGGCCGCGCTGAAGGGCGTGCGCCACTCGTGATGGCCCTAAAGAAAGAGTCGGACGAGGCCAATAAAGCCATCCTGGCACGTGAGCTAGCGAAGATCCCTGGCACGGACGAATCCAAACAGGCCTTCAAAGAAGCGTTCGAATCGATTGCGCTCGACACGATGATCCCTCCGGGAAATCCGGCGCTGCAGGTGCTCACCGAAGCATCCGGTCAGTTCTATGATCCAGGCCTTGTGCCCTGGCTCTTGGCACGCGCTGACGCAGTGAAAGGCGATCCAGAGGACAAGAAGTCACTGCAAGGCGCGATTTTGATTACCGTGCTAAAGCTCGCCAAGCCGGACCAACTGCCGCTCGTTAAGAAGGCAGTCGATAAGTACGGCACGTCGATTGAAAAAGACATCTACAAGCAGGTGGAGACAATCCTCAACGCATGCGGAGATCGCGTGGGCTGTTATCTCACGGCCCTGGAGAAGCCAGAGAATCAGGACCGCCAGACGCAGTTCATCGGGATCAAAGCCGGGTATATGGTGGGGATCCTTGGCAACGAGCAGAGCCGGGGTGAGCTCATTCAGCGTCTCGATGCCATCGACAACGCAGCTCTTCGCTTCATCTCCGCGCAAACGATCGATCAGCTCTCGCCCAAAGGTTCGAAGGAAGCGGCAGCCTCCTTGCGG
Source organism: Polyangiales bacterium (assembly GCA_038246305.1). GTDB lineage: Bacteria > Myxococcota_A > Polyangia > Polyangiales > Polyangiaceae > JBBRRP01. Next base: position 11,345 of record JBBRRP010000053.1, on the reverse strand, counting down.
ATGATCATCGAGAAGAACGCCAAGTCGCCCGACAAGAACAAAGCGGCAGGTGACAGCCCGCTTAAACAGGTCATGTATCGCATTGAAGCGCGCGCCAACTGATGGCTTCGCGTTCCCCAAAATGGGGATAAAACGGCCATCTCAAAGTCAACCCATGACCCACGACGAGGAGCCCGATCCGGAACATCTCGTTTCAGTTCGACCGCTTTCTGAGCTACCCGAACAGACATCCTCCGATCAACGCAACGCCGACGTGCTTCGGGCCTGGCACGCGGCCCAGCGCTCGATTGGGCCAGTTTCCAGTCTACATGAAGTCTTAGCAGCCGTTGGCGATGCCGCCCTCACACTGCTCGGCAACGCCACTCACGTCACCTTGGTGCTGGGTGACGACGCAGAAACTGGGAAAACGGCTGAGCTTTCAGCGTTTGTCCCGGTGATGACGCGGGTGCGCGGACCGGACAACACTTTTTTTACTCCGCCCGACGGCGTGCGCGTGACGCGAAGCATCTTTCGCAAAGTCATTCGAGAGCGCGCCGCGGTGCTCGCTGCCGATGCGCCTGACGAAGTCTTCAGTTCCGAGTCCCTGCTGGGTGCCAGCATTCGGAGCACCCTCGCCGTCCCCCTTTGGCGAGGAGCGAACGTGGTCGGCGTGCTGCAAGCTGATAACCGAGACGCGCCGGCGATGTTTGATTCGACCGACATGGAAGCGCTGGCCGTGCTCGCAGCCTATGCGTCCTTGGCGATCGTGAACGCACGCCTCATCGGTAGACTGCAAACAGCCGAAGCCGCTCTTGAAAAAGAGAATGTCTTTCTGAAAGCGCGCGAGCGGCAGCGCTCGGGAAATGTGAGGATTCTGGGCGAAAGCTCGAAGCTCAAGACCCTGCTGGAGCAACTGCGCAAGGTCGTGGATACTCGGGTGACCGTCTTGATTCAGGGCGAAACGGGCACGGGCAAGGAACTGATCGCCTCGTTCTTGCACTACGAATCCGAGCGAGCATCCAAGCTGTTTGTGGCCCAAAATTGCGCGGCGATGCCCGAGAATCTTCTGGAGAGCGAGCTCTTCGGGCACAAGCGAGGCTCATTCACGGGCGCCACAGAAGATAAGAAGGGCCTGTTTGAGATGGCCAATGGTGGCACCCTGTTCTTAGATGAGCTGGGAGAGATGCCCCTTGGGCTTCAAGCCAAGCTGCTTCGAGTCTTGCAAGAAGGCGAGATCCGCCCCGTGGGTGCCACGAGCACACGGCACGTGGACGTGCGCATCGTGGCCGCGACCAATCGTGATCTGGAGGCCGAAGTTAAGCAGGGCCGCTTTCGCGAGGACCTCTTTTATCGCATCACTGCCTTTCCGGTTAAAGCGCCTCCGCTACGCGAGCGTCGGGAGGATATTCCGATCCTGGCGCGGCACTTTTTGGAGGCTTACGCCAAGGATCTTGGCAAGCCTATCGTGGGTTTGTCCCAAGAAGCCTTAGAGCTTCTGACGAGCTATGCATTCCCTGGCAATGTGCGTGAGCTACAAAATGAGATCCAGCGCATGGTGATTCAAGCTGACGCGGGAGCCATCATCACCTCCGAATTGCTCAGCCCGCGCGTTCGACGGCTCGAAGGCCTGGTGGACGAAGCCGACACGCAGCCCGGCGCGCTCCGTGACATGATGGACCAAGTCGAAAGATTTCTTCTGGTGCGCTCCCTCAAGGAACACGGCAACAACAAGACGGCAGCAGCACGCGCTCTTGGCATCACGCGCGAGGGCCTCCACAAGAAGCTCCGGACACTCAAAGTTAGCTAGTCGCGGCGCTGGCTCTTATTGGATTCCGTAGTCCCGCAACCGGCGATAGAAGGTCCGGCGCGGCATACCCATCATTTCGGCCGCTTTCGCACGATTCCAGTTGCTTCCCCGGAGTGCATGCAAGATGCGCTCGCGTTCGGCGGGGCCGGATTCGTCAGGCGCACGAGAGCTCGTGGGGCGGACCCAAGAGCTTGCAGACGCGCGCTCCTGTGCCTCGGCGATCTCGGGCGCCCCGCTCGGGAGGCGCGATGCCCGCAGCGCTTCCGAGCGTGCAACGGGAATCTCAAAATCTTCAGGCACAAGCTCACTTTCATCGCTCAGAACCCAGGCGTTGAGGAGCACATGCTCAAGTTGCCGAACATTGCCTGGCCAATCATAGGCCTCGATCAACCGAAGGGCCTCGCGTGCAATCGACTTCTTGTCGCGCTTGTAGCGAGCGGCAAAAATGCCCAGGAAATGATCCACCAGCTGGGGGATATCCTCAGCTCGATCCCGCAACGCAGGTAGATGCAAATTCACAACTTGAATTCGGTAGTAAAGATCTTCGCGAAACAGTCCCTGTTGCACCAACTCGCCGAGATCTCGGTTGGTGGCGAACAACACCCGCACGTCAACGGGCTCTTCGGCGACGCCGCCGACGGGACGCACCGTTCGTTCCTGCAAAACCCGCAACAGCCCCGCCTGCATTTTGTGCGGCAACTCACCTATTTCGTCGAGCAACAAGCTTCCGCCAGCGGCTTCGCGAAACAACCCCTTTCGATCCCGATCCGCCCCTGTGAAAGCTCCGCGCGTATGGCCAAAAAGCTCTGTTTCCAACAAATTTTCGGGGATAGCGCCGCAATTCACTCCTAGAAACTTCGCTTTACCGCGCCGCGAGGAGTTGTGGATGGCGCGTGCCACCACCTCTTTGCCGGTGCCGCTTTCACCGGTGATCAACACCGGGACGTCCGCATCTTTCACCCGCTCCACCAACGCGTATACCTTGCGCATCGCCGCGCTCGTGCCAACGAGCCCCTGATAGCCAAAGTGGCCAAACAATGTTTCGCGAACGTCACGCAGCTTTCGGCGAGCTTGCTTCAGCTTATCGGTGCGCTCTTCCAAAAGCTCTGAAATCTGTGCTTGCTTCTCGCGGAGATCGGCGTTTGCAATTTCGAGCGCATCCGCGCGAGCGCGATTCTCGTTGATGAGTCGTGCGTTCTCCAAAGCGATCGCCATCTGATCGGCGAACGCAGAAAGAGTGGGAAGCTCCACTTCGAATTGAGCCCCGGGGCGGAGCCGCGTCTCCAGATAAAGCGCCCCAATGGCTGCCCCGCCTGGCTCACGGATGGGCACGCAGGCCACAGATTGCAGCATTATTTGATGTACTGATGCGTAGCCCTTCATTCGCGCGTCGTCGCGCGCGCTGAGGCTTACGATGGGCTCGCCCAGATCAATCACGCGCTCCGCAATGGAGCGCGAGAATTCGAGCTCGGTGCCGCCGGACCTCGCTACCCGCGAGGTGTAAAGTTGAACGGCACCGTCGGCATGCTTGAGCAGCACCGCGCCACCTTCAGCCCTGAGCAGAGCCACCGCCGAATCAATGATTCGAGCCGTCAGCCGCTCAAGCTCCCAAACCCCCACTAATTCATGATTAACTTCGAGAATTCGAGCCAATCGATGCTCAAGCGGCGTAGCGCTGAGCTGCGAGATGGAGCTGCTCGTGGAGGCGGACGCCGAACTGCCCCGCCCACTTCCGCCCGAATGAAATCCACCCGATCGAAACTCAGTCGCGGCATGTCCGAGACTGGCCTGCACCTTGGTTCTCAATTCTCGCCGCCGACCATCATTCCAATACACCTCGCGCAGATCACGCGGTAGGCGGGCTGCGATGTCCTCAAGAACGGCGAGCGCCTCTTCTGCATCGCGTCGAGCACGTACGCCCTGACCACCAGCTTCCTCCAAGCTTGAGCGAATTTGAAGCGCGCGCCAAACCCATTCACGCTGCCCTGTTTCACGCGAATGCCGGAGCGCCTCATCCAGACTTGCGCGGGCATGAAGCTCATCCTGGGCCAGAGTGTGAATGCGTGCTTCGGCGAGATGAAAAAGGGGCTGATGAGCCGTACTCCCCCGCAACTCTGAACGTGCTTGATCGAGGCGTTGCCGGAGTTGAGCGACGTCGACGTGCGCCAAGCGGGCGGCAGCCAAAATGCTCTCCAAGCGTGCCTCGGCCGCGTCCAGGCTGCGTCCGAGTGCGTCATAAGCCGCCGCACAAGCCTCATACCCACTGACGGCAGCCTCCATCTCGTTGTTCTTAAAGAGCAGCTCAGCCTGAAGGCCAAGGAGCTGAGCACGCGTTTCAGGAGGCAATTGATCGCGTTGCTGCTCAAGGGCTTCGATCCCTGCCCGGGCCTTTGCCAATCGGCCTAGATAAAGATCAAGATTGGCGAGGTTCAATAGCGCTTGACGCACCGCTGAACGCCGACCGGAACGGCGACCGCTATCGAGCGCCGATTCATAGCTCTCGATCGCCTGCGCAATATCTCCCTGAACCTTGCAAAGCCCGGCGAGATTCAGCTGAAGAATAGAGAGCATGCCCGCGTCGCCCGCGGCCTCCGCAGCGAGCAATGCGCGTTCGAAGATCTCCTTAGCTCTCGGAAGCTGCTCTCCCCGTTGTGCAGCCAGGGCCAACGTGCTGAGAGCGATGGCCTCAACGCGCGCTGAACCGGCCCGCTGGGCCAGGAGCACGGCCTCCAGCAGCACTTTTTCTGCTTCCGCCGTTTTATTGAGCAAAAGCCTGGCCAACCCTTCGTAGGCACGCGCCTCGGCAAGCAGCGCTGCATCCGCAGTTTCGAGTGTTGTGCTGAGCGCGAGCGCTTCAGCATACTCACCGGTTCCGATCAGCGCTCTGGCCAAGAAAAGCTGCCATTCAGCCGAAAGCGCGGGTGTGTCGGTTTCTTTGATGAGCCCCGCCGCCGCCCGTAAGCCCACCACCGCACGCGCAGCTTCACCGAGCGCGATGTCCGCTCGCGCCTTCAAAACGGCCAAGCTCAGCTGTTCGCTGGCTGTGCTCGCCGTCGCGCTGGCGAGCGCAAGCGCCGCTTCATTGAAACGCCCCTTTTCGATCATGTATCGGGCACGCGCCAAAGGGGCTTCCGGCACCTGGGAGTGGCCAGCACCTTCAGCGATGACTGCTTCGATGTCATCAACGGAAACAACCGCCTGGCGAGCGATGCGCTGGACAATGGCGCGCAGATCTCCCGGTCGCCCCTGGCTCGCATCCACAATCCTAGCCAAATGGCGCTCGGTTAACGCCGGAACCGCTTGCCGCACGAGTTCCCTCGCTGCCGCAGAATCCAAACCCGACACCACGAACCGCTTGGCCTTCGGAAACAGACCACTCCCACCGACAACAACCAGCCGCGCGCCCTCGGCTCTCGCCCGCGCCAACTCAGCGATTCGTTCTGGGGTTAACTTCTCAACATCATCCACCAAAACAAATGGGGCATTTTCCGCAACATTTTCGCCGATCAAACCCCCACTCGCCTGGCAGAAGGCACACGGATCGTCGATGAACGTGAGCGGAAGCCCCGCCAAACCAAGCGACCAAGCCAAACGCCGGAGGAGCGCACTTCTTCCCGATCCAGGTGCTCCCGCGATGCACAGAACGTCCTCTGCCAGCAAGCCCAAGGCCAGGGTGCGCAAATTCTCACTTGCGGCATCGATTCCAACGATCGGCCAGAGAGCGGTGTTGGCGCCACGCGAACTCTCGCTGGGGAGCCGAGCAGCACGCCTGAGGGCGCTCGCAAATTCGTCGGCTGAAGGGTACCTTTGCGAGGGGTCCTGCGCGATAGCGCGGGCTGCAACCGCTTCAAGATCGCTGGCCATCCCTTCTAACAAAGAAGGCCGCTGTCCGTTTTCTAGGGCCTCGCTCAGCGTGATCCCGAGCGCAAACACCTCGGCGCGCACAGTGAGTGGCTTGCCTTGAAACAGCTCCGGAGCTGCGTAGCGAGGAGTGAGCCCTTCAGGCCGAACTCCGTGCTCCTGCCAAGGAGCGGCCAGGCCCAGATCCACCAGCGTTGCACGCCCATCGGGTTGTACGATAATATTGGCCGGCTTCACATCCCCGTGCAAAAGGCCCGAACGGTGAAGCACGGTGAGCTGCTCGGAGGCCATGGCTAACGCAGCCAACAGCTCCTCCAGGGGCGCATGCGCGTGGATGCAGGCCTCCAAGCTTTCGCCCTCGATCAATTCGCGCACCAGGTAAGGCTTGGCGGTTCCAGGTAATCTTCCGAAAGCCAGAACTCGCGGCACGCCCAAGCCCTCAAGCCCGCTCAGAGCTGTGGCCTCACGCACCAAGGCCTCCAACTCGCGGTGGCTGGCATCTTGGCCCAACACCTTGAGCGCACACCGCAAGCCATTGTATCTGTCCTCGACCGCCCACACCTGACCGCCGCCGCCCTTCCCCAGGCAAGCGATGGCTCGATAGCGCTCGGGAAGCTTCAGCTCATCCACTCAAAGTCCGTAGTCTGCGCCTAGACCTAAGAAGAACCCACTCGTGCCGAAACCTGCGTCGAAGCGGGTCACGAAGTTGCGATGCGGCTTGAAGCGAAAGCCGATCTGCGCGGTGAGCCAGGGGAAAACGATGGGCTTGGAGCCGCCGTTGAACCAATTGGGTTCCTCTTTGGGACCTTCTTCGCAATAGCCTCCGCCGCCTTCGCCCGCTGACTTACACACCGTCCAAGTAGAAGGATCGTTAATATTCGAGCCGGCGCCCGGATAGATCTCCCTTCGGTACAAAGGACCAAAGGGCAGACCGATGCCGCCGCCAATGCCGTAATTGATGCCAAACTCAGGCGAGACCGGGCTCGTCCACATGAAATCACTCGTGAGGAAGATCATGTTGATGTCGCTTTCGACCTTTTCCCAAGCCTGCGCCGGATCCGTGGTCGCCTTAAACGGTGTCTCTTTCATCGAATAACCCGCCCACCACGCACTCAAGCTGTACTCAAAATTATCACGCCGCACGCCCACTTCTGGACCGAATCCGTTCACGTAGACATTCGCGCCGCCGTCCGCACCAAATGCAGACATCAAAAATTTGGGGACGATGATGCCGCGATAGCGAGCACCCAGGAACAAATACGTTTTGTCCTTCTGCTCCTTCGGGGTGTTGTCGGTTTGTTCGCGAATACTATCCGCGTCGGCACCCGCGCTTCCAACTTCGGCGGCTCCTGTCCCTCTATCCAGGGCCTTCTCCGTCGCGGTGGTGGTGACGGGGGCTGACCCGTCGCTTGGGGTTGCGGCTGGGTCATCAGGCGTGGCGTCTTGGGCCGCAGCAACTCCCGTGAGTGACAACACACCGAAAACAACCGCGAATAGTCCAAGTGCGCGCATCGATATTTCCTCCTGATCCAGCCAAGCAGAACGTGGCTCAACCCGAGCCGCCACGGAGTGTGCCATGGTGGCCCAACAGAAGGCAAAGTCTAGCGCTAAGCTAGGAGTTCTTGGAGGTTTGCAGCTGTGCCAACAGCGTGCCTCCTGGCACGCTTCGGCTTAGGGAGACGCGGGGTCGCTGCACGCACCCCATTGCCCAGCTTCGCAAACCTGCGCACCGACGTAACAATTGTGAACGCCGTTTTGTGACTGCAGCTTGATGCTGCAGCGACGCGTCTTACCCATTTCGCAGACGCCCGAGGCTTCGCCAAAATTCAGCGCCGCCAGTTGGTCGTCCGTCACCTGAACGAAGCCGTTCATGTTCGTCGTGCCGGGCGTCATGTTTGCCATCGCCGGTTTCTCATCCGTGCCTGAACATGCGACAGACAGCGCACACAGAGCACCAAGTGAGAGATTGACGAGCAATGAAGCGAAGCGTGACATCGTGCGAATCACTAGTGCACGGGTCATGCCGTGCCCCGATTGACAAAGTTTGTCAGTTCGAAATTGAGAATCCTCGGAAATCTCTCGGATCCAAGAACTCGGACTCGGTAGCTTCCCGCGGCAATTGTCATTCGCGGCAGCGCCAGAGTGACAAAACCCGTCGTCGTCTCGCGTTGAAACACGGGTTGCCAACCTCAGTGAATCCGCAGGGCGGTGCGCGGAGACTGTCCGTGGCCCACCTCCCCATTCCGAGACCTACACCGGCGTGTGCGCTCAGAATTGATTGGGATTTACCCAGGATTTTGAGCCTTACTGGATCCGCCAACTCAGCCCCGCTGGAGCGATACGGGACCTGGTGCTTCAGATCGGCTAAGCTGTTAACGATGTTCTGGCATCGAAGCGCTCCGACAAGCCTCGCGTGTGCGGCCTTGCTCTTGGCATCGGCTTGCATGAGCCACGTGGACCATGGGCGTACCCTGTATGCCAACGGTCATTACGTGGAGGCCGCCGCTGTGTTTGAACAAGGTGAGAGCTCCATGCCAGAGGCTGACCAAAAGGAGCGCGCCCAATACGGAACGTATCGCGGCTTGACGCTACTCGTGCTCGGTGATCTTGCGCAAGCAGAGCGCTGGCTCGCGTATGCCTATGCCGTCGAGCAAAGGAATCCAGGAGCGCTCAACCCGCGCTTACGCACGCAACTGGATCGGGGTTGGAGTGAACTTTTGCAGCGGCGCCGCGCTACAGTCACCGATTCACTCCCGGTGAACTCGGTGGCCAGAGGGAACGGCGCGGCCACCCGGGCTCCCGGTGAAGCTCCGATGGAGAGCGCCAGCGGCGTGCGCCGTTCTTTTGTTGACCCGTGACTGTGTGCGCGATTGACCGCCGTCTGTTGTCTCGCGGTGGGTGAGCGTTAGCGCACAGCACCGAGGGAGTTCACGTTGAACTTGAAGCTGCCTTTGCCACTGGCGACGGTGACCTGAATGGTATCTGCGTCGACGCGTGCAAACGAGAGAGTGGCTGATTTATCGGCAGGTGTGTGCAGTGTGTAGCTGCCGGCTTGGGGGACCGGATCGATCCAGCGCATTTGGACGCCATCGATTGCTAGATCCCAGGTGCCCTTCGTGCCCTTCCAGCTGCGGCTGCCGTCGACCTGAATGCCTTCGGTGATCCCACCGGCCAACACCTTCTGGATTTGATCGCCGCTGCCTTCACCACTGACGCCGCTCGCCAACTCCGTCCAGCTGGCGGTGTGGGTGACGTGGCGGCTCTGGTCATTGAAATTCCAGGTGACCTGCGCGGTGCCATTCACTTCGATCTTGCCGTTGGAAAGCTTGTCCCACGTGTGATTCACGATCACTTCGCCCATCTCATTCTTAGAGACGCTGATCGTGTGCTTGCCCTTGAAGGTGTGGCCGCGATAAACACAGGTTCCCGGCTTAGCGCCGTATTCAATGCTAAGCGAGCCAAACTGAGCAGTGATGGCGGCACAGGGCAGCTGGGAGCCGACAAATGTCTTGAGCTCATCGGCAGCCGCTTGCACACCCTCGCCAATCGTGAAGTGCGTCGAAATATCGACGGCTGAGGCGGTGAGCCCCTCCGCTTCAGAAGAAAGCGCGGACTCTTGGACGGCGGCCCGTGCTTCCTCTCCTGTTAACCCCTGTTCACTAGGGCAGGCGGTGAGCGTTAACGGAACTAGAAAAACTAAGGCAATTTTGCGATTCATCATTTCCTCCTAGCCAAGACTCTGCAGCCTGCGTGCCAAGCTCCGAAGAGCACTGCGTGGCAGGCTCCGAGGAGCCTGCGTACAAGCTCTCCCCCGCCGGAACGGAGCGAGGGCGAGGGGGAGAACGGCCCCGCGCCGCCGTCCTTTAAGGGCGGCGAGCAGGGACGAGTGGGGGCAACCCCAAAAGCTAGCCAAAAATCGCTCTTGGCATCACCGCGCGCGAAGCTTAGCTCTTGGCGTCGCCGCGGGCGAAGATCGAGGCCACGTAGTTCAAAACATCGGTGGCGCTCACTTCGTTGTAGCCAAAGTAGCGGATCAGGCGGGCCTTGATGATGTCGATCTTCTCTTGGGTTTCCTTGTCGACCACGGCGCTCACCAACGTCTTTAGCTTGATGCTGTCTTTCTGATCTTCAAACAGCTTGAGCTCGAGTGCGCGGCGCAGACGATCGTTGGTTTGCCAGTCGAACTTTTTGCCTTCGACCGCCTTGGCTCCGATGAAATTCATGATCTCGCGCCGGAAATCATCCTTGCGATTGTCGGGAATTTCGATCTTCTCCTCGATCGAACGCATCAGCCGTTCATCGGGCTCTTCATCTTGGCCTGTGTAACGATTTTTGACGCGCTCCTTGAGCGTGTAGGCCTTGATGTTATCGATGTAATTGGCGGCCAGCTTCGCGATCGCCTCTTCATCCGCACTGATCGCGCGTTGAACCTCATTTTTGACAATCTCTTCGTACTCGCGCTTCACGACGCCGATCAGATCTTTGTAGCGCTTACGCTCTTCATCGCCGGTGATGAGAGAATGGCTGGAAAGGCCCTTTTCTAGCTCATTTAACACCATAAACGGATTGATGGTGCCTTCGCCGGCGTCGCTCACTAGGGCGTTGGAGATCTTGTCTTGCACATAGCGTGGGCTGATGCCTTCCATGCCTTCGCGGGCGCTCTCTTTGCGCAGCTCTTTCACGGTATCCTGCGTGTACCCGGGCAACACCTTGCCGTCGTACAGCTTCAGCTTCTGCAACAGTTGCAGATTGTGCTTCTTCGGATCTTTGAGCCGGGTGAGTGCCGCCCACATCGCCGCCACTTCGAGGGTGTGGGGGGCGATATGCCGCCCGCGCACGCGTTCTTGCGAGAAATCCTTCTCGTAGATTTTGATCTCGTCGCTCAGGCGCGTGATGTACGGAATGTCGATCTTGATGGTTCGATCCCGAAGCGCTTCCATGAACTCGTTGTTCAACAGCCGGCGATATTCGGCTTCATTCGTGTGGCCGATGATGACCTCATCGATGTCCGTTTGAGCGAACTTCTTGGGCTTGATCCGATGCTCTTGGGAAGCCCCCAAAAGATCATACAAGAAGGCCACATCCAGCTTGAGCACCTCGACAAATTCCACAATGCCGCGGTTTGCGATGTTGAATTCACCGTCGAAGTTGAAGGCGCGCGGATCGGAATCCGAGCCATATTCGGCAATTTTCCGGTAATTGATGTCGCCGGTGAGCTCGGTGGAGTCCTGATTCTTCTCATCTTTCGGCTGGAACGTGCCAATGCCGACGCGATCTTTCTCGCTCAAAATGAGGCGTTTCACTTGAATGTGGTTGTTCACCACCTTGGCCCAATCGCCCTCATAGCGCTGCAGCAAACCATTGAAGATGAAGCGGCTGGCGGGATCGAGATCGCCCTCAATCTTCACCTTGAACTTATCGTTGGAAAGCCGAAGCTGCGGGATCGCGCGCTCGCGCCACTGCAACGGAATCAAACGCAACGGCTCTTCGTGCATCGGTGAATCGAAGATCTCCGCACCGCCACTCGCCAGGCCGGTGCCGGCAAGATTCACCCAGCGGAAGGTGTAAAGCGCGCCTTCGGGTGTCGCCGAGTACGCTTCCAGACCCTTCTTCAACAGGCGAGCAATCGTGGACTTACTGGAACCCACCGGGCCGTGAAGCAGGATGACGCGCCGCTCAGGCCCGTAGCCTTCGGACG
>JBBRRP010000052.1:0-40520 GCA_038246305.1 Polyangiales bacterium | reverse complement strand
GTGGCTGGACGAGCTGGTCAAAGCATCTCCGAAGGACAAGGGTGCTCTGCGGAAGCTTGCTGAACTCGAAGAAGAAGCAGGGAATCACAGCCAAGCCAGCTCTGCCTATCGAAAATTGGTCGCACTGGAGGAAGGTGATGCGCTCACCGATGCAGCACTCCGCCTGGCCGCGGTGTGCAAGAAAGCCGGCCGATTTGAGGATGCTCGCGGCGCACTTGAACGTGCAGTCGAAGCGGCCCCGAGCAACGTCGCGCTCCGGCAGATGCTCTATGTCGTCTATGAAGAGACGGGAGCCCACGCTGAACTCGGCGAGATTCTGATCCGAGACGCGGCGCGCGCAACGGATGTCTCCGAACGACTTCAATTGCTGTATCGCGCGGCCGAGCATTTGCTCCAGCCTGAAGGCGATCTCTCACGTGCCTTGGAGGTGCTGACGGAGGCGCGCGAGCTCAGCCCCGAAAGCGTTCCAGGGATCGTGCTCTTGGCGCGTGCACACGCCGTAGGAGGCAACCTCGACGAAGCGGAGTCTGTCCTCCACACTCTCGTCGAAAGCTACCGTGGCCGACGCGCGAAGGTCTTAGCCGAAGTTCACCGGGAGCTAGCACGAATTGGGCTCCTTCGTGGCGATCAACACGCTGCCTTGATATCGATGACCCACGCGTTTGAAATGGATCTGAAGAATGTGGGCGTCGCGATGGAGCTAGGTCTATTGGCGCTTGAGCACCGCGACGATGAGCTGGCGACACGCGCCTTTCGCACCGTGGCCATGATGCGCACCAGTACCGAAGAGGAGGAAGGTGTCTCGCAGGATTTGAAGGGCGAAGCGCACTTTCACCTTGCGGTACTGGCCCAACGTCAGGGCGATCCACGCCGAGCCAAAGTGCTCCTGGCGAAGGCGTTGAGCGAGAACCCGAATCTTTCAGGCGGCCAGGAATTCCTCGCCGAACTCGACAACGCCTAAGCAAAGGGCCTCTGCAGGTCTTGCGTTCCTATCGCGCAGGGAGCTATTTGCCTGTCGTGGAAACCCTTCCCGAGCGAAAGACGAACGTTTTGACCGCCCTGTTGGTAGGCACTGGCGCCATGATCGGCACTGGCCTCTTCGTAGCTCTCGGCTTTGCGGCTGACGTCGCCGGGACACTCTTGTTGCCTGCTTTGGCCATCGCGGGGCTTTTGGCAGCTGCTACCGCTGTCAGTCGAGCTTCATTGGGAGTCGCCCAGCCAACGGGCGTGGGCGCCTATGATTATGGGTACAAATATCTGAACCCGGGCCTTGGTTTCACCGCCGGTTGGGCAGGATTAGTTGCGTCGACAACAGCCGCGGCAGCTGCCGCTCTCGGTTATTCTGCCTATGTGATGGCGCTTCTGCGTCGCGGGGAGCAGGGCTCAGCCATGACGATCGCGATTGGAGCCGTTGCCGGATTAACGCTCCTGGTATTGAGTGGGTTTCGCCGTAGCGGTGTGGTGAATGTTGTGTTCACGGTAGGAGGGATGCTGGGTGTGCTCGTATTCCTCGCGATGATGGCTTCCCACACGGACAGCTCAGCCTCGCAGAACCTCTCGTTCGCGAATGCTAGCCTGCGATCGCCGAGCGAAGCCTTGGCAGCCGCTGCGGCTCTCTTGTTCCCCGCGTTCGCTGGTTTTAGCCAGGTTTCGAAGTCCGAGGCTCTCATTTCGGGACCGAAGGGAGCGCTGCTCCGAACCACGCTATTGTCTGTTGTGGTGGCGTTGGTCGTGTACTTGTTGGTGAGTGTGGTGACCCTTGCCGTTGTGGGTGCGCCCTCTTTAGCTCAGCAGACGACTAAAACACTGGCACCGTTGGCCAGCTTGGCGGATCGCTACAACGCACGTTGGGTGGGTCAGGCCGTGAGTGGCGGGGCGGTGTTAGCCATGCTGGGCGTCGCGCTGAATCTGATCGTGGGCAGCGCGAGCTTGGCAAAAGCGATGGGTGAACGCGAAGATTTGCCCGCGTTGCTCAGCAAAACGGACAGCAGCGAGACTCCGTACGTCGCAACCGTGGTCATGGGTTTAGCTATCGGCCTCGTAGCAGCCTTCACGGATCTGCACAAAAGCTGGATGTTTGCGGCGTTTGGTACGTTAGCTTACGCCGCACTCACCAACCTTGCGGCGCTCAAGCTGGACGAAAAAGATCGTAGGGTGCCAAAGCTCGTGCCAGGCCTGGCACTCTTAGCCTCTGTTGGCTTGATCCTGGCGCTTCCATTCGATATCTGGGCCACCGGCATCGTGATCTTGCTTGGCGGCCATGTGCTCCGTTTGTTGTGGGTAGCTCTGCGTCCAGCACCGAAAAGCGCCTAAGTCCGGAAGTTGCACGCCTAGCCCTTGGTAAGCTCAACACCCGATGCCACCAACGTTACGGATTCGGCGCTGCCGTCCGGGTGCTTGTTGTTGAACTTGGCGCCTTCGGATTCAAGGTGTTTCACAAAATCAGGCGATATCGTTTCGAGTTCGACGCTGCCCTGAAGCTTTGCTTTCGCACCTGCCGAGTCAGTCGGCACAAAGAAGCTGTAGTCTTTAAAGGTGACACGACAGCCTGGAGCATTTGGATCCGGGGATGTTCCGAGCTCCATCCAGCAGCCTTTACGGCCGCAAGCCTTGCGTACATCGCCCGCCACAATGATTGATTTTTTTACAAACGTCTGCGGCGTAGCCAATACGGAGGCGAGCGAGACTTCTTGCCCAGGCGTGATCTTCGCCCCGAAGACGTGGGTGTTGGATGCCTTCTGTTGCGCCTGGCCCAAGTCAGACCTTGGAGTCGAGCTGCTCGTGGACGCCGATGGTTGAGGGGTGGGGGATTGGCTTCGACACCCGGCCAGCATGAATGAAACAACCGAGATCAGTGTTGGTAGCGCGAGTGATCGTTGTCGCATGGCCCACGACTATAGCGCCTCAGCGAGAGCACTGGTAGCTTCCCCAATGTCGCGTAGGAGCCCATGTTTAGTTTTGATAAAGCCCGCCTCATCGGCCTATTGCCGCCGGGATTCAGCGAGTCGCGGAGCGTGCGTTTTCAGGACGTGGATGCCGCCGGGATCGTTTTTTACCCGCGGATCATCGAGTATTGTCACGATGTGTACGTGAGCTTCCTCGGGGCTCACGGGCAGCCACTCGATCAGGTGCTTCGGGAGAGAACCTGGGCCGCTCCGATCCGTCACAGTCAGGCCGATTTTCTAAAGCCGCTCAGCTTCGGGCAGCAAGTGGACGTCAGCTTGGTGCTCGCCCATCTCGAATCAACGGAGGCCACGCTCGCTTTTCAGTTAACGCTTGCCGGAAGTGTTTTGGCAATTGTTCAATCTGTGCACGCGTTCGTGAGCGTCGAGGGGTTCAGGCGTATTCCGATTCCCGAGCCGGTGCGGCAGCTGCTCGGGAGCCTGCCTCAAGGCTAACGCTCAATCGCAACTCCGAGTAAACGGGCGGAGGCTCGTTGCGAGTTCTACTGCCAATCTCCGTCGTTCCAGTTTGCCGCTTTGCCCAACGGGTAGTTCGTCGAGGGTGGCGATCCAACGTGGGCGCTTGAATCCAGCCAACGACGCGAAGATATGCTCCAATAGTCCTGAAAGATTCTGAGCAGCTGGCGTTACCGCACAGGCTAACGCTTCGCCCAGATCGGGATCAGGAATTCCGAACACACAGACGGCGTCGACGCCAGGGAATGTTCCAATCACGGCTTCCACTTCGACCGGGTGCACGTTTTCCCCTCCCGAGATCACCACGTCGTCGGCACGGCCAAGCACAGTGAGATAGCCTTCGGAATCCAAGCTTCCAAGATCCGCGGTCGGAAACCAAGCGTCCGGGTTCCGAGGTTTTTCGCCCCAATAACCCCCAAAAAGACCCGGGCCTCTCAGTTCAATGACACCTGCTGTCGTGCGCAATTCCAAGTGGCCGAGCGGTTTGCCTACCGAGCCCTCGGGCGCGGCGACACCGAGTGTGCGCGTCGCGACTTGCGATGCTGCTTCGGTCAGACCATACGTCGCGAGAATTGGCCAACTGCGTAACGCTGCTGCATGTTCGAGATGGGCAGCTAGCGGAGCGCCACCGATCAGAATAGCCCGCACGCACGCGGGGAGCGCGAGATCAGGCTCGCGAAGCATGCGTGCTAGTTGAGTGGGGACCCAACTCAAGAGTGTGGATTGGCTCGCTGCGATCCAATCCAGAAGTGCACCCGGGTCCCGATACTCCTCTGGGTTAGCCAAAACGCAGGGCTTTTGAGCGAGCAGGCAACGCGTGAGTACCGAAATTCCTCCAATGTGGGAAAGCGGTAAGTTGAGGAGCCAGCGATCAGTTTGTTGCCACTCAAGATTCTCGGCACTGACTTGTGCCGAAACCAGTAATGCCGAGCGATTCAGGCAAACGCCCTTCGGTGTGCCACTCGTACCCGAGGTGAACACGACCGCAGCTAGCCTATCCTCAGGAAGTCCCTCCGACGCTGAACTCAAGCCTCCGTTCACGATGTCTAAGGCTCCGCTCAAGAGCTTGTCCGCGACCCGCGAGGCGCGCTCAGGAACAGCTTCTGCCCAGGCCGCAGGCAACAGCAAATGCCTAGGTTTACCAGCCAGGGCAGCGCTTTGTTCTGTGTCCCGCCAGCGCGGATGCAGCGGTACGAAAGGCACGCCTCGATCCAGCAGGAGCGCGATCAGAATCCAAGTTGGGCGATCGATGCGCGCCACGAAAGCCACAGGAACAGGAACAGCGGCCTCCAGGTTAAGTCCAAGCGAGAGCAGCAGCGTGAGTGTGCGGGCGGCCTCCTTACGGAGCGCGGCGTACGACAAAGCACCGTGCGCGTCGATCAATGCTAGCTCCGCAGGTTTCAGGCGTGCGAGTGCCTCTAGGCTAAAAGACAGGTCGAGGGGAGCAGGTTGGTAGTGCAGGCCCTGCGCGAGATCACGCGAGCCAAGGCTGCGCGCGAGCCGCTGTTCCCAAGCTGTAGCGATGGGCCCGCTGAATAAATGGGACACCACGCACTTGGCTCCACAGGCTTCCGCCAGCTGTGCCCAGCGAATGCAGCGCCACAGGCCGAGCGACATCGGCTTCAGAACCAGCACCTGGATCTTATTGTCTCGCAACCAAGCCCCCACCTTGGTTTCGTCCAGGGTGCGCAAGGATTCGTCGAGTGCGATCGGAATACGCAGGCCATCTTCTATTGAAGCACTGGTTAACGTTTCGGCAAGAAGCAAGGGGGAACTTGGCTCCTCGATGAATTCAGGCCCAAAGGGTTCAAGTGCGGCGAACATTTCCGCCAGAGGCGATCTGAAGCTCTGATTGGCATCCACTCGAATCTTGACCCGACTGCCGAATGCCGTGCGCAAGGCGGCGAGTTGCGCCAGCTCGAGCTCAAAATCAATCCCCAACTTCAGCTTGAAGGTGGTGACGCCCGTCGCGAAGGCTCGCTCCGCACTGCTCAGGCAGGCTCCAACGCTCTCGTTTTCGAGCAGGGCTGCGACTGCGACCGCGAGCGGTACCGAATTGGAAGGGCTCAGGAGCGCGCCCCACAGGGATGAGCGGGCACTGAAATGAGCCGTTTCGGCGCGCTGGGCTAACAGATCCAAATAGGCGATTTCAAGGCAACACTGCACCGACGGCAGCTCTCGAAATTCGGGGAGTTCGCTCAATGTCGCGAGAGCTTCAGCCGGGGACTCCGATAAGCAGAATGACCTCGCCAGTGTCTTGATCAAGGCGGTTTCGCATTGCTCAAGCGTTTCAGTGCTGTAGCCTGGCAACGGACTCGCCTCGCCAAGCCCCAAACGCCCAGCTTCGTCCTGTAGCGTTAGCACCAGGCCCTCCCGTTCTGACCATGAACCACGTGCCGAGTGCACGTGTTCCGAGACAGTCCACCGCGTTCTTGCGACGCTGACGGGACGAAATGCAAATGGAAGGCTCAAAGCGCCAAGCCCACGGTGAATAAGATGCCGTACAGCGCCAGCAACTGAGCCGTGCGAGCCAACAACGCGTTCATGGCTTTCCCACGCACAGAGGCCACTTGGCGCACCAAGCGGACTCCTAGCGGCAGCGAAAGCAGGGGCAGCAAGCTCCACAACGAAACAAAACTGAACGCAACCAAACCAAGCGGCACTGCATAGGCGAGCACGACCAAAGCCGCGTACTCAAGCACAGCCCCACGCTCGCCGAGTCGCACCGCCAGCGTGCGTTTGCCGACTCGGGCATCCGATTCTCGATCCCGCAGGTTGTTCACGACCAAGATGGCCGTCGACAGCGCCCCCACGGGGAGCGCCGCGAAATAGGCCAATTGGGGCACATATCCGAGCTCCACATAGGCTGTGCCGAGCACCGCCACGAAGCCGAAGAAGAGCATCACAAAAATATCGCCCAACCCATGATAGCCAAGTGGGTAGGGGCCACCGGTGTATGCCACCGCAGCCAGCATCGAAGCCAACCCGATAACAATGATGGGCCAGCCACGCACGGCTGCCAGATAACAGCCAACTAGTAATGCTGCGCCGAGCACGGCGATCAGGCCTCGTCGAAGCTGTTGGGGAGTGAGTAGGCCAAGCTGTGCGGCACGCGGCGGACCGAGGCGATCGTCGGTGTCGGCTCCCGCTTCGAAATCGAACACATCATTGGCGAAGTTCGAGGCAATCTGGAGCAGCAGCGCACCGATCAAAGCAGCTAGGCCCGGCCAGGCACCTCCCCTTAACCAGCCCGCTTTCCCCACAGCTAGAGCAACTCCTGTGGCTACAAGCACAGGCGTTGCGGCCGCAGTGAGCGTCTTTGGGCGCATGGCAAGCACCCACGAGCCAAAGGAACCGGGGTCTGGAAGTTGAGCCACACGTGGCGATTTAGCCACTTTCTCGCGGGTTGGCGAGCTACCGCAGGAGTTCGACGTAGAAGATCGCTTTATCCGCGGGAACCTTGAGCACGCCATCGGTGATCAATCCGGCACCAATGGCCTTCTGATCCCAGCCCACAAATCGATACTTCATGCCTTTTAGACCCGGGGCGAAGATGGTGGCGCCAGGACGCGCGTACAGGACGGGGAGCTCGCCCTGGTTCTCTACCTTGGGGGCAAAGAATTCGTAGAGCTTGGACATGTCGAACTTGAAGCCGCTATTGAAGCTGGTGCTCACCAAGGAAAGCAAGGCGTGCTTGGTTGTCGCCAACGGCGCCTGATCGAGCGATACCAGACTGAATTCAATAAATTTTTCATCCGCGGTCACAGGGTACGCAATACCGTCATCGTTTTTGATCGTTACGTCGCGCAACACCACACCGTTCTTAAACCGCAGAATATTGCCGTATTGTGCAAAGAAGCCTGAGTAGCTCGCAACCCCAGGCGCATCGAACTTCAGATGGCCCTTCTGCCAATCGTATTCAATTTGATCATTGGGCGTTATCGGATTGGGTTCGAACGTTCTGGGCCGATAGCTGGGGCCAACGATCAGATAGCCTTGCTCGAGGAACCTATCAAATGAGCCTTTTTCCTTGAAGATCGGGTCAAACGGACGACTCTCCAGTGTGGGATCAATCAAGAGCCGGGAACCGTAGCGATAGGCTGTGGCCATCATCCGATCCAACATACCCGGGGTGTACGAGTTTTCCGATTCCATGCTCGCAGGATCGAAGAGCGAGCGTTTGCCAAACACGAACAGTGTGGGCTTGGGCGCGGGCTTCAAGAGGAAGTTTCGAAAGATTGCCGAAGCCGCCTTCATGGAGGAGAGCTGCACTTCGTCAAATTGGTAGTGCAGGTTCATCGAATGCCCGGTGTCGAGCTTGGATAAAAATGGCTTATCTTTGCGAGAATCGGGCGCAAATCCGTAATAGTGCCAGCACACCACGTCCCAATCTTGAATCGCTCCGAGCGACGCCATGCGCATTGGAAACTCCGCACGATATTTCCCGGTGTTGTCGATCTGCGTCTCGTAGATCAGGTAGGGCTTGCCAGGCATGTGATTGTGCTCGATCCAGGGCTCTTTCCACGCAATGCGCGGCAGCTCCTCAAGGCCACTGAAGAAGGGAAAGCGACGGTGGGTTGGATCGTGATGTGTCCCGCCGATGTAGGAATCGTGGGCGATGGCGTCGGCGTGCTGCTGCAGGAATTGCGCTTGAATGTTGGAGCCCGGGAACCCCGTATTCCAAACGAGCGGCGTCTTCGTGAGGCTCTTGCCGAGTGGCTTCAGTGCATCCGCTTCGCGTTTCTTGTGCTCTACCCAGAGCCCGGTGAGAAACTCCAACACGTCGCTCGCACGCGCTCGATTGAAATCATCCCGCGAATACTTCTGCTTGCTCGCCTGCAGCATCGCCACAGCCGCCGGATTGGCGTCGCTGATCACGACAGGCAGGCTCTTGCTTTGAATAGGAGCTAAGAGCAGCGTATTCTCTTTGAGCGCCTCGCCCGCCAACAAGAAGCCCCAGGCCTTCTTGACCCCGTAATCATCCTTATATTTCGCGCGCACGAATTCTTGCCAACGCCCAATCAGCTCATCTTGGAAGAAACGGGGTAACTGCTGCCACTCGCCGCCCGTCATCTGCGAGATCCAACCTTCTTCATTCGAGAGCTCCCAGATCGCATAGACCGGGTCATCGGCGCGCTTGAGCCCCGTGTAAGGATTCACTTGAGTCACGGCCTGTTTCATGTTGGCGATCCCGATCGCTTCCAGGCGTGAGTCCCAAATCCGGGCAACATTGCGCGTGAGAGAAACAGCGTGCTTATCTGATTTCTTCTCCCATTCTTGCATGGCCGCGACCCATGCCTCTTTAGTCTTGGCATCGGCGAGAATGTCGACGTCTTTAGAGCCCGCACTGCGTGCCCCGTGACTGAGATCCGTAGCCCAAATTTTGCCGCCCGCTTGTTTGAACTTGAAGTGGAAGTAATCGCTCAAGTCGGCTTCGGAGTGATCTCCTTTGGTATACGTTGCCGCGCCACGATGCCCATCTCGAACCAAATTAAATCCGAGCTCAAACAGGCGTTTCACCACCAGATCGACGTCAGCATAGCCTTGCCGATCTGCGCCTTCCGCGCCGAGCGAACCCCCCCCCGTTGCTCCCCAAAAACGCACCCGTTTTCCATTCAGCTGCAGATGGCCATCCTTACTGACAAACGCATCGATGTCGCTCGGCAGCTTTTGTGCGGCGGTCGCACCTGAGCAAACCATCACCGAAAGAATGACGAGCGCTGTCCCAATAGTCTTGAACATCTTATTGACCAATCTGAAAGAGGAGAGAGGGCGCATCATATCCAGGCTTCTCGCCACAGCAATATCCAATTACGTCGAGTCACGAGCGACCTAAAGCTGCCCCAGAGCGTACATAGATGGCTGGGTTAGTCTTGGGTTTTGGGGTTGTGTTCGCCCCGAGCCCGCGCTGTATTCAGGTCACTCATGCCCTGGACCTACGTGATTCTTATCGGCACTCAAATCCTATTTTCTATTAGTGACCTCTTGGGGCGCAACTATATGAAGCTGTACGGCTTTTCTACAGCTGCGTTTGCCAGTGTCTGGTTCGTCGCCTACTTCTCGATTCGGATCGTGGCGACGATGGGCCAACTCTATGTGTTTGCGTCCATCGACTTGGGAAAGACGATGGCGTTGTTTAGCGCGGCGTCGATCATTATTGCGAATATCCTGGGGTTGTTAGTGCTGAAGGAGGTGCTGTCGCCGATCGCGTATTTGGCGATCAGTCTGGCCGTGGTCACGTTCGGGCTGCTAGCATTTTCGCGTTAGCTCGCCGCAAGGTCACTGCAGGTCATTGCGGTGCGCCTGATGCCGAATCCGGACCTCCGGGCCGTTGCGACTGAGCGAACCTCGAGATAGGCCTCACTGAAGTGGCGGCTCTGCCAAACGCTACGTTAAGAGGCGCCCATGGGGTCGACGCCCTAGGCCAATTCGACAGCGCGCAGGCTGAGCTGCTTTCCAAGCCAATCGGGAGCTTCCAACACCACGTTGTGGCCGACAGCTGGAGCCGTATGATGCTGCGCGTGAGGGAGGGTTTTCAATATGCTTTGCGCGATTGATGTGAATTTCAAATCATGCTCGCCTGTGATCCAATGAACGGGCAAGCGGAGCTCACCCAAGTGTTCGGCGTAATTGGGCATACGGCTCAGGCTCAGTTGGCGCATCGCGGCAGCAAGCGCCAGCGGATCGTGACGCAGTCTTGTACGGCGCTGTTCCGCAAGCGCCTCCGGGTTGACCTCACGCTGAGTTTGAAAGTGTGCTTGTGTTTGCCAAGCATCGACAAAAGGCACGATCCCTTGGGTTTCAAGCAGTTTGGCCCAGGCTTCGTCGCTCTGGTGGCGCTCCGCACGAGCTGCATTGGAGTCCAGTCCTGGGTGAGCGCCAATCAACGTGAGTGAGTGGAAACGCCTGGGAGCTGCGAGGGCCATCCCGAGCGCTAAACGCCCTCCAAGCGAGTAGCCGACCAGATGAAAGCGATCGTTGTCGTTCCTCCCATCGTTTATCCTGTTAGGAAGCGAAGCGAGCAGCCGCTGCACCTCGGCTTCAAACTCCGCGGTGCTAGTGGACACCTCAATCCCGTGTCCAATGAGCGCGGGTGCCTCCACCGTTGTTGCCCATTCTGGGCCAAGTTCGCGTACCAAGCTGCGTTTCAGCTCATGAAAACTCTCAGGTGAGCCAGAAAATCCGTGGAGGAGCACGAATTTAGCCCGTTTAGCCATCATTTCTAAACCGCTCCGCGCTTAGCCCCGCGGCGTTAAGCTGCTCCGAGTTAAGCCGCTCCGCACTCAGCCGCTCCGCCACACGTCTTGAGGTCCGTTGCGCTCCCGAGGGCGCCACCGCAACGACGATCAAGCTCGGTCCAGCATGCGCATGAGCCCGACCGAGTGCCGCCTCAAGGGCAGCGGCCTCACTCACGCGCTCAGTGTGAAGCCCGAAAATCTCGCCCGCCTTTTCAAGTCGGAGTTCGTGACTCAACACCCAGCTTTGCAGCTTTTCGGGTGTCATACCCATGCTCCGTTGAATGGGAAGCTGTTCAAAAATGCGCCCTCCAGCGTTGTCGAGCACCACGACGACGAACGGTGTGGCCAGAGCTTGACAGCACCAAAGCCCGCCCAAATCGTGGACAAAACTCAAATCGCCCAGCACCAGCGTCGTAGGTTTCCCGCTGGCCTCCGCAGCCCCTGCCGCCCCAGATATCAAGCCATCAATCCCATTGGCGCCACGTTGTGAAAGCACGGCCACCTGGGCGTGGGTGCGCGCGACGAACGAACCAAAATCACGGATCGGCAGACTATTGCCGAGCGCTAGCAGCGAGCCCTGAGGCAAGAGCCTTGCGATGGATGCCACTGCGTGCGCTTCTGAAAAATCACCCTCTTCCTTTAACACCCCGTTCACGGCTCGGGCGGCACGCTGATTGGCTTCTTTGAGTAGCCGTGCATAACCCTGCGCTTCGGGCGAGGGTGCTTCCGGTGCGTGGGAGAGGAGGGCTTTGAGGAGCTCAGCCGGGCGACTTGGCAGCTGAATGCTGCCGTTTTGGGGATCGCACCACGCACCGTCGGTAACGGCATAGATGATTGAATCTTCCCAAGCGCCGAGACACTGCTGCACCGCAGACGACACGAGCGGTGAACCGAATTGTACGATGACCTCGGGGCGCATTTCTTCGGCGAGCTGGGGCAAGAACCACTCTGCCCATTCGAGCAGAGTGGCGTTGCCTGGGTGATTTCCGCGAAATCTGAGTGGGCTGGCGGCATCGACCACGATGGGCCAGCCCGTGCGTTCAGCCAGGCTCAACAGGAGCTCCGAGTAACCGGCGGCGGCGGGATTCTCAGGTCCCGAGAACAATAGGCCGCGCGCTGTGTGCAAGTGGCGTAATAAAGAATCTGGGATCTTGCATTCGAGGTGAGACGGCGCGTGTTCTGGGGGTGTTTTGGCCAAAATCGCGGAAACCTGTCCTGCCAGAATCGGCGAACTCTGGGGTTCGAGGGGCTTGCGGGCTCGGGCGTTGATGTGGATGGGGCGAGCACCGGGCTCGGTTGAACGCGTGAGTGCCTGAAAGGCGAGGCGGCGCGCAAACTTCAGCGCTTCGGGATGCGGATCGGGCATTCCGAGCTCAAAGTACTCGGCGTTGTCGCCGAACAGCTTCACTTGATCGATGGTTTGCGGGGCTTTGGCTGCTTGTAGCTCGAAGGGGCGATCGGCTGTGAGCAGGAGCAGCGGAGTCGACGTTAATCGGGCTTCGATGATGGCAGGGAAGTAGTGCGCAGCAGCGGTGCCCGAGGTGCAAAGCAATAGGCTCGGGCGCCCTGTGATGCGTGCCTGGCCGAGTGCAAAAAATGCGGCTGAGCGTTCGTCGAGAATGCTGTGACACCGCAACTCCGGCGTATTCAACGCGGCCCACACCCAGGGCGTTGAGCGTGAGCCTGGACTTATCACTACGTCGCGCAACCCTGCTTGGGCGAGGCTCCCAAACAACAAGCGAGCCCACTCTGCAAGAGGGCTCGCCTCCATCACTCACTCACTCCGAGCGCCCGCAATAAGCCCTGGAGCTTGAGTTCTGTCTCTTGGTACTCAGCATCCGGCTCAGAGCCGCGCACGATTCCGGCTCCGGCGTACAGGTGCGCCGTGTCACCCTTCAAGAGCGCCGAGCGCAAGGCCACGGCGAAGGAACCATCACCTTGGCTATCAAACCAGCCGATTGGCCCGGCATACCAGCCACGCCGATCTCGTTCATGGGCCTCAATGAAGCGCTGGGCGCGTTCCTTCGGCACACCGCCGACAGCGGGAGTTGGGTGCAATGCCGCTACAAGTTCTAGAATATGCGCGGGTGCAGCGAGAACCCCTGAAATGGGTGTGCGCAAATGAGAGACATACTGGAGCGCGTGCACGTGCGGCGCTTTCGGTGCCGTCAGGCTTTTGGCGAAGGGCTCCAAGGCCCGCAGGATTTCTCGCACCACAATCGCGTGCTCTTCGAGATCTTTGGCACTCTCTAGCAAGGCCAATGCGCCCTCGGGACCTGACCGCGCTGAACCGGCGAGCGCTTCGGTGTCGAACTCGGTGCCAAACTTTCGTACCAATCGCTCCGGGGTGGCACCCAGAAACGCAGAATCGCCGTATTTTACGGCAAAGCGCGTACAGGCTGCGTTGTCGGCGGCGAGCCGGAGGAGCACCTGACGCCACTCGGGATCGGGCTTGAGACGCAGCGAACTGCGACGGGCGGCGACGATCTTCTCTAAGTTTTCGGCTTCGATGCTGGCCCGAATTTGATCGACGAGCGTGCTCCATTCTGCTTGACCGAGTTCGGTGCGTTCAAGGACGGAAACGGAAACTGGTAGAGCGGGTTCGCTTGGTTTCTCAGTAGCGAGCCGACGCAGATAACTGGTGAGGGTCTGCGCTGCTTCGCGAGCCATTTCCTGGCGTGAAAGCGGCCGTTCAAGATCGCAAGTGATGACGAGCGTTGCCGTGCCATCGCTGTGGACCTCGTAAAAGATTCGCGGCAAAACAAATCTTGCCTCACCCCAAGCGTCCCACAGCGGATCGGCCGCAAGATTCGAGAAGCACGAAAAACCACCCAACAGCCGTGGGAGCGAGGCCTCTGGCCGGGAGCGATGGGCCAAGCCAATACCAGCAAACAGAACCTCCGCTCGGCGCTGGACGTCCACAAAGCGAGTTGATCCGGAGGCCAGCACTTCGCGGAGAGTGCCAATTGCGGCAAAACCAGCTTCGCCAGGCGGATCCCAGAGCCAGGCGTCTTCATCGCCAGCTAACGCCAGAAACCGATCGAGAGACAAAAACGGCGCGGCCACTCCAAGGATTGCCACTTTGCACTCGTCGAGCCGCTCCAGCTCGCGCAGTATCCAGCGCGCGAGCAAATCTTCTTCAGAAACCGCGACGGGGACCTCCAACTGGGCCAACGAGGAGCTCACCCTGAGATCCTATTCTCCGCGACGTAGAGGTGGGCGACACCAAACGTGAGCGGCACGATTTCCTCCACGGCCAACCCGGCAGCCTCGATCAACTTTGCAAACTCAGGAGCGGCTGGGAATGCGGCAATCGAGCGCTGAAGATAGCGATACTCGTGGGCGCCTGAAATCAAAGCCCCTAACCAGGGCACCAGCACATGCACGTGGAACTTCGCGAGCAGGCCTAAAATGCCCGCTTTAGGCTCCGACAACTCCAAGATCGCTAAACGTCCGCCGGGCTTTAGCACTCGCTTCATTTCACGCAGCGCCTGAACACGATCCGGCACGTTGCGGATCCCAAACGCGATGCTGATCCCATCGAACGAGCTGTTCTCAAACGCCAGAGCTTGCGCATCGCCCAGCTCCAAGCTCACGCGCGGAGTGAGCCCCAGCGCTTTCAGCTTGCGCCGCCCGACCACCATCATCTCTTCGGAAGGGTCCACACCGATCACCGTGAGAGTCGGCACCGATTGGGCGGCCGCGATCGCCACGTCCCCCGTGCCAGTGGCCAAGTCTAGCATTCGGCTGTCGGGCTTGAGCTGGAGGGCTCCGATCGCGAGCTTGCGCCAGCGTTGATCGAGCCCGAACGAAAGCAGCCGATTCAGCAAATCGTAGCGTGGAGCGATGCCATCGAACATGGCGCCGGAGCCATCGCGACGAACCAAGCTGTTGGGAGTTGAGGACGAACTCATGGTTAATTTTTACTTCTACAGCTGAGCGGGTGGTTCAAACGACGCTGAAATGACCGCAATTCGCCGGCCACCCTAGGCTTTGGCCCGACGAGCGGTCAAGCACGCCAAAACACTGGATGCGACTCCGGGGGACGCGTGGCAGAGTAGCCCCACTCTCGATGATCCGTGGCGGCTTGAATTCTATCTGGTGCTCTTGTTTCGTGATAGCCAGTGCCCTCGCGAGCGCGCCCGTTCTTGCACACCAGGCGGATCACACGTCGCAGCAGGTCGACCACCAGGAGTATGTGCCCGGCGAACATCGCTTGGAGGGTGAGCTGATCGCCCCCTGTTGCTGGACCCAGACGCTCGATATTCATGATTCTCCGATCGCCAGCGAAATGCGCGCTGAAATTAGAAAACGCTTGAGCGCTGGCGAGAGCATTGATCAGGTGCGCGCCGTGATGGTCGAACGGTATGGTTCCAAGATCTTGGCGGTGCAGCCCAACAGCCCACTCAGAGGGTTTGCGGTTGGTTTGACACTTCTGCTCGGGGCAGGGGGCGGCTTAGCCCTCTTCAAACTGCGCAAGTGGCGAGCCCAGTCAGAATCGACGCCGAAGGCTCCTCTCGAAGCGCCGAATACTCCCGCAGCAGAAGCCAAGAACAGCGCGCTCGACGAACGATTGGACAGTGAGCTGAAGCAGTTTGAAGGCTAGGTTCGCAGCCATGGAGCTTGAATTAGAGCGCATTGAGTGCGCGGGAACCCCACGAGAATTGGGGTTGGCACAGGGCGAAGCGTTGGCAGAGCGGATTTCTGGGTTTGTGGCGCAGCGCCTGGATGCAGCTGCTATCTATCTGTGCGAACGTGGCGCTCACAGCGTCGCTGACCTGCTAGATGTCGGCAGAGCGTGCCTGGAAGTGAGCAAGAGCTATCACCCGAATGGCTACGCCGAGCACCTGGGCATCGCAGAAGCGGCCAGGGTGGATCCCGCCGTTCTTTACGCCACCACGAACATGACCGACGTGCGCGATGTCCTGTTGTTGGGCAAAAGTGCGGATGCGGAGGGCTGTTCCGTCGCGTTAATCCCCAAGAATCGCGCTCACGATCATCGTTTGATCGCCGCGCAAACCTGGGACCTGAATCCCACGGATCTGGAATACGTGGTGGCGATCCACCGCACTCCCAAAGTAGGACCGCGCACCTGGTCCGTCACCTGTGCGGGGGCACTCTCGCTCGTGGGGATGAACGAACATGGGCTGACGGTTGGCACCACCAATCTGAAGACCCACGGCTCGCGTGTCGGAGTCGGTTACTTAAGCATCTTGCATCGGGCCCTTTCGAGCCGTTCACGAGCCGAAGCCAGCAAAATGGTGCGCGAAGCGCCACGCGCCGGTGGCCACACTTATTTTCTCGCCGATGCCAATGGCGCTCAAGAGTTCGAATGCAGCGCCACGCTGTGCCTCGAGCGGACGCTCGAAAGCGAGCCGTTGGTCCGGACGAATCACTGCGTCAGCGCGGAGTTGAAGTCGCTGGAGGGGGAGGCGCCGTCGAACTCAAGTTTGAAACGGCTCGCTCGGCTCGGCAGCGTGCTCTCGCGCGGCGAGCACAGCGTGGCAACGATGCGTGCACTCTTTTCGGACCGGGCTGATGGTGCCGACAGCGTCAATCGCTACGCTGAGGATAACCAAGGCACGTCAACGAACGCCTGCTTTATCGGCATCCCAGAAGCATTGACCTTCTCCGTGTGTCGCGGTTCGGCCGATCGGGGCCGGTGGGTCACACTTTCTTTTTGACGGCGGCTGAAGCGGGCTTTTTAGCTTTGCTTGAGGCCTTTTTACTGACCTTTTTCGGAGCCTTACGCTCTTCTTCCTCAAGCTTCTCTTTGCTGAATTGCTCAAGCGCTGCTTGAGCGACGCGTTCGGCTTTTTCGTTGTCGCCGCGCATCTCCATGATGAAGCGGCTCGGGATACAGGCTCGCGCTTTGCCCCATTTCATCCGTTCCTTACAGAAGCTGATGGTCAGGTGATCTTGCGCTCGAGTGACTCCCACATAGCAGAGACGGCGCTCTTCCTCGACCGTACCCTCCAGCAACGAACGCCGATGCGGCATGATGCCTTCTTCGACTCCGACCAAATACACGTGCGGGAACTCAAGGCCCTTGGCACTGTGCAGCGTCATCAAGGTGAGGGCGTTCTTCTTTTTGTTCTCGTCCTCATCTTTCTGGTCATCCCGTGAGGTCAACGAAGCGTCTTCCAGAAATCCCAACAAGCTAGGATTTTCGGCCTGTTGTTCGTATTGGGCCAGCGAGTTCACCAACTCCTCCAATGAGGCCGTGCGCGACTCAATTTCACTCGCCGTCTTGTAGGTACGCTCCAGCTCCGCTTTGTAATTCACGCTGCTCAGCAGCTCCTTGGCGAGATCGGCGAGCGACCCTTTGCCCAACTTTGACTGAAAAGAGAGCATCAGACTCTGAAACTGATGGATCCGTTCTCCCGTGTGGTGACCAATGTCCGGATGGCTCAGGCTGTCACCGAGAACGGTCCACAATGGAACCCCCTTCTCGACGGCGTGCTCCAATAATGTCTCGATGCTGCCCGTCCCAATCCCACGCGGCGGAGTGTTCAGAACTCTAAGCAGGGAAAGCTCATCCTTTGGATTAGCGATCACGCGCAAATAAGCCATGATATCGCGTACTTCCTTGCGATCAAAGAAGGACAGCCCGCCGACGATCACGTACGGGATCTTGGCGCGCCGCAGCTCCAACTCAAACACACGGGGCTGTTCGTTGGTTCGAAACAGGATCGCGATGTCGCTTGGGAACACGCGCGGCCGGTCACTCGATGGCGTGAGTTGCTCTCGCACGTCGCGCACGACCTCCTCGGCCTCTTTGGTTTCATCGTCGAACCGAATAAAGCGCGGGGCGGCTCCACCTTCACGCTCAGCGAACAGTTGCTTGTCGTGCCGGCTCTTGTTGTTGACGATCAGCGTGTTGGCTAACTCCAAGATCGCGGCTTTGCTGCGATAATTCTGCTGAAGGCGAACCACTTTAGCCTTGGGCCAGTGGCGAGCGAAGTTCAGAATGTGGGTCACTTCCGCCCCACGCCAACCGTAGATCGACTGATCGTCGTCGCCTACGACGCAGAGATTCCCGTGGGCCAGCGCCAAGTGCCTGACAATTCGGTACTGAAGCCCATTCGTGTCCTGGTATTCATCGATGAGCACATGGTCGTGCCGAGAGGATTCGGCGAAACGAACCTCCGGGAACCTCTCAAAGAGTTCTTCGGTGAGCATCAGGAGATCATCAAAATCAAGCGCACCGGACGATTTCAGAGCGGCTTGGTACCGAACATAGGCTGCCGCCGCCAATTGATCTTTGTCGTCGGTGGAGACATCAACAGCCTTGCTCGGACCTATGGAGTGCGTCTTCCAGCCGCTGATCTTGTTGATCAAATCCGAGGGCCGGAGCTTCTCTTGCCCCACGCGAATGTCGCGCAACGCATTGCGCGCGAGCGCTTCCTGATCGCCTCGATCGTAGATCACGAACTCTTTTGGGTAACCGAGCCGCGTGATGTGACGGCGCAAAATGCGCACGCAGAGCGAATGAAACGTTGAAATTTCAGGCGGCAGAATATTCCGAGGGCGCCTGCCGAGCAGCTTCATGGCTCGCTCACGCATTTCCTTGGCTGCCTTATTCGTAAAGGTCAGCGCTAGAATCCTGCTCGGCGTGATGCCGCTCTGAATCAGCTCAGCGATGCGAAAGGTGATAACGCGTGTCTTGCCAGTGCCAGCTCCGGCCAGCACCAAAAGCGGGCCATTCAAAGTCTTTACCGCGGAATGTTGCTCAGCGTTGAGCCCGGTTGCCATGCAGTGCGAACCATCCGTAAAAGTACCAAGCGGGTCAAGCGCGGTGCTTTTACCCACCCGCACACACCAACCGCGCACCCCATCAGCACAAAGGAATTGACTTGCCTGATGAGTGTCGGTTCTAATTTAAACTGGCAACGCGCAACTTGCCTTTGAATGAATGACTTGGAGCTGTTGAAGCTGTTCACCGAGACACGCGGTCAAGCCACCCGTATCGTTCTCAGATTGGGAGCGCGTACCGCAGTCGCAGGGGGCGCTTGCGCTCAAACGCCTAGCAAAAGGCTCGTGCATGCCCTTAAGCACCTACGTCGAAGTGCGTTAGCTGAGTTGTCGGACCTTCGAGATCCATCGGAGCAACTCCAACGGCATAGGTATCTCCATTGATCAACGCAGGCTCATTCGACACCGACGCCGTCTGTTGTCCGCGGTTGCTCAACGTGAACGCCGCTAGCCATGTGGTGAATCTCAAAAAAAAGAGACCTTCAATCAGACGATTGCAGAAGTCGTTGGGCGCAGTGCCAAGATGACTTCTCAAGGCCAAATATTGGGCTATTTGCCGCATTTTAAGCAGTGTGGCGCGATCCACAGCTCGCCGGGGCGGAACGAGATCTTGAGATGGGTGGCAAGGAAAAAACGCACCCCCCTAAAAATAATTGTTGACAGAAAACCATAGATGGCAATATATGGGAGTGCATTGCCATACGGTGGTACACATTCCACTAACACCTTGGAGGGTTCATGGCCGCTAAGAGGAAAAAGAAAAGTTCCCGTAAAGTAGCTGCTCCCGCTGGAGCAGCAGCACCCGCAAAAAAGAGCCGTCGCAAGAAGGCTTCTAAGAAAAAGGCATCCAAAAAGGCTGCCAAAAAGACTGGTGGCCGTAAGAAGGCTGCTAAAAAGACCGGTGCAAAGAAGAAGCGCGCCGCTAAGGCAGCCCGCCCCGCAAAGAAGGCCGGCCGCAAGAAGAAGAAGGGTCGCCGAGCAGCGGCGCCCGCCGAAGCATCCGCAATGTAAAAATTGCAGGTCTGCAGCCCCAGCAGGTGTCGCTCGGTTTCCCGTTGGGAAGCCTGAGGGGCACCTGCTGAGGTGTTTTGTGGGGGTGAGCTTTTTGAAGTGCGGGTTAGGGCTGGGCGGAAAACAGGGTCGGGACCAACAGCGCGTTCGTTTCGCCTGCACCGACGCGTAGCTCAGCGTGAATCGCGAGAGCTGGCGTATTTGGGGGCGCGCACACGCTAGCGAATGCCACCCAGGGGCCATGGCCTATGGCAAGCTGCGCGGCCGTCTGCGCGTGAAGAAGCCGAATTTCAATTCCCGTGGCACTCGGCCCGAGGGCAGCGCTGACGTCCATGCAATTCCCAGACGGTATTGAAAAGTCCTGGCTAAAAATACGGGTGGGGGCGAGCGCGGCAACTTGGGGAGCCGCCAGATGCGCCACTGAGGTGATGCGTTCACGCTCAACGAGACTGCCAATGAGTCTTGCAGCTGCGATGGGATGGAGTGAGAGAAGTTTGGGTTCTTGTCGCTCGCGTCGAAGTTGCACGAGCACTTTGCCCGGCCTGGTGAGCGTTTCAAGATCGAGGCGTGCCCGAGAACTCGTGGCACAGGGAAAAAGTCGGAGTTGGCTCATCCCATTCTGTTGATCGAGCAGTTCCTGATGCTCGTCCCAGATAGAAGCGGCTAGCAACCGAATCGGCGCCTCGCTCAGAATATCCAGGCGAAAACAGCCAATTCCTAGCGCGATAGGCACACTCTTCCGCTCTCCCATCCGAAGCTCCAGTGGGCTTTGCCAAATGGGCTTTTCGTAACCGAGTGCACTCAGAGAATCACTGAGTGCAGAAGCCGTGTCACTCAGCTTTCCCTGGGGCAGCACGTTCGTGACGCTCACGTTCGCCTGCAGTTGCGAAGCCACTCCTGGTCCCGCTTCCGCGAGTACGAGTGCCGCGACACCCCGACCCAGGTGCGGCCGCAGCGAAATGGTAACGCTCACACGCTCAGGCGAACACAGCACGCTCGAGCGCTCGGTGCCTCGGCTTGCGCCCCGCGCTAAGTAACGGCCCTCAGTATCTTGAACAGCAAGATCCAGGTAGCCGACGTCTTCGGACGGTACGGCTAGTACATCCAAGCAACCGCCCTTCGGGATGTCAGCTGTGATTTGAGTCGGTGTATCGGGCTCAAGTGGGAGTGCGACACGTCGACTCTCGTGCCAGTCCCCGCCGATCAGGCTGCGATGTTCGGCAATGTTAGCCTCGAGCTCATCCCAATTTTCGCTCATCAGCGACGCTTGGGAATTCATGAGCGCCTCGCCAATTGCGGCATTTAATGGCGCTTTTTGCTTGGCGTCGACCTCCTGAGCGAGGAGCGCAACGAAACCCTCACCTGCTGCAATTCGAGCCATCGCATACACGTGTTTAGGGTGCGGGGGGCAAATGAGGAGTGACGGAGACCGGTTGGGAGATTCATCACTGGCAAGGAGCGCGCCATCTTCCCCAAATAAGAAGAGATCCACATCTGCGACACCAGGTGACGCACGGGCGATAAACAGGGCGCATTCGGATTCGGGCAGCGCGTGAGCCGCAAGGATTCGATCGCCGGGGATCCCAGCCTCGATCACGAGAACCTTGCTGCGGTGAGCCCCCGCACCGAGCGCTTGGGTCAGGGCGGGGCCCAACCAAAGACGCATATCTGGGTCACGTTCTGCGACCCCCGCTGGCTGGGGCCTTGCAGCTATAAGCGCGGGGCGTACGGACGGCGGGCTACACCCGAGTGCACTGCACAGAACGCTGTGCAGCAGCAGCTTTTTCATTCGGCGACCTGCCCGATCGGGAGCCGGGACGTTTGCCAAACAGCGCCCGCCCAGACGAGGCCTTGACCGCGTGCGGAGACTTCCAGTTGAGCCACGCCAGGCTCCGTGCTGCAGAAGCCAACGGTAGCCGTCGGTGCGTTAGTGTCTCCTTGGTCTTCCTGTTGAACCGGTCCGATACGCACGCTCAGGCTGAGCGCACGGAGACTTCCGCCAGCGGCTCCCACAATTGCTAGGTAGCAGGCTCCCGTTTCCAGAGCGAGCGGAACCAACGTGCGGCCCTGCACGCCCAAAAAGCGCTCTACCGCTTCGTTCTGCAAGCGATCCGAGTGAGCTTCACGCAACGCAGAGGCCAGTGCCCCTCTTCCCGTTGGGCCAAAACTTTCTGGAATGAACTTTGGAAAAGGAGCCTTAGCGGCCAACAGCCGGAGGGTGGTGGAAGGAGCCGCGCCCGAGATCCGAATGCGTATTTTTCGCGGCAACGGCGTACAGAAGCCGGCCGAAGCATCGTAGTTTTCAGAGTTATCCCGCGCGAGGCTCTGTTCTCCCGACAGATCAAAAACTTCCAAATCTAGATCAGCAACAGCAGTGTTCCCAGGGCCTTCGGCGTCACCTTGAAGAGCCACGATTTGGTGGCACCCGTCACTCACTTCGAGAGTGCCCTCGGTGGTCTGCGCGGAGCCCAAGATAAACTCGCGCACCTCGTTGGCTGGATCGGCGCTCAACCGCGCGAGTGCTTCGCTCAAACGTTGCCCGAAGGGAGCGAGTCGCGCCTTGGTTGCACGAACAGGCGCCGCGGCTGGCCCTGGAACACGGTTGGGCAGAAAGCTAGCCAGGTTCGGTGAGCTGCCGTGAGAATGGATGTGCAACGCCTGAAGGATCCCTCGCGGAGAATGCATCTCCAAACGCAAGGAGCGGAGCCCTCTCCGCTGAGTCCCGCAGAGTTCGATTTCGGCGGCTCCAGCAACGCTGGCTAACACTGCGTGAAGGCCCTCCTCAGGATCATCGGGATTCAGGCGGAGCGAGAAGCTGGAGGTTGTCGCCGAGAGAACAATGACCCGCCCGCAGTCCTCCGGGTTCGTGGAGTTGGCGTCAGGTTCGGTCAACTCGGCTTCGAATTGAATTGGGACCTGTTGGCTTCGCTCAAGCAGTCGAGGTTTGAGCACTTCCACCTCGGCTCCCAGCTTGCGATACGCAAGCTCCAGACGTTCGATGTCGGTGGCCACATCCGCCTGCGCTTCGGCGAACGGCAGCAGCACGCCGCTGACCAGGAGCGTGAACGAGAGTGTTGCCCGCATGAGGTTTTAAGCTTAGCTGCGCCGCACCCGAGCGCCCAGAGGGGCCCAAAAGGGCCGGCGAGTGGGCTGCTAGGGCTCCACAATGCTGAAGGGCGCTTCGTCGAACTTCCCCGAACTCGCGTTGTAGACAAACAGGCGATGCGCCGTCACTTGCCCTTGGTCTACCGCCGTCACGAGGTAAGCCAAATCATGCGCGGGTTCGCTGTTGCCGCCCAGGGTCATGCTGTCCGCGTCTTCCTGGCTGAAATACGCGCCACAATCGAGATGTGAGTGGAAGAAAACTTTTACGGGCCGGCCGCTTTGACTCCCCTGAGCGATCGCTTTTTCAAACTTGAGCGCGTTGATCTTGAAGTAATCGTGGCCGGTGCGCGGGTGGGCTTCGGGATCGACTTGGTGGTATTTATTGGCGAGATTTTCGAGAGGAACGGCGTTGTCTGCCAGTAACTCATCGTCCGCGGGGCCTTCGAGGTAACCGCAACCTTCCTCGTCCCGTGCGTACGCTGCTCGCCCTGTTTCTTCGATGAGCATGAGGGCCTTCTGGGTGATACGAATGCCACCAAGCGTCCAGCTGGGCTTTACCATGTGTACTTCTTCTCCCATTTCATGGGCGCAAAGTATCTATCGCCGCGATCACACGCGATGGTCACGACGCAGCCTCCGCCCTGCTCTCGATGTAGCTTTTCTGCAAATTTGAGCGCGCCAAACACATTAGCTCCCGTCGAATGCCCCACGTGGAGCCCTTCTTCGGCGGCCAAACGGTCGGACATATCCCAACCATCTTCGGTCCCCACCGGGAGGATCTCATCGGGAAGCTCAGGATTGAAAATAGCTGGCACAATGCTGGATCCCATGTGCTTCAAGCCTTCCAGGCCGTGCAGCGCTTCGGCTGGTTCCACCGCAACGCAGTAAATCGGGTGCGTGTGTTCCTTCAAACGGCGCGTGGTGCCCATGCATGTCCCGCTCGTGCCAAGCCCTGCCACAAAGTGCGTGATGCGATCTCCGAGGGCATCCAGGATCTCTTGGCCAGTGCCGAGATAGTGCGCCCGCGGATTGGAGGGATTGGAATACTGATCCGCGTAGAAATAGCGGTCAGGATGTTCTTCGACGAGTTTGCGCACTAACCGAATCGCACCGTCCGAGCCCTCCATGGGGTCCGAATAGACGAGCTCGGTGCCAAATGCCTGGGTGATGTCCTTGCGCGCTTTGGTGACGTTGCTCGGCATTACCAACTGGATGCGGTAACCGAGCGCCGCGCCAATGATCGAATACGCGACTCCGGTGTTTCCGCTCGTCGCGTCGATCAAGGTCTTATCTTGAGTGAGCCGGCCGTTTTCAATCGCATCCAACATGATGCGCAGGGCAGGGCGATCTTTCACCGAGCCGCCAGGATTGGCGAACTCGAGCTTCAGATACAGTTCGACACTGGGAATATGCCGGGTGAGCCGATCCAAACGAACCAACGGCGTGTTGCCGACGGCCTCAACCACAGAACAGAGGCGGCGGCTTCTGCGAAGCGAGCGGCTCATGCCTAAATCTCCAAGATCGAAAGGAGTTTCTTCAGGGCCCGCCAGCTGCCCGCAGCAAGCTCTCGGCTTGCCGCAAAATGAAAGCTGGCGTGATGTGCAAAATCAGGCTCCTGCGCAGGCATGTCGGATTCAGCCCGGAGCAGCCGTGCGCCTGCACGTTCCAAATAAATGGCTTCCAACCAGGCCCCTTCCGCCAGGTTAGAAAACGGCACCTGGCTCGCAAAGATCTTGGCCATCCCGGAAGCTCCCACTTCGGCTAAAAGTGCTTGCGGACGAAAGCGCACATCGATGTTCATTTAGCCACCGGCAATGGCGGGAACGATGCTGATCTCTTGACCATTTTCGAGGACCGTTGAAAGCCCGTCCAAGAAGCGAATATCTTCTTCGCCGACGTAAATATTGATGAAACGGCGCACGCCTTTCGCGTCAACCAACCGATCCTTGATACCCGGATGGAGTTTCTCAAGCGCGTCGATCACTTGCTGGACGTTATCGCCAGAGACTTTGACTTGCTCTTCGCCCCCGGTGAGGGTGCGGAGCGGGGTGGGAATTCGAACGATCACATCCATGATTTTTCCTTTCACGCAGACGAAAGAGAGAGGCCGTCGATGTACCGCGACTCGCGCACATCGCCAATGCTTTGAAGTGGGCCGCACAGAGGACACTGCGGATTTGCAGGAACCTTGACCCGACGCAACACGTCGCGCTTGGCGTCGAATGTCGCCACCTCGCCGAAAACAGCGCTATCACCGGCCAAAATCCGCAATGCGCTGTCAGCGAGCAGCGCTCCCACCACCCCCACCATCGGGCCCATCACCCCCGCCTGGGAGCAATTCAGCCCCGCTTGAGCCTCCGGCACATCTTCAAACAAACATCGATAGCAAGGCCGCCCTTCGGCGGCCACCGCCCAAACCGTACCCTGAAAACGAATCGCAGCCCCATGCACTGCCGGAACCTTGGCGAGATGAGCGGCATCTGCCGTCAAGAATTTGGTGGCGAAATTATCGGAACCTTCCACGACCACATCCACACCGTCAAGAGCCGAGAGCGCATTCTCCGGCAGGAGCCGCGAGCTCACCGTAACGATATTTTGAAATGGCTGGGCGTGCCGTTGAAGAGCGCGAGCCGCGGCTGTTAACTTAGGCTTCCCCACATCTTGCTCATCGAAGAGGATTTGGCGGTGTAGATTGGAGAGCTCCACGTCATCATCATCCATCAAGATCACCCGACCCAAGCCTGCACGCACGAGCCCGAGCGCGGCAGGACAACCGAGGCCACCCACGCCCACCACCAGCGCTGAATGAGCGGCAAAGGAAACACCGGACACTTCAGGCACGGAAGTACTCATCCAGACTGAAGTAACGTTCGCCCGTGTCACACAAGATCGTGACCACATTCCGATTCGGGCCCAATTCGCGCGCAACTTGGAGCGCCACGGCCACGTTGGCGCCCGCACTGATGCCTGCCAGCAAGCCCTCGCGTTTCGCTAACAGAACCTTGGTATCGTAGGCTTCGCGGTCGCTCACCGTTCTCACCTGAGTGACGATGCTGGCGTCGTAATTCCTGGGAATGAAACCTGCAGCGATGCCCTGGATCTTGGATGGCCCGCGTTCACCCCGCGAGATGGTGGCGCAGGATTCAGGCTCAACGGCGATCACTTGGCACTCGGGATACGCTTGGCGGAGTACGCGTCCGACGCCGCTGATGGTTCCACCGGTGCCGACTCCAGCGACGAAAGCGTGGATCGGGTCCCCCTGCAGGGCAGCGAGGATCTCGGGCCCGGTAGTTTCCGCGTGGATCTCGGGGTTGGCTGAATTCTCGAATTGACGCGGCAGAAACGCGCCGGGCGTCTGCAGCGCTAACTCCTCCGCCTTGGCCATGGCACCTTCCATTTGTTCGGCTTCCGGCGTGAGCACCACCTCGGCACCAAAGGACTGCAAGAGCTGCCGGCGTTCAAGGCTCATGCTCTCGGGCATCGTCAAAATACAGCGATAACCACGGCGCGCACAGACTAACGCCAAGCCGATGCCCGTATTCCCGCTGGTTGGCTCGATCACCACGCCACCCGGCAACAGCAGCCCATCCTGCCCGGCGCGCTCGATCATCGCGAGGCAGATCCGATCCTTCACCGAGCCACCCGGATTGGCCGCTTCCAGCTTGCCGTAGACACGCCCCCGCGGGTCAGTGCTGGAAAGCTTGCGGATCTCAATCAGCGGCGTGTCGGCAATGAGATCGAGTACGCTTGGGTAAATCAAGCGGTGCGAAGGCAGGGCAGGGCGAACACCCAGGTTGAGATCAGATGACATAGACATACCGTTGAGCGCCGGGCCGCCGCAGCCCTTCGGCCTCGGCAAGGTCGCAGATGCTTTGGATCGTTATTGCATCGAAGCAAGCCTCAACCTGTGACGACAGCTCCGAAAAAATCTGCTCGGTGATACGACGGGAATTGCCCACTGTTTCCTTGGTCGCATTCGGCTCCGGCTCTTTGTCGCCAAGAGATATCGGCCCTTCGAGTGCCCGCACGATGTCCCCCAGGCGGACCTCCTCGGCACCGAGCGCGAGGTTGTATCCACCCTGCGGACCCCGTTTGGAGCCCACAAGCCCCGCGCGTTTGAGATCCTGAAAGATCTGCTCAAGGAAGCGCGGTGGGATCTGCTGGCGCTCCGCAATGTCCTTCACTTGCGTCGGCTGGCCGCCATTGAAGAACGCGATATCGAACAGCGCTCGCACGGCATAGCGGCCCTTATTCGACAACTTCACGAACCTCCATATGCATTCCCACATCGGATTTGTCAAGAATGCCCTGAACCAGCAGAAAGCCTGCGCATTCGATCGGGATCGAAGATTTGATGCCCTCCCCGCTGCCGCAAAAGGCGGCAGCCGCCCCTTCCCAAGCATCGCCCTTGCGGTCGCTGCGGGAGGGGCACGAAGCGCCCGGCGAGCCGCCGTTTTCTTTCCGTCAGGAGCGCTCGGCAAGCAGCCGTTTTCTTTCCGTGAACGATAGTAAGCATGCTTACTATCTGATCTGAACTTTGAGACGGGTTGCCGACAAGGTTGGGAGTAACTTGGGATGCGCAACTCCTGCGCGGGCGCGTTGTGGAATCCTCTCCATTTACATCGATTGACTTCGGCTGGTTGAGAGGCATGACCAGGGCACTCCGATGACAAGACCATCACGCAAGAGTGCGCTCTCGCTGGAGAGCATTTTGGCCACGTTAGCGCTGTTCGGCGCGAGTGCCTGTGACGGGAAGCCGCCGCCCAAGCCCGAGAACGAACTGCAAGCGGCAGCTTTGGCAAACTCATCAACAGAGGGAGCCGCAAAACCTGCAGAGAAGGATCCAGCTCATGCCAATCTCGCCCAACCCGTGAGTTCCGCGCAGGAGGGCGCAGCCATCGCAGCCAAGGAGGTTCCAGGACAGAAAAGTGGCGTAAATGCCACGAAAGGTCCCAGCCAACGAGGAGCGGGGGCGCCAGGCAAGTGCGGCGAAGGCAAATGTGGCGAAGGTAAGTGCGGCTAGCTCTCGTCGATCCGCGCCATGTCCACTTCAACCGTTAATGTGTGGTGCCCGCCACCGAGCACAACGCCTTTCAACGGGCTAACGTCGCTGAAATCTCTGCCGTGCGCGAGACGAATGTAGCTTATGCCCGGAAGCACTGCGTTCGTCGGGTCAAATTCGAGCCAACCGAGGCCTGGGACGTGCACTTCGGCCCAGGCGTGAGAGGCATCCGCTCCAACCACTCGAGGGCGCCCAGGTGGCGGTGTCGTCTCCAGGTAACCCGATACGTAGCGAGCCGCTAAGCCCAGCGTTCTCAGGCAGCCGATCGCCACATGCGCAAAATCCTGGCAAACGCCGCGTTTTTCTCGCAGAACCTCAGCGAGCGGCGTGCTCACATCAGTGGCGCTCGGATCGTACGAAAACTCCTCGAAGATGCGGAGATTGAGATCGTTGATCGCTTCTACGATCGGGCGATGCGCTGGAAAGCTGGATATTGCATAGCTCCTGAGATCGGCATGGGCGCGAACCAGCGGCGAATCAAAGGAGTAGTCTGTGATGGCGGAAAACGCTGCTTGGGGCTCCAGGCGCGCTTGCTCCCAAGCTAAGCGGTGCTCTTCGAGTCTGCCAGCTTCAAAGCGCGGGTGCGGCTCAACCTCGCTGGTTGCCGTCACTTCTAGCACGTGGTGATCTTGCAGGATCTCAAACAGATCTTGCTCATTGCCCGCGTAATCCCGAATGCTCGTGACGAGCGTGGGTGTGGGAATGACTTCCAGCTTGGTGTTCTCCACCCGCTGCCAACCGGAGGTGCGTGGGCGCATGCGTGCCACGTGGTGTGCATGGACCACGGGCGCTTCGTACTCGTAGCGAGTGAGATGGCGGAGGCGGTAAAGTGTCACTGACGTTCAAGCTGTTCGTCGACCCAGGCGGGCACAGTAAGCGAGCGGGAAGGTGCCGCGTGCGAAAACCACGTTGCTGCGATGTCGTCGGAAAGCTGCCAAACGAGCTCCGTCGCGTCGCGGACGAGTTGCCGGAGGGCCTCGCCCTGACCGCCTGTGGCTTCCTCAATATCGGCGGCGACGAGGCGCGTGCGCAGCATGAGGACGCGCTTTTCTGCGCGGGTGACAAAAGCTGCCGTTTGATTGGGGAGTGCTTCTACGTGGTGCCCGATCGTTTCCACTTGGAAGAGTACGGAGCGCGGATTCGTGTTGTCAGTTAACAGCAGATCAACAATGGGCGCTACTTGGAGGCTCGAAATGTAGCGCGCACGGTACGTGAGCAAGCTATCGGTGACTTCCAGCAGGCATTCCATGTGAGCCCGGGTGGCGCCCTCAGGTAGCATAGCCTCCAGCAATTCAAGGGTTGCGGAAGCCCTTTCCAGCCTGCGCCCGAGGTCCAAAAATAGCCACGCGTGGCCACGCACCATGTTATCCAGGGTGGCGCCCGTCGCGGCTGAAAGCAGAACCAAAAGCTCATCCAAGAGCTCTAAGATCTCGCCCGTGTCGAGCGCACCGTGTCGCTCTGGCGTGGCGTCGAGCGCCCGCGTGAGGCGCCGGAGCGTGTGCCAAGCGTCGCGCGAAAGGCGGCTTCGCACCCCAATGGTGAGCTTGTGAACGCGACCCAGCGTGGCATGCACGCTTTTCCCTGATTTTTGGTCGAATAACGCGCCCCTGAGCACCTCAGCTAAGGCTTCATCGTCAGGCTGGGTGAACATGCTCGGGACGTCAAACGTGGCCGGCAGCTGGCCCTTCAATTTCAGCGCTTCCAAGATCGCTTCTTGAACCTGCTGCGGATCTCCGGAAGCCTCCAGACCCAGACGGTCAAACCCGGCGCGGATCAAACGCGCTGATGCATCGATTCGCTCAATGTAACGACCGAGCCAGAAAATATCATCCACCAGGCGACTCGGCAGATCTTGGGCACCCCGCTTGAGACTCACGCGTTGATCGGGCATGCGTGGCAACTGCATATCGTAAGCCGGACCGATCTCGGGGATCCAAACGTCCTTGCAAGCGCGCGTGAGCCGATTGGTGAGAAAAATCCCGTCCGGTGTTGAATCCAGGCGCGCAAAGCCCCCTGGCATCACGGCAAAGGAATCTTGATCACGGCACAGAAAGCTGCGCAGCGTGAGGCGACCGGCACCCAGCCCTTGGCTCGTGAGCAGGGGGCTGCGAGAACACGCCGGCCAGCGTTCTGCCACATAATCCTGCGGACGCGCGGCAACACTCTCCAACAGCGCGGAGCGTTCGGACTCGCTCATTTCGCCCAAGGGTTGGATCTGGCCGCGCCTTTCCGCGAAGGCCGGCTTGATTAAAAACTCATCCGGATTTTCGCGCACACGTTCCAACACACCGGGTGTTCCCAGATAGTGTGTTTCGACTGACGGCAGCAGCAGATCCTCACCCAAAAGCGCTTGGCACAGCGGCTGAAGGAAGGCTTTGATCACTGGGGACTCGATCAAGCTTCCACCCAGAGGGTTGGCCAGTCCGACGTTCCGAGCTTGCGCCGCCGCCACCAATCCGGGCACGCCGATCATCGAAGCTTCTCGCAGCTCAACCGGATCACAAAACGCATCCGGAACGCGCCTGAGGATGACATCGATCTGCGTGAGCCCCGCCACCGTCTTCAGGAACACCTTGCCCCCTCGCACGCTCAAATCTCGACCCTCCATCAGATCAAAGCCCAAATACCGAGCTAAATAAGCGTGTTCAAAAGCGCTTTCATCCTGCATCCCGGTGGTGAGCACGATCGCGCGCGGATCCTGGCGGCCGGGCGGCGCCAGCTCAGACACACAGGCTTTGAGCTTCTCAAAAAAACCGCGCACCTTCGTGACACGGTATTCGCGAAACAGATCTCCAAGAACTCTGCCCAAGACCAAGCGATTCTCAAGCGCGTAACCGGCACCCGTGGGCGCCGCGGCCCGATCGGAGAACACCTGAAAATTACCGGTTGCGTCACGCGCAAGATCCGCGGCGTAGAGCCAGAGCCTCTTTTCGCCGAGCGGCTGCCAACCATGGCAGGAGCGCAGAAAATCAGGATTGGCCAACACGACCCGCGCCGGGATCACCCCCTGCCGAATCATGTGCTGTGGCCCATAGCAATCCGCTAGAAAGGCTTCGAGCACTTGAGCCCGTTGTACGAGGCGGCGAGACAGGTCTGCCCAAGCCTCGCGCTCCAGCACCCACGGGATGGGATCCAACTCCCATGAGCGATTCTCTCCACCCGGCACGCCCAGGATATTGAATGTAACGGCCTGCTCCGCCATTTGGCGTTCGACCGCGTGGCGCAGCCTCAACAGTTCATCGAGAGGCCCATCGAGCAATTTCTCTTGGAGCAAACGCTGATGCGGCCTGACTTCCCGGGGGCCGCTCCAGATTTCATCGAAGGACGCGCGACCCGTGGCGGGAGGCGGTTCGGATTGGGGGAGCTTGGAAATCGGGAGCAAGTAGGTCTTGTGCCTGTTCGACTGAAACGGTTCAAGTCGTCGAGGTTAGCGTTGCCAAGCCCTGCGCAAATCAAGCGTGAAAGGGAAGTTTGCATGGGGTTCTAGGCGCGTGGGGCGGAGGCTCCGCGAGCCTGTTGAGCGGGGTTCAAAGCGTGCCAGACGGCGGCTCTCCGCGGCAGGTGCGTTGACGGGTCGAACTTCGGAAGCTCGCCCACCCGGATGCACCACGTGGTAGGTGGCACCAGCTATTGCGACCGAGTTCCAGCGGTCGTACAGGTCAAAGACGAGCGGACTCTGCACGCCAATCGTAGGATGGAGGCAGGAAGGGGGCTGCCAGGCTCGAAAGCGCACGCCTCCCACCGATTCGCCTTCGACGCCAGTGGGTTGAAGCGGTAACTCAACATTGTTGCACAAGACCGAGTAGCGCCCAGGTGTTGCCCCGAATACGCGGACCTGCAGGCGTTCTACCGACGAATCGACGTAGCGCGCAGTACCTGCCGCCGAGCTCTCTTCCCCCAACACGTTCCAAGGTTCAAGTGCTCCACGCACTTCGAGCGTGATGGCATCTTTTACCACATGCCCAATGTAGGGATACCGAAACTGGTAGTGCGGTTCGAACCACTGGCGATCGAGCGAAAACCCGCGACGCTCAAAATCGCTGAGCACTTCGTAAAAATCGCGCTTCGCGAAATAGGGCAGCATGAACTTATCGTGCAACGTGGTGTTCCAAGGCACGAGCGACTCGCGATAGGGCTGCTCCCAGAAGGTGGCCACCATGGCGCGCAACAAAACCTGTTGCACCACGGCCATTTGCGCGTGCGGAGGCATCTCGAATGAGCGAAGTTCGAGGAGCCCAAGCCGGCCGGTAGAGCTGTCCGGCGAATACAGCTTATCAATGCAAAATTGCGTGCGATGCGTGTTGCCCGTCACATCTGCCAGCAAGTGCCGAAGGATCCGATCTACGAGCCACGGGGGGACGTGCTGGCCCTTCTCGGGGAGCTGACGGAGCGCGATTTCCAGCTCATAGCTGCTGTCGTTGCGGCCTTCGTCGACACGTGGCGATTGTGAGGTGGGCCCGATAAAGCGACCCGAGAAGAGATACGAAAGGCTCGGGTGGTTGTGGAAATAGCGAATCAAACTGCCGAGCAAGTCAGGGCGTCTGAGAAAAGGACTATCGGCAGGCGTGGCGCCCCCGAGAACGAGATGATAGCCGCCGCCACTTCCGATGTGTGTGCCATCGAGTTCGAATTTCTCTGCGCTCAGCTTCACCTGGCGGGCGTGCTCATACAGCGTGAGGGTTTGGTGTTTTTGTTCCTCAAAGCTCGCGACGGGCGGCACATTGACTTCGATCACGCCCGGATCCGGAGTGACGCGAAACACGCCCAGGCGAGTATCCCGCGGAGGCTCATAGCCTTCGAGTTGAACTGGCAACTTGAGCTGCGCTGCGGTGGCCTCCACGGCGGCGATCAACTCGAGAGAGGCTTCCAGCGTCTCCACGGGGGGCAAGAAGATCCGGAGCCGGCCCGCTCGCGCCTGCACGCACAAGGCAGTGCGAACAATACCGGTGGCAGACTCATGGAGGGCTGGCTGGTTGAATGGCTCCGCGCGGGTCGTGCCTTTCAATGTCGTGGTCTTGGTCTCGTCCCGGTCGGTCTTGATGAGGCGCCGAATCGGTGCGGCCTGCGGCGGTGCTTGCACGCGCGGGAAATGAAAGCTGTGGGGAAGAGGAGGCTGTGGTGCAAAAGGATCGGCGGCGATCACCCCATCCCAATCTTCCTTGGCCACCCAAGGCAGGGAATCGAGCGGAAGCCGAAAACCCATCGGCGAATCGCCCGGCAGCAAATAACAACGTTCATCCCGCAAAAACCAAGAACCACTCTGCCAACCAGCTGCATGACTGAGCGGCAAAACATACCCCACCACACTTGATAGCTGATCCCGAAAGACGCCCGCGATACGCTCTCGCTCGATCACATCGTCCACACGATTATCTAACGGCATCACGTTCACAGGCAAACGCCGCGCTCGCCACATGTAGTACCAAGCGTCTTCGTAGGCTGGCAGCAGCCCGTGCTGTTTTAGCCCTAGGTTTTCGATCAGTCGTTGGACGAAGGCCTCTGCATGAGTTGCGCCGTGACCATAATCGCGATTGGTGTCCGCGATGAGCGCTGGATCATTCCAAACAGGCACGCCATCGGTGCGAAAGAAGCAAGAAATCGCCCAACGCGGCAGCGGCTCGCCCGGATACCACTTACCTTGCGCGTGATACAGCGCGCTCTTCGGATACCAATCCTCCCGCAAACGCCGAATCAGACGATCGGCTAAGCCTTCCTTGCGTTCGCCTAAAGCATCGGTGTTCCACTCAAGGGCATCAGGATCCTCGGTGCTCACAAACGTGGGTTCGCCGCCCACCGTGAGCCGCACGTCTGAACGCGTCAGGTGGGTG
The DNA here is from genome assembly GCA_038246305.1 of Polyangiales bacterium. Taxonomy (GTDB): domain Bacteria; phylum Myxococcota_A; class Polyangia; order Polyangiales; family Polyangiaceae; genus JBBRRP01. Next base: position 7,102 of record JBBRRP010000052.1, on the reverse strand, counting down.
TCGACCAGCGCGCCAAACTTCTCCACCGCGGCCCATTCCACCTCTGTGTAAGGCTTGGTGACGCGGGGAACATCCACCACGCGCTCGACAGACATGTGGTGCGCAAACTTTGTCTCCACCTCGTCGAGCAGCCCAGAAATAGGCGCGGCGGAGCCCGGGCTCGGCGAGCAAGCGAGCGGAATATGCCCTTCAGCCGTCAACAGGCCGCTCGTAGCATCCAGGCCAATCCAACCAGCTCCCGGCACATACACTTCACACCAAGCATGCAGATCGCAAAAGTCCGCCAGCGGCCCCTCGGGCCCATCGAGCGGACGCTGATCAGGCGTTAACTGGATGAGATAGCCCGACACAAATCGAGCCGCGAGGCCCAGCTTGCGCAGTACCGAAACCAAGAGCCAAGCAGAATCGCGACAGGACCCTTTACCGAGGCTGAGCGTCTCCTCGGGCGTTTGAACGCCGGGCTCCATACGAATGATGTACTTAACCGCCGCATTCACTGCGCGGTTCGTTTCGACCAGAAAATCGTTAATTTTGCGCGGTTTCTTGTCCAACTGTTCGAAGAAGCGTGAAAGCGCGGGAGTGAGCTCGGGCGCCTCCAGATACGGCTCCAGCTCCTTTTTGAGCGACGCTTCGTATTTGAACGGAAACTCTTCGGCTTCTGGTTCCACGAAAAAATCGAATGGATTATACGCTTCGAGATCCACCACCAGATCGACCGTCACCACGAAGTGCGTCACCTTCTTCGGGAACACCAAACGTGCCAGAAAGTTCCCGTACGGATCCTGTTGCCAATTGATGAAATGTTCGGCCGGCTCAATCTGGAAGCCGTATGTGTGCACGGGCGTTCGATTGTGCGGCGCTGGCCGAAGCCGAACCGTCTGCGGCCCTAAATTGATTGGGGAGGCGTAGCTGTAGTGGGTTTTGTGACTGAGTCGAACTCGAATGGCCATGGGGCAGGGGGGCTCTCGGGGTGGTCGGCGAAGCTTAATTTCTGGCGCTCACTGTTGCTGCTGCTGTTGCCGCTCTTGTTGTTGCTGCCGCTCTTGTTGTTGCTGCTGTTGCTGCTGTTGCTCCTGCTGGTATTCGAGCGCCTCGCGATGGCTGATAAGGATCGCGCCACCGAGCGGCTGAACCTCCACCTCGGGTGAGCCGACCGCCAGCAGGCCTTCGGGGACTTCTTCCACCTCGCGCACCGTGACTCGCACCCGCAGAGCCTCTTCTCCGTTACCGCGATACACGCCTCGATTGGGCGGCACGTCCGAAAAATCTCGCCCGCTCGCGATCGCCACATGCCCTTCGCCCGCGAGGGTCTTGTGCGTTGGATCAATGGGCAGCCAGCCGAGCCCAGGAAAATAGGCCTCGCACCACGCGTGGCTTTCCATTTCGCTATTGCCATCTGCCCGGTAGAAATAGCCCGAAACGTAGCGCGCGGGGACGCCGAGCTTCCGCAAAATTCCGATCGCTACATGCGCCAAATCCTGACAAACTCCGGCGCCCTGCGCTAAAACTTTATCAATGGCCGTGGCACTCGTGGTCACACCCTTTCGATACTCAATGTGGTCACGAAGATTCGACGAGACGCGTTGGAGCACGGTGGCCGGCTCCGGATTAGAGTCAAGGCCCAGTTTTTCAAACAGCCGGTCCAGATCCTCCACGTCCATGATGGGCCCTGTGAATCTGAGGTAATCTCCGATTCGGTGGTCTAACGCTGGGGCTGAAAGCCGGCTGCCTTCGGCGGTGGCGGCGTTGCGCGGCTGGGTGTCCACCACGCTGCGCGCCAAGATCACCACCTTATCGTGCGAAGGCAGGATCGAAAACTGCTGCACACGATTGCCAAGCCAATCTGTGTGCTCAAAAGGCGTGGCGCTCGGGCCCACTTCTAAGCGAAAAGCTCGGCGAACTTGGTGCGCGTCGTTGCGCGGCGTCATGCGGACTTCCATCACCGTTTCGGTGATAGGTTCCGAATACGAAAGCTCGGTCAGGTGCTTGATGTAAAGCAGCATGGTTCCTCGTCAGTGCAAAAAATACGCGCTCTGCAGTTCTGCTGTGGCCACCAGGATCTCCTCGGCCACTAGGTTCACAAAGGTCGCTGGCCCTTGCTCCATCACTTCATCCAGGCTCGTGTACTCGATTCGGGAAGCCAAACGTCCGAAAGCGCGTTCGGCGCGGGCTCGGTCTGGACTTGAAAATTGGCTCAGCCGTTTTGCGTATTCAGCGGCAACCGTCACCGAGTAACGCACGGTGCGAGGGAAGCTATCGTCCAAAAGCAGGAATTCTGCCACTTGCCGTGCCGACATGCGCGTGGGGTAACGTTTCCGATATTCCTCCAGTGCGCCGCAACTTCGCAGCAAAGTGAGCCATGCGAAATGGTCGCCAGTCGTGTGAATGGCCTCGGTGCTGAGCTCTTCAATCGCTGCCCATTGAGCCGCAAAGATGCGACTCGTGCGGTCGGCTCGTTCAACAAACTGCCCTAAACGAATAAAAAGCCAGCCTGCTCCGCGCCCCATCGTCGCATCCGTCACACCTGCCCAGAGAAAGCCTGCACGAACCACCTCGCCCAAAAGATCGGGAAGCTCACGCGAGCCCGGCCCCGCACGGCGCGCCTCGGAAAGCATCCAGTGTGTCTCGTTCAGGTAGCTCCACATTTCGGAGCTGATCACCTCTTGAGCTTGTCGCGCATTCTCGCGTGCCCGAAACACGCTCGAAGCGATCGAGCCTGGCTCAGATTCGTCAAAAATGGCGCGCTCCAGATCGACTCCGGATAGCCCCAAGCTCTTCATAGCGTCATCTTCGATGCGGCGTGCCATCTGTGGCGCGAGGGGCTCCACATCGATCATCATTCTCCGCGTGACCTCCAGCACACGAGCAGCATGTTCCGCGCGTTCCACGTAGCGGCTCATCCAATAGAGCGCGTCTGCCACACGGCTGAGCATTAGGCCGCGCCCACTTTCTCGGCGAGCACCCAGGTGTCTTTATAACCACCGCCCTGACTCGAATTCACCACCAGCGAGCCACGCCTTAACGCCACTCGAGTAAGCGCACCCGGGATCACCGAGATCCGCTCCCCGTACAGCACGTAGGGTCGCAAATCCACACAGCGCCCTTCCAATTGGCTATCGATTACGGTGGGATGTTTACCCAGGCTGATCGTCGGTTGGCCGATGTAGGAACGTGGGTGGGCGACGATGCGCCTCCGGAATTCATCGCGTTCCTCGGCTGTCGACTGGGTGCCAATCAGCATCCCATAGCCGCCAGAAGCGTCCGTCTGCTTGATCACGAGCTCGTGGATGTGCTCGAGCATGTATTTCTGATCTGCCGGGCGTGTCGCCAGATACGTCGGGACATTGCCAATGATTGGCTCCGATTTCAGATAATATCGAATCATGTCCGGCACGAACGGATACACCGCTTTGTCGTCCACCGCGCCAGTTCCCGGCGCGTTCACGAGCGTGACGGCGCCGCTGCGATAAGCGGCGAATAAGCCCGCACAGCCTAATACTGAATCAGGGCGTCCAATCAATGGATCCAGGAAATCATCATCAAGCCGGCGATAGATCACGTCCACGCGCTTCAAGCCCGTGATCGTGCGCATGCACACCATGCCATCTTTCACCACCAGATCTCGCCCCTCAACGAGCGGCACGCCCATCTGGCGCGCCAAGAAGCTGTGCTCAAAGTAGGCGGAATTGTAAATGCCGGGTGTCAAAACCACGAGATTAGGATCTGAGCTGCCCCGTGGTGCCACAAATTGCAGCATCTCGCGCAGCCAATTGGCGTAATCTTCGACGGGCCGTACGCCGTACGTCTCGAACAATAAGGGAAAAACGCGTTTCAGTACCGCTCGGCATTCCAACACGTAGCTCACGCCGCTTGGATTTCGTGCGTTATCTTCGAGCACCACGAATTTCCCATCGGTGTCGCGAATCAGATCCGTGCCGGTGATGTGGGTATAGATCCCTCGCGGCGGACGAAAACCAATCATCTCCCGTCGGAAGAACGAAGCGCCCAAGATCAGCTCAGGATCGACCACCTTGTCTTTGAGAATGTGCTGATCCCCATAAATATCAGCAATGAACAGATTCAGGGCTTCGATGCGCTGGATCAGTCCGCGTTCGATCAGGCTCCATTCCTCGGCGGGCATCAGGCGCGGGATCGGATCAAACGGGAACACCTTCTCAATGCCCGCATCGTCCGAATACACGGTGAACGTGACACCCTGATTTCGCAGCAAGATATCGGCAGTCTTCTGGCGACGACTGAAATCCTCGCTCGACATCTCTCCGAGCCGGCGAGCCAGCTCACGGTAGGCCGGCCGAACTTCGCCAGCAGCGTCGAACATTTCGTCGTAACTCTGCGGATCTACTTCGTACCGCTTCAGATCCATGGCTTTTGAGATAGACGCCCTGAAGGTTGCTGGCAAGCCAAACAAGCATCCCGAACGACAAGGATCTAGGCCAGTCTTTCGCTGCGTTTGCCGGATTGTTTCCCGCGTGTGTCGGAGGCCTCAACCGAATGCTTAGGCACCTATGCAAGCGCGCTGATCGGACGGGCTCGGCCTCAGGCGTACAGGCCTTCCAGCTCTTTTCCGTACTTAGCGAACACGTTGCGACGTTTGATCTTGAGCGAAGGGGTCAAAAGCTCGTTTTCTGTCGAAAAATCTTCATCAATCACGTGGAGCTTCTTCGGTTTTTCGTAGCTCTTGAATTTGGCGCCATAGGTTTCAATCTCGGCCAGCAAGAGCGCATGAACCTGAGCATTCTTAGCTAGAATACCGAGCTCAATGCCAGCTTCCTTCGCCCAAGCACCGAGCGCGGCCTTATCCACCACAATTAACGCCACGTTGAACGGCCTATTGGCGCCATGCAGCATGGCATTGGCGATAAATGGCGAGAGCTTGAGCTCTTCTTCAAGCGGTGCAGGCGCTACATATTTGCCATTTTCGAGCTTGTACTGCTCCTTGATACGCCCCGTGATGAAAAGATAGCCGTCGCTATCCAGATACCCAAGATCACCCGTGTGCAGGTAACCATCGCCGGGCAGGGCCAGCGCCGTTTCCTCCGGGCGATTGTGATAGCCTTGCATCACGTTCTTGCCTTTGATCAGAATTTCGCCCTGGCGATTGTCGTCGTAGACTGACTTATCGATTTTGATTTCAACTCCGGGGAGCGGCAAACCTACGCTGCCGATCTTCCTGTGCCCTGGGTAATTGCTGGTGGCCACCGGGCTCGTTTCGCTCAGGCCGTAGCCCTCGTAAACATCGATTCCAAGGGCATCAATGAATCTCGCAACATCAGGATTCAACGCAGAGCTGCCACTCACCGCAAACCGCAAACGGCCGCCGAACTTTGCACGCACTTTTGAGAAGATCAGCTTGTCGGCGAGCGCATGAGATAGCTTATCGCTCAGGCCGACGGATTCGCCGTGCCGAATTCGACCGGCGACTTCGATACCCTTACGAAATAGCGCCTGAATCAGCTTGGGCTTAGCTGCCATTTGCTTTTGGATGCCATCGTAAATGCGATTGAAAATCCTGGGCACCGCCACGAGCACCGTGGGACGAACTTCGGGCAAATTGGCAACCAAATTGGGGATTTCGTCGTTGATGGCGAGCGCCGTGCCGCGACTGATCAACCCGTGCAATTCAGCAACTTGGCCAAAGGAATGCGCCCAGGGCAAAAATGCGAGCGAACGGTCGAGTGGGCCAAAATCAAAACACGAGAAAGCTGCGTGAATGTCAAAACAAATATTTTGATGCGTCAAGATCACGCCTTTTGGCATTCCTGTTGTGCCAGACGTGTAGATCAAGCCTGCTGTTGCCGATGAATCGGGGTGAATGGCTTCCGTCGGAGCTGCTGCACCTTTCGCGAGGAGCGTTGCATAGGAATCAAGAGCGTTGGGCGCGCCCGCCAAGTTGATGACATGCAACAGGCTTGGGCAGCGAGCCTGCATGGCCTCCAAGGCAGCTGCGATCTCGTTCGTTGCGGCCACCACGACTTTGGCGGCGGAATCCTTGAGAATGAATTCCCATTCGTCTTTCGGTTGGACTTCGTACATCGGGACGTAGATCGCGCCCAGCGAATACGTCGCATACGCGAGGACGGCCCATTCGACGCGATTGTTCGCGATGATCGCGACCGCGTCCCCAGCACCCACTCCGCGCGCCGCCAACCCACCGCGACACTTGCCGACCTCGGCCTTGAACTGGCCAAACGTGAGCCACTCCCAACGCCCATTCTTCTTCGTGCCAAATAGTTCGCGAGCATCAAATTTGTCACAGGCCTGCTCAAAAAGCTCGACGAGGTTCGCGTATTCCTGCTCCATCTTGATCCTTCACAAACGGCCCGAAATTGGCGCGGCAGTGACGATAGAGAGCGTACTCAGGCGGGTCAATCGCCGCGTCCCTAGGCCTTCGGGCTGTCTTTTGCTGGCAGTCCAGAATCGCGTGCTATAGGGCCCGGCCATGCCTGCTTTCAGCGTGATCACGTTCGGCTGCCAGATGAACAGCCACGATTCCGATCGGCTTTCCGAGGTGCTGATCGCTGCCGGCTACTCGCGGACTGAGAGCTTAGACGCGGCGGACGTGGTGCTCCTCAATACCTGCAGCGTTCGCGAGAAAGCGGAGCAGAAGCTGAGGAGCGAAGTGGGGCGCTTGGGTTTGCTCAAACGCGAACGGCCTGGGCTCTTGATTGGCGTGGCTGGCTGCGTGGCGCAGCAAGAAGGGGAACGGCTGCTCAAGACGCTGCCCCAGATCGACATTGTGATCGGTCCCGACAACATCGGCGAATTGCCTCAGTTGCTCGCGCGCGCCGAGGCCGGATCCCCGCCGCAGGTGCGAACTCAATTCGATCTCGATGCGCCAGAATTTTTGCAAGCCCGACCGGAACCGGGGAAAGTCACCCCAACAGCGTTTGTGGCCGTGATGAAGGGGTGCGACGAGCGTTGCTCGTATTGCGTGGTGCCGTACACTCGCGGGCCCGAACGGTATCGCCCATCGCAAGAGATCTTGGCTGAAATCGAACGCTTGGTTGCCGCTGGGGTGAGGGAAGTTACCCTGCTTGGGCAGACCGTGAATAGCTATCAAGATCCAAGCGCGCAGCTGCCG
>JBBRRP010000051.1:0-42086 GCA_038246305.1 Polyangiales bacterium | reverse complement strand
TGCCACGATGCGCTGATTGAGCTCAGCCGCCGTAGACACCGGGACGACATATTCGTGCGTGACCTTTGCCACCGCGTTCGTGTCGTGAGGAAGCTATGCCACGAGAGCCCCCTTTTGCTCGTTGAAGACCTTCTCGGTGGTCCGGTAACGCCCGAGCGCGTCGAAGGACTCCAAGACATAGCCCATGTCGCTGAAGCCGCCGTGACATGCCTGGCACAGTGGCTTCCCGTCCACCTTTGCCTGGAAGCGCTGGCGCGTGGTTTGGGCGGTGCTTGGTGGCGGGGGATCGAGTGAGCCGGGGGGCAGCGAATTGGGATCGGGCTGCGGCAACGCGTCACACAGCAGTGACCGACGAACTAAGGCACCGCGGTGGAAGGGATTGGTCTGCTCAAGGTTCGAGACCAGGAGGGCCGCCCGCTGGAAGAGCCCCGCCCGTGTGCCAGGCGGTAAGGTTGGGTAATTGCCGGTGCCAGTCCACGGCTGAACCCCGTAGAGGTGCGCAAGATCGGGAGACTGAGTCACCGAAATATCGGTGGTCAGAAGCTCGGAGGCGGTGCGGGTGCCCTGGAATGTGAACAGCTCCGAGAGGTCGCGCACTTCCTGCACCATGTCACGGTAGTGGTCGTGCCCCGCGACACCCAGGGATTCCCCCGCCGCCAGGGCTTCCAAGCCTGGTCGAGTGGTTTCAAATCCGGTGAATTTCTCAAGGTGCAGCCACTCATTCCAAAAGCTCCACAGTGTCTCGTGTGTGCGCGGATCGGAGACCACGCGTTCAAGCTCTTGTGCAAAGCCAGCGTCGGTGGCGAGTGAGCCGCTTTTAGCAGCTGCCAGGAGCTGGTTGTCCGGCATAGTCTGCCAAAATGTGTACGAAAGCCGCGACGCGATTTCGTAGGCTGTTAACTGCAGGAGATCGGCGGAAGTTGCCACGGAAGTGCCATCGACTTCGACTTGATGGACGAAGCGAGGCGAGGAGAGCGCAACCACCACCATGGCGCGAACGGCTTGCGACGGTGTGCGTACGCCGTCATTCAGCGCTTGATATTCAGCGCGATCCATGTCGGTGAGCGGGCGCCGGTACACGAGGCTCACGAAACGGTCCAGAAAGCCATCGACGCACGCAGCCGTTAGGCTGGCTCCGCTCGCGCACGACCCAGCAACTGCAACTAACAGAGCAGGGTCCTTAGCCACGGCGTCCCCCACGGCCCGTCCCACATTGAAATAGCCTTGGACGTGCTCAAGCGCCGTTCGATTATCGCGCCCCCGGAAGCCATTGGCCAGGCTGTCATCCGGAATCGAGGCGGTGAGGGTCTGCACCGAGGGGAGAACCGAGCCCGCGCCGACGGCTTGCAGCAAATCGCGCACGGTGTTGCGGTACTGCACCGTCGAGAGCTTCATCAGCGGCGACACACCCGGCGCCGCGCCCGTATCACAGGTCACGGCCACCCCACCCGGATTACTCCCCACGGGGACTGCGCCCGGCGTGCCGCCCGTGGGCGCCATGCCCTGTAAACCGCCGGTCCCCGGCTCGAGCCCTGAGCCTGCGCCGCCGCTTGGGCCCATTTTTTGGCGCCCCTCGGGCACCTCGGCGCTGCAGCCGGAGCCCCAGGCAAGCACAAAACCAGTAAATATCCAGGCCGAGCACAGGCGAAAGGTAGTCATGGGCACAGCCAGGTGCCCCGAGCGTCCGAGAGTGGTTCAAATTAGATTTCGCAGAAGCCCGCTTGCGCTCCCTGCGACCGGCTCTAGGCATCGGGTCCATCAACAGGGAGTTCTCATATGTACGTTATTGCGGGTGTTTCAGGGCATGTCGGGTCAGTCGCCGCCAGCGAGCTGTTAGCGAAGGGCAAAGCCATCAAGGTGATTGTGCGCGATGCCGAATAGGGCAAAGCCTGGTCCAAAAAGGGAGCGGAGGTGGCCGTGGGCTCACTTGAAGACTCCAGCTTTCTGGCCCAAGCGCTGAAGGGCGCAACAGGTTTCTTTACGCTGCTTCCGCCCAACTTCGGCGTGGCCAACGTTTACGAGTACCAGAAACGCACCGCAGACGTCATCGCCGAAGCGGTGAAGCTTGCGAAGGTGCCGCACGTGGTGATCCTGTCGAGCAGCGGTGCCGAGCTTGAGAATGGCACGGGCCCCATTCGCGGCCTCCATTACTTGGAGAAAGTGCTCGGTGAAACGGGAGCCAAGGTCACTGCAATCCGCGCAGGTTACTTCCAAGAGAACGTGGGCAACATGCTGGCCCCCGCCAGAGCGCAGGGCATCTTCCCCAACTTCATGCCCTCGCAGGATTACCCGATGCCCATGATCGCCACCAAGGACATCGGCCAGCTAGCGGCCGACTGCTTGCTCACTCCCAAAGCCGAGACGGTTGACCTGTTGGGCCCCGCCTATTCCATCCGCCAAATTGCGGAAAAGCTCGGCACTGCCCTCGGCAAGCCACTCCAGATTGTGGACATCCCGCCCGAGCAGCACGTGGGCGCCATGCTCCAGGCGGGGATGCCAGCGCCGTGGGCCGAATCCTTCGCCGAAATGTATTCGGCGTTTAGTACCGGCAAGATAACGCCCCAAGGCGACCGGATCGCGCAGGGCACGACGACGCTCGACGAAGTCATTAAGACTCTTGTTAGCTGAACTCGCACATCGATGGCCAGCGTTACGCTGAACCCCCTGCACATCCGCGATTATCCAAACTCGGCAGCCTTTGAACGCTGGCTCAAGGCGAACCACAAAAAAGCGGATGAGTTGTGGCTAAAGATTCACAAGAAGGCGTCGGGCCTTCCCACGGTCACCTACGCTGAAGCGTTGGATGTGGCGTTGTGTTGGGGTTGGATCGACGGACTCAAGAAAGCCTTTGATGAACATTCTTTTCTCCAGCGCTTTACGCCCCGCAAGCCAAAAAGCATTTGGAGTCAGAACAACCGCGACCATGTAGATCGGCTTTGTGCCGAGGGCCGTATGACTCCGCATGGGTTGCGACACATTGACGCTGCCAAGGCGGATGGGCGGTGGCAAGCCGCCTACGCACCCGCGAGCAGAAATGTGATGCCCGAAGATCTGATGGCGGCCATTGAAAAATCCGCGAAAGCCAAGGCCTTCTTCGCAACTCTCAGCAGCGTTAACCGATACGCGCTATCCTTCCGCCTGCAACGAATCAAAACGGCATCCGCGCGCGAAAAAAGAATTGCTGCCTTCGTTGTTATGCTGGCCAAGGGGCAAACGCTGCACGCGGATACGGCGAAAGTGCTTGGGGGGCACACGACGCGAGCGAGTGCTGACCGCCGTCGTGGAACTCTCAAAAATGTCTAGAAAGATGGCCGCTCTAGGGCTTCGCGGAGCAGTCCTTCTGAATGAGAAGCAGCACGCTTTCGCGCACTTATGAGGCGAGATCCATGTGCTCGAGCCGGGAATGAGCTCCTCGCGATTGACTAGGCCAGCTTCCTCGGCGAGGTCGGCTTTCCGGCTAACGCCCGCCAAGGATCCGACCAAATTCCGATCTGATCTCACTTTAGTCAGGTGGATGCGCGCTACTTAGCCGCTGAAATTGATGCTCTTGCCTCAAAAAATGGCTTTCCTCTCCGGGGTCGGAAAACCACGTAGGGCGGCGGTTTTGCAGCGTAGACCTTTCCATCTAATTACACGCGTGTCATCCTAGCGGCGTGAAGACGGACAACAGCGGGTTTAGCGCCGACAGGCGCCCTTCAAAAAGGAACCCGGTACAAGGCAAGACGCTCATACACCTGCCCTGCGAGGTTAGACCGCGGTCGGGCCAAGGCGTTGAGCATCAATCATGGCAGCGCGTTCCAGTGTTGCTTGTGAAGTTGTCGCCACGAAACCACCTCAGCATCTGTGCGTTTTTGGCCGCGCTCGCCTCCGAATACGACGCGTGAATGAACGTGTCGCGGGGCTGGACTTGAGCCAATGATGGCCGAAAGACGCCGCAGATTCGCGAGAAAGTCTTCGTTCATGGTCGCCCCGGATTTGACTTCGATGAGCGAAATCTCCGACGGTGTGTCGATGATCAGATCAACCTCCAACCCTTTGGCTTCGCGGTAGTGCGCTAAGCGAATGGGTTCACCGTGATTGGTCTGCGATTTGGCGATTTCCGACGCCACCCAACTCTCAAAAATCGCTCCTCGTTGCGGATGGTTTCGCAATTCTTCCGGCGAACGAATGCCCAAGAGGCGACAGACCAACCCAGAATCGAAGAAGTGTATTTTAGGCGCCTTCACCACCTGCTTACGAAGATTGGCGTGCCATGGCTCCACTCGAAAGACGAGGAAGCTGGCTTCCAGGACCGACAGCCATGAGCGCGCCGTATTGTGGCTCACGCCCGCATCAGCACCCAGCTGTGAGAGGTTGAGCTCCTGTCCGGTTCGCCCTGCCGCGAGTCGAAGAAAGGCGCTGAATGCCGAAAGATCGGCCACATTGGCGATCTGTCGCACGTCGCGCTCTACGTAGGTTCTAATGTAATCAGTGAGCCACCGGGTGAATTCCACGATCGTGGATGCGGGGATACGCGCCCATCCACAAGGTCGAAAGCAACGAATTAGGAGGGTTAGCAAAGCGTAGGAGCTCAGCGTAACTCGGTGGCAGCAATTCGAGCACGGCGGTGCGACCTGCCAGCGACTGACTGACAGCTTGGGTGACGCCGAGCTGATGAGAACCCGTGAGGATAAAGCGTCCAGGAGAAGGTCTCAAATCGATTTCTTCCTGGGCGACGTTGAGTGTCATCGCACAGGATGGCCGCGTTTGTTTCAATTCACGCCCGCGCGAACCGGGCGTGCGTATTCCGACGCCATTCGAGCATCGATTCCGATAACATCCGAGCGGTAGTTCCGACGTGATTCGAGCACTGATTCCGATGCATTCGAGCAGCCATTCCGATGGCATTCGAGCGGTCGGCTGTAAGGCATGAAACGATGCGATGAGTCCTTTTGCCGCTGGTTTCCTGGGGTCGCGCCAAAGCGTGCGACCCAGGGCCGATGCAGCGACTCATCATGCGAAAAGTGAGAGAAGTTCTCCGGCTTAGGCACCTTGGTCTGAGCCAACGACAAATTGCGATCGCGTTGTCGATCGCACCCAGCACGGTGGTGGATTCCCTTCGCCGTGCAGGCGACCCTGAGCTCACTTGCGAGCGAGCTGAGCAGCAGCGTGATGCTGAGCTCGAAATGGCGATGTTTCGGAAGCGGCGTCGCGTGGGCGCTGTCGAGCGCGTTTCGTTGGATTTCCCCCGAGTGCACAGGGAGCTTTTCCGCACCGGCGTTACCCTGCAGTTTCTGTGGGAAGAGTACCGAGACGCCGCCCTCAGCCGCCACGATCCGCGGCCGCCCTATCGATACAGCCAGTTCTGCAGGCTCTACGGCGCTTGGCGCGGTATACTAAAACCGACCATGCGCGAGGTGCATCGCGCGGTAGAAAAAGCCTTCATCGATTACACCGGCAAAAGGCCCTGCATCATGGAGGTTTGGCTTTATCCACTGGCGCGCGGATGCGCCCAAAGTGTGCATTGAACGCGAGCCGCGGTGCTCTCGAATTCTGCCGGCGGAGAGCCGGCAGCGAGCAAAGACGCTTGAATCGTACGAACGCCTTGCCCTTCAGCCTCAGCATATCCAAGCCGCGTCACAAACCATGCAAGCGCCTGGTTGCGCCAGACAGGTGCAGCTTTCCCCGATGAGAGAGCATCTGGCGCGCTGCCAAGCGGCAAGCCACCAGGCGAGACGACTTCAATTCGATTGCTAAATGCGGTGACGCGGACAGGGTCCACTGTTTCATAGTCCCGATGCACGAACGCATTGACGACAGCTTCGCGAATAGCTCGTGGTGGATACTTGAGGACGCTGGGCTCCTCTAGGTCGGTTTTGTCGAAAAGCGTCTGCCCCTCCGCCGCTACCGCAGGCAACATGAGGCGAAGTTGATCCAGCAAGGTGGAAGCGAGTTCCATGCGTTGTCCACGCTGTGTCGCGCGGTCATTGCCTTCGTATTTTGAGAAGAACGAAACAGCGCCAGGGACAAAGCGTTGCAGGTCGCGCCCAAAAAGCAGGAGCGCGAAGTTGCGCGGCCGAAGAACGCCGGTGAGAGGCTCGCGAGTCAATAGCGTGGGCACAAAGGCACTGATGGCGACAGTGTCAGAAAGGAAGCGCTCAGGGGGATTTTGATCATCAACCAGCCCCATGCGTTGGAGCGCATCCCGAAGAGTCAGGAGGTCGATATCGCTCACGGTAGCAGCGTTGCAAGGTCGTCGATCCCACGGCTCCAGAGCCCCCTTCCGAACCAGCAGATCCTTGAGCATCCCGTTTCGCGCCTCGATGGTCGATCGACTGACACGAACAAAATGCTTCGCACCATCATTGTTGCGGCGAAACGTGTGCGCGGAGCCCGTTGCGGGCTGAACAAAGACCAAAATCCGCCGCTCTGGATCCGCCGAATCAAGCTCCTCGACGAGCGGCGCCAGAGGTGGAGAAACCCGATCCCTGCATCGGGCAAGGACGGTATTCTCGACTTCCTTCATTCGCGTTGCGGTGAGCCCCACGCGGATGATTGTGGGAAACCCGTTCTCGTCCTTCCCTTCCTCCACGCCGCAAACTACGTAACCGCCGCCCAGGTTCTGGAGGTCGTTCGCGAAGGCGGACAGCGTCGCAACGACATCGTTAATATCGGCGACGTTCTCCTTCCACTCCGTTTGTTCGTTCTCCCGCCGGGCGAGCTGTTCAAGGTCGATGCGGGCCGTCACGAAAGCACCACCGTACGCTTCATTCAAGTACGTTAGCCGCTTCGCTCGGAGGAGCCAAGTATCGAATGAGCTCCCAAGCCGGGAGGGGCGCGCGCTGCAGCGGAACTCCGCATTAAAGTAGTCCCAACCGCGAGCCAACCCGCGACGGTGCCGCTGTCGCTGTCGCACCAACGCTTCACAGAAGCACGATCGCAACGCCAGCTTTCTGCATCGCTGCAAAGTCCTTGTCCTTCGTCAACAAGGGGACAGAGTGAGCCAATGCATAGGCGGCAATCAAAAGGTCCATCGTCTTGCAGGTAACGCCACTTTTACGCAGCGCAAAACCAATATCACCAGCTTCCAGCCAGAGGCCATCTGGCTGCGACAAGAAGTGGCAGCCCTGGAGCAAAGTGAGGACTTGCCTACGGTCCCGTTCGTGAATCAAGCCACGGCGGATCTCGGCGTCAATCGGCCCGCAGTAAGCGGCGTCGTTGTCCGCGATGGCAGCGTCCACGCGGCTGCTCAGTGGCTGGCGACCTCGAAAAAATTCGATCCAAGCAGAAGTGTCGATCAGAATCATCTGGGGATCATCGTCTGGAAGAAGCCAAGTCTAACTCGAACTTGACCTTCCCTCTGAGCCCGCGAAGTGCCGACCGCTTGCGAGCCTTCTCCAGCTCTTCCAATCCGGCAATCAACGTTTCCGTGATCCCCTGCCCGGTGGCCTCTTGCGCGCGCTCAAGCAATTCTTCAGGAAGATTGGCGGTGATCTTTCGTACGGCGGGGCGCATCCTATCAGTATGGATGGCTGGTTCAGACTGGTCAAGGATATGGTCCGGCTGCGGGGGGCGGAGCCGTCGTGCCGGTGGCGTTAACTTGGTCAAGGATATGGTCCGTGTGCGAGGCGCCGGGAGCCGCACCTTGGGGAACGCGGACGTGGATGAACTGGGAGCTCAATACAGCGCAGTCGTCTGGCGTCGTGCTCGCGCTGCATGCGCTTTCATTGTCGCCACGTGTCGCGGTCAGAATCGTTGGCGTAACTGTCGTCAATTTAGGATGGCCGCTTCCGTGGGGGATCAAGTCAACAGAACGATGCTGGTTAACGTCTTAGGGTTGGATGGGATTATTGCGCTCACGTCTGGGCGCCGCCAAACTTGCGCCCTCACTACGTCGGGGGCTGCGTGGTGCTGGGGTTCCAACGCCGAGGGGCAGCTCGGAACAGGCACCGATACGGATTCATCAGTTCCGGTTCCGGTCGTCGGCATTCCATCCGCTGTTGCGCTGGCAGCCGGTGGGTTTCATACCTGCGCGCTCGTGAACGGCGGCGTTTGGTGTTGGGGCGAAGGGAGCTCCGGCCAGCTCGGTGATGGCCTCAATCAGGCGTCCAAACTGCCCGTCCACGTGGTGGGTCTCGATGATGCCGTGGCGATTGCAACGGGCGACCGCCACAGCTGCGCGCTCCGGAAAGACGGCCACGTGGTCTGTTGGGGTGCCGGCAAGCTCGGTCAGATCGGAGATGGAGCCGAGGTAGATCGCAGTGTGCCCACAGAGGTCCAGTTCTGAGCCGGGCGTGTGGGCTAATCGCCATCGAGAGAGTGAAACGTTAATGTGGTGCCGAGTGCAGCGGCAACGTCCACTTTGAGCATGCGTTCCAGTACTCGAACGGACTCGCTGGCATGCGCGAGCTCGGTCCTTTTCATGGCAGCGGCTTCCTCGATCGGCTCTGGAAAGGCTGCGAAGCTGGAACGCGCCGAGCGCCAGGCGTCCTCAACGTGCGCGTGAATTGGGGGCGCTCGACTGAGCACCAGAGCCGCGATGCTGCCCCCTTTGCCTCCTCGATATAAGCGTTCGGTCTCCGAAAGTAGCGCTTCCAAGAGGGCGTGCGATGTTCCGCTCGGGCCTCCTTCGATCGTCTGTGGGTCGGGCCGCGCCACTCGGCTTCTGTCAACCACAGCTCCTAGCCGAACGGCGACGTTTTCGACATTCGCCACCAAGAGCTCCACGATGCGGCTGATCCCATCCGGTCCGTCGTGAGCGAGTTGCGTTGCAAACCTGCCCCCTGTGCCCAAAGCGCGCACAGCTTGTGAGGCCACGCGGACTAGATCCTGAGCGAGCGCGATCGCATAGCCACGCACACGTTGATTCTGTTCCCAGCGTTCCGCCCCGCCTACCCGAAATAACAGATACTCCAACGCGTACACACCCTTTGCTCCGACACCGAGGTCCGAGAGAAGTGCCGTATCAATCATGCGATTACCGGTTAACACCTTCTCGATCCAGCTCGGGTTGCTGGGCCAATAATTGGAAAAAACAGCGTCCGATTCGACGATGGGGCCTTCTCTAAAAGCCACCGCTCTCTTCCAAGCTACCGCGGTTGCGCGCCACTCAGCCTCGGCCCGTTGAAAGTGCTCAGAGGTCGGCGTTGCAGCCAGCGCGTTGATGGCGAGGCTCAGACGTTGTGCGCGCGCTAGGAGCTCGTGGATACGTGGCACCACCAGGTCCAAAAACATGCTCTGCAAAATCACGCCGACCTCCGGCGGAGGACGCCGGCAGCCGCTCGCGCCAAGCACGGCAGGCATTCCCACGAGCCACAGGCAATCTCTACGTCGAAGCTTCACTCGCGCACTCGCAGCTCATCGGGTTTGCGGTTTAACATCTTTAAGGCTTGCTTCTGCACCAAGAGCGATTCTGGCAGAGCATCGGTGCGTTGGCACTCGGCTTCAAGCAGGCTGAGCGCTTCGGCGGCATTGCCGCGGCTGAGCGCCAGAACAGCCAGATTGTGCGTGATTTGTCGCTTCCGCATGGGATCTTTGGCTTCAGCGAGCGCCACGCTCCACGTGCTCTTGGCTTCCTGCCAGCGTTGTTGGCGCCATTCTACAGCGCCAAGATTCTCAAGGGCCGCGGCTCGATCCACGTACGAGAGCATTCCAGGGTCGCTCTTGAGGGAGCGCTCGAGGTGGTCTGCGGCGGCGCCCCAATCTTGAGCCAAGCGCGCAGAATCCGCGAGATAAAAGTGCGCCTCTCGACAGCGCGGCTCATGCTCCACTTCTGGAGCAAAGAGCGCCACGTCGCTTCGGTAGCGGAAGGAATCTTGAAAGCAGAGTCCCGCCCAAAGCAGGATCAAGAGACCTCCAGCAAGAACAGCCCGTTGACCCATCTGCGCGAAGAAGCTGCAAGCCTGGATGCTCGCGAATGCCAGTGGCACGTACAAATAATGCGGCGACCAAAAACGCGTTAGCGGGACGAGCGAGAGTGAGGGCAACAGCGAAAGAACTAGCAGCCAAGACGGCGCTCTGCGTTGCCAGCACAGAGCCGCCAAGCCGACTGCACCGATGGCTCCCAAGAGCGCCGCCGGCGCCAGCAGCTCCGTCACGGGAAACGCATCACAAATGTGAGTGTCGAACGGAAAAGCTAGCACACCGAGGCTCTTGCCGAGTGTGGCCAGCCGCGTACCCAGCGCCTGTGAGCCCGATAAGCTCTCGAAGCTCCCACGCCAGGCCGGCGCGTAGATGGCCCGAAGCGAGATGGCCGCGGCCCAGAAAAGAGCTTCCGCCATCCAAAGCGAAATCCTTCTGGCCGTGCGAGTTCGGATCGAAGTGCGGTCAATTTGGTTGAGCACTTCCAAGCTGATGACGAAGAGCGGGCCGAGCACCGCGCCGGTTTCTTTGGTAAAAACAGCGCACAGCAGGGCAAATCCCGCCAACACAGGCTTCTTTTTCGCATGAGCGTACAGCAGGGCCAGCAAGCTCACTGCTAACATCGATTCGGAGCGAAACGCGATCGCGTTGCTCACCAATCCGGAAACTGGGTGAACGGCAAAGAGCAGCGCTGCCCCGAGGCGTGCTTTGCGTGAGAGCCCAAAAACGCCGCTGACCAGTAACACCATGAGCGACGCCATGGCGTGCCAGGCCAGCGTCATCGTACGGAAAAAGAACGCTGTCGGAGCGATCGCTGCATCGAGTGAGAGCGAGAGACTGACCAGGGGCCTATAAAAACCAGTCCCCGCGAATCCGTGCGTGAAGGCGGAAAACCAAGCGCCGGGCTCAACCAGCGCCTGGCCCCCCTCAAGGTGCGTGTGATCGAGCCAAATGAAACCGCCGGAAAGCGCTGGCACTCGCGGCAGGACCGCCGCCAGCAGCACAAGCCCAAAATACCAACCTGGGCATTGGTTCTCGTCGCTCAGCTCACGGCCCCTGAGTGATAGTGAAGGTATCCACCACGCTATTGTTGACGTTCTTGAAGTAGGCCGTGGCCTTGTGCGGATCACCCGCGTTGAAGGTGATAAACTGAGCGCCGTAGGTGGCGTTCTGATTTGAAGTATAAATGAATGCCCACTCGCCCTTGCAGCCGTAGGGAGGGGTTGCGGGCAAGCACAACAATTGAGGACGAACGGAGTTGCCGCCGAGCCCGACCACGTTGACGAACGTTCGACCGGGACTGACGCAAAGGTTGGTGGCGCTGTTGCAGGTGCTGTCGACCGTCTGCTGTGCCATGTTCACGAGCGTCTTGGTGCGCTCATAGCTGTGCTCGTGGCCAGTTTGAATGATGGCTCCGAGCTGCCGGCATGTCTCATAGACCTCCCACCCCATCTCATCGCCCTTCCCGCCTATCTGCATCGTTTTCTGATTCTGGTGCCAGTTGCAGATCTTCCAAACGTGCGGATCATCCTTCAAAAATGGCTCGATTTCCTGGGCAGTATCCCCCAGCTTAATGCTCACCACCGTGAGGCCTCGCCAAGTCGTCTTGTAGTTGGCGTCGTGGGCACCCGCCTCACGAACAGCGCCGTCGAGATGTGCCGCTGCCTTTGCAAGGTATCCACTCCAAGTTGAGTCATCGTGATTACCCCGCGAGATAAAGACGGGATAGCTCGTGCCTAAAACCGACTCTAGATCGCTCCACCAGGTGGTTGGGTTCTCGCTGTACGACATATCGCCTTCGACCACCAAGCCCGTAGCGCCTTCACTTTTCACCAGGTTCAAGACATTCTTGAAATTGGTCCCGGCATCCGTGTCACCAATGAACGCAACTTTGAGGTTAGCTTCTGTCGAGATCCCCGTGAGGCTCCCACCGGAACTAGACTGCGTGCCACCTGCTGCATTCGGCGCGCCACCTGTAGTTGCATTGGAGCCGCCTGTGGTTGCATTGGAGCCGCCTGTTGCGCTCGACGTACTCGCCGCACCCCCGGCTGAGTTCCCAGAGCCAATGGTGCCGCCCGAAGCCGCGGGTGTTCCCCCTGTTGGTCCTGAGCCACCCGCTCCGACAGCGGGCCGTGATCCGCCTTGGCCCTGCGATCCGCCGACCTTTGAGGAGGCTGGCGCTCCGCCTAACGCCTTGGAGCCGCCCGGGCCTGAAGCCGCTGTTCGGCCCCCGCTCGCTGCCTTGGCGCGAGACGATTCACCTGTCGAACACGCGAAATGACCTGCCGCTAGCAGATTAACGAGCACATAGCCGAGCGCGAGCGTGCTGGCCAAACGACTCAACTTAGTGGCAGGAATTTTTTTCACGCTGGGTAATCCTAGTCTGCCTCCAGAAGGGCTCAAGTATTTTTTGGCGCGCAATGTTTTTGACAAACCTGCGACAACCGTGTGTGTGCGCGGTCACACCTGACCCTTTCGCACGCTCCAGATGAATCCATCGTACCAGAAGCGCACGCCGAGCCGCCCAGGGCCAACGCGAAAAGTGCAATCGGCGCAGCGGCGCGCAACAGCGACATTAGATTCTTCCGCTCGCTCCACCACATGATCACATAATATTGCAACGCATGGATTTCCGAGAGGATGATCTGGAGAGACAATATGAGGTTCGGAATCGCCCGGGTTGTGACTCGCTGGCTTCTCGTTGTTGCGATGCTTCAGTGGGGCTGCCAATCCCGGCCGCGCAGCGTTGAGTCGCGAGAATTGGAGCGCCGCGTGGTCACTCACTACGCGGAACTTGTGCTGGCGACCTATCAGGACACGGTAGATGCGGCGCGCGATATGGAGGCGCGCGTGGAAGCGCTGGTTTCCAGGCCTTCCGAACTCGCCCTGCTGGACGCGCAAAAGGCTTGGCTGCGTGCACGGAACCCGTATTTGCAATCGGAGGCGTTTCGTTTTTACGAAGGCCCGATCGATGTACTCGAAATGCGCATCAACGCTTGGCCTGTTGATGAGGCGTACATCGATTCGATTGTGAGCAACCTTGAGATGTATCCCCAACTATCTTCTGAGACGCTGGCCAGCTTGAACGAAAAGGAAGGCGAGGCCAACATCAGCGTGGGTTACCACGCCGTCGAATATTTACTTTGGGGCCCGGATACGGAGCCAAAATCAGCTGGGAACCGCCTCTATACTGACTTTGTTTCCGCGACTCCATTTGGCAAACGGCGCGGCGAGTACCTGCGTGCGGCCAGCAGCTTGCTCACTCGCGACCTTGAAACAGTGTCGCGCGAATGGTTGCCGGGAAATTCCTCCAACTACCGTGCGCGCTTTCTTGCACAGCCGTCAACTCAAGCGTTGGGCAAGATGCTCCAGGGGTTAGGTCAGTTCACCGGTGCAGAGTTGCTCGGTGAAAGGCTCACGGTCCCCTACCAAACCAAAGACTCTGAGAACGAACAGTCGTGCTTCAGTGATAACACCCACAACGATTTCATCTACGATCTCGTCGGCGTCCAAAATGTTTGCCTCGGTGGGTATCTTCCGAGCCATGGATCACCGCTCAAGGGTCCCGGCCTTTGCGCTTGGCTAGGACAAGCGGAGCCGCGCTTGGCGCGGGAGGTTGAAACGAGTATCCAGGCGAGCCTCGGAGCTGCACATGCGATTCTCCCACCGTTCGATCAAGCCATCCTCGGACCGGACACGGCTGCCGGGCGGCGCTCCGTGAGGGCAACGTTGGATGCCTTAACCATTTTGAGATCGAAACTTGAGAAGGCGTCGTCGCTGACAGGCCTTGGCGCGTCTGCTGGGCGTCGCTAGAATCATGAAAGCCTGGGCGTTCGCGGTAGTGGTGAGTTTGGGCGGTGGGGTTGCCTCGGATCAAGCCGCTCGGGTGGCCGTGTCCGATATTTCAGGAGCTGCTGGAGGCGAGACGACAGTGCTGATCACGACGCGTGAAGCGTTCAGCCTGCCGGCGGCGAACATGGGCGAAGCCGACCGTGCCCGATTTTTCTTGGGCAAGTCGTTCTTCAATCAGAATTGGATTGAGGCGCCCGCCTCTGTTTCAAGTCGCGACGGCCTTGGTCCGTTGTTCAACGCGCGTTCGTGCTCGGCGTGTCACTTCAAGGACGGCAGGAGCCAGCCTCCAGCATCTGGACTGGCATTCTCGACAGCACTCTTGCACATCAGTCTTCCTGGCCGAGGTGCACACGGTGAGCCCAAGCCGGATTTGATCTACGGAGATCAGATTCAAAACCATGCTTTGCCGGGCGTGCCTGCGGAAGCTGAGGTGATTGTCAACTATGAAGAGCTGCCCTTGAAGTTGGACGACGGAACGGTGAGCCAACTCAGAAAGCCAGTCTACGTGCTACGGGCGTTAGGCTACGGCGCGTTGCCGGCGAACCTACTTGTGTCAGCGCGGGTGGCGCCTCAGATGATCGGTCTCGGACTACTGGAGGCCGTTGCGGAGCGAGACCTGATGCTGCTCGAAGACCCTGAAGATGAAAACCACGATGGTATCTCTGGGCACTTGAATCGTGTGTGGGACGAGCGGCAAGGTCGAACTTTAGCCGGTCGATTTGGATGGAAAGCCGAGCAACCCTCTGTTCGGCAGCAAGCCGGAGCGGCTTTTAATGGCGACATGGGGCTCACTTCTGGCTTGTTTCCCCGAGAAAATCAGACGCAAAAGGAGGAGCTGCTCGTGAAGCGAGCTAGCGGCGGCACGCCGGAGGTCGAGCAACAGGTTTTCAATGCGGTCGTTCTTTATTCGCGCTCATTGGCGGTTCCTGAGAGGCGCTTCCCTCAAGATCCAGAGTGTCGGGCCGGTGAAGCGCTCTTCATGCAGGCGGGCTGTTCAAAGTGTCACGTGCCTACCTTGAGGACTGCGGAGATCGCGGATTTGGAATACTTGGGAAAGCAGGTCATTCATCCTTACACTGATTTGTTATTGCACGACATGGGTGCAGAGCTGAGCGACGAGCGCCCGTCGTTTGAAGCGAGTGGGTCAGAATGGCGAACGCCGCCGCTCTGGGGTGTGGGTCTCATTCCGACGGTGAATGGTCACAGGTTTCTACTGCACGATGGACGTGCCCGGGGCGTCGCCGAGGCTATCCTCTGGCATGGCGGTGAAGCCGCTGTCGCGCGCGGCGCCTTCGCGCGAATGTCAGC
This sequence comes from Polyangiales bacterium, assembly GCA_038246305.1. Classification (GTDB taxonomy): domain Bacteria; phylum Myxococcota_A; class Polyangia; order Polyangiales; family Polyangiaceae; genus JBBRRP01. The sequence goes on along the minus strand of JBBRRP010000051.1, from coordinate 27,086 downwards.
CACGGAACGCCTGCAGCTGGTTCGATTCGTAGAATCCTTGTGAGCTATATTGACAGGTCGTAGGAGCCGTGCTTTTCATCGGGCTAACACTTGGGAAAGAGACCCCGAGTCCGACCAATCGATGAGCATGAGATCAACCGCAGGGTTCAGCAGACGCTGGCTCGGGCGGCCGTTCATCGCGACCCAAGCGTCCGCGTACACGGCGACGGGTGCTCCGTATTTCCCGCGCTGATCCGCGCCGATCCGCTGAGCAAGCTCGACCATCATGTCCGGGCTTTGGGCGATCATGCGTTCCTGAAACGGAGTGAGATAAGCGTTGGGCTCGATCGTCACGGAGTGGGCGCTGCGGCGAGCTTGCACTCGAAATTGCACGCTACCAACCTTGTCGATCAGCATGACGCGCCAGGCGAATCGAAACCCATCGTCTGTCCAATTGGGCGAACCGGGGTAAAGCAGGTGGCGCGCAGGCAACGCTCCCTGAAGCAGGAAATATCCTGCCAGGGCAAAACTGCTCCAGTTGGAAAGCGGCGCTGGCCTCGATCCCAGGTTGGCGGGCTCCAACAGTTTTCCAACGATCGGCAGGCGGCGTGGCCAACTGGGGTCGAAGAACAAGCTGGCAGATGCGATCATCAACCACGGAAATACCCCGATCGGAAACAACAGAGCGGTCGCCAAATGAAACGCAACGAGCGCTAAGTAGGCGGGCAGCCTGGTGCGCTGGAAGCTTAGCAGCCAGGGAGCGCTGAGATCGAACAGCATGCCCAACCAAGCAGCTGCATGGGCGACGCTGCTCATCTCCAAGAGCGGCCCCACCCACGGCAGATCACTCCGCGCACCCAACCAAATACGCAATGGCTGGGCGTCGATCAACCAATCGTGGCTCACCTTGGCTAAGCCCGCATAGAAATAGACAATCCCCAACTGAAGCCGAAATGCGCTCAGAACAAAGCGCGGAACCGAGCGCGGCCTGCTGGGGAAAAGCGCCAGCAACAAGGCGAGTAGGCTCACCAGATAATAGTGATTGAGGTAGGCGGCTTTTTCGCACAGCTCCACGTACGTGAAAGTCGCGAAGAACACCCACGCGGCAACGCGATAAACAGCGGCAAATAGCATCCCTAAAGCGGAAGCCGCCATTAGCGCGAACACCAAGTACATGCCCGCGCCCGCCAGCGGCTCGACCCATCGAAAGCCCGCATAGTGAAAGTGAAACCTGGGTGCGACAAGAATGGAATCTATCCAGCCCTTCGCCCAATAGCGGCAAGTCCCGATCAACATCACGAGCCCGAAAGCGATACGAAACACTGCGAGCGAGGCGCCATCCTGTGGGCGATTCAGGGCCGCGAGCATCACTGACAGAGCCTCGCATGAAAGCAGCCGCCGTGCCGGTGTCGTGGCGCTCCCGTGGCGCGGCCTCGCCTCTGCGCGTGGGGGAGGCTTTCGAGAGGTTTTCGACACGCAGCCTGCCATTCAGAGGGGCATTCAGTATAGTGATGGCACGTGGCAATTTCCCGGATATCCGACGCAGAGGCCGAATTCACTGGCAGTAGCCAGGCGTTCTGTGCGCGCTTCGCTCGCGAGCACGTGAACCGGAGTGCGCTCCGTGATCTCTTCGCTTGGCTGAGTGGATTGCCCAACACGGAGGTGAGCGTCGAGGCGAGCACGCGCGCACTGGCAAGCGGCATCCGTTGGTTACTCCGCGGTTGGCCCACACGCGATCCGAAACGAGCGCAAGGTCGGTTGTCGGCGCTCCTCGATGCGCTAGATGCCGCTCCCCGATTTCGGGATTCGGTGAGTCGTTTGCTGGCGACCACGTTGGCTCAAGCGGATGCGGTGCCGTTGTTTGAAAGTGGGCTTTCCAATGATCGTGGGATTTGGGAAGAGAGCAAAGATCGGCTGGCTCGCCGCTTTCTACCCACGCTCTGCGATGAAGGCGATTTGGGTGCCTTGCTCACGGGTTGGTTCGCCGATCGCCGAGCAACCAGTTGGCTCGCGGCACTCCCTGCCGCTGAAGCCCTGCGCATTCAATCCCTGCTTTCCGCGGCGGCGGCCGACAGGCTTCGTCAGGGGCTCCTCGATGCCATCGCACTGATCGCTGCGCGCACCTCGGCGCTCGGCTTATCCCGTGAAATGCGGGCTCGCTCACCGAAGGCAGGCCTCAGCGAATCCCCATTCTTTCAGCTGCCACGCGTGTGCGATGCGCTGCTCGATGGGTCGGGATCGATTGAAGCCTGCCGCGCGCAGTTCTTGGCTTCGCGCATTGCTCTCGGATCGGTGCTCACGCATCTTGAGCGCTTCGGTGTGAGCGTGGATGTGGTGTACCGAATTGAGGTCATCGATAAGAATTTGAATCGCTTGGCCCAACTGCTCGCACTTCTGGATGAGCCCGGCGAAGCGAAAGCTCAGGCCACGACCAATTTGCTCCACGAGATCGCGCTGGCGCGAATCAACGATCGCAGTCTGTTCGATCTGGCGGGCACCAATATTCACTTGCTAGCGCGCAAAGTCATCGAACGCGCTGGCCATACGGGTGAGCACTACATCACCGTCAGCAAAGCTGAATACTGGAAGATGCTGAGCTCCGCGGCGGGTGGCGGCTTTCTCACGGCGTTCACCTGCGGGATGAAATATGCGATCACCTGGGGCCATTTCCCCTTGTTTGTGGAAGGCTTCTTCGCTTCCACGAACTATGCTTGCAGCTTTGTGGTGATGCAGTTGCTCGGTTTCACGCTTGCCACGAAACAGCCCTCTGCGATCGGAGCCGCGCTCGCCCACGCGCTCCACGGCTCGAGCACGGCGCCCGACCTCGGCGAGCTTGTCACCTTGATTGCACGCATCTGCCGATCGCAATTCATTGCAGTCGTGGGAAATGTGGGGATGGTGATCCCAGCGGCCATTGCTTTTCATGTCGGCTATGAGCGCATTACTGGCGAAATATTTCTCGACAAAGCAGCGGCCGAATACACCCTCCATTCCATCAATCCCTTCGAAACGGCCACCGTCTATTTTGCAGCGCTCACGGGTGTGTTTCTATGGCTTTCGAGCCTGTGCGCGGGCTGGTTAGAAAATTGGTCAACGTACCATCGGCTGCCTGAAGCCATTGCAGCCCGATCTCCACGCTGGCTCATGCGCTGGGCCTCGCAGAAATTCGCTCACCACATCGCCGGTGTGGGTGGCAACGTGAGCCTCGGGTTTTTGCTCGGAATGATGCCCGTGATGGGGAAATTTCTCGGAGTGCCCTTGGAAGTGCGGCACGTCACCCTCTCTACCGGCGGGCTCACCTTAGCGGTCTGCTCGCTCGGCAGAGCTGCCCTCCACCACGGTCTGTTTGAGGCCGTTTCAGGTATTCTCATCATTCTCTCGCTCAACTTCGGTGTCAGCTTCACGCTGGCGCTCACCGTCGCTCTGAAGGCTCGCGGGGTGGAGCACGCTGGGCGCCGTTTGATTCCAGCTTTGATCGCGCGCTTTTTGCGCACCCCAAGCGAGTTCTTCTATCCACCGAACAAACCCTCGGTTCCTTGACACTTCTCGATCCGGCGCGGATGCTAAAGGGCTTGGAAGAAGTAACAGTCGAGCGGATCCAGGTAGCTGTCGCGAGTGATGGGCTTTCTGCCTTCGTGACGATTCAAGCGGGCGAGGCGAGCAGCTTGATCGAGCTGGCCGACTCGTTAAAAAGCGCACGAGTTGTGTTTGGGGTGGATGAACCAGTGCTTGCCCAGCTGGGGACGGCACTCGTCGACCCGGCCTATGAAGCGAAAGCGGAGCTCATTGCACGGGGGCGAGCTGCGGTGGCTGGTCAGGATGCGCAGTTTATTCCGCACTTTCATCCGGGAATTCAGGCGGGCTCGCTGGCTGACGACGGAACGATGGACTTCCACGATCGTGAATTTTTAAAACCTGTGGCGGCAGAAGAAGTGATCGCAACCGTGGTCGCTGCGGTCCCTGGAGTGGACGGTCGGCGTGTGGATGGTGAAGTGATCGCTTGCGCAGAAGTTGCAGGTTTTACTTTGACGCTTGGAGCTAATGTGCGGTTGGGTTCCGAGGGTTCCATCGTGGCCCTGGCACCCGGTGTGGTGCTGTACAAGGCCGGGCAAAGCCTGGATGTGGTGCAACACTATCTGCATCCCACCGACGTTGACCTGCGCTCAGGAGATCTTGAGATGCCGGGAACGATGCTGGTGAAGGGCAGCGTTCGGCAATCGTTTCAAGTCACCTGCACGGGAGACGTTGAGATCCAGGGCGGCGTGGAAGGAGGGAGCATCCGGGCTGGCGGCAACGTGCACGTGAAATTGGGAATTTCTGGCAGCGACGCTGCCTATGTACAGGCCGCTGGCAGTCTGGCCGCCAAGCATGCCGAAAATGCTCGCCTGCATGCTGGGGACCTCATGAAATTAGAAGAAGCCACCGGCTGCGAGCTCGGAGCGCGACGGATTGAGGTCACTCGCTGTTTGCGCGGAGGCACCGCTAACGCAGAGCACAGCTTGGTTGCCGGCCAGCTTGGGAATGCTCACTCGGCCACAGATACGCTCATTGTTATCGGCGAGCCTTTAGCGAGTCCGGTGGGCGATGCTCAAAAAAGGCTCGACATGGCTAAGGCAGAGCGCCTTGCGCAGCGCCGATCATTCGCGCCACGTGCGTTCGGTCAGGGAGCACGCCAGAAGGGTGGCAAGTTGGGACGCGAGCAGGCGAGCTTTGCCGAGAGCGAGGTCCTGTGCAAAGTGGAGCGCATCAAACAACGGGACCAACTCCTGTTGACGGCCTTCGTCCAGGTGCAGGGCACGATTCACCCAGGAGTGAAGCTCCAAATGGGCGAGGCTTCGATATCATTTACTGAGCTCACCCACGCCAATCGCTTCACATTTGACCCAGAAATGCGCTTAATTCGCAGTGAAAGGCCCACCCCATGAACCTCCGCCAAACCACCGCAGCCTCGCTCATGACTCGCGACGTTCTGAAGGTTGCGAGCGATCAATCGCTCAAGAGCGCAGCCGCTCTGATGCATGCGCACCACGTGCATTGCCTGATTGTGCCCCACGCCGACGAAACTCGGTGCGTGGGCATCATCACGGCCAAAGACATCGTGCAGATCCTGTGCGATAGCGAGCCCCAGCTTCTCGGTCAGCTCCGCGTGGCTGACGCACTCACCACGCCTGCCATCACCGTGCAGAAGGATTTCAGTGTCGTCGACTGCTTGCGTCTGATGCGGATGAGCGGAGTGCGGAGTGTCCCCGTGCTGGATGGGACCACATTGGTTGGGCTCCTCAGCTTTTCCGATATACTGCGGGTGGTTGCCACTACGGGCGAGGATTCGGACGCGCTCGGCGAAGGCTGAGTTCATAGTTGCTGAGCGGGCTCTTTCTCACACCCAGGCTGCACGCGAGTGCAGGCCTATCGGCCGGTGGTGACCAACCTCTGCTGCTGCATTCTTTTTCTGGCGCTCGCGGGCTTCCGAGCATAAAGTCCGGCCATGTTGAATCTCCGCTGGTCTTTGCTTTTAGGCGCATCGTTTTATTCCGTGGCTTGGTTCGGTTGCTCGAGCGACCCTGCTTCAACTCCCTCGGGAACAGGAGGCAAAGCCAACACAGGCGGCGCAACAGGCTCGATGGGGGGAAGCAAAGCAACTGGTGGCGGCAGCGCGATCGGGGGCGGCAAAGCAACTGGTGGCGGCAGTGCGATGGGTGGCGGCAAAGCTACAGGCTCCGCGCCTGATGCGACGTCGGATGCCATCAAGGCGTTCATTATGGCGGGGACTTATAAGTCTGCGCCTTGGAAGTCTGATGTTGCTGCGGCCCGTGCTGCGTCGAGCGGCGTTTCTCCCCACGGCATGGTTCGGGTTTGGTTTAACGACACGATTCAAACCTCGTCCAAGGCTGGCAACGGAGCCATGGGCAAACCAGCTCACACCGAGGGAAGCATGGTAGTGAAGGAGATGTACGACGCCGGTGCGGTCGTCGGGCACGCTGCGATGCTGAAGAAGGCCGGGGCCGCAGGCGAGTGGGCATACTATTGTGAGGGTCCCATGGGGCGCTGTGGTTCGGGAGTTGATACTACTGCGAAGCCTTATTTCAGTACCGGCGGGGGCGACACGGCGGCATGCGCGGGTTGCCACTTTGGGACTGTGTTCACGCCTGCTCCCGCTCCGTAAAAAGAGGATCAACTGAGCACGAGGGTAATGCCCTCGTGCCGCCACCTCCAGTATACTCGCGGCTTGTCGCGTTTTTCGAGAGCATTGGGGACGGCTCTCGTGCTGCATTTGTGCGGCGCACTCCTGTGCCTGTGGGCACCTCCCGGAGCCAGGCCAACGTTCCATGGAACACCGAGCGCACTAGAGATCGACGTCAGTACTTGGGAGTCTGAGAGCGAAACACCGCCCAGCGCGGTGGATCTTAGCAAGCTTGCCGCTGCTGCGAGCGGCGCTTCGACCCTTGCTCGATCAGCTTCGCCGCGCCTTCTGCCGAGCCCAAGCGCTTCGAGCGAGCCCGGAGACTCTGCCGACACAACCCAGGCAACAGCTTCAGCACTTTCGCCTCCCGAAGAGGCCCGAGCCCTCTCGCCTGGACCGCGAACGCGTCCCATCAATTTAGGCTTGGGATCTGGGATTTTTGAGTTTGAAACTCACGACCGAGCAACCACCGAATCGGCTCCTGCGCGTACTGGCACTTCAACGTCCAACATGGAACTCAATGCACGCGCTACGTCGGAACTGCGCACAGGGATGGCCGCCCCCGATGTGGAGCGGGGCCTGGCGCGTGGGAGTGCATGGGTGACGATCGTTGCTTCTCTGGCGCGTGCCTTAGGGCCAAGCGAGGGCGACGCCCTCTTGCGCATCACGCTCGACGCGTTCGGCGAAGTGAGCAGTGTGGAGCTCATCGGCGGCAGTCCGCCCGTGTGGCAAGAAGTGCTGAGAGCCTTGCGCAAACATCCCAGAGCTCGGGGCGTAATCATCCCGCCTGAGAGCCATGGCCTTCAGCTGACGCTGGCGGTGAACGCTCGGATTCGCAGGGCAAGCGGCGGGAAAGGCAGCGGTCTAGTTTTTCCTGGGATCGTTTTTGACGTGAGCGACCTTGCCGGCGTGAGCGCTCGCAGCGTGAATGCCCGTATCGTGTCTGAAGATTTGCTGTGAACCATGAACGACCTAACGCGAGGCCATGCCCAACACATGAAGATGCCGCTGAGAACAACGTTGGTCAGGGCACAGCCCAGTTCACCACCCGGAGGCCGCCCACCTTGGAGAAGTGCAGGTCATTGTTGGTCACTAAGGTAGCGCCAACGGAGAGTGCATGGCCGGCAATCAGCGTGTCCAGTTGCCCGATTGGCGTTCCCGCTGCAGACAGGGTGGCCGCAATGAAACCGAATTTCTCCGCGGCGGTGTTGTCGAAAGGCAGGACTGCGACGCCGGACAGGAACGCGTCGATCGCGTTGTGGATCTTGCGCGAGCGGCGCTTGTCGGCGCCAAAACGCAGCTCAGCCACCGTGATTGCGCTTAAGCAGAGTTCTGAACGCTTGTGCTTGGCCAGGCGCTGACCGACTTCGCCCACGCCCCGCAAGGCGAAGCTGACCGTGTCCGCATCGAGCATGAACAGTGCCATGACCTACTCGAAAGGATCCCTGAGTCGCGTGATAGGAACGCGTTTCGGTCGCGGGATGTCACCAGGCAGTGAGCCGAGCGACTTCAGAAACTCGTCAGGCCACTCGTCCACAGGTTCAAGGATCACGCGTCGCCCAATACGCTTCACGACGACTTCCAATTGGCCTTCGAATCGACATTCGCGGGGGAGCCGAACAGCCTGGCTTCCGCCATTCTGAAACAGTTTCGCTCGCGCTGCCTTCATGGTGGAAAGTATATACTCTGGTGGATACAGCGCAAGGGACAGGATGTATGCGAGCGGTCTCGCACGCTTGTCCTCCGCGACTCGACGCTTCACTGCTCGTGAAGTGCGTGTTGGGGTTCCTGTTGACGTTGGCCTCACTGAACTTCGTTCCTGCCCCCATGCAACGGTGAGCAGTGGATTGAAGCCACATTTTCCGGAGACGCCATGGGTCCTGATAGCGCACGTTGGATCGGTGAGATCTTCTCAAGTTTCCTCGCTCAGGCGAAATCGAAGTAAGAAGGCGCGGAAGCGCTGCAACTGCCGATACAGATCATCTGACTTTTTGGCGCCATTGCGCTAAGCTGCGGCCATGGGCATTCACATTTCAGCGGAGCTTTCGGAGGGGGATTTGGCGAGGTTGCTCAACGAGCTGTTGCCAATGACTCTGGACCTCGATCCGTTAGGTGTTGACTCGGGCGGGCGGTGGATCCGGTTTAACGAACCCACGTTGGTTGACTTCGTTCCGAACAGGGGGCTGCGGGTGCAGACGTCGGCTCAGCTGCAGTGGACGGCGTTGGGCATCAAGGTGCCGGTCTCGGTGACCAACGTAGAGCTTTTTTTCGAGCCTCTGATCGGAAGCGACGAGCGCGGACCTAAGTTGCTGTTTCGGCCTGAAATCAAAGCCGCTGATTTTAAACACCTGCCTGGCTTTGCAGACCGCGCCCTCACGAGTCTCATCAACAAGGCGTTGGCCGTCCAAGGTGATATTCTGGGATGGCATATGGGCGAGTCGATGCAGCACACAGTGCCTTTGCCTCCGAATTTGACGCCTGTGAGCGCCTTTGCAATGGCGGCGGGCGAAGTGTCGGTGGAGGTGAAAGAGCGAAGTTTTCTGCTTCACCTGGACGTGGAATTGCAGTTCTCGCGTCAACGCAAGGATGCCGCGGAGATCACCGAAGAGGACGGCGAAGAGCCTTTGGAAGCCACAGAAGGCGCCGCGGATACCGATGAGGCCGTGCGCGAGCACCCCGGAGAATCTTGAGCTAACGTCGCGTGCGCCTCGGAGTGGGTGGGGCGCAATGCACCGTATGAGCCATTTTGTCTCAGTGGCGACCGCCAGCGCGCGCCGCCAAGGTGAACTCAGCCTATTGCTGCCAGTTATTGCGATTTGTTGCCGTGGAACCGTTCGTGCTACGCAGATAGGCGATGTCCTTTGGAATCTATATAGCTGGGATGATCCTCGTTATTGGCGGGTTGGTCTATGGCGCCTCCATCCTTAATATGCCCGTCCATTGGATAGTTGTAGGAGCGCTGATATTGCTCGGGGCTGGAATTATGATGGCGGTAAAATCAACGCGGCGACGGGATTCATCTGAATAAATGGCTTGTCTGCTGTCGAGCGTTGGCTTCGGCAGCAGCAACGAACGGTGTAAGCGTTATCCGTGACTTGCGCGGCATGCCGTCACTCCATCGTGGCGTGTCGGCCTAGTGGGGCGTCGACGTGCGCCCGGCTACGTCCCTCAGCTTCGGGCACGTGCCCTACTCCTCCTCTGCCCAAGCGTTCCAACGTCGCCGGCCTCGCTCGGGCAACCAGCTTGCGGTGGGGATGTTGACCTGGTGTCTGCTGCGTTGCGTTGGCGGTGACCGTCATTAACCATCCGCTCAGCTTTCGTGCCGGTTCCGCGAGGCGCCTTGGAGCTTCGCCCCATCGGCTCTCTCTCTTAGCGACGCGGACGGAGGGCGGCGCGTCCGTCGTGCGTATCGTGGGTCCTTGAAACTTGTGCGCAAGCCACGCAAGCCTTCAACGCCGGTCAGTCGAGCGGCAGTTTTGACGTAGCTTCGGGAATGACCTAAACGATGATGCAGTTGATCATCTGTCGCTACCAAGTGAAGCCCGGAAAAGAGGCCGAAATGGAGAAGCTGCTCGAAGTCCATTGGCCCACACTTCACGCAGCCGGGCTCGTGACTGACGAAAGGGCACGCGTCTACCGCGGCCTTCCTAGCGCTAAGCCGGGTGGCGAGCACGGCGCTGAGCGGACATACGTCGAGATCATGGCCTGGAAGGACGAGACCTCACCAGGGCTTGCGCACCAGACGCCCGGGGTGATGGCTGTCTGGGAACCTATGGGCGCGATTTGCGAGGATATGGACTTCCCCGCCTTCGAGCTGGTCGACTTCTCCAATAAGAAGGAGTGACCCGCCCCTCAGAACGCGAATCGAAACAGAACCGCGCGGTTGCTAACAGCTCTTCGGATTAACGTCACGGCTTGAGCGTAGAGTGAATCTAACTGTTATGAACTTAAGGGTTTTGCCTTCAATTTTCCTTAGGGTCGAGTTGGGCTTCGGCGGGAGATCCCTCGTCGACTTCGAGGTCCGCATACGAACTGCGCTTCACCGGATTCGGTTTACTGAGCCAGTACAAGAGTGCACTAATCTGCTTTGCACGGTTATAAGCCCAGACGATTCGCTGTGTTTGCCGATCTGCAGCGTGGATGCCGATTGCCCTGTTGCTTCCGCCCTCGAATGCGTAAGTGGTGTCTGCCAGCCGAAACGCTCTGGGATCTAGGAAGACGCGGCTATCAAGCTTTCAGCCAGTTCGGCCACGCCTAGCCTAGCCCATTTGCCGGATATCGCTCAGCGCCGCCGTCGGCACACATCTCGCCATGCTCCTTCGTTTTGGCCCACCCATGGGGGTACTAATTTAGCTATGCGTCTGCCACACAATCATTGCAGTGAGCACACCAAAACACGCCAACTGTACCAGGTAGAACGCAAATCGAAACAGAACCGCGCGGTTACGCCCGCTCACAATGTGCGCGCTGCTCTGTAAGATGCGAGCGGGTAGCACGAGCATGGCCGCGATTTGAAAGAGCGAGCCCGGCACGTGGAGCTCTGCGCCCAACCAAACCAGCACAAAGAACACTGGCAAGTTCTCAACGCAATTCATATGCGCGCGCAAAGTGCGCTGATAGCGCTCACTGCCGTGGGGCACGTTGGCGACAAATGAGTTCGGGCGGGCTTCCTGACGCTGGATGGCCGTAAGGCGCGGGATGCCAATTCCGAGCACCACCAGGGCTAAAGTCCAGACGACGAAACCGAGCAACGACCAGTAGGACAGGGGCATGCCGTGAGATATACCTCCTCCCCCCGTTTGGTGCAGACTGGGTCGACTCCGCACTCGTGACCCTGTACCCTCCGAGCGCTGCCGTGAAAGAAGGGAAACCCGATGAAGCTGACAGCGAGCAACCGAGCGCGAATGGTCCGGTGACGGGACCGTCGAGCGAGCTCTGGAGCAAGAAGATCCGCAGCGCTGAAGAGATTGGCCGCGGTGGCATGGCCACCATCGTTCGCGGCACGGACGTGATGTTGCATAGAGAGCTGGCGTTGAAAGTTTCGCCCTTTGACCGAAAGGCAACGTCGAATGAGATGGTCGCTCGGTTCATAGAAGAAGCCCAAATCACTGCCCAGCTTGAGCACCCGAATGTGGTGCCCGTGCACGAGCTCGGCGTGGATCCCGAAGGCCGCGCCTACTTCTCGATGAAGCTGGTGCGGGGCCGTTCGCTCGAAGAGATCCTCGAACACCGTAAAATGGGCGACACCAAGACACGTTCGGAATTTGGTCTACGGCAATTGCTCGATATATTTTTGAACGTGTGTCAGGCCATGGAGTACGCGCACGCACGCGGTGTCATTCATCGCGATCTGAAGCCCGCCAACATCATGGTTGGGGGCTTTGGGGAAGTCTTGGTCATGGACTGGGGCGTGGCCAAGCTCATCGAGCCGGCACGTGGGAGCGCGGACTTGGTCGCGACAGAAGTGGCCGCCGCGCTCGAGGCCGCTAGAAGTGACGTGGCGTCTCCATCAGAGCACGTCGGGGAGGTCGCGCCGCGCCCGAGCGCGCCAGACATCAAGTCGTTCCGTGCCGGAAAAGTCGCCCTCGAGACGCAGGCCGGCGCAGTGGTGGGGACACCCGAGTACATGGCGCCCGAGCAAGCGATGGGGGTGGCCGTGGATGAGCGAAGCGACCTCTATTCGCTGGGCGTTATTCTTTACCAGATCCTCTGTGGTGCGCTGCCTTTTGACGATGCAGATCCGAGGAGGGTTTTAGCGCGCCTGCTGACCGAGCCACCGAAGCCCCCCTCCGAGATCAATCCCGCTACGCCTCTCGCCCTCGAAACGCTCGCGCTCAGACTTTTGGAAAAGGATCCCGCACAGCGCGCGCTTCCGCTGCCAAGGGTGCGGGCGCACGTGCAGGACCACATCGAGGGGATTGGTCGCGACTATCACCAGGGCTCCGTGTGGTCGAACGTGCTGTGGATGGCGGGCGGCCTGTCATTGTTTGCCTTCTTGGTCTGGTACTTGACGCGCCAATCCATCTCGGCGCTGTTTGTGCTCGCTCCAGCCACTATTTTCAATGCTTTTGGCTGGTTCTTGCTGATCTTGGCGATCGGATTTCCGCTCTGGGCAGCCTACCTCGCGCTCAAATTTCGCGGTCACCGCGACAGGTTTGGTGACCCGACGGCAGACGAGCAATTCTTGTCCGGCTATCTCGCCCATCGCACATTCGCCACCGCGTTGGCGCCAGTCTTTCAGCTCATCTTCACCGCTGAGATTGCGCGCCTCGCCATACTCCAAGCGTATCGCGGACAGGTCGCGTCGGTTGAGCACGTACAGCGCATCACCACCGAGCTGCGCGCCGAGTGGGCACAGTCGCTCATCGTGATTTTGATCTCATTGTTCGCTTACCTCTTCTTTCTTTCGGGCGAGGTTCGCTTCGCGCGCCAAATCGACAACTACGATGCATTGGTGGCAAGACTGCGCTGGGAGGCACTGTGGCCGTTTCTTCTGATCACCTTCTTGTTGCTCACCATCGGGACGACGCATGGTCTAGATTGGACGCTCGCCGGTCACCGAGGCTTCGGAGAGTTCGTCGTCCAAAAGGTGCTCACCCCACCCCTCGACTTGTTTGAAATGTGCAAAACGCTGCTCTTTCAAGGCACTTTCCTGTTCGTGCTGGTGCTCGCCTTGGTGTTTTTGGCATTCCCGCCCCCCGAAGTGTTCGCCGCAACGCGCCTTTGGAATCAACCCGGTGACGAGGCCACAGTGCAGCGACGCGAAACGTACCTCGTGCGCTCAGTGGCGGTCTTCCGTCTCGCCCGTGTTTACTGGTTGTACGGCGGCGTCATGATCGGAACTGTCACGGCGCTCACCGTTCTCTCTCGCGCGGCGGCGGAACCTCTCGTCTATCAGCTCGTTTACGTCCTCGGCCCGTCGCTGATCGGATTTTTGGGATACACGGTCACGCGACGCAACTTGCGGAGCTTGCTTCGGAATTCGCCCGCCGTTGAGCAACTGATCCAACGACGCATCGCGGCCTTCCGCATTGATCTCGCGCACGTCATCACCACCCGGCTCGAGCAGTCAGCACGCCGCACCCGCATCCTGCAGTTCGTCTTCCCGTTCTTGTGCATCAGCCTCTACGCGCTTTGGGCAGTCAGCGGGATCCACCGGCAGGCAATTCAACAGCTGATCGTGCCGGCGACGATCAGAGAGTGGCTACTCATTTTGCCGTACGTGCTCTTGGTGCCCGCGCTACTTCTGCGCGACTCCATACAGCTCAGCGTGCTCCGCCGGCGCCTTCGCCATTAAGCGTGTATTTATAACCAATATCAATAACTTCGGAAAATGGTGATCTGAACCGCCATTTTTAGTGGAAAAATGGCGACATGATCGCCCGAATGCTCAAAGTGCCAAAAGAGCACATTTTTCCTTTTTGGTCCGCGTGGCGCCGGCAAAACGACGCTTCTCCGGGAGGCCCTTCCAAGGGCGCTCTTCCAGGACCTCCTTAACCTCGGGACCTACGGCGAACTCCTGGCGCATCCCGAATGCCTGGAAGCCCTCGTGTCGGCGCACGGAACCAGCAGCGTCGTGATCGACGAGGTGCAACGACTACCCAGCCTCCTCAACGAGGTGCATCGATTGATTGAAACACGCGGTTGGCAGTGGCCTCGCCCGAAAAACGGTGGAGGGCTACTTCGAGCTCCTGGAAGACTTGCTGCTGGGTGTAAAGCTCGCAGTTTTCACACGAAGAGCCAAAAGAGCCATGACAACACATCCGAAGTTCTTTTACTTCGATGCCGGGGTCTACCGAACGCTGCGCCCCAAAGGGCGGGCGTGGAGGTGCACCCTTGTGCGGAGGTGTTGCCAAAACTCGGGACGATCTTAGGGGGCTCGTGAGGAGCCGAAGGCGCTCCAGCCATCAACGACGTACCCTCCGCTTGGTCAGGATCCCAGCGGCCTCCCTCCTCGCCAAGTTGCTCCTCAGCCTCCCTCGACGCCATCGCGGGTTTCAGTCGGCCAGCTGAGGTTTGGTTCTGTTGAGCTTCTGGCGCTGGACTTTGTTTGCTCTTTCGGGGTGTTTTTCTTCGTTGTGAGCACTTCTGGGCGGAGCTCTATTTGCGCGCGTGTCCGGCGGACTGAGGATCGGTTGTTCGTCGTGTTCGTCGCTCTTGGTGCCTCGGGGTGCGGGTTTGCAGGGGTCCGCGCCTCCTCGGCTAGGTGGCTAAGTCTTGCTGGTGCCTCATTTTCGCCAAGGGAGTCGACGGGGCTGGGTGTATGGGCTAATTGGCTGATGCATGGCTTATTGGTTTCGGCGGGTTCCGGGAGTTGCCACCCTTGGCATGAGCTTGGCTGCTGCAGCGTTAATCAGTGCTTGCGACGGAGGAGGTGGTTCGCCTTCGTCCAGTTGCACCCCAGGTCAGCAGATTGCTTGTGATTGCCTCGCTGCCAGCAAAGGTGTGCAGATCTGCGCCGCTGACGGCAAACGTCTTGAGGCTTGCCAGTGTTCGAGTGGCCGAAGCGGCGGAAGCAACTCCGGAGGCGGGAGCGGTGGCAGCACCGTGGTGGGAGGAGCGTCAAGCGCTGGAGGTGCGGGTCCGAGTGGTGGCATTGCCGCGGGCTTGGGGGGAGCGTCAACGGGTGGCGTGAGCGGTGGTGGCGCGGCTGGCATGGCTGGAGGCCCGGGAGTCTGCAAACCGGTAGGTCAGCAAGGTTGTCTCCCGGGTGAACGTTGCACGTGGATTGGCGTTGACGCCGGGCTTCGTGTTGGCTGTGCCCCGAATGGGACGGTGGCACTCGGTGAAACCTGCGTTCGGGCCGTTGGCGCGGACGGAACGGATAATTGCCAGGCTGGCCTCCGCTGCGACGGATTGACTTGCCGAAAGATCTGCGACACCTCCACGGAAGCGAGCTGCAGCGCGAACTACCTCTGCAGTGCGAATTCGGACACGCCTTCCCCGGATAGCGGCTCTAGCCTTGGCGTCTGTATGGACACTTGCAACCCCGTAACGCAAGTCCGAAACACCGATCTTGCCCCAGCCTGCGGAAGTGCCAACCCTGGAACTCCCACTCGCGGCTGCTACGGCCATCCCGATGGAGGATTTGTCTGCGCGTCAGCCGGAAACGCCGCCAACGTGGCGGGGCGCACCGTGGCGAGTGCCTATCTCAACTCCTGCGCCCCCGGTTTTGAGCCTTTCTTGCGAAGTAGCTCAGATCCCAAGAGTGACCTCGTCTGTGCCGCGTTCTGTTCGCCTGCGCCAACGTCGATCAATGCCCAGGCTAATGCAGGTGGGCTGGTTGGTAGCGGTCACACCTGCGCGGATCGCGGGGCTCCGGGCGCTGAATGTCGCTACCTGTTTCTGGTCCAAAACACAGTGGATCCCCAGAGCCCCACGAGCTTGGGCAACACGCTTGGCTTCTGTTTCACTCCGTCCAATTACCAATACGATACGAACAACGATCAGATACCCGACACCCTTTGGCCTAGCTGCACCACCTTAGCGACAACGGACATCCAAACTCCGTTGGACGGGCTACCGGACAACGTCTCTTGGGGGTGCGCGCCTAACACGCCACCGCCTTGAAGCACGATTGATCGTGTTCGAACGAAGACCGTAACTTGCGGCAAGCGATTGATCCTCATCGCTTTATCCTCGAAGGCTCGCGTTCCGTTGGTGGTTCATGCGGAGGTGGAGCGTGACGCCATTCGCGTTGTGAGCGCCCGAAAAGCTAGCCCTCAACAAAGGAAGCTCTATCATGCATTGGAGTGAAGAACCCATCGACCTCAAGCTTTGGAGGCGTGTTCCAGGCAATTCCTTCGCTGACTACGATCCGGCGGAAGGTATTGCCCTGTGGTCACTGTGGGAAATGCCCTCCTCGCCGGTAGGTAAGCTCGTGCGTCGCGGGCGTCCTCCGCGTGAGCCTACGTTAGTGCGAAGCATTCGTTTACCGGGGGCAACCTGGAAGCGCCTAGAGGCAGCGGCCAAAGCGGCCAAGACGACCGTGAATGGCCTCCTCAGGAAGCGCGTCAGCTGAGGCCGATCCCCCCCGCTCCCCCCTCCGCGTTGCCAAGCGCCCCGCATCGGAGGATGAGTGCTTCCCATGGCGGAATCCACGCGCCCCGCTCAAGCCAATCCCCTCTACCCGATCTTTCTGATTGTTCTGGTCGATGTGCTGGGGCTCACGATCGTGTTGCCTTTGTTGCCGCTCTACGCCGAGCGGTTTGGCGCCTCGGCGTTTGTGGCCTCGCTCTTGGTGCCAACGTACGCGTTTTGCCAGCTGATCGCGGGTCCAATTCTGGGGGGGCTTTCGGATAAGTGGGGGCGGCGGCCGGTGCTGCTCTTGAGCCAGTGCGGCACGTTCGCAGGTTTCCTAATGATCGCTTTTGCACCCGCGCTTTGGGTGGTGTTCTTGGGGCGCGTCATAGATGGTTTCACGGCGGGTAATCTCAGTGTGGCGCAGGCCTACATTGCCGATAATACGGCGCCTAAAGATCGCGCTAAGTCGTTTGCCATTATAGGTATCGCATTCGGCGTTGGCTTCATGTTGGGTCCCACGATCGCAGCTTCACTCTCACATTATGGCTATGCAGCGCCCTTCTTGGCCGCGGCTGGACTCTCGGCTTCGAGCATCGTGTGCACGGCCACCTTGTTGCCCAAGGGTGTGCCGTCCGTGGTAGCTCATGGTCAGGGCCTTCCGGCCGGAAGACGGCCTTCCGCGTTCGATTTTGCGATCTGGGGGCACTATTTCCGCAAGCCCGTCGTGGGCGGAATTCTGGTCGAATTCTTCTTATATCTGTTCGTGTTCTCGATGTTCATGAGTGGCTTCGCGCTGTTCGCTGAGCGGCGTTACATGTGGCACGGGCACGCGTTCGCCGCCAAAGAAATCGGGCTCCTGTATGGTCTTGCGGGAGCGGTGGGCATTGTGATTCAGGGTGGCCTTCTGGGAAGGCTAGTTCGACGCTTTGGAGAGGCGCCTCTGATTGCGGTTGGCTTGGTGTCGCTGGGCGGAGGGTTCCTGATGTTGCCGCACATTGAGCCTCTGGCGTATTTGATTTTGGCCACCGTGCTCATCGCCGCAGGCAACGCCATGTTGCGTCCGAATCTCACGAGCTTGCTTTCTCGCTCGGCCGCAGCTCATGAGCAAGGCGTGGTGCTCGGGTTGAGCCAGAGCTTGGCGTCGGTGGCGAGCATCTTGGCGGCGCCGCTTTCAGGCTGGTTGATTGAGCATGGCCATTTCATGCTCTGGAGCTGGGTGGCGGGTAGCGTATGTCTCTTGGCGCTCTGGGTTCGGCGCTTTGGATCAGCGCATGAGCAGCGTGCGCGGGTGAGCGAGCACTGAAGCCATGCCGAGCGGTTTCAGCCATATGCTGCACGCTTTCGCGTCGTTAAGGCCTGCTGACATTCTGGACATCTGCATTGTCTGGGCGCTCGCGTATGTCTTGATCTCCACCTTGCGGCGAACTCGTTCTCGGCTCGTCTTGGTGGGCGTTGCGGTGCTCGCAGCGGTCTATTTTCTTGCTCGGCTCTTGGATCTCGGCCTTACACTCGGCATCTTTCAGGTGTTGCTTACGGTGGCTGCTGTTGGGCTGCTCATCATCTTTCAAGATGATCTGCGGCGTGGGTTCGAACGGCTCGGAGCTGGAAGCCTCTTGCTCAAGAGGAAGGATTCTGAGGACGCTCTGCCCTCGGTGGTGCGCACTTTGGTGCGAGTTGCTTTCGAGTTGGCGCAGCAGAAGACGGGCGCGCTGATGGTGATCAAGGGGCGAGACGCGCTCGATCGCTATGTGAGTGCCGGTATCGCGTTGCACGGCGACCCCAGCGCCGAACTCCTGAAGAGCCTATTTGATGCGAGTTCGCCCGGTCATGATGGTGCGGTGGTGATCGTGGACAATCGTGTGGAGCGTTTTGCTGCTCGCTTGCCGTTGTCGGGGCACGCCGATCACGCGTTTGGGACTCGGCATGCGGCGGCGCTCGGGTTGAGCGAACAGTGCGATGCTTTCGTGATCGTGGTCTCGGAGGAGCGCGGTCAGGTTTCTATTGCTCAGCGTGGTGAGCTAACGCCCATGTCCAGCCAGCAAGCGCTGAAAGATCGGTTGCTCCCCATCGCCATCGCGGAGCTGCCCAAGCAGAAGACTCTCGCGAGTCAATTGTTCGGGGATTTCCGTAGTAAAGCACTGGCGCTCGCGCTCACGTTGTTCGCTTGGTCGGCGTTGATGACCTACGAATCTGAGTCCGCGTTGCGTGTCGTGACGGCGCCAATCGCATTTTCGGGGATCCCTGGCGATTGGGTGGTGGAAGAGCCCAAACCCCGTGAAGTGCGTGTCACGCTTTCAGGATCGGTGCGGGCCTTTGCACGCTTCGATCAACAGCTCACACTTTCACTCGACGCCACTCGCTTAAGAGAGGGTGAGGAGATGTTCACCGTTCGGCCTGAGATGCTAACGCTTCCGCCTGGCCTTTCGGTGAATGATATTCAACCGCGCCGTGTCGTGGTGGTGGCACATCAAACGGTGGCCGTTGCGGTGCCAGTGCGACCACGCACGAGTGGGGCCCTTCCTCCGGGCGTTGTGTTGGAGCGGTTTCGAGTGCGTCCGGCAGAGGTGACAATTCGTGTGCGGCGTGCGGATCGCGCTCGCTTCGCAAGCGTTTTGACGGAACCGGTCTCGCTCAATCGCTTCACCAGTTCAGGTTCCGTCCGCGCCAAGTGGGTGGTCCCGATAGATGCTCTGGCAGAGGACAACACGCCGGAGTCGATTGAAGTGTTCGTTGATGTGCGGAGTGCCGATCGGTAGCGTGCCGAGGCCGGAAATTGGGGGGTGTCTGTCTGGCGGACACTGGCGGACAGCGGCGGTCGGAAAACGCTAGCTAGCGGACCTGAGAATTCGATTATTTTGGCGCAGCTTCGCGGCATATTGCATTGGCCTGGATTTGGCATTCGCTGTCGCGTGACATCCCGCCTGGACCCCATTCTGCTGCTCGGTGCGGCCCTCCTGTTCGCTGGCGCGGCCGCTGTGGCGCCGGTGGCTGCGTGCACTGGCGCCTTGGGGGCGTTGTGGATGTTGCGGGCGCGGTATCGCGCGTGGCTGTTCGTAGCAGCCGTCTTGGTATGGGGAATGGGTTGGTGGCGTGGGGTGCGCACGCTCGCGGAGTTTGAGGAAGCGCGAGTGTCTGCACGTGCGCAGGTTGGGGGGGCGGCACGCTGCACCGTGAAGGGCAAGGTGTCGACGTCGCCCGAGTGGTTGCATGGTGCGCTGCGCTATTGGGTCGAGGCGCAGCGGCTCGAGTGCGACGCAAAAATTTTTGACGGCGAGCGCGTGCTCAGGCTGTACGGAGGTCCGCGCACACTAGCGAGGGGAGATCGCATCGAGGCCAATGTTCAGCTGGGCCCGCTCCAGCTATTTCGGAACGTCGATGGTGCGGATCCCACGCCGTTCGCTGCGCGCAAGAAAGCGACGCTCGTGGGCGGAGTGTTGAGCGTGAGCGTGATCGAGAAAAGTTCGGGTCTGGCGGCTAGGATCGATGGCTGGCGCTCCCGGGTGCGCGAGCGGATCTTAGCCACTTTTTCACCAGATGCTGAGCCATTGGCCCGTGCCTTAGTGCTCGGAGAAAATGATTTGGCATTGGAAGATGATACGGCGTTTAAGCAAAGTGGCTTAGCGCATCTGCTCGCTGTGAGCGGCACGCACTTGGTGTTCGCGGTGGTCATGCTGGTGCGTGCTCTGCGCGCCGTTCTGGTGCGTCTGGAGCCGATCGCCTTGCGCTATGATGTGGCGCGTCTGTCCGCGTTGGGGGGTGCGGTGTTAGCGTTGGGTTACGCCGATTTCGCAGGCGGTAGCGGGTCGGCGTTTCGCGCGGCATACATGTTGGTGGCCGCGTTTGTGGCCAGAGCGCTCGGGAGGCAAGCCAACGGGCAGAGGATCTTGGGGACCACGATGGCTGTGGGTGCCGTGCTCGATCCTCTGGTGGCTTTCGACGTGTCGTTTCTGCTCTCGCTCGCCGCAACAGTAGGTCTCATTCTGTGGTCGTCCTCAGGCAGCGAAGCCATGGGCTGGCGCTCGTTCGGCGCGGTGCGCTTCATCGAAGCGGGCGTCCGAGCTACGGTGAGCGCGCTTTTGCCGTGTATTCCAATCTTAGCGCTGATGTCCGAGCAAGTTTCAGGGTTGGGGATCGTCGGTAATCTCGTTGCGGGGCCGATCGGAGAAATGGTGGCGCTTCCTGTGTGTTTGCTGCACGCGGCATGCGCTGGGTTCCCCGCACTCGAACAAGGCTTAGCGCTTGTGGGGTCCGGCGCGTTGCTTGCGGTCCAGGGCGTGGCGCACGTCACTGCGTCGCAAACGTGGTTGGCCCTTCCGTTGGCCTATCCAACGGCATGGCATCGTGTCGCTGTGCTGCTGGGCGTGCTCGCTTGGATGTTAGTGGGTAAAGGTCGCACGGGGGTGCGTTGGTTCTTAAGCCGTCGTCTTCAGTTGGGGGTTGGGGCGCTGGCTGTTTTGGCGCTGATAGAGTTCACAACTCGGGCTCAAGCGGCCCCACGCAACCTGCTGCGCATCACGACACTGGATGTGGGCCAGGGGGATTCAGCGCTGATTGATCTGCCCGA
Source organism: Polyangiales bacterium (assembly GCA_038246305.1). Lineage (GTDB taxonomy): Bacteria > Myxococcota_A > Polyangia > Polyangiales > Polyangiaceae > JBBRRP01. The sequence goes on along the minus strand of JBBRRP010000051.1, from coordinate 6,339 downwards.
TGGGCGTTTGATGTTGATCGATGGCGGCGGATTCGTGGGCAGCCCGGTAGATCCTGGGGCATCCGTGGTTTTGCCCGCACTCCGTGCTCGTCGGCGTTCAGCGATCGATATCTTGGTGTTGTCGCATCCGCACCCGGATCACTTTCTGGGTCTGCTCTCGGTGGCAAAGGCCGTCAAGGTGAAGGAGTTTTGGACAACGCATGAAGGTGAGGCCGAGCATGTGGCGCCCTATCTCGAATTGCTCAAAGTGCTACGTAGCCAAGGAGCGAAAGTGCGCTATCCGCCCGATCTCTGCCGTTCGCCGCTCACGGCCGGCGCTGCGGTCATCCGGGTGCTCGCACCGTGTCCGGACTTTGACCAAAATTGGCACGCTAACGACAATTCAATCATTTTGCGTTTTCAATACGGGAACCGGGTAGCGCTTTCGATCGGGGATGCCGAGAAGGCCGAAGAAGGAGCGCTCGCTCAACATTTCGGGAAGGACTTGAAGGCAGATTTTCTGAAGGCTGGTCATCACGGTAGCCGAACCTCCAGCAACGTTGAGTTTCTAAAAGCAGTAAAGCCTGAGGTCGCGGTGGTGAGCACCGGGTTTCGGAATCGTTTTGGGCATCCTCATGCCGAAGCGTTAACGCGCTTGAGCGCGAGCGGCGCGGCCGTATTTCGCACGGATATCAGCGGTGCGTTGGTTTGGGAGACAGATGGCAGTTCCGTGAAGATGTCAGCTTTTGCCCCCGCGCGCTGAGGAGCATTGAGGAGCATTGAGGAGGCTGGACGATGCCACGGTTTATCAGGTGTTCTTGAGGACGGCGAGCCGTGTGCGGTGCTCGGCTTGAAGCTCGTTGTAGTCGGTTTGTGCGAGGCCGAGTGCGGTCGTGAGGTGGCGGAGTGAGTTGGTTTCGGCGGTGGTGATCTGTTGGTCGGCCGCTGCGATGCCGACCAACACGCTCAAAACCTGACAGCGAAGTTCTCGGTCTGCAAGTTCGAGCAAGGTGCGGGCATAGCGGGGAGCCTGGACAGTGGCTACCTCCACAATGTGCTGCTTCAAGACGCGTGCGATACTTGCGGCGCCTTCCTGGCTGAGCCCAGCAACGCGGTGCAGCTCTTCGAGAACCTTGGCCTCTTCTGCATCCGAATATTCACGATCCGCGTAGGCGATCGTTCCCAAGAGCCCGACCATGGCGCTCACCACCAAGACGGTTTCTTCGTCGGCCTCATGCAGCTCTGCGCGAACGACACGTTCCAGTTCCGAAGCGTCAGCGCTTGGCCGCCGTGCTTCACCAATACCTTTCAGCCACTGCCCAAACATAGCCCGAAAGCTAGCGCGGCCTTGGCGGGCCGGCCAGGCCTAAGGGCCTTTCCCGAGGGTCTTTAGGCGTGGTACGGATGGGACCTGTTGGCATCGCACCCTGAACCGCTGATTTCCAAGGAGCAGCTTCGTGCCCGTGTTGCCGAGCTGGGTCGCGAAATCACGCAAGCCTATCAAGGCGAACCGTTAATCCTCCTGCCGGTGCTCAAGGGAAGCTTTGTGTTTGCGGCAGATCTCGCGCGCGAGATCGAGCTGCCCGTTGAAGTCGAGTTTCTCGGTGTCCAGAGCTACGGGGATGACACCGTGTCGAGCGGGGTTGTGCAGATCACGCTCGACCTCACGCGCCCTGTGGACGGCAAACATGTGCTGATCATTGAAGACATTGTCGATACTGGATTAACGCTGGATTATCTGCTGAGCCAGCTCCGAGCTCGCAATCCGAAGAGCCTGCGCGTGGCATCGCTCTTACACAAGCCTGCGCGCATGCAGCGCGCGCTAGTGATCGATTTCCTTGGGTTCACTATCGAAGACGAATTTGTGGTGGGTTACGGCCTTGACTACGCGCAGAAGCACCGAAATTTACCGTATATCGGGCGGCTTTCCTCAGACGCGCAGGGCTGATTCTCGGAACCACTATGGGTCGGATTTCTTGTTGTCGGGGCGACGCTCGGGGTTCGTGTCCGTGCTGTCGGAGCTCCGAGGCCCGTCATTTCTATCGGCGCCGCTTCCGGTAGCATCGTTGGTAGGCGACGCCGCAACGCTGGTTTCGCGGAGCGCCTTCAGCTTGTCGAAGATGCGCTTTTCAAAGCCCCGCTCAGTGGGCATGTAGAAGCGTGAACCCACGAGCTTCTCTGGCAGATATGTTTCTCCAGGCACGTAGCCTTGACTGTAGTCGTGCGCATAATGGTAGTCTTTGCCATAGCCCTCTTGCTTCATCAGTGAAGTCACGGGATTTCTGAGCTTTTTGGGCACAGGCAGCGCGCCATATTGCTCGATGGCAGCGCGCGTCTTGGCGATGGCCTCTTTGACAGCGCCGGACTTCGGAGCGCTCGCCAAATATAGGCAAGCATGAGCGATCGGGTAGATGCCCTCCGGCATTCCCATCCTTCTGAATGCGGCATCCGCGTTCACTGCAACACTGAGTGCTGTCGGATCCGCGAGGCCGATGTCTTCGCTGGCAAAAATGATCAGGCGCCTGAGCAAGAAGAGCGGATCATCGCCGGCTTCTAGCATTCGAAACAGCCAATAAAGGCTCGCATCGGGATCGGTGCCGCGCAGCGATTTGATGAGCGCACTCGCCACATTGTAGTGTTCTTCGCCAGCTTTATCATAAAGCAGCGTGGCGTCCTCGCTGGCGCGTTCCAGGTGCGAGAGGAGCAGTTCCGAGTCCGAGCCGTGTGCGAGTTGAGCCGCCGTTTCAAGTATTCCGAGGGCGCGTCGTGCATCGCCTCGTGCGGTGCGTGCGATGGTGAGCAAGACTTCGTCGCTGGCCGAAAGTTCGAGCTTGCCGAGCCCATTTTTTTCGTCAGTGAGGGCACGCCTGAGGAGCGCGAGCAGATCGGGATCGGTGAGGGCTTCCAGCCGAAAAACACGGCAGCGCGAAATCAATGCGGCGTTGACCGCAAACGAAGGATTCTCCGTGGTGGCGCCGATCAAGGTGATGGTGCCATTTTCAAGATGTGGCAGGAAGGCGTCCTGTTGGCTCTTGTTGAAACGGTGAATTTCGTCCACGAAGAGCACAGTCGGTTTGCCCTGATAGGAGCGGCGTTCACGCGCCTCAGCGATCGCTTCCCTGAGCTCAGGCAAACCGCTTAAAACAGCGCTAAATGGCACGAATTCGGATTGCGTGGCACGCGCGACGACCGCGGCGAGGCTCGTCTTGCCCGAACCGGGAGGCCCCCACAGAATCATCGACACCAAGCGATCCTTCTCGATCGCCTGCCGCAAAAGCTTCCCCTTGCCCACTAGGTTTTCCTGTCCGAGTAGCTCCGCAAGATTTGAGGGGCGCATGCGGTCTGCCAGCGGCGCACGGGGCGCTCCAAATTTGCCACTTGTGGCTAACGACTCAAGGAGCGTAGGCTGTCCAGTGAAAGGGCGTTTCTTGGTCATGCGCGGTGTGCGTTTTAGGCGCGCTCCCCGAAAATGGCCGTCCCCACGCGCACCAGCGTGCTCCCGGCTCGAATGGCGTATTCAAGGTCATGGGTCATCCCCATGCTGAGGTGCGGAAGCCGGCTAACGCCTCCTGAACGTTCACGCAACAGAGCCAGTTGCTCGAAGTACGGCAGCGAAGCCGCGGCTTGTTCGGTGAAGGGCGGCACGGTCATCAGTCCGAGCAATTCGAGTGTTGGCTCAGCCTCAATGGCGGACAAAATAGCTGGAAGTTCTCCGGGGGCACAGCCTGTTTTCTCGAGTTCTCCTCCAACATTCACTTCGACGAGGATCCCCAGACGTTCGGGGTGTCGGTCAAGGCCCTGGGGCAGAACGCGAGTGTCGGTTTCAGCTTGCGCGCTGGCTCGGCGCTTACCCAATTCTCGGACGAGTCCCACACTGTCCACGCTGTGAACAGCCGAGGCGACGCTCACCGCGTGGCGCGCTTTGTTCTTCTGAAGGTGCCCGATCATGTGCCAACGGATGCCTACGAGATCCGCACAGGCTTCGGCTTTAGTGAGCAGCTCTTGCACATAATTCTCGCCAAAATCACGTTGTCCCGCAGCATACGCTTCACGGATCAGCTCCACTGGTTTTCTCTTCGAGACGGCAATCAGTTGAGCCTCGTCCGCCGCACGGTTCGCGGCAAGCAGAGCCGCTCGAATGCGGTTTCGAACGCTGGTTAGTGCGTCAGCAATGCGCGGCGCTGAATTCTCTGTGTTGGGGGATACATCAATCATGGGTGTCGATGCTGAGAATGCGAATGCCCAATTCCCCCTCCACATTGACCAATTCCCCCGTGGCGACCTGCTGTCCAGCCACGCGCAACGTGGCGGGCGTGAGTAACCGTTGGCTGGTTGTCAGCACATCTCCTGGTTGAAGCTGAGCCCATTTCCGCGCACTGACCGTCACGGCACCGAGCTCAACCCGCACCACAATGGGCGCTTCCAACGCGGCGTTTGCAAGGTCTGAAGTTTGAACGCTGACCACGGCAGGTTCGTGCGTCTTCGGATCTGGATTTTCAATCATGTCGATATCCCATGGAAAATTGCCTACTTTAGCCTCAAGCTTGAGCGTCCCGTTCGACGCCCGCCACACACCCTGCCCCCGCTCGCCAGAAGGAGGAACGAGCCAGGCTTGACCGTCCTTCTGTGGGTCCAATAGCCAGCCCTCTCTCGGGAGCCAAGCATCGCCGACGGCCAACTGCGCCAGAACGTCGCGCGCTACTTGTGCTTGTGCGACGACGACGGGCAGCGAGAGGGGCAACGTGCCGAGTTGGTCCAAGAGTTGGTGCGGTGGCTGGTGCTCACTGAGTAACGGCAGGTGGCCTGCGGTGGTGCGGATGCATAGCCGATAGCCTTGCTGATCCACGTTGGCTTTAAGAAAAAACCGGTGAACAAAGGGGCCGTTTGAGTGGCCCACAGTCCGGGTATCCGGAGCAGAGTCAGCGTTCTCGCGCGAGGTTTGCAGAAAGAGGCCTGCTTCGCTTCCCGAACGGCGCAGACCTTCGAAAACCAGTGCGCCGAATGCGCCGTTCAGGCTGGGATCCGCGGTCGCATTGAGCGCGATGCCTCCGACGGGTTTTCCAAAAACACGCCGCAGCGCCACCAGAATGAGGGCGCTTTCCAGAAACAGATCAAATCGCCAGCCTTCGATTGTTTTGAAACATACCGGGCCGTACAGCCCAGCCAAGAGAGCCTCTTCAGCACTTGGGTGCACGGTTTCAGCACTGAACTCCACGGTGCCACTCAAGAGTGAACCCATGCTGCTGGCCACACGGTCCAAGTGAATGCTGCGGCGAAACCAACGCAAAAGCTGGGCATGCTGGCTTCCCGACGCCCCGTTCGTGCGGGGGATCGTGTGCCACGGGAAGGGCGATACTAAGCGACCAGACTCAGCCAACCGGGGCATCCTAGGCCAAGCGCCCCGGGTGACAAGTTGGGGAGCTCACCAAAATCCGTGCCTCTGGTGCAGGGGCGTGGACCACGAGTCCCTGCGTCTGTTAACTTGGCTCCTATGCACGTGTTTCGAATGGGCGTTGTGGGAACGTTTGCCTTGGCCTTCTTGGTGAGTGCGCGCGGCGCAGCAGCTGAGCCGAACGCTGGAGCAGCGGGAGCCGCTGCCGCTCCGATCCGACGCGATCCCGCAGGGCGAAAAGGGATCAACGCGTATTGGGAACGGTTGTTGAAGGGAGATGCTGCTTACCTGGCCCGTGATTTTCCGGCAGCGGTTGCCGCGTACCGAGAAGCCATCACCGCCATGCCCAAGGATCCTCTCGGGCATTACCGAATGGGGCAGGCGCAAGTTGCAAAGGGAGACTTTGCCGAAGCTGAAGCTGCTTACGATGCGGGCCTTCGCTTTGCGGAAAGCCAACCCGCTTTAAAAGCGAAGCTATTGTTCGTTCTTGCTGATTTAGCTGAGCGTCAGAAGAACTATGACCAGGCCCTTGCGCGCTGGAAGACGTACGCCGAATTTGTCGCAGCCAACAGCGAGAGCAAAGGGTTTGCCGCGACAGCAACAGAACGCCAAAAGCGCATCACCGAATGGGTGCAGATTTCGCAAGCGAGCGCTCAAGTTCGTGAGCGCTCCGAGAAGCGCCTTCAGCCAACGGAGCCGCCCAAGTCGCCGTGAGCTTGGCATTTTTGGTCTGTGGATGACTGTCGCCTGGTACTGCGCCGGTCCATGCATTTTTAGTGCACTTTTAGGACCAATTGTGTGCCGATTCAGGTGACTCAGTATTTTTCTTGATGAGAGTGAACTCGCGGTGGCTGTGATTGCCAAAACGCTGAGTGGCTCGTCAATTGAGGGCTGCGTTAGTCTGAGCGGGATGTATAGTTCAGCAATGCGCCAAGGCCGATCGTGCTGCGCAGTTTGGAGACGACTCA
>JBBRRP010000050.1:0-42781 GCA_038246305.1 Polyangiales bacterium | reverse complement strand
GAATCGGTGCGCCTGTGTCTCGGACTTCCGTCCCACGAACGAGACCTTCGGTGGCATCCATCGCAATGGTGCGCACCATCGATTCGCCGAGATGCGCGGCGACCTCAAGCACCAGGTTGTCCTTCTCCTTCGAAATATTCGGATTCGTCAGGGTCAGGGCATTCAGGATCTTGGGCAACTGGCCAGGGGGAAATGCCACGTCCACGACGGGGCCGATAACCTGACTGATTTTGCCTGTGGAGAGACCGGAGCTTCCGTTGTTAGCCATATTCTATCGTATCTACACAATGATTAAAAACTCATCGCCAAAGCGAACTTCGCGGCGGGCCTTACCATGCGCAACCCGGCATGCCAACGCTTGCGAGAACGAAGATTGACGCGAGGCTTGGGGGAGCGTTGCCCCAACAGGAAGTTCCTCGGCAGTTTTTTGAGATTCGGCCATTGGCGGACGTGGCGCTCGCGGGGTATCAGTCTGGTCGCGGTGATCGGCCAAGAGACCATTGACCGCGTTCGAGCCCAGACCTCCATCGCCAAGCTGATCGGTGAATCGGTAAAGCTCGAACGCCGGGGAAGAAGCCACACAGGACTGTGCCCTTTCCATAAGGAGAAGAGCCCGAGCTTCCACGTCTCCGAGGAACGTGGCTTCTATCATTGTTTTGGCTGCGCACAGTCGGGTGATGTTTTTAAGTTCTGCCAGGAAGCGATGGGGCTCTCCTTCGTGGAGGCCATCCGATACTTGGCCGAACGTGCGGGGATAGAGATCGTTGAAACGGAGCGCGAGGCGCCCGAAGAACGCGAGCGCAAACGAAAGCGGCAGGAGTTGCTGGAGGTCAGTGCCGAAGCCGCCAAATATTTTGAGAAAGAACTGCGCATCCATCCGTTGGCCCGTTACGCGCAGGATGAGCTGCAGCGCCGACAACTGGATCTCGACGGGCCCGAAGCGACGCAGAAGGCCCTGCAGTCGTTTCGGATCGGCTACGCGCCCTACGGCTGGGAAGGCCTCGCGCAACATCTTCGGAACGCTGGCTTTAATCTGCACAGCGCCGAGAGCGTGGGCCTGGTGCAAGAGCGGCGGCAGGGGCCCGGCTACTATGACCGCTTTCGTCATCGTTTGATGTTTGCCGTCCTCGATCTGCAAGGGGCCGTTGTTGGTTTCAGTGGGCGCGCGCTCGTCGATCCTTCCGCCGACGAGCTGTTCCGACTGGGGCTCCCGCCGCTGCCGGTGGCCAAACCCGGGGATAATGTGGCCAAATACATCAACTCCCCAGAATCGCTCATCTACCGCAAACGCGACGTAGTTTTTGGTCTTTACCAGGCCCGCCAGGGCATTCGCCGCACGGAAAACTGCGTGTTGGTCGAAGGAAATTTTGATGTGATGAGCCTGCACGCACGCGGGCACGATAACGCAGTAGCTCCGCTCGGTACGGCGTTCACGGTCGAGCAAGCCCGTCAGATCCGGCGCTTCACCCCCCGAGTTACCCTACTCTTCGACGGTGATAGCGCGGGCATACGGGCGGCGCAGGCTTCGCGCGAAACCTGCAATGAAGTGGAGCTTGAAGCTCGGGTTGCCGAACTCCCCGCCGGTACTGATCCAGATGATTTTAGCCGCGAGCGGGGCGCCGAAGCGCTCACACGATTGATCGGATCGGCACGTGGGATGATCGAGTACCTCATCGACTGCGCACTCGACACCGGGTTTGCACTGAATGATGCGCGCGCCCGCGCTGAAAAAGTTCGGCAAGTGGTGGAGCTATTGAGTTCGGAAAAGGACCCCACACTGCGCAGTATGGCGGAGCAACATGCCGACCGAATTGCAGCGCGGCTCGGGATCCACGACGTTCGCACCTTCCGGTCCCTGGCCGCCGCGGTGCGCCAGGGCATGAAGCAGCCTAACGGGCGGCCCGAGCCGGCGCCCTCCTCCCAGGTTGCGCCACCTTCGACGGCCCGCAGCCGTGACCGCCGCCAACAAGTGGAATGGGAGATTCTTGGCGCATTGCTCGATTATCCTGAGCTTTTCTCAGGAGCCGAACTCAAGGCGGGAGTCCATCTGCTGACCGGCGATGTCGTCATTGCCATCGCCGCATTGCACCATTCGGGTCTGGATATGGACCGAAGCTCCGCCGAACAAGTCCTTGCCAACTTACCCCCATCGATCCATCCATTCGCCCTCGCTCGGCTCGCATCACCCAGACATTGCCGTTTGGAAGACGCACGCACGGAACTCGTTGGCAACATGGACAAGCTCAAGCGAATTGAGATGGCGCGGCAGACGACAGAAACAGTTGAGGAAATCGAACGTGCCGAAAAATCAGGAGATTTTGACCAGGAGCTGCTGCTCTTGGGCGAGCAAATGCGACGCGCCAAGGCGCGTCATGGTTTGATTGAGAGGTAGCCGTGGCAACAGAGAAGTCGCCCAAAAGCAGAGCACCCAAGTCACCCAACCTTGGGGCTTTGGAGCAGGCCAAAGCGAGCCTGATCAGCCTGGGAAAAGTGAGGGGGTTTCTCACGTACGACGATGTCCAAAGCTCGCTGCCGGCCGAAGACCTCGGCCCCGATCAAATGGACGACCTGCTCTCGAGCCTGGGCGATGTCGGCATTCAGGTGGTGGAGGCAAGGTCCGAGCTGAAACCTGGTTTCGCTAGACGCGACAGCGGGAACCAGCCCCCCGGGCTCCTGCCCGGAGGAAGGCAAGTCGAAGCACCTACTCGTCTCTCAAAGACGAGCAAGAAGGCGAACCCACCCAGCCGTCCTGCCAACAAGCCTTCCGATGAGGATCTTTTTAAGAGCAACGACCCCGTTCGCATGTACCTCCGCAAAATGGGCAGCGTTGCGCTGCTCACGCGCGACGGGGAAGTGGCCATTGCTAAGCGGATTGAGGCCGGCGAAAGCGCGATCTTGAGCTCGATCTTATCTAGCCCAATTGCGGTTCAAGAAATCATCGACCTCGGCGAGCGACTGAAGAATAAGAAAATCCGCGCACGAGACATCGTCAAAGATGGCGACGACGAAGAGCGCGAATTCAATGAAGAAGAAGCAGAAAAACGCCTCTCCAAGTTAATCGACAAAGTAAAGCGCTTTGAGAAGCGCGCTTCAGAGTTGGAGGAAACGCGGAAAAATACCAAGGATGTTCGCCGTCGAGAGATCGAAAAAGATCTGAATGACAACCAAACTGAGCTTGTCACCACCTTGCAGGAAATGCGCCTCAACAAGAAAACGATCGACAAGATCGTTGGCAAGCTGAAGAGCCTCATCGACAGGGTGCAAACCGTCGAAAAGGGGCTGAAAGGGTTCGAAGCGGAATTCCAGATCAACGTCCCCGAGCTGCTCGCCACGTACAACGCGATCCGAGCAGGAGAGCGCCGGGCAGATCAGGCTAAATCCGAACTCATCGAAGCCAATTTGAGACTCGTGGTGTCGATTGCTAAGAAATACACCAACCGCGGGCTCCAATTTCTGGATCTAATCCAGGAAGGGAACATCGGTTTGATGAAGGCCGTCGAAAAATTTGAATACCAGCGCGGTTACAAATTCAGCACCTATGCCACTTGGTGGATCCGCCAAGCCATCACGCGCGCGATCGCGGATCAAGCACGGACGATTCGCATCCCGGTGCACATGATCGAAACGATCAACAAACTGATTCGCACCTCTCGCACTCTGGTTCAAGAATTTGGACGCGAGCCAACGCCCGAAGAAATCGCGGACAAAATGGAGCTTTCGCTCGATAAGGTGCGTAAGATCATGAGAATCACCAAGGAGCCAATCAGCCTTGAGACTCCGATCGGCGAAGAGGAAGATAGCCATTTGGGCGATTTCATCGAAGATAAGAATGCCGTTTCGCCCGCGGAAGCCGTGATGAACATGAGCCTGAGCGATCAGACGCGACGCGTATTGGAGAGCCTCACGCCTCGCGAAGAAAAAGTACTGAGGATGCGTTTCGGCATTGGCGAAAAGAGCGATCACACGCTTGAAGAAGTGGGGGAAGATTTTGAGGTGACACGAGAACGCATTCGTCAGATCGAGGCCAAAGCCTTGCGAAAGCTCCGGCACCCCAGCCGTTCCAAGCAGCTCAAGAGCTTTCTCGATGGCTGAATCCACTGGCGCGATTGGCCGAGAGGCCGAGATGCCGGCTCGTTACCCACCCGCGTTACGGCCGGGGTTGACCAACACCCCTCTGCCAGGGCTAGTATCCCGAGCTTGAGGGATTTGTTTAATTTTTTTTGGGAGAAATCCATGCAGGCAATTAGCTTAAGAAGAAGCCGTGTTCCGGTACTTGGTGGCATCATTGCACTTGCTGCAACGGTCAGCGTCACCGCTTGCGGAGGCGCCACCGTTTTTCAAGACCAATCAGCGATTGCCATTGCTGGCACGCCACCTCCGGCCCCACCCGCGCCCAAGGTCGAGGCCCCGCCGCCACCGCCCGCGCCGCCGGCGCGTGTGGAGGTGCGAGCCGACAAGATCGAGATCAACGAGAAGATCCAATTCGATCATAACGCCTCCACCATCAAGCCGGTGTCCTTCAGTTTGCTGGATGAGATTGCCGACGTGATCCGCAAAAACCCCCAGATCAAGAAGATCGCCATCGAAGGGCATGCGAGCAGCGAAGGGGACGCGAACAATAACAAGAAGCTTTCGGACTCGCGCGCGAAGGCTGTCATGGCTTATCTCACCGGCAAAGGCATCGCGACAGGCAGGCTGTCAGCGAAGGGCTACGGTTCAGAAAAACCCATCGCAACCAACGATACGGACGAGGGCAAGGAAAAGAATCGACGTGTGGAGTTCATCATCGTTGAACAGGATGTCACCACTAAGAAAGTGGAAGTCGGCGCCGATGGAAAAGAGAAGGTCGTCGAAGTCAGCAAATCTACCGAAAAGGTGGCCCCCCCCAACCCGAAGCTGATGAAATAGCCGGAGTTTCTCACCCTCTCATTTTGGAGTTTTTGCGATGACGAAAGCAGCAGTTAAATTAGGCCTTTTTGCCCTGGCCGCGAGCGCCCTCGGGTGTTCGTTCATGATGCGAAGCCCCGAGGACTATCGGCGTGATACCCGGACGGTGCTCGAGCAGCGTCAGGCAGCGCTGGTGAGCTGTTACGACGCCGCTCGGAAAGGTGATCCGTCGGCCAAGGGTACTGTCGCGGTGAAGTTCAAGATCGAAAAAGACACCGGCAAAATCATGAACGCAGCGGTCGCGGCTGACCAGACGACGGCGCCTGCCGCGTTGGGTGAGTGCGTCGTCGGTTCTTTGAACGGTCTGGTGTTAACCCCGCCCGATCACAAAGATGGAGAAGCCACTTTTGTATGGGATTTCCAGCCAGGAGTTGCGCCCGCCCCAGCTGCACCAGCTGGCTGAATGGGGGGCCGGGCGGCCTGGCCTTTTTTTATCGGCCCTCTTGCCAAGGATGACCCAAGCGCGCCAAGGCGTCGATGGCCTCACGTCGGTAAGGCGAATCTGTCGGGCTCAGGCGCAGAAACTGCTCCCAATGGTCAACGGCTTGGGGAAGGGAGCCGAGCGCTTGAGCCAACATATGGTGCGCTTCCCAAAGCCAGCGGGGTCGTGGATCTTGCTTCTCCCCCAAAGCCACTGCACGTTCGAGGTGGGGCTGAGCCAGGGCTTCTTGGCGATTGGCCACCAAAAGCCTGCCGTAGCGAAACTGCCATAGAGGTTCGTCGGGGCGACCTTCGATAGCGATTTGCCAATGCGCCAGCGCTTCAGATTCCATCCCGAGATCGTAATAGGAATCAGCGAGCGCGGCGTGCACGTCGTACGAGCTTGGTCGGAGGCGTAGAGCCTCTGTGAAATCTGAGACGGCGTCTTTTGCGGCGCCCTGTCGGGCCGAAAGAATTCCGCGACGCCAGTAAGCGTCTGCGAATCCTTTGTCCAGCTCCAGCGCTCTGTTAAACGATGCTCGAGCTTTGTCCATCTGGCCAATATCCGCGGCGACCCAGCCAACATAGAGATGATATTGAGCCCGATTGGGATCGAGCTCCACAGCGCGCTGCAGCATTCGCTGGGCGTCGCTCAGATTATTCCCTTCGACTAGGAGCGCACGCCCCAGACAATGGCTCGTCTCAGCGGAATTCGGCCGAGCCTCCAAAACTTTCCGCAACAGTACGCTGGCCTCTTTACCGCGCCCTGCCGCAGCTTTCCCGCACCCGACTCGAAGCATTACATCGAGGTCGGTTGGTGCCTTAGCCAGCGCCTGCTCGTAAGCGTGCAGTGCCTGCTCCCGATTGCCAGATTCCTCGAACAAAAGCCCTCGTTCAAGAGCGAGCCCCGGGTGATCTGTATCCGCGGCGGCCACTTCATCGAATACCTGAAGCGCGTCAGCGAAGTGCCGCATGCGCCGGAGAGCAACTCCCAATTCAAATTTCACACCGACATCTTTGGGGTCTAGCGCGAGTGCCGCACGGTATTCCGTCAGCGCAGCATCATAGTTACCCTGGCTGGATGCCAGGTCGCCGAAGGCGCGATGAATGGCCGGTGCGTTGGGGAGGCTCCTCTGCGCCTCAGCAAGGGTACTCTTGGCCTCGGCATCTCGGCCCAGCTGATTGAGAAGCGTGACAAGGCCAACGTACGCACTGACCGTTCGAAGCTTACCTCCACCCAGAGAAATAGCCTCGCGGTAGCTCTTTTCCGCAGCTTCACGCCGACCCAATGCGTCTTGGGCGCGACCTAGCCAATAGGCTACTTCGAACTCCTTGGGGTGAGCTTCGCGCAATTTCTTCAGATCAGCCTCGGCGTCATCCAGACGCTCCAAGCTGAGCTTGGATTGCGCGATACCGAGTTGCGCTTTCAGATTATCGGCATCGCTTTGATTACTCGCCTCGAATCGGGCTAGCGCTTCGGAATGTCGGCCAGCTTGCTGGAGCGTCTTGCCGAGGCCGATGAGCGCAAAGGCGTCCTGTGGATTCACTTTAAGGGCTTGCTCGTAGGCCTTCTCGGCTTCGCTAATTCGGGAGCGAGAGGCATGAATATCACCAAAAAGAGTGTGCGCGCGCACCACCTCTTCCGCGCTGGCTCCCGACTTCGGGTCAACCACAGCAGACAGCCAGGCGCTCGCTGGCCCCTCCTGTTCGTCCGTTTCCCATGAGAGCTCTGCCAACAGCACCTTGGATGCGCTGTGCGCGGGGTTAGCCAATAGTGCTGCCTGAGCAGCTTCCTTGGCACCCTTCGTTTCCCCGGCTTGGTGCTTTGCTCGCGCCAACCCAAACCAGGTGCGCGCGCTTTTCTCGACGGCCTGAGCGCGCTCCCACGCTGAAATAGCCAGCGTTGGATCCTTGCGAGCGCGGAGGGCCATCTCGGCGTACATGGTGAGCACGTCGACATTCTTAGGCTCTCGCCGTTCGAGATCGCGAAGCTGATTCAAGGGACGGGCGAGGTTTTCTCTGGAACTTGCAGCGGCGCGCGCCAATTCGAGGTACGGGATATCGCTCTCTTCGGTGAGCTCGGCGAGCATGACCTCTGCGCTCGCCTGGATCTCTGGGGCTTTTTCAAAGCGCAGCTTCTGCATGAAGCCCACAAACACAGCGTAAGACACGAAGCCTTTCTCACGAGGTGCTTGGGCGTGCGCCGCCTTGACGAGTTCGAAAGCACGTTTGCCATCATTGAAAGTATCTTTGGCCATTGCGGCCCGAGCCTCTGCCACCGTTGCACCTAAGAGTGCTTGGTGCGCCTCTCGATTCAGCTGATCGCCAATGAAATAGTAGCCAAATGGCCCAATATTGGGGACGAACGTCAGAGCGCCCCCACCGAGGAAAAGAGGGGTAAACACGACTGCCGCAATCTTCAAAGCGCGACGCGCTGGCGCGCCGTCTGGAACGTCCTTTTTTCTGGCCACGCGCTTGATCGGGGCGGATGAGGCGGCAGGCGCTGTGCTCGAAAACACGGACATGTTCGCGGGGGGGCGGTTCGAGGTGCCTGCCGTGTCCAGTTCGATCAGATCGCCCTGGTGAGGCCGAACTGCGGCTTGACCCGGGGCCGGCTCCGCGCCGGGATTCGGCGGTTGGCTGTCTGCGCCGGGCAGCGAAATCTCTCCAAAACTATCCGGACCCGAACGCAACGATTCGCGGGGCGGGCTGTTCGAAAAGTTAACTTGCGCAGAAGCTCCGAGCCCGCCAAAGGGTGGATTGCTGAGGCTGGCTCGGGGTGGCTGACTGTCAAAGGAAAACTCCCCGCCCATCCCAAACGCTGGAACTGCCCCGTTGGGCTGTTGACTCGCGAAGGGTCCGAGGTCGGACTGACTCGCCCGACCAGCCGCAGCGCCGAGCGGCGGAGGTCGATTGGAGAGCGAAGGCATTTTTCCAAAATCAGGAAGCGCTTCGGATGCATCCGGTAGCAGAGCGTTCTTTTGAGCCGACGCACCGGACGATGCAGGCAATGATTGAGCGGGTGACGGCAGCGAGTGAAACGGCGATGGCAAACCTTCCGTTTCCTGGACGGAGGGCAAACTGCCTGCGCCAGCGGGGAGATGTGCCGGAAGACCAGGAGCCCGCAATTGCTCAGAAAGCGACGGGAGGGCAGCAACGACAAGGCCTGGGGACTGGTTTGGAAATCGCGCGGAATGAGTTGGAAGGTCCGCTTCAGCATCACGCGCCCTAGTCGGCGGCAGAGCAACCTCTGGCAACGGTGCATCGTCGAGCTCGAACTCGCCAAACGTTGGGGCCGAACGTCCACCTGGAACCGCGACTTCCGCGCCGGGGATTTCCGGCAAATCTAGCTCAAAATCGTCGCTCTTCCCAAGCTTCGGTCGTAGGCTTGCGAGCCGCTCAGGGGCTTTGGCTTTGTCGGCCACGACCGCGGGCAACCCCAGGGCCTCACTCGTGCCACCAGGCCGAAGGGCTATGCTTGGCGGCACGCTCTGCACACGCGGTTCGGACACTGCCGCCTCCCCGAATTCCGGAAGCAAAAGCTCATCCTCAATGGCTTGCGGCTTCAGGCTTCCGCGAGGTGAACCTGGCTCTGGCGGGACCGGAGATGGCAAATCGATTTCGGCGGTCCTTGGGTTGGCCCTCACACCTGCCGTGGAACTCTGGAGCGGCGCGGTAGGAGCTGCAGGTTGCGGCTTCGGCGCGACTGCGCGAGCTGGAGGTCCGAGTGGGGCTCGTGGCGCTGGCCGTGCGGGAGCAGCGAAGGGTCGCGGCGGAGCGGGTAACGGTGGATCGATCATTGCGGCGGGCAGATCGTCGTCCGCCTCCGGCATCAGCGATGTGACCTCATAAATCTCCTCAGCGACGGCCGGTTCGGGTGCGCGCAGCGGGGGTCGACGCGGCGGGGGTACACCAAGGCCTGGCGCGACACCCATCATCGTCGGCTTTGGAACCCGCTTAGGCGAAGCGTTGGTGGGGTCCGGGGAAGACGCGGCGGCGACCTGGGCGACCTGGAACGGAGAATCCACTTGAAACGAAGTCCCGCACTTTGGGCAGCGCATCTTCAGCCCGGTTGTTGGGACTCTTCTTTCATCAACCTGGTAGGGCGCCTCACAGCCGGGACAGTTAACTTTGAACATATCTCCCGTAACTCTTCACCAATACCAAACCGCACGCGATTTGTCGCGCCCCGCTCCGACGACGCTTCCTGCCCAACACTAGGTCATGATACGCGGAAGCTCCCCAGCGATGCACCCATGGACACTTAGAATAATCGGCCTGTTGTTCGGAACCGGCATAGTCGCCGTGGCAGTGGTGAGACCGGAGCGCCTCGGCTTCGAGCATAAGTCCGCGACGCCCCAAGAAAAGGCCCCGGTTCTTCACGCACACACACCAGCCCCCCTGGCGTCGGCGTCAGGCTCATCCGCGCACGCAGTGCCACGCAAGGACCGCTTCACCACGCAAGATGACGGAAGCCCCATACCGAACTTACCCGGAGAGGCACCCCGAAATATTCGATTCGGGGTCATTCTTTTCCCTTACGCAGGCGCCGAAGGCGCCGAAGCGGATGCGCCTAGCCGAAGCGTTGCCCTGGCAACCGCCACGGGTGTGATCCCAGAGGCCCGGGCAGACTTCGCGGCAGCCGTCAAAAAGGGTGACCGGAGTTCGCTCGAGAACGCCGGACGAATCGAACAGGGCGTGTTGGAGCCGAGCGTGGAGTATGCCGTCTTCCACCTAAAAAGGGGGGAAGTGAGTGGCGTCCCCATCGACACACCTCGGGGATTCTGGGTCGTCAAGCGCCACGATTAGGGCTGGACTGTGAGCGTCGTGAGCTGGGTGGGCGTTGAAAGTGCGTGTCCAAGGTTTGTGACTCAGAGCTAACGAAATCGAGATAGAGTCCGGCCAAGAATTGCATCCGCATGTCGTTTTCCGTTTCAAAAAGCCCCGATTCGAACGACGCCACGCGGGCGCCAGTGGTTCCCACGGTCACACCTGGGCTTTTAGAGCAGCTTCAGCGAGAGCGCGAAGCCAGCGACAGTGCCGATCGGCGCGCGACGCTGTTGCACGAAGAAGGCGTCGTTAAAGGGCTGCTGGGAGACATAGATTCGGCAATCGCAGCGCATGTCGAAGCATCTGAGCTCGTTGGAAATTTTTTCGAACCGCTCATGGTGGCGCTCGGCATCTGCGAAGAACGGGCTTCCGACCGCATCAGTGAGCTGTTGCGTCATTTTGATGAGCTCCAGTTACCGACTGAAACACGAACGCACCTGTTGCAGTACACAGCCCTCATAGCACTTTCTAAGGGTGATCATCGCGTGAGCGAGGACACCCTCAACCGGGCCATCGCAGAGAACGCCACCGAACCGACCAGTTGGCTGCTTCTCGAGTTGCTCGCCGCCAGAAGTGGGGATGAGCACCTGCGCGAACGCGCGCTCTCGATGCAGGCTGAACAGGCAGGAGACGCCACGTGGAAGGGCATGCTGCAGCTTGATGCTGCGCAGGCTTCCGAGAGGGTTGGCGCCCTCGAACCCGCGCTTGCCTCGCTCCGGGCAGCAGCCGATTCTCACTCCGAAGCTGTTTGGCCGGCGCTTTTAGCACTTGAACGCTACGGTACCAAGCATGGGCTCCCAACCGTTCAGAACGAGGCCCTGAAGCGGCAAGCAACGACACTTCTCGCTTCACTGCCGGCGAACGAAGAAGCGCGGGCGTCGGAAGCTCACACCCAAGAACGAAATTCCTGTGTCTACTTACTGCTCAAAGCAGCGCTATCCGAGCGAGTTTCTGGCGACCCCAACACCGTTCAACAACTGTTCGAACGCGCGCTTCAGCTGGCACCGCACCACCGGGGGGTTCGAGCCCTCGCACTCGCCGAGGCTGGGCGACTCGTCGACCATGAGTCCAGCAAACGCCACGCGCGTGCGCTCCTTGAAACGAGCACCAGCTCCCCCGAGCGGGCTGCCCTTTGGCTCCACATCGCGGCGGCTCTACTCGATGAAAAGAACCTCGACGCAGCTCTTTCCGCGACGGAAAGCGCCATCGAATGCGAACCCGGATGTTCACTTGCAACGGCGCTGCAGCTGGAGATTCGCAGCCAAAAGCAAGACCCCTTAGCCCTGGCTGATTTCCACACACGAAATGCCGAACGCGCGACGACCCCGGCGGAGAGAGGCCGCTCGCTGTATACGGCGGCTGAGCTCTGCGCTCGAAATGGCAACGTACAAGAAGCAGCTGCCCTCGTAGAGGCCGCTGGCGGGGACGCGATCCTCACGACTCGGATCGCGCGTTTCCTTGCGGCAACGCTCAACAACACTCCGTGGTTCGGGAGCGCGACGGATAAACTCAATGCAAGCTTGCCTTCTGAGGACCGGACTGGCGTCGGCTTTGAGGTGTTGCGGCGCAACGCTCTCGCTTTGCCGATCTCACTGAGCGGAGATGAGCCCGGGGACACGGACACAGACACGGACACGGACCGCGCATTGAGAGCTTGGCTCACGGCTTACGGTCCCATGGCGCGGAAAAACGTCATTGAACAGCAGGCCAAGGCGTTGACCGTTATCGCAGGCCTTGAGACAGATCCGGATCGTCGCCACAGCTGTATGTTGGCCGCAGCGCTCCGCGCCAATCTGGCAGGAAACCCGAAGCTCGCGATTCTGGCGCTCACACAGGCCGAAGACTCAGGATACAGAGAACCTGTAGCTGCCTTAATGCTCACCCAGCTGTACCAAAAGAGTGGTGCCTGGCGGGATGCTGCCAGCTCACTCCATCAGCTCGCCCTTGGGTCTCACGACCTCAATCAAGCCGCGGCCCTCTTGCTTCAATCGGGGTTGTGCTCCTGGCACGGTGGTGATCGACGTTTGGCAATAGAGGCGTTTGAGAGCGCTCACGAAATTGGACCGGATCCAAGCCTCCCATTGCTTCGCTTCGCTCGTAGGCTCATTGAACCAGAGGAGGCCCAAGCCCGCCGAGCAGCACTTGAGACGCCCTCTGTAGGCGAAGCACACGCGCTCGCACTCCTTGAACGTTTCACCTTCGAGGCATTGCGTCCTGAAAGTCGAGCGCAAGCGACGTCAACCTTGGAGCAGCTGGAAGCGGTCGCGCCGCAGGAACTCCATTCAACAGCCGCACTCGCGCGCGCCCTGTGGTCGAATGCCACCGAGTCTTCACTTGGGAAAAGGCTCGAAGCCTTCGAACGCCTGGAGGATTGGGGCGAACAAGCCACTTCGATTGCGCGCGCCGCCGCTTATTACGCGCGCGAGGTCCGAGACCCCATGAACGCCACCGATGCCATGGAAGCGGCCGAATCCTGGGTCCAAAGTGATGCGAGCGTGCTTCCGGCACTTGAATGGCTGTTGGCGGCACGGCAAGCTGAGGATTTCCAGACCGAAGCCCTTGCCCAGCACACGCTCGGAGCCCGACTGCATGGCACGGCACGGTCCGCCTTTGAGACGAGCGCTGCGCTGATGAACTTGCTGCTCGGCCAAACGGCTCGCCCGCAGCTCACCGGAGACGATGCAGCTTCACGCTTTGCAGCTCTTGAATTGGCACCGCCTGGGAGCGATCCCAGGCGGCGAGCTACTGCGCTCGGGCATGCAGCGGAACTCTTTGGGGAAGAGAACGAGAGCCTGGTAACAGCGCTGGCGGGATACAATCTATTGGCACTCGGGGAACTCACTTCTGCGGAGCAAGCGTTCAAAGTCGCGGCAACTCAGAGTCCCGAAGATGTTTTCGTGTGGGAGGGGCTGCGCAGCGTCGCGGAGGCAAGCAAGAATCGCGGGCTCTTGGCTGAAGCCTACGCGGGCCTGGGGGATTCTGTGGCGGACGCGGCTCAGGGCGCGCTCTATTGGGAGAAAGCGTCGCTGATTTTGCTCGACGAACTGGGCGAACTTGAGCTCGGTGAACATGCACTCACGCGCGCCATCACCCGCGACATCGGCCGCAATCGGTCCTTCGACAAACTGTTTAGGATTGTCCGCGAAAGAAAGGACCATCCAAGGCTGCTCGCGCTCATCGAAGCTCGCCTGGATGCCACGGACGACGTGGAGGAGCTATCCAAATTATTCTGGGAACGTGCGCGTGCCTTTCGGACCCTGAAGCATCTGCCGCTGGCGCTCACCGCGCTTGAAAGCGTGCAAATGCTCGAACCGGATCACGTGGGTGCGTTAGCCCTTGCGGGCGAAATCTTCATGAGCCAAGGGGATTTCGGTAAAGCGGCTGAAAACCTGGCCAAGCTTTCTGCGTTGCCCAACGCACCGGCACAACAGAGATTGATGAGCGGTGTTGCTGCCGTCGATATCTACGAAAATAAACTGCACGACACGCTCCAAGCGTTGGCCGTTCTCGCTCAACTCTATCGCTCCGGGCAAAGCACACTCCCCGTTCGCGAACGCCTCGCACGCGCCGCCACCAGTGCTGGGGCTTGGGTAGAAGCCCTGGATGTGTTGGAGGACTTGAGCAAAGAACGGGAAACGTCCGAGCGGCGAGCCGAGGCAGCGCGCCTATGCATGGTGATTTCCCGCGACAAGCTCAGCGCCGCCGAACGCACTGAACAGGCAGCGCTCCGTCTGCTCGAAGAAGAGCCGGCGGATCCCGAAGCGCTCGATCTGGTGCTCGGCCGCAACCACCCGGATCGCGAGCAAACCAAAGCGTTAGTCGGCCGCTCGCTTGGACCCGTGATGGACTGGGTGCAGAGTGACCCCTTGGATGCCGAACGGCTGAAGCTGCTGTTTCGCCTCGCGAGCGTGCTAGACAATACCCCGCTCCGTCAGGTCACGGTGGGAGCGCTCGCGGCACTCGGCGAAAGCAGCCGAGAACTGGATGCTGCGCTTTTGGAGCTGAGTGCTGAAGGAATTGTCAGTCCGCGACTCGCCATGGACGCTGAATCCGTTCCCGACCTTTTGGACCTGAATGACAACGGCGCCTTGGCTGAGTTGATGCGGGAGGCAGCGCCATCTTTCGGTGAAATCTTGGGTCCAACCCTCCAAAGCTTCGAGATCCACAAGAAGCAGCGCGTTGAACCGCGGCTCGGGCTGCCCATCCGTAACGAGATTGCGGCGTGGGCAGGAGCACTCGGGCTTGGCGAGTTCGACCTCTACATCGGTGGCGAGGAGCCAGACGCGGTTCGAGGCCTGGTCGGCGATACGCCCGCGTTACTGGTCGGAACATCGGTCGTATCCCCTCTTTCGCCCGCGCATCGACAAGCCGTGGCGCGTGAGCTCTTCGCGCTTAAGCAAGGGACGAG
This sequence comes from Polyangiales bacterium, assembly GCA_038246305.1. Lineage (GTDB taxonomy): Bacteria > Myxococcota_A > Polyangia > Polyangiales > Polyangiaceae > JBBRRP01. Next base: position 28,176 of record JBBRRP010000050.1, on the reverse strand, counting down.
CATCCTGCGCTCGCGTGAGCCGGCCGATATTGCCGCGCTCATCGCGGCCACGGGTCAAGTCTTAGGCGTGAATCTGGAGGGGCCAAGCTACGCGATGACGGCAGAGTTTGTGCGCCTTCTCAGCCGCGGGCTTGGGCGTAAAGCAAAGAAGACGCTGCCCCCATTGGTCGAGCGTGTGCAGGCCGAGTCCCAAGATCCGCTGGTCTGGATTGCTAGCGCACTCTCCAGCATGGACCGCGTCGCGGCCCTCGCCTCCGGCGACGTTTCGTGGGTCATCGCCAAGGAGCCTTCAGCCCGAAGGAAACGTCTCACAAGCCCCGACGACCGCGCGCGCCTTGGCCGCCTCCTCTCCTTCGTGCTCGGGCCACGTTACCTTGAGCTTCGCAAACAGCTTGGCTTGGAGGGCAGATGAGCGAACGCGAGCCACCCGCAACACCAGGTTCTCAAGATCTAGTTGAAGACCAACCGGCCCCGAGTTCCATTCGACCGCAAGAGCTGCTCGACGCCCTTCTCGCCGAAGACAGCGGAGAAGGTGGGCCGCGACTGCCCTCGATCCATCAGCCCTACCTACCCACCTCACCGCGGCCGCCTTCGTTTGTTAACCCCCAACAAAACGGCCCTGTTTCCATTGGCCGGCCTCCAAATCTCGTGAGGCCTGCGCCCGGCACTGACGACGAGATTGATGCCCTGCTGGAAGCGGCCTTGCCGGCGGTTGAGTCGCTTGAACCGTCGACCGAGGAGTTCAGCGCGCTTCCGTCCAGCCAAGCTGAGCTGGTGAACGCCACTGAGCTAGACGTGCCCCGAGCTTCAGAGCCTGCGTACGCTTCGTGGGAACCTGATTCGTTCGTTGAAGAAGCGCTGACGCTGCGACGCACTTCCAAACCCCCACCGCTTCCTCGGAGCGCCCCACGCCCGCTCGACGCTGAGCGTCCCGCGAGCACGCACATCGAGGAAGCCGGAACTGTCGAATCATGGGCAGAACGAGCCGCCTGGCTCGAACAGCAAGCGGAGCTCACTCCGGACCCCAAAGCGCGCGCGCGCCTGTTAGTTGTGGCAAGTGAAGTGTGGGCCATGGTTGGGGACCCAGCACGGGGGCAGAAGCTTGCGGGCCTTGGGCACGCGGCCAGCCCGACGTCCCCTATCGCATCACGTCAGCAGCGTTGGTTCTCCGCGGCGAGGCACGATTGGAAGAGCGTGACTGCCGCGCTGGACGTTGAAATGCGAGCTAGCATAGACACAGAGGCGCGCGCCCACGCAGCCTATTATTCAGCCGAAATACAACGGCTGCTACTTTCCGATAACAGCCTTTCACAGAAGAAGCTTGAGTACTTTACCAAGCTCACGCCAACCGATCCACGTGGCCTCATCACAAATTTTCTTGATAACCTTCGCGCTAAGAAAACGCTATCAGTTAGTTGGCCTAAAGATGGTGGATTGAGTGACCTCGCGAACGCCACGGAGCACATGCTTCATGCGCGTGCCGATAGCGACGCGGACATCGCACACCACGTGCCCATGAGCGTTGCGTTCCAGAAAGCAAGTCGAGCACTGAATGCCGGTCATCCCGAACAGGTGGCAAAGGCTCTCGAGCCCATTGCTCAATCCAAGGGATTGAAGGGCAGCACTCTGTGGCTGCGTGCAACGCTCCTGTCACACAAAGCTGGCACCCGTGAAAAGGCGAACGACCATCTGAATGCACTAGCTGAACGTAAGCAAACTCCGTTAGTGATTCGTTCGCTTATTTACCGCGCGCTCGAAGCTTCGGACTTTGACCGAGTCAGACAAATCATCTCCGAGCCCACCCAAGCGGAGTCATTCAGTGTCGCGGAACGGGCAGCCCTCTTCGCGCTGGCTCCTCTCGGCCTCGAAGGCGACAATAGCCCGCTGAGCCAAGCGCTCGCTACGCCGGAGCTTTTGCCCTTGGTGGCCGCGATCGGCGCTGTTCGGCCCGATGTCGACGCCAACGCGAGGGTGTTGTCGGGAGACAGCGCAGCCGTATGGCAGGCGAATATGGCTCACGCCCTGGCTGATGCGAGCGTCAGCGGTGGGGCGGAGAACCTCCAAAATCTGCGTGAGGCGCTGCTCTTCCCCGGTGCTCCTTCCAATGCTGCACAGCTCCTGCAAGCCCTCCGGCTGGAACTTTTCTTTGCCGAAAGTAATCTGCAAGCGCTTGCCGACCAAATCCGATCATGCGCCAACGAGCCATCGCACGCGACAACGCTCCTTTTGGTGGCAGCAATTCTTTACGAAGCTTGCGCTTTGCCAAATGAAGCGGAGGCTTGTTACGCTGAGAGCCTGCGCAATGATGCCGCCAACGAGGGCCTAGCGCGTGCGCTGATTGACACCTCCGATCCTGCTAGCGGGACGCAGTATCTGATGGGCGTCGCCGACGCCACTTCGGACGGCACATACCGCGCGTTGCTTTTGACTGAGGCGGCTTTGAGGGTCGGCCAAGAGCACCGCGACTATCGAAAGACGCTCAAGGAAGCGTTCGAAGCTGATCCGGAGCTTCCGTTCGCCCAAGAGCTTCGGCAGCGAGACGCACGAGCACGGGGGGACGATGAAGGCTTGCGAGAACTTCTGAGCGAAACGCGCAATCATCGCTCAGACCCCCGCGAGCAGGCCGGTCTGCTGCTTGCAGAAGCTTGGATGCTCTCGATGAAGGAGCCTCGAACATCAGCAAAGCTGTTGGGAGAAGCTTCCGAACTTGTTGGCAAAGATCTCGCGACAGCACTGTTTTTAGGGCGTTGGGGAGATCCAGCGCTCAACGCACTGGCACTCCAAAGCGAGCACCTCGCGAGTGAGCTACCTGCTGAGCAAACGCAAGATCTTAAGTTCGGAGCAGCACTCTTTCACGCCACCCTAGGCAATACCGAGGAATGCGTTGCCTGCCTCGAGCATATTTTCCCCAGTGATCCGCTCATCCTATCGATCAAGGAACAGAACGACCGGGCCGGGCGTGGACTGGATAGATACCTGGAGGCGTCGGAGGCGATGCTTGAGAGCGGAAGCGCCAGCCTACGACAGAGCACACGTTCCGAACGCGCGAGGCTCCTTCAGAACGTAGGTCGCAGCGAAGATGCCGTGCTCGAATACCGTGCGTTGCTGGCGGAGCGGCCGACACACTTGCCAGCCCTCTACCACGTCCATCAAAGCGCGTCTGTGCGCGGAGACTTGGGGGAGCTCGCACGACTATCAGGGGAAATCGCCCGCCTTTTGGCGGGCGATTCGGCACTTTCGAATGCCTGGCTCGCAACGCACCTTTACGTATTGGAGGGGCAGCCTGACCTGTCCCAAGCTGGCGCCGAAAGAGCACTCCTCGATGAAGCGCAGCCGCTCTGGTCAGAGCGTCGCCTCTACGCGCACACCCGTGAGCGCGATGCAGCTCGAAGCCTACGCCTCGCGCAATCACTAGCGGAACGATCTGAGAATCCGCTCGACCGCGCGACGCTCTCGCTACGTGCTGCGGAGGCCGCAGTGGCGCTCGAACTTTACCCGCAGGCTCTCAACCTGATCGATGCTGGCCTTTTGGCGATGAGCGATCACTTCGTGCTGTTGATCCGCAAAGCGGATCTTTTAGAGCGGCTCGGCGAATACTCACAGGCTGCAGAGGTTTGGGAAAGGTTGGGCGGAAGCTGCAGCTCCCCCGAACAGGAACATCGTGCGTGGCGGCGAGCTGCCATGGTGTGGCAAGATCACGTCGACAATAAACCGAGAGCCATTCTGGCGCTGAAGCATGCGCTCGAGCTCGATGCCCACGACGACGACACTTTTGCAAGGCTGCTGGCCTTGTACCGAGAAACCGGCCAATTGGGACCAATTGTTGAACTTCTGGAACAACGCCTCGCCTTCACTCACGATCTTGAGGCGCGCATCACCTTGGACGTGGAGCGTTGCCGAACGCTGGTTGAGCTCGGCCTCCACGCTCGCGCACGTGCCGGACTTTCACTCGTGTTGGAGCTGGCGCCGAACCAGCCTGAGGCCCTCAGCGCCTATGCCGAGTTGAGCATCGCGGCTTCGGATTATACCGCGGCTGAGCAAGCCTGGCTGCGAGTCGTGCGGCAACTCGCCGATCCACTGGCACAGGCCGCGATCTATCTCAAACTGGGTGGATTGTATGAGGTGGAGCTTCCAAACCCTGAACGCGCGGAAGTTGCCTTCAACGAAGTGCTCAAGCGCATTCCCGGCGATGCTCACGCTACTTCTGCGCTTGCCCGAGTCTACGGCAAGCTTGGCCAAACGGAACGCGCTCTCAAGTTAGCGACTCAGGTTTTAGAACAGGCGGCAAGCGAAAGCGAGAAGCAGCGCTGCACGCTCTCTCTTGCTGCACTCCAAGAACACTCAGCTCAGGATTCCAGAAAAGCCCAGGCAACGCTCGAACGTGCGCGCCGCCAGTGGCCTCAAGATCCGGATATCCTAGCGGCCTTAGTCAATTTCTATCGGCGAGCCGCGCAAAGTGAGAACGCCGAGAAGACGCTCACATCCGTCATGCTGGAGGCTCGCCGCGCGGTGAGCAGTGGGCGTTTCGATCGAGGATTCTTCCTCTTATTGGCCCAAGCGGCAGAGCTGAAGAACGACCCAGCCCTGCGCGAGGCAACGGAAGCGGCCCTTGCGGCGATCGAAGGCCGCCTTGGAATTTTCCGTGGGGTCGGGCTCGGAGCGCTCGATTCGGCCTTTGATGATCTCCTCGCGCCCGAAATATTCACGGCCGATTTTCGCGCGTTCCTGCTGCAAACCCACCAGCTCCTCGAACTCGCCTTTCCTGTGGATCCGAACACGCTGCGTGCTGAGCCTTTCGGAGCGGCGGATTCTGCACTGGAAGAAGAGATCTTTGAGCTCTCGGCGGAACTCGGTCTGCCCACACCCAAACTACTCGTTTCGCCAATTCTAGGTGCGATCTGCGTGCCAACTCTGTCGCCTGGGCCTGAGCTGATTTTTGGAAAAGCTGTGGCGAGCGCCACTCCGAGTGCGCGCACGTTTCTGATCGCCCGCAGCCTGAAACTTTTAATGTCCCACACAGCTGCACTCTCCAGAATTGCGGCGATTGAGCTACCGCCGATCCTTCTGGGACTGCTCGCCACCTTCGACGACCGAATTCAATTTTCCGGCGTACAATCGAGCAAGGTCGCCGCAGTTCGCGCTCGTATCCAACCCCACGTCACCAGCCTATCGCCTGATCTGACTCGGCTTGCCGCGAGTGTCGCCGAGACACTGGGAGATCGGGCCAACCAGCTTGGCGCACTCACGCATCAATGGGCTAATCGCTCAGCGCTGCTCGCGTACGGAGATCTCAGTGCCGCCCTGCAGGCGATTGCGCTCAGTTCAGGCCAGCACGCCTTCGGGGATCTGGATCGCGAAGCGCGTGTCCGATTTCTCATGCGCCACAACGAAGCCCGCGATCTGGTGCTGTTCAGCCTCTCAGATGATTACACGCAAGCGCGCGCCCGGCTCTAGCGTTTTCAACACGCCCAACGTTCAGTGTGGCTCCGCCCGCGTACCATGAAAACTCGCGCCAAAATCGTCGGATATGAGTAGCGGATAAGCCACACTCACCTGGCGAAAACCTGAATACAACAGCACCTTCGAGCCCAGCGCCAACAGATGATTGGGCAAGTCGGGATACGTCCCAGCACCCCATTCTCCGGCATCGAAGGCCACCGAGAAGGGCGTCCAGGTCAGCCCGTTGTCTCGCGTTGATGCCACACGTACGACCGTTCCCATCGTAGCAGCCACCACCGTGGTGCCATCGAGGCGCGCCATATCCAGCGGATACTGACCCACCTTCAACTCAGCGCCGAGTGTGGGAAGATTCATCTCCCGACAACGCTGTTGGTATAAGCAGAGCCCCATGCGGCTCTCGCCAGCAACACGCAGGAGAAGCACCAGTCCGCGGTCGTCACAACTCGTGGCAACCAGGTCGCCCATGGCAGGCACGGCCTCGGTCTCGTACACGAGCAACTGCCCACGGAATGTACGAACTGAGATCGCGCGCGATGTTGGGTCAATGCCAACCTGGGCAGAGAATGGACCCGTTGGCCCCGCGCAACGTTCAACGTGTGCGGCACGCGAGCGAGGTACCTCGCGCCACGCGTAACCATCGCTCGATGAATAGGTTGTGAATCGGGTTCCGGTTGCCAGCGTGACCTGAGCTTGCTGGCCCTCGACGAGTGTCGCGCGTTGCCAACTCGTTCGATCGGGCAGCCCACGACCCCAGGCCGGTTTCACCGGATCGCGCGGATGAACAGCTGTCGGAGGCGTGAGCGAAGGTTTGATCAGCCTCCCGGGGTCACCCCGCAGTAGCGGCCAGGCTCGGCGGTAAACTCCGGTGGCGACCTCCACGCTGAGGTCGAGATCGTCGAGAGAAAATGCCGCCGCAGTTCCGCTTTCCCACTCGCGAAAGGCCGAAGCGGGGGCAGAAAGTGCGCCGACCAGGCGCGGGGAGCCGCCGAGGAGCACCGCCAGCTTGGCGCAACGAACAAAAGGAAGAGCCGCGGCTCCGGAAGCTACCAACCTGCGGCGAAGCAGGCGACGAAACTCCCCTTCTGAGCTCAGAAATAGCTCAGCGCCGGTCGGCCCTGCCATGCAAAGCGCATAGTCGGCAGCGGCGGGACCCACTGAGTACATACGCCAGGCTGCTGTCGCGCGTGGCACCAACAGCAGCGCGCACACCCCAGCGAAAATCAGGAATAGCAGCCAGCGCAAGCGAAATGGGGCGCTCCCTGCAATAGGCGCCTGCCGGGCAACGAGAGTTGTCACCTCACCAGGTTAGCTTTGTGACCCAACCTCGGCCAAATACGCGGCAGCACGTCTTACATGCGTTCGTCGGGTCGAACGCGCTTCCTACGACGACGAGCGGCTTCGCTCATCTTCTTGCGCTTCTTCACCGAAGGCTTCATGTAGTGCCGGCGGCGCTTCAGCTCGCGCAGAATGCCCTCAGCCGCCATGCGACGCTTGAGGTGCTTGATGGCACGTTCGATGCCCTTGTCGCCGACGGCAACTTCAAGGGGCTTGCATTGGACGGTCTCGTTCGGGTTCGCCAAGGGGCGGCTGATATGACATTCTGGCCCCCCCATTGCAACCCCCAAAACGGGCTAGTTAACGGGCACACGGAAAGATATTGCCCATGAGCGAACAGCTGAGCCTGACTCCAACGGGCGTTAAAGCCCCCCACGGCGCACGAGAACTCGAAATTTCCTGGGCAGACGGCCACAAGAATCTCTATCCACACGCGATTTTACGGGGATTTTGCCCATGCGCCGCCTGCCAAGGGCACTCGGGCGAGATCACGTATCAGACGGGAGGGGATTTGGAGCTCCGCTCCCTTGAATCGGTGGGCAACTACGCGCTCGGCCTCACTTGGGGGGACACGCATAGCTCAGGGATCTACAGCTTTCGCTACCTGCGCAAGCTCGGGACGCTCCTTGAGGAGCACGGCGCCGAGGGATTAGTGGCGATGGGCCGGCTCGGACGCGTGTAGCACGCATGGCACGAATCGCCGTCGTGACCTCCTCGTTTCCTGAGGGGCCCGGTGACCCTTCGGGGCATTTCGTGTTGTCCGAAGTGAATCTGCTGTGCCAAGCGGGTCATGAGGTGGTGGTGCTCGCTCCGGGAGCAGCATCGCAACCCTTACAAGCTAACTCTTTCAAAACACACTGGCTTGGACCGCTCGAAGCCTTTGGCTGGCCAGGGCTTCTCACACGCCTGCGAGAGCATCCTAGCCGTGCCGTCAGTGTCGCCCAATTCGCGTGGCGGGTTCATAAGGCGCTCCAAGCTCTTGGCCCATTCGATCGCATCATCGCTCACTGGCTATTTCCCTCTGGCGCGCTGCTGCTGTTCGCACCGCGGACTGAATGGGAGATTGTCGCTCATGGTTCGGACATTGAGCTCCTTCTGCGACTCCCGCGTTGGCTTTCGCAACCCTTTCTGAACACGCTGAAAACACGAGGCTGCAAGTTACGTTTCGTGAGTGAATCCCAACACACAAAAACAGCAGCTCGCTTTGGCAACGCGCTTCCCAAAAGCTACGTCCGCGCCTGCACACTCGACGTCTCGGCCCTCACTCGAAGGGCCACTGAACAGGCGCTAAAATTCGGCCAAAATCGGCCCATCATTGCCATCATTTCGCGCCTCGTGCCGGAGAAGCGAGTGGCCACGGCGCTCCGTGCAACTACGCTGATCCCGAACGCACAGGTGGTGGTGGCTGGAGATGGGCCACTTCGAGAAAGCCTGGAAGCTACCTTCCCTGAAGCGCATTTTGTTGGGCTACTCCCTCGCCCGCTGGCGTTAGGCTTGATCGCTGCAGCAGATGTCCTGGTTCATGCCTCGAAGCTTGAAGGTGCGTCGTCGGTGGTACGAGAAGCCCGCGCTTTGGGCACGCCGGTTGTCGCAGTCAATTCTGGTGATCTTCTGGCGATGAGCCAACACGATAAGGGCCTCTTCGTGCTTTCCACTCGAAAAGCGCGCGACGCTTAGGTCCGCGACGAAACGCCGCCACACAGGGCTATTCGTGGCGAACGCGTGGCAAGAGTTCCGCGAAGTTACACGGGCGACTACGGCTATCCAATTGAGGCAACAGGATCTTCTCAAGCGCTAGCCGCACGGCTCCGGTGGAACCCGGGAGTGCAAAGAGCAGTGTTGTTCCGCACAGACCGCCAAAAGCACGTGATTGCAACGTGGCAGGCCCGATATCTGCGTAGCTGAGAAAGCGAAACAGCTCGCCGAAGCCTTCGATGGTTTTTGTCACCAAGGGGGACAGCGCCTCCGGCGTGACGTCGCGCGCGGTAATGCCCGTCCCTCCGGTGGTGATGATGACTTCAACACTGGCGTCCGCAATCCAAGCTTTTACCTGGTGCTGCAGGAGTGTGACGTCGTCTTTAACGATGGCTCGGCCGCGGATTTCATGGCCGGCACTGAGCAGCAGTTCCACCAGTGTCGCGCCGCTCTTATCCGTTTCGAGAGTTCTCGTGTCGCTCACCGTGAGTACGGCAATACCCAGAGGGTGAAAGGCTGGTTCAGACATGCCCCTACTGTAACCGGATCGCTCGGGGTAGAGTGAGCGGCTTGCGTACTTGGCTTCGGCTTTTCCCAAAACTTCCGCGTCGGTTGCGTACACGTTGGATGCTCGCCCTGTTCGCGACAACGCTCGGCTGCAATCTCCGCGAGCCTCCCCTGCGGTTGCCGGCGGATGAGCGGCAGAGTTCCCACCCCGTCCGTTCGCCCAGTACGAAGCGGAGCGTCCCTCCGGCACCGCCTGCGACGTCGGTTGCGGTCATCGCTGCACCTCAGCTCACTGGCGGCACCGGCTCGGTGCGCGGTGAGCTTGGGTTGGTCACCTCCGTCGAGGAAACTGCCACGCATGTAGGGGTCGCAATCTTGGACGCAGGTGGCAACGCCATCGATGCAGCTATCGCGACCGCCTTCGTACTTGCTGTGACTCACCCAAGTGCGGGCAATCTTGGTGGCGGCGGATTTTTGCTCGTGCGCCCCGCGCATGGCTTCACACTGGCCATCGATTTTCGCGAAACAGCACCGCAGGCACTGACTCAACAAAAGTTTGATAAAATGCTCGAGCAGGGTGCGGAAGGTGCCGCCGCCGTAGGTATCCCGGGAACCGTCGCCGGGCTTTGGCTCGCCCATCAGAAGCTTGGCAAGACTCCCTGGCGCGACCTGCTGGCTCCGGCGATTGAACTCGCAGAAGTTGGGCATCGTGTGGGAGCGCGTGAAGCGTTAACCATTCAGTGGAGCTGGGCAAAGCTTCGAAAAACCCGCGAAGCCCGCGAGGCGTTTGGCACCCGCACGGGCCTCCCTCTGCAGAGGGGCAGTCTCGTGAAACACCCCAATTTAGCCCGTTCACTGCGCCTGATCGCGGAGCATGGCCGCGCTGGTTTCTACACTGGGCCGATTGCTGAAGCCCTCACCCACCTCGGACCTGAGGGACTGATCACGCAAGGCGACCTCGATCACTACGAAGCCAAGCTGCGCACACCTCTCGTGCTCAACTATGGAGGCTGGCAAGTTGAAACCATGCCTCCTCCCTCGGCCGGAGGAGTTAGCCTGTTGCTACTGCTGCGATTCTTGGCCCAACAAAAGAGCGAACAGTTCGCGCGAGAATCCGTTGAAGGCCTGCATCTGTTTGCGGAAGCATCGCAACGAGCTCAAGCTGAACGCAGGTTTTCCGTCACCGATCCGGATCGCTTGCCGCCCTCGGAAGCGGAAGCCACTCGTCAGCGTTGGGTCACAGGTCCCCTACCCTTCGCGGATCATCCGATCTTGGCTAACGCCACAACACCCTCCCCAACCCTGCATCCGTTGTATGCGCAGGCGCTTAAGGAGCTGGAGCACACCACTCACCTGTCCGTCTCGGATGCTGAAGGCATGGTCGTGAGCCTGACAACGACCCTTTCAGCTGGATTTGGGGCAAAAATTTGCGCGCCCGGGACTGGCATCGTGCTCAACAATTCCGTCGCAGCTTTCGGCACCGGTGGCGTCAACACCCTCGCACCCGGTTTTCGCACCGTGAGCTCCATGGCGCCGACGCTCGCCACTCATCCAAGCGGCACCACACTCGTGCTGGGCTCACCGGGGGGCGACACCATTCCCAGCACCATCGTTCAGATCCTCACCGATCTGATCGACCATCAAAGCACGCTAGCCGACGCCGTTCGCGCAACCCGCGTCCACCATGGATTTGTGCCAGACACGCTCCAATACGAACGCGATCGTCCGCTTCCCGCCAACGTGATTTTGGGTCTCAAGCAGAGAGGCCACCGCGTGAGCGCGCGCAGCAGCTTTGGTGACGCCAACAATCTGCTCATTGTTGGTGGGGTCGGGTATGCCGTCGCCGATGAACGAGAAGGTGGGCTCGCCCTCGCCGCAACGAAGCGAGCTAATTGAGCACGAGTCGGTAGCGCACCTGTTCCAGCGCTGGGCCACCCGCCATGGCTTCAAAACGCGTTGCGCCATCGGTTGCAAATCCAATCGCTTCATAGAAAGCGCGGGCGCCATGATTTGAGCGCAGCACCCAAAGGCTGACCACCGCGCTCGGCCGCGCACTCGCCACACGCAGAGCCTCCTGCATTAGCTTGAGGCCGTAGCCGTGATTCCACCACGATGGATCGACGTAAATAGCCGTCACTTCGAGCTCTGTTTCGCTGGCATCCGAATCGCGAGACGGTCGCAGATGACAGAACCCAACGAGCACAGCGTCTCGTTCCGCCACCAGCGTGTCTCCCTCACTTGAGCCCAAGGTCCGTCGCCAAATTTCGACGCGCTCCGCGTGGTCGAGTGCATCCAAGAATTCATCTGAGACCTGACCCCGATACGCAGCTTGCCAACTAGCAATCTGGACACGGGCAATGGAAGCCGCGTCATTCACTTTGGCGCTACGAACGTTCAAAGACATCAGGGGCCTGCGACCAACCTGCCATCATTCCTGAGGGGCTGGAGCTGGCGCCGGTTTGGCTGATTCTTTGACACCAGGCGCTGCTGGGACTGTGCCCGAAGCAGAAGGACTCGGTAGCAACGCTAACATTAACTTGGGGTTGCTCCCATCGACGCGGATCTTGCGTCGGCGGAAACCTTCTTTGACCAACATCACGGAGAGCGAAGCACCCGCCGGCACCTGTAGTGTTGCCGGTGTGAAACCCCGATCGAACCACTTGGTTCCTTCAATGAGATAGACCCTGGCGGAACTCGGAACGGACTCGATAAGAACGGCCTTTTGGAGCGTTCCAGCAGGGTTTTCTGCTGCCTGAGCTTGAACGGGAACCGACGGGGCGGAAGAGGGCGCAGTCTCAGGAGCGCTGATCGCGACGCTCGGCTCCGCACGCTCGGAAGGGACTGATGTCCGGATGGGCAAGGAACTCGGCGCCTTCGGCGTTGCTGGCTTCTGTGCGCTCACTGGTTCATTCCGTTGCGGGATCGGAGGCGGCGGAGGCGTCTGCCTCAAAAACACAAACGCTAAGACGGCCACTAACACTAGCGCTACGAGCGGGACGATCATGCGCGAGGGGGGTGCTGGCTTCGCAGCAACGGTCTCGCGAGCGGGCAGCGGAACCGAATTCGCCGCCACAGGCTTCTCGGCTGCCGCCACTGGTTTCTCGGCTGCCGCCACTGGTTTCTCGGCTGCCGCCACTGGTTTCTCGGCTGCCGCCACTGGTTTCTCGGCTGCCGCCACTGGTTTCTCGGCTGCCGCCACAGGCTCTCTGGCTTCCTTGGGTACCAACGGCGCCTTCGGCACATTCGGTAATAGGCTCGCCTGCGGCGGTGCGCTCACAACGGGAGCGTCTGGCCAGTCGGAGTCAACCTTCTCGGGAGTGAGTTTCGCGGCAACAAGATCGCTTGGCAGTGCTGGCGTTTTCGGGACAGCGGGGAGCGGGGGCGCCGATGCTGCCTGCGGGACGGCTGCTTCTTCGGGCCATTCGGAGTCAATGGCCTCCGTGTCGAGAGCTTGATTTCGGTCAGGGATCGACGATGGCGTCGGAGCTTTGGCCTCCGTCCCACTGGCGTGGCTGGTGCGGGAGGGCGCGGACGAGCGTTGTGAGTCGGACATGAGATTGGTTTGCGTCGCTTGAACAGCTCCCCTTGGGGCCCGCGGAGACTACCCAGGTGACCGACAATGTCGAGGGCAGGTCGTTTTGCGCCACAGCAGCTTGCAAACCGTTGCGCACAGAACGACCAGGGCTTCCGTTCGGAGCACCATTTTCTGAGATCGACACATGATTCACAGGCATTTCTGGCGGTTTTTTGTGATGGCTTGTTTGCGACTACCGAGAGCGCTACCCAGTGCCGGCCCATGGACGAACTTTCGCGCGTCATTTCGCGTCGCCGCACCTTCGCGATTATTGCGCACCCCGACGCCGGCAAGACGACGCTCACCGAAAAGCTGCTCTTGTTCGGAGGCGCTATCCAACTGGCAGGCGCTGTCCGCGCGCGCGGTGAACAACGACGCACCCATTCGGACTGGATGAAGGTGGAGCGCGAACGCGGCATCTCAGTCACGGCCTCGGCCATGACGTTCGAATACGACGACCGCACCTTCAATCTGCTCGACACTCCGGGCCACCAAGACTTCAGCGAAGACACTTATCGCACCCTGACCGCCGTCGACTCAGCTGTGATGGTTTTAGATGTGGCCAAAGGCATCGAGGGGCAAACGCGCAAGCTCTTCGAAGTGTGCCGCCTGCGCGATGTGCCCGTGATCACCTTCGTGAACAAGCTCGACCGCGAGGGCATGGAACCGTTTGAGCTATTGGACGAAGTGGAGCAATCGCTGGCACTCGACGCCACGCCCGCAAGTTGGCCGATCGGAATGGGTCACCGTTTCCTCGGCTGTTATGACCTCGTCCGCGACGAATTGGTCCCAATGCCAAAGGGTGGCATGACGCGCCTCCCCGTGGGCATTCCCTGTAAAGGACTGAGCGATCCAAAGCTCGAGCAGCTCCTGCCCCCTGAAGCGCTACAGAAGCTCCGCGAAGAGGTCGAAATGGCGCGCGCCCTGTGTAAGCCCTTCGATCGGCAAGCCTATCTTGAGGGTCACTTAACACCCGTCTATTTCGGCAGTGCCTTGAACAACTTTGGCGTGCGTGAACTCTTAAGTGGTCTGTGCGAGCATGCGCCGCCACCGACCACACGCCCCGCCGTAGAAAGAGTCGTGCATGCGACGGAATCTGCCGTAACTGGCGTTGTTTTTAAGATCCAAGCCAATATGGATCCGAAACACCGTGACCGCATCGCCTTCGTCCGGCTCTGCTCCGGCCACTTCACCCGCGGCATGAAGCTGAACCACGTGCAGAGCAACACGGTACTCAAAGTGCACAATGCTGTTCTGTTTTTGGCGCAGGAGCGCGGACTGGCCGAGGAAGCCTACGCCGGGGACATCATCGGGATCCCGAACCACGGCAAATTGCGTGTTGGCGACACGCTCACCGAAGGCGAGAAGCTGCACTTCACGGGTATCCCCAGCTTTGCACCCGAGCTCCTGCAAACCGTCCGCCCCGCCGATCCGATGCGCGCTAAGCATCTTCAGCGTGCGCTCGAGCAACTGGCTGAAGAAGGTGCTGCGAGCGTGTTCAAAACTCGCATTGGCTCGAACTGGATTGTCGGCGTCGTCGGCTCACTGCAATTCGATGTTTTGGCAGATAGAATTCGCACTGAATACGACATCGCAGTGCATTTCGAAGGCACCTCGCTCTTTACCGCCCGCTGGGTAGAAAGCGACGAACCGCTAGTTTTGCGCAAATTTGCCGAAGATAATCAGGGTGCGATCGCGGACGACCACACGGGCGCACTCGTGTTCTTGGCGCGCAACAGTTGGCACCTCGAGACGGCCATCAAAGAAAATCCGAAGCTGCGGTTTGTCAAGACCAAGGAACAGACGCACTAGCCCCGTAGGGCGCGACCGAGTTAACTCTAGTTAGCCTGCGGTAACAGGCAGAGTACGGCCGCGGGCGGGAGTGAACAGGTGGCGTACAATGCAGCCGCGCCTGAAGGCTTAATCAACAAGCTCGGGAGCGTGTGTCCGAAAGAATGTTTTAATGTCTTGCCAGAGCTCAAGAGTCATGCCTTGCGGCAAAGCAGGATCGCGTTCTGCGTCGTCGAAATAGGTGAGCGCCTTGAGCACATGATAGAGATCGCTCTCGCGAACGCCAAACTTGCAAAGGTAGTCCGCCGCAAGGCTGCGCAATGTATATTCTCCGAGATTTAGGATTGCGAACAGGTCCCAGAAGTCGCGGCGGATCCCGCGGCGTGCGATAGCGGCGAACTTCATCACACCTAGATCGCGCAGGCCAGCTAGGGCATCAGATCGCGAAACGACCTCACAGCTCATGAATTTCGCCGCAATCAACTGCACGGTCGATTCCAGATCTACATCAGGTCGCAGGCTAAATAGGTCGAGGTCGAGAGAGCGACGGTGCCCACAATGGATGGCGATCGCGGTGCCGCCAGCCAGGTAGAAGTCGGGCAGACCAGGCGCTTCGCTCAGTCGATCCAAGGCGCGGCGTTGTTCTTCCGCCAGGCCGGGGGATGTGGCCATGATTCGTCCTCAGCGTGAAAATAAGCGCGCCAGAAATGGCGTGTGCGGTCGCTTACGATGGGGTGGGCTGACTGCCGAAAGAACCGCAAGATCCGATCCTGGCCGTACAACGCTAAAATCGCACGAACATCTGCGAGGCGCCCATGCTCCATCACTCGGGCGATAATGGAGTCTGCGTCCGCTTCGGGTACGAGCCGTTCGAAGTCGAGATCCCAGAGGACCCACTTCAGAGCTTGCGGAAGCTTGGAAAGCACGGGGCAGTATAGCTCATGTGCGACGGAAGGCATCGCCAGTGGCACGCGGATCGTTCGGAGGGCCGTACTTTTTCGAGGGCGAAGGCGGACTTTTGCGGGCAAGGGAGGCCAGGCCACTGAGCTTGGCAATCTGCGGCTTTGGCTCCACGGACGCGAGCCGCCTAGTCGAGGATGCTCGGTTCGGTGAGGAGCCGTTTCATGCGCGGGTGCACGCGGGGTGGAGCGTCGAGCGCCTTCAGAAACAGTTCCCATTGCTCGCTGCTCGGGCCGATTTGATTGCGCTCAGCGAGAACATCGCGTGCGGCGCTCAGGGCCTTATCCAAAACGAACTGAATGATAGTCGTGTGCCGCTCGCGCGCCGCTTCCTGAAGAAGCCGCTTTGCGTGGAGCGAAATGCGCACATCTAGCTTTTCTGAGCGGGGCGGGGCTATGAGCGATCTCGGAAAGGTATCAGGTAAGCCTGATTAACGTACGGACAATGTCAAGACGTTGTTCGGGGAGCCTGCCTCCGCCCGCTCCCACGCACCCTCGGCGGGTCCTCAAAGCAGAGCGCTAAAACAACAACGCTCGCGTCACATCCAGGCAAGGCTCCAGCGTGTCTCCGGGCCTCAGCTTGCTTTTCCCTGAGGTTACAATGTGAAGCTTCTCCCCAGCCCATTTTACGAGAAGCGTGGTGGAAACCCCCATATATTCCACCAATTCGACGACCGCCGCCGTTTTCCCACCTCGCAGGGCGACGTGCTCGGGGCGAAACCCAAGCAGTCTCTGGGTAGCGTCGCCAGTTCTCGGCCGCGTGCGGCTAGCATCGATGCCCAGAGCTTCGCAGAGTGGGGTTTGATCTTCCGCTACCCAGTAGTCACCCTTCAGCGTCACTCGGATGAGATTGATCGCAGGTTGTCCGACCTGCATGGCGACGATCGGAGAAACGGGGTGTTCGTAGATCTCGCGCGGCGTTCCTGTTTGCAGCACCTTGCCCCCCGCCAACACGACCACGCGATCCGCCATGGAAAGCGCCTCCGCTTGATCGTGGGTCACCAATAGCATCGGGATGCGCAGTTCACGGCGCAGCTCCAGCAGCTCGACGCGCAGCTCCTCGCGCAGCTTGGCATCCAGATTGGTGAGGGGTTCGTCCATCAGAAACAAGCGAGGGCGCCGCACGATCGCCCGCCCGATGGCCACACGCTGCATTTCACCCCCCGAAAGCTTGACCGCATCGCGATCCAGGTGGCGCGCCACTTTCAACAGCTCCGCGACGGCTTCAACGCGCTGTTTGATTTCAGCCTCCGGCAGGTTTCGCCCCGGTGCTCGCAACGGAAATTCAAGATTTTTGCGGACGCTCCAGCGCGGATAGAGCGAGAAATTCTGAAACACGAGCGCGACATCGCGCGCGGCTGGCTCGATCCGCGTGATGTCCTCGCCAGCTAGGGAAATGGAGCCTTGATCGGGAGATTCTAAGCCTGCAATCGTCCGGAGCAGTGTCGTTTTTCCGGCACCCGTTGGGCCTAGGATCACCAAGAGCTCGTCACGGCCAAGCTCAAACTCCACAGAATCCAAAACCTGATGCGAGCCAAATCGCTTAGAGAGCTTTTGAACCCTTAGAAAACTACTGTCGCGGAACTCCGTCATAGGCGCGCTTCGGTAGTGGGATCAAAAAACACCACGTGATCCAGATCGAGCGCCAGCTGGAGCATCGCGCCCGTTCCAGGCGTTTCTGCACCCTCGTGGCGTAAAATAATGGGGCCGAAATCAGTCTGAGCGTGGACGTTGCTGGCATGACCCAGATACTCGCAGGTGCGAACGCGACCTTGGAACGCACCCCCTGGATCTTGCCGCACGTGCTCACAACGCACTCCCAGGGTAACTCTTCCGATCGGCAACCGTCGCTTGAGCGGTAGGCACACGGAGCTTTGAGCAGGAGTGAAAACGGTTGTTGGCCCGTCGTGGGTGATCGTTCCAGGAATTAAATTCATGCCCGGGCTGCCGACAAAGTTGGCCACAAACAAATCGAGAGGTTGGTCGTAGATTTCGGCGGGGGTGCCAACTTGCCGAATCAGACCGCCTGCCATCACCACGATGCGATCGGCGAGGCTCATGGCCTCTTCCTGATCGTGGGTCACGTAGAGCGTGGTCACCTTGAGTTCGAGCTGACGTGCTCGAATGATCTCGCGCAAGCTGAGGCGTTGATCCGTATCGAGTGTACCGAGCGGTTCGTCCATCAGATACAATAACGGGCGCCGAACCATGGCGCGCGCCAACGAAACTTTTTGCTGATCACCGCCCGAGAGCTGACGCGGATACTGCTTAAGCAGCCCGTGGAGACCCATTTGGTCGGTCACCTCAGCCAAGCGCTTGGCAATCTCTGTCTTCGGCATGCCCAGAGAGCGTAAAGGGAATTCCACGTTCTCACGAGCTGTGAGGTGTGGATAGAGTGCGTAGAATTGAAACACCATGCCCACGTCCCGCTCGGACGGGCGGAGCCGCGTTACCTCACGCCCTGCAAGGTGGATCTCTCCTCTGCTTGCCATCTCAAGGCCTGCCACCATGCGCAACGTCGTGGTTTTACCGCAGCCCGAAGGCCCCAAAAGCACCACCAGCTCGCCGCGCGGGACACTCAGCTCGATCCCACGTACTGCGTGTGTACCGTCGGCGTAGGTCTTTTCCAGCTGCTGAAGGACGAGGAAGCTCACAGTTCGGTATCCTCGGCCGAAGGAGTGCGGGGCACTTGATGCGAAGTGAACACGTGCAATACCGTCGAACACAGCGTTAGCCAGAAAGCATACTTGAGCCGCGATTCAGGAACGAAAGGCAGAACGTAGAGCAAGAGCCCGAAGGCGATACCAGTGAGCGCGAAGCGATCGAGGGCCTTACTGCTTGATGGTGCCAAAGGTGACTCCTCTCAGCAGGTGACGCCGCACCAATACCGTAAAAAGCACAATGGGCGCGACAAACAGCATCATGCCGGCGCCGATCTGCGGCCAAGGAACACCCTTTATATTGCCTTGCAAGCCCGCAAAATACACCGGAACCGTCTTGGCCTCGTAGTTGTTGAGAGTCATCGCGAAGCCAAACTCATTCCAAGCCGCGATCAGACAAAATACTCCAGTGACCGCCATACCTGTCGCCGCTTGCGGCAAAATTACTTTCCAAAATGTCTGAAAGCGAGAGTAGCCATCCACCCAGGCGGCTTCTTCGAAAGCGCGCGGAATGTCGTCGATAAAGCCCTTCATGAGCCACACCGACAGCGACAGATTAAAGCTCGTGTACAAGAGCACGAGGCCCAGGTGGGTGTTTTCGAGCCGCATTGAACGGTACATCATCAGCACCGGCACGACGACCGCCAAAGGTGGCAAGAATCGTGTCGAAAGGATAAAGAACAGCCAGTCGCGCGCACCCGGAATACGGAAGCGCGAAAATCCATAGGCGCACAAGGTGCCGAGCACCACGGCCAGCACTGTCGATACAGCGCCCACGATGACGCTGTTGCTGAGGTAGTGGTAGAAGTTGTTCGGTGTGCCCGCTACCGGTTGAGCGAGGCTTCGGTAGGCCTGGAGCGACGGCTGAAATCGCACGCTGCTCGTCGCTGCAACCTCAGCCGAGGGCAGGAACTTCACGGTGGTACTGATCGTGTCTTCGTAGCTCTTGATCGACGTCAGCCCTAACCACAGCAGGGGAAACGCGGCCAATAAGAAATAGGGAACGAGCACCAGTGCCCGCAGGAACTTCACGAGTGCACTTTGAGTGACGCCATCCATAAATCCACTTAGAAAACTGGACCTAAGCTCGGCCTTGTTGGCGTTGAAGGCGTTCGATGTAGCGCACAAAGAGCGTAGCAACCGCGATGACAGCCACCAGAATCACCACCCCATACGCCGCCCCGAGACCCACCTTGTAGTCCCGGAAAACCACCTGATAAACGCGCGCGCTCAAGGTCTGCGTGGTCATGTCGTTGGGGCCGGTGATTGCCATCACCAGATCGAATTGCTTCAGGGCGTCGGTGACGCGCAGAAGGACGGCCAGACCCAATAGCGGCGTGCACATGGGCAGGGTGATCGTTCGAAACACCCGCCAGCGGCTGGCGCGGTCGATTTCAGCCGCCTCGTAAATGTACTTAGGGATCGCGTTCAAGCCCGCCAGTGAGATCAACATCATGAAGGGCGTCCACATCCAGATGTCCACCATCAAAATCGAGACCAGTTTGAGGTGGTCGTCGGTGAGCCAGCCGGGTTCAGCCAATCCAAGCGAGCCGAGCAGTTGATTGAGCGCTCCATACTGACCGTTGAGGATCAAGTTCCAAAACAACGACATGACGACCGGGCAAAGCATCATCGGGATCAAGAGGAGAGTCAGCACAACGGGCTTGCCCGGCATGCGATCTCGCAGCGCCAACGCCAAGAGAAACCCCAACAGCAGCTCAACGCTGACGGAGCAGACTACGAATAGGGCCGTCGTGGTGATAGCATCCGAATAGCGACTCTCTGTGAACAAAGTGGTGTAGTTCGCCACCCCTACCCCTTCGACCACACCACCCGAAAGATCGCTATTGGTGAAGCTGAGATAGATGTTGAAAAACAATGGAAACAAATTCAGCGTGACCAACAGCGCGAGTGCCGGCCCGACAAATCCCCACTTCAAGTAGGCTGAGCTATCCGGACCCGATTGCATGCGCCCGCTCTACTTAGCCAACAAGATCTTCTCGTGCTCCAACGCCAGGGTGGTTAGCGCCTCCTTTGAGGACTTCTTGCCATCCACCGCTTCACCCAGCTTCTGCACGGTGGTGGCGATCAGCTCGTTGTAGCTAGGCACATTCCAGAAATCTTGTAGGTGGTCCATTGAGGCCGCAAAGGCCGCATTGTAGGGGCTGGCTTGGCTGAATTCTGCGCTCTTCAGGATCTCTTGGTTGGCCGTGAAGCCACCCGGTTTCGTCACCCATTTTTTCTGGGTGTCCGACTTGAGAAACCACGCGATGAAGCGCTTGGCCAGCTCCTGTTGTTGCGGAGCTGTCTTGGTGGAGATCGAGAAGCCTTGGCCCCCGAGGCTCGCGAAGCGGCGTTCTCCCTGCTTGGGCATCACCGCAAACGCTACCTTTGCCCGCATTTTGTTGGACAAATCGGGGAAGAATGCGAAGTAGTTCATCAACATCGCCGTTGAACCGTTAACGAACGGCTCAACTGCTTCGCCGAAGCCCAATTTTGTACCGCCCGGAGGCGAGCTCTTGAGCAGCTCCTTCATAAAATCGAGCCCCCGCACAGCTTCGGCGCTGTCGAGCTTACCGCGAACCTGGCGGGTCTGAGGATCGCCCCAAGAACCACCGAAGGCATACAAGATCTGTTCAAATCCCATCACGATGTCGTCATAGCCGCGACCTGTAATGAGGGCGACGCCGTAGCGTTTATCCGCCGGCCGCGTGAAGAACTCGGCAATTTTGCGGAGATCGTCCCAGGTTTCAGGGGCCGCGAGCTCCGTGTGGTATTGAGCCTGGAAGGCCGCTCGTTCTTTGGGATCAGCGAACCAATCCTTGCGGTACGCAAACCCCATGGCGTCTGTTTCGCAGGGAGCCGCAAAGTATTTTCCGCTGCTGGTGGGGTACTCTGACAGGTATTTCTTTGCGAGCGGATGCAAGGTGTTGAGATCCACTGCCGTCGGCAGCCAACTCGTCAGATCGACGTACAAGCCCCGGGTGGCGCCGCGTCCGAGCCACTGGCTGTCGCCGACGACAACATCGAATGCCGTCTTCGACTTACCGAACTCCTGAAAAACTTGATCCTGAAAACTCGGCCAGGGGATCTGCTGCACGACCACCTGAACATTGGGGTCAAACTCCCGAGCCAGCTCTTGCAAGCCATCCGCTGGCGCCCACTGTGCCCACCAAATCGTCAGTGTGGATTTGGCCGGAGGCGCCTTCACGGCAGGCTGCGCCGCACCGGCGGCAGGCGGTGATTCTGAATTGGATTTGCAACCCAGAACCGAGAAACCCAGCGCCGCGAATAGCGCAAGACCTGAGAACTTGAAGATACCGCGCAGTGTCATAGTGGATCCCAAAAGCTGTTAAGTGGAAACTAGCCCTCCCTGGATCACAGGGTCAAGCTCGGTCAAGCCTGCATTGATGCAGTTCATCCCGTGACGCTTGTCTTGGCCAGGTGATCCTGGAACCCGACGTCCGAGGGCGGTGAAAATCAGGTGCGGTAGAAGCACTTAACTTATGTAGGCTAACGCCCATGAGTACTGGCCACTTGCGGGCTTCGAAAGCCAGCCGGAGCAAAAGCATTGGGCGCAGCAGCGTCGTCGGAGGCATGTGGCTGCTGGCATGCGCTCAGCCTGCTCACGTTGGCCTCGCCACTGGCCCAGCGGCGCCACAGGTAGTGGTCGCTGGTTCTCATCCCTCGGCAAACAAACCGGCGGCCTCCACTCCTTTTGTGGTGAGCTCCAAGGTCACCCAGCCGTCCGAGTGGAGGGTCCTTTTCGACGGCAGCTCTCTCTCCGCTTGGAAGAAGTACAATGGGGACGAAGTGCCAGGAAAGTGGACGGTCGAAGAATCTACGCTGCACCTCGATCAAAGCCGTCGGAGTCGCGGGGACATTATCACGCGCGAGCAATTCGCTGACTTCGAGCTAGAGCTCGAGTGGAAGATCGCGCCGTGCGGGAATAGTGGGATATTTTTGCGTGTTGCGGAAGGAGATTACCGCTGGCCGTACGAGACCGGGCCCGAAATGCAGGTGCTGGATAACAGCTGTCACCCGGATGCCCGAGCCGGGCTGAACCGAACGGCAGGCAGCTGTTATGGTTTGTACCCACCCACCGCAGACGTTACCCGACCGGCGGGTGAATGGAATCAGGTGCGTATCGTAGCCCAAGGATCGCTCGTTAAGTTCTGGCTCAACGCGGAGCTCGTGGTGGCTTTCGATCTGGCGAGCGAGGATTTTCATTCACGCGTCGAGAACAGCAAATTTCGGGAGTGGCCGGACTTCGCCACGAGGCCCCGCGGTCACGTCGGGTTGCAGGATCATGGCAACGACGTCTGGTACCGCAACATTCGAATTCGAGAGCTATAAAGCCTCAGAGTATCACTCCCAGACCGATTTTGGCGGGCCGCCCTTAGAACATGCCACTCAAGATGAGCCAGCCCGTGTCGTGCCGGATCGCAAGCCTTGGACTGACACGGAAGGATCGTCGCGATTTAGGAGGTTCGTCGTAAGCCAATACCGCGGCGTCCAAGATAACGGACTGCACCCGCACCAGCTATCGGCAAGGCGACTGGAACGCTGCGTCGAGCTCCGTATGAGGGGGGCCCAACTACTTCGCCGTCGGCTGAATGTTCTGATTCATACGGAACACGTTCTCAGGATCGTACTTGTCTTTGAGGGCGACCAGCCTTTTATACTTCTCGGGACCGTAGGCGGCGCGAACTCGCTCGTTGTTCGCTTCGCTGATGAAGTTCAACGACATTCGTCCGGCGCTCCAAGAACGCATGGCCTGTTCGGTTGAGCGCACCCAGCTGATGTGGGAGGCATCGTTGTTGTCGGTCCACGTCCCGTAGCAGTGGTATTGCCAAGGTGCCGAACGGCCTCCGAGTGGCGTCGCCTCGTCGGGCACGGCAGCCACGGCACCACCGCCCGGAATCAGGATCACCACGCTGAACGGAGAAGTGGCGGTGGCGCCACAGGCGATCAGCGCGTCGATTGTTTCATCGCTCAGGGCCACCAGGTTTTCAGAGCGCCAGTAGTGGCGCCGTCCGTGGGGATTGCCAGCGTCGATCATGGACTGCAGGGCCACGTACGGCATGGATTGTACGATGTCGACGGGTGGCGCCCCAAAAGCGCGCAGCGGAGCGAGCACCTCGAGCCCGCGTTCCACTGCACCGAAATACGCGACGACAATCGCCACCGCAGGTTTCCCTTGCATTTCGGGTGGCACGAAGGGTGCGGGCGGCGCATGGTTGAGGATGAGCCCGTCCCCCACCTCGGGCGGCGCATTTCGCATAAATTCCCGATAAAAACGGTAGAGCTCCAGCGCCTTCTCGCGTGGGTGGTGAAGGAGCCACGTACCGCAATCGGTAGCCCCTGCGCACGCCCAAATGAGAGCGCTGCAACGACGTCCGCCGCGCTGCACGGGCGGGCGATGAGCGCCGGGAGTCGATCGAACATGGAGTTGTACACTGTCCGTGCGGCGTCGTAGGGCGCGCCATCGGTGGCAGTTGAGGAGTTCGCCGCTGAAGCGTTCGCGGAGCCCAGCTAGATCGGTCGGGGTCATCGTGATGTCCTGGAAAAGTGGAAATTCTAGTAGAAAGACCCCAGCTAATCTGAAGTAGCACGGAGGCCGGGTCCACGGACTGCTCACTTCAAACTATCTGCGTGTCAAGCCCGCCACACTGTGGCTTGCTGGCATCGGTGACCCCCAAGCCGCGAATCAAGAGCAGGACTCCGTGTGATAGCGCGTCGAGGCAAAGAGTCATCGAGGTTGGCCCCGGCACGGTTCTTGTAGGGTGGTTCTAGCATGAGCGACACGAAGTATTCCGATACCGGTAGTGCCACCCTTGAACCATCGCTGTCTTCTGCCGACGTCGACGCTTCGCTGCCAGACGTCGCCGGCTCGGTGAACCCGCTCGGTAACGCAACAGAGACGCCCCCGGGCGTTGCCGAACCGGCTCTTAACGCACCGGCTCCACAGGCGCGCGCCAAAACGAAGGGGGTCGCAGATATCGTGTTCGTCGTGGATGTGAGTGGAAGCATGGCGCCTTGCATCGATGCCCTGCGCAAGAATATCGAAGCCTTTATCGATTCGCTCAGCCGCGGCGATGGGAATAACGTAGCGCCGGTGCGGGATTGGCGCGGTAAAGTGGTGGGCTATCGCGACATTGAATCCGCCGACAGCGAAGGGCTGCCGTGGATTGTTGATAGCCCGTTCGTGCGCGATGTGAGTGCTCTTAAGTCTCAGCTCGCCCTGTTGAAGGCTGAAGGTGGCGGCGATGAGCCGGAATCTTTGCTGGATACGTTGTACAAAGTCGCGACGATGCCGGCTAGCCCGAAGGGTTCGCAGACCGAAGATGCTTCGATGTGGCGATACCGGAGTGACGCCGCACGGGTTGTGGTCGTGTTCACGGATGCTTCGTTCAAGGAAACGATGAGCCTTCCGGAAGCGAAGGGAGGATCGCTCCAGGATGTGGCCAACGTGGTCATGGCGAATCGCATCATTTTGAGCTTGTTCGCCCCCAATTTTGAGGGTTACGACCGCTTGAGTCAGATCGACAAGTCGGAATGGGAAGTCGTTGAGTTCGAGGGCTTGAACGCGCGAGAGGCGCTGCAAAAATTCACCTCGGATCCAGTTAACTTTAGGACGACACTCAAGCAGCTCGCGGCGAGCGTATCTCGTTCGGCCGAGACCGTAGCGCTCTAGGCGTCCCCTTCGCTCTGAGCCTGGGTCATGGCAAAGAAGCTGAAAGTCGGGGACAGCATCCGCGGGTATCGAATCACTAAAGTGTTCGGGCCCGGAATGATGGCCATCTCCTATGCGGCGCAAGCACCAAGCGGCGAAAAAGTTTTTTTTAAGCAATACAAGTCGCCAGCGCCTACGGTGGTTTGGTATCCGGCCTTCGTCGCCTATCAAAAGACGCTGTCGGCTCGCGTACGAAGCGGCAAAGCGGGGTGTTTTGCCGTTCGTCAGGTGGATGCCTTCGAGGAACGATGGGGAGGGCCCTGCTATTTTCAAGCGTACGAGTTCGTGGAGAACGGCGCAGATCTTCAGCAAATGCTGGACAGGGAACGCGAGCAGCATCGGCTCACCAAGACGCCTCCGATGCGTGAGCCTAAGGTCTGGGAGCGCCACACCACGTGGGCGAAAGTGCTGACTGCGGCCATTGCGGCATTGCACGATGCAAAGGTTGTCCATTCTGATCTCAAGCCTGCGAATGCATATTTGATCGAGGATGCGACCATAGGCGCGGGTTATCAGCTCAAGCTCATCGACATGGACTTTTCGCTCATGCCTGATCAACGGGCGCCCTGGCACGGTTTTCAGGGTTACGTGGGGAGCGACAACTACCGTTCACCAGAACATCTCACACGCGGCGCCGTGCCGGGGCCGCCCTCTGACGTCTTTACCTGCGGGCTCATGCTCTACGAGCTGCTGGCGGGTGAGCATCCCTACTGGCGCGACGATCAAGTCGACTACGCGAGCCTCGTGAAAGCTTACGCGGCTAAGCCGCCCGCACTCATTGGATTAATGCCCTCGCCGGCTCTCAACGCGGAGGTGAGCAGAGCCCTGCACCGCTGCCTCTCGCCTGACCCGGCAGCCAGGCCAACGGCGGCCGAGCTGCGCGCGGTATTGAGCGGCCGTGGTGCGACCGCCGCAGCGGCCCCGACCTCTCCTCGGATCCAAGCCGAGCCTATCGTGTCCGATGGCGTTGAACTCCTCGGCCCCGACGGTCGCTCGGTCCAAATCCGTGTGCGTACGGAGCTCGGCAAGGCGATGGTGCGGCAGTTTGGGCCTGATGGCGAGTTCTGGGACAACCGCCAGTGCGTCCTCGAGCGCCACGCTGGCCGGCAATGGGTGGTGTCACCGATCGCTGGGACCACCAACGAGACTCTCATCAACGGGAAAACCCTCACAGAGCCGCGAGTGCTGCAAAACGGCGACGTGATCGCAGTCGGCCGCCAAGCAAAGGGCGTGATCAAGTTACCGCTCACGGCTCGGGGGCGCTGAATTGTCAGAACCCTCGATTCCACCAACGCTACCGGTTGTGGAAGTGCGCGAGCTCGATTGGGCAGCAATCCGCCAGGCGGTCAACCCGAGCGCCATTCGCGGCCGCATGAGCGAGGCCGTGGAGAGGATGGAAACGTTGTTCGATGGCGAGGGTGGTCCCGTGATGATGTTTGACCCAGACCGTCAGCACGCGAACGACCGGGCGATACGCGTGTCCAGCATGGAGGACGAAGGCCCGTTGTGGATCATCGGTGATCTCCATGGCGATCTGCTAGCGCTCGAGGCAGCACTCGCGCAGGCCCACCATCACGCTCAGGTTGATCAAACCGCGCCGCGCTTCATTTTTCTTGGGGATTTCTTCGACGACGAGGGATGGGGCCTCGAGCTCATCCTGCGAGTGTTCGAGCTCATCATTGAGGCACCTGAGCGCATCTGCGTCATGGCCGGCAACCACGATGAAGCGTTGTCGTATGACGGCTTTGAGTTCACTTCGAGCGTTTCGCCGTCGGATTTCGCGGACTTTCTGAACGCTAACCTAGACAATGAATGGATGGTGCGCGCCGGCAAAATGGCGATCCGGCTAACAGCACACGCACCGCGGGCACTGTTCTTTCCAGACGGGCTTTTGGTCGCACACGGCGGTTTTCCGTTGACTGATCTGCATGCAGCGCTCGAGCAGACGGGGGACTGGAACGATCCTGCGTGTCTCTCGGATTTTATCTGGGTTCGCATGCACCCTAAAGCGCGCAAAAAGATGCCAAACCGATTTTCCCGCGGCAGCCAATTCGGCTACGAGGATTTCGCCGACTTCTGCGCCCTCAGCGCCCGGCTAGGCCACCCAGTCACGCACATGGTCCGCGGGCATGACCACCCCGACGAGCGCTACGTAGTCCATCCGGCGTACCATGCTCATCCAGTGCTAACGACGGTGGCACTCTCGCGGCGCTTAAACAGGGAGCGGTTTGGACCCTATGAACGCGCACCAACCTTAGCGCAAATAGTCACAGGTTCTCTGCCTCAGGTGTACCAGCTCTACCCTCCGACGGATCTCATTAACGAAGTTTTTCCGCAACGCGAACGCGGAGATGACTCAGTCCCTCAAGGCAGAAACGAGGATACACAGCCATGAGCGTCGTGCAGCGTTGCCCCAATTGCGGCACTACCAGGGCCACGCCTGGCGAGTGTGAAGCGTGCCACGAGGCACAAGTCCGTTACTTTTGCACCAACCATAACCCCGGAGTTTGGCTGGATGGGCCCGCGTGCTCGAAATGTGGAAGCCGTTGGGGCGATCCGCCTTCCCGGGCCGCTGTACCGGCACCCATTCGCCCCCTCCGAACGCGTCCACGTGCACCCGAGCGTCTGCATGAACGTGAACGTGAACCTGAACGTGAACCTGCACGTGAACGAGAACGAGAACCTGCACCTGTGAGAGCTTTCCCTCCTGTGAGCGAAGACGGGCTCGAGCTGGGCGCCCCGCCCATGCCGATGTGGCAGCAGATCTTACGCGCTGCAATTCGGGCGCGGTACATGAGCCGGGCAGTAGCGGTTCCCGAGCGACCACCGATAGGGCGTGGTGTGGGTGGCTGCCTGGTGCGCCTTGTAATGGTTGTCCTGTTCCTGACGCTCGCGCTCGTGAGCGTTTTCTTCCAAGGCTGGGCAAGGTTCTAAGAGCTGTGGTGCTGTGGCCCGACAATTCGATCGCCCGCGCCGCGTGGGCGCGTTTTGGCTATTTTAACGTGGCGGAATCGCTGGTCTGTTCTGCAATTTTCTTGCGCGCTGCTTGCGCCACGAGTTCGTTCATGCGGGCTTCCATTTTGAGACCCAGGGACCCAAGCCTCTCTGCGCCGAACAGCTTTTTCGCCTTTGGAAAAAGATGCTCCTCTTCTTCTTTGTGATGATGCTCGGCCTGTTCGGCCAAGACATGCAGCTTGGCGCCGAACTTGGTGGCGTCGGCGCGAAGTTCGACAAGGTCGGCGAGCACGCGCTTGAGCGAAAGGTGCTCTTCCAGTGATTCGAGAAGAATATCTTCCGTGCGCTCGGCCTTAACGGCAGGGTAAAAGAGCTCCTCCTCCACCGTGATGTGTGCCGCAAGGGCATCGGCCAGCTTGTTGAACGTCCCTTTGTCGACGGTTTTCGCCTCCTTGAGTTCCTTAAAGTCGGCCTCAAGTTCCCGATGATGGTTGATGAGAAATT
>JBBRRP010000049.1:0-42813 GCA_038246305.1 Polyangiales bacterium | reverse complement strand
GCGGCACCTGCGGCTGCTGCCCCCCGCCGCGCTTGGCGACTGAACCCAACAGAATACGCGAACACAATAACCGCCGCGCTCGCCGCAAGGCGGCCTGGGGCCCAACCGATTCCGGCAGTCCCTGCTAACTTCGCTAACCCGCTTAATTCGGCTGACACTCGCTACTCAACCGAGTCCGGCCTCACCACCGTTTCCGACGCCGAGTTTCGTGCCGCGTGGACGAACACCGCTGAGGTGGCCAAGCAGCTGGTTCAGGCCGTGAGCACTGGCACCTGCTGGGGGGCCGCCAAGGACGCAACCTGCGCGGGCACGCTCATCCAAGACAAAGGCTCTGTCCTCTTCAGGCGCCCGTTGGACACCGCTGAGCAGGCTCACTACGTGAAGATATTCACGGACGCCATGGCGGGTGTTCCGGCCGACATGGTACCGGGGGCTTCGGCAGAAGAGTCTTTGGAGATTGCTTTTCAGTCTCTGTTGCTGGCTCCCCAATTCGTGTTCAAGCCGGAGCTAGGCGCGGCGACAGCAGTGGCCAACGAATATGCTCTGACCTCGCACGAAGTCAGTCAGATGCTGGCTTACACCCTGACGGAGGCTCCTCCAGATGCCGAGCTTTGGGACGCGGCCAATCAAGACGCACTGAAAACGCCGGAACAAATCAAGAGCCAGGTGGTGCGCATCATGGGCAGTCAGGAGGCCAATGGCGCCCGGAATTTCGTGACGGAGTATTTCGAGTTGCGAGGTATTCTCGGTGTCGCCAAGACTGCCGATATGATCGTCGGCGGTGAGTCGACTGTCTGTCACTACAATAAGGATCGCCTAGTGTTGCAGGCCGATGCCCTGGTGAACGACATCTATGCCTCAAGCGCCAACGGTGGTTTCATCAAGGCTCTTTTCACAACCGCAGACGTCTTTGCAGATTGCAGCTCAGAGAAGATCTTCGGTCTTACGGGTGCGCCGCAAGATACGGCAGCTCCGGCCAAGATGGCAGCCCCGGCAGGCGAACGCGCTGGATTTCTCACCAATCCAGCTTGGCTCGGCCAGATGGCAACGCGCGACAATACCAAGCCAGTTCGGCGTGGAAAGTTCATGAACGTGGATGTCCTGTGTCGGGATATCCCGCCTGTACCGATCAATGGTGTCCCGCCGCTCGGCGATACGACAGACCTCACCATGCGTGAGAAGCTTGCCGTGCACGCCAAGTTCGATGCTTCGTGCATGCCTTGCCACACCCTGATGGACCAAGCTGGTCTTGCCTTCGAGAAGTACGACACAATCGGTGCGTACCGAACGATGGCTCCCACGACGACTCCCAAGGTCATCGATGCGAGTGGTTCGCTGGTTGGGGTGGATGACGCCAGCGTCGCCTTCAAGGATGCCGTGGATCTTTCAACCCAGCTCTCGGGCACCAATCGGGTTCAGGAATGCGTCATGCGCAACGGTTTCCGCTACTTCCTCGGGCGTACCGAAACAATTGCGGACCAGTGCAGCCTGAAGGCCGCCAAAGATGCCTACGGAACGGCCGGCAGCTACGTCGAGTTCGTGTCCTCTCTCGCAACTTCTCCCTCGTTCTTGAAGCGGAGCTTCTAAGGAGTCCCCATGGTCAGCAACAGCCGTACTTCTGTTTCTTTCGGTCGCAGGTCCTTCGTTCAAAAAATGGGCCTCGGCATGGGTGCCTCGCTCCTCGGCCCACTCGCCAAGAACTTGATTCGGGAGGCTCAGGGCCAAGCGAATGGTCGTCGGATCTTCATCTATTGGGCAGCGCCCAACGGGATCAACCCGGGCTATATCTTTTCGCCCGGCGGTGCCCTGCAGGACACCAACATGATGAACGAGGGCATTCCAGGCACCTCGAATACGAGTGTGATCAACACCACAGACTTCAACCTGCCGGAGGCGTTCAGCACGCTTGATAAGAGCCAAGTGCTCATGATTGACGGGCTGCAGAATCACCCGCGCAAAGGCGAAGACGCTGGCCACGGCCTCGGCTACATGGCGCTCAGCTGCGTTCCGGGCACAGACCTTGACCATCTGAAGCCAGGCAACATCACGTTAGATCAGCATATTGCCAATACTTTGAGCGCTGATACACCTCGTAAATCCGTGCTGATCGCGAGCTCAAGCCACCGCGATCAGGACATGAAGGACAACGCGTTTGCTCTTGGTCCGGACAAGTCCATCGCCGCGTTCCAGAATCCCGTTCTGCTATTCAAAGATCTTTTTGGCAGCGCAATGGCGACCGCCGGCGGAGCTGGAAAGCCGAACAACCGCAACCGCTTGCTGTTCGATGGGTTGCGCTACGACATTCCGCGGCTTGAGAGCCAATTGGCGGGAACGGAAAAGACCAAGCTCACTCAGTACCTGGCGACGATTGAGACCTATGAGAAGAGCTTGAACGCAGCGGGCAACCTCAGCTGCAGCGTCCCCACAATGCCCACCATGACCCAAGATGCGGATGCGGTGCCAGTGCTCGAATCCCTCAACACGATGGGGAGCATCGCGTTGCTCTGCGGGATGACCAACGTGATGGCCGTGGACATCGGCAATTCTGATTCGCACGATTACGGCCCGAACGTGGACACTCTGCTCGTCAGGGCGGGGCTCAAACCGGGAGATGGAACCAGTCTCGGCGATGTGGGCCACATGGAGTCGCCTATTCAGAAGCCGGTTATCGACAACACGTACAAGTGGATGTCGGGCATGGCGCAGACCACGCTGAATACCCTGAAAACTACCGCAGGCGTACAAAGTGCGTTCGCCCTTATCCAGAGCGACAACGGCGAAACTCACCATTCGGGTCACGGCCGTTGGCCGATGGTGTTTGTGGGTGACGCTGGCAGTATGGCGAAGTTCAACGGACGCTTCGTACGTTTAGTGATGAACGAAAGTCATCCGCAACGCCTACTTTTTGACGTCTACCTGGCCGTTCTTCAGAGTCTCGGGATCCCTCAAGGTACTTTTGGGACCCACTCTGATGGCATGGGCCCCAACAACTTCTATGGCGGCGTGTCGCAAGGTGCGCTCACTGAAGTGTTCGGCTGATTGCGATCGACCAAGACGTTATCACCCAGGAGCTAGATTGTGTAGTTGGGCCGCGGGGTCACCTGGGCTCGGCGGAGATCCACCAAGACGTTATCGCCGGGCGCGAGAGCGTGTTCCTCGAATAGATCGTTTTGCATTTGAACTGAGAGACGATCCCCGTCTGGCAAGACCACCGCAAGCTTCACGAAGCTTCCGACTCGAACCAGCCGTTCGACGCGCGCCACCTTTGCGGGCATGGCTCCTTTTGCTTTGGCGAGCCGCACATCGTGAGGACGGATGAAGGCCTCTACGATTGAGCCTTCGGCGAGGTCCACCGAAGCGGTGAGCGCGTCGTCGGCGAAGCGGGCCTGCCCACCCACCACTCGCCCGGTCATGACCTTGGCGCCGCCCAGAAATGCCGCAACGAAAGCGCTTTTTGGGCGTTCGTAGAGTTCGCTCGGAGTTCCCACCTGCTCCACCTCACCGTCCTTCAAGAGCACGATGTGATCGGAAAGCTCAAGCGCCTCCTCTTGATCGTGCGTCACCAGCAAGGTGGTGACCTGAGTTTGCTCGTGCAACTGGTGAAGCCATTCTCGTAGCTCCACGCGCACCTGCGTGTCCAACGCACCGAAGGGTTCGTCCAGCAGCAACACTCGCGGGCGTATTGCCAACGCGCGGGCCAAGGCGATGCGTTGACGTTGGCCGCCGGAAAGCTGATCCGGAAGGCGCTTATCATAGCCCTGCAGTTGAACAAGGCTTAACAGCTCGGAGACTCGCGCTCGGATATCTGAGGCCGTGGCGCCATGCACCTTTAACCCAAAAGCAATGTTCTCAAAAACCGTCATGTGCGAAAAGAGCGCGTAGTTCTGAAATACAAATCCCACGTTGCGTTCGCGCACAGGAACCTGGGTGACCTCCTCGCCGTTGATGCAAACGGCTCCTCCATCGGGGATTTCAAGCCCCGCCACGAGACGGAGCAACGTTGATTTCCCTGAGCCCGAAGGCCCTAAGAGCGACGTAATTCGGTGCTCGGGACATTCGAACGAAACGCGATCCACCCCCACCACTTCTCGGCGCCCACCGAAGCGTTTGCTGAGCTCTTTCACGTTGACACTCATGGTGCGATGCCTTTATGGAGGGTGGGTTTGGGGCGAACAGGTGCGGTGCTTCGCTCACCGGCACGGTGCCGAGCGGCTTGCCATTCCACCCATTGCTTAATGATCAACGTGGCAACGGCGAGCAAGCAGAGGAGGGATGCCACCGCGAACGCTGCTGCGAAGTGATATTCGCCGTATAATATTTCAACGTGGAGCGGCAAAGTGTTCGTCTCCCCACGAATATGGCCGGAAACTACACTCACCGCTCCGAATTCTCCCACCGCGCGCGCATTGCACAGGATGACACCGTAAAGAACTCCCCATTTGATCTTGGGCAGCGTGATGCGCAGAAAAATTGTCCCGCCAGAGGCCCCTAATGTGAGCGCGGCCTCCTCTTCGTCGCTCCCTTGAGCTTGCATCACGGCCAGCACTTCGCGCGCGACCAGAGGAAAAGTAATGAACGTGGTCACTATTAAAATCCCAGGTACCGAGAAAATGATCTTCAGATCCAGCGCTTGAAGCAGAGGTGCGAACCAGCCTTTCGCGCCGAAAAGTAGCACAAAAATCAGCCCCACAACGACCGGTGAGACGCTGAAGGGCAGATCAATCAAGGTGGTGAGCAGACCCTTGCCGGGAAATTCATACTTTGAAATGACCCAAGCGGCCGCCACGCCAAACACCAGATTGAGCGGCACGGAAACAGCAGCTGCCAGCAAGGTGAGCCGCATCGAAGACAGCGCCTCAGCGTCGGCAATAGCATCGAAATAGACGCCAAACCCCTGCTTCAAGGCCGAAGAGAACACGACCACGAGCGGGAGCAGCAAGACAACGCCCAGAAAAGCTGTTGCCCCCCCGATTAAGAGGCGCCGCGCCAGAGCTCCGTCCTCAAGAGCCGGTCGCTCATGACGGTGGGAGTTAATGAGCGAAGCCGCACCACTCATCGCCCCTTCCCCATACGCCTCTGGATCAGGTTGATCGCCAACAGCGTGATAAAAGAAACGCTGAGCATTACGCTCGCGATCACGGTGGCACCCTGGTAATCATATTGCTCAAGCTTGGTAATGATGAGCAGCGGGGCGATCTCAGTCTTCAACGGCATGTTCCCTGAGATGAAGACCACTGAGCCATATTCGCCAATGCCACGCGCGAAGGCGAGCCCGAATCCAGTCAAAATGCTCGGATAAAGTGCCGGTAAAATCACTCGCGAGAACGTCGTGATGCGAGTGGCGCCGAGCACGGCGGCTGCTTCTTTAACGGAGGGATCCAAGCCTTCCAACACGGGCTGCACGGTGCGCACGATGAACGGCAGGCCAATGAACGTGAGCGCCAAAAAGATCCCGAGAGGGCTAAACGCAGCTTTGATCCCAAGCTTGCTGAGCGGCTCTCCAATCCAACCAGTGGGAGCATAGATCGCCGTGAGAGCGATACCTGCAACGGCGGTGGGTCAGGCAAATGGCAAGTCGATGAGTGCATCCATCAGCTTTCGGCCGCTGAAGGAGTAACGCACGAGAACCCAAGCCACCAAAACACCAAAAAACACGTTCACAACAGCCGCCGCCATCGACGTGCCAAAACTCAATCGGTAGGCGGCGAGGGCGCGCGGATCAGTAGCGATGCGCCAGAATTCATTCATGCCTACGCCAGCTGCTTTGGCGACCAACCCCGAGAGGGGAAGCAGCACCAGCAAACCCATGTAGAGCAGCACAAAGCCGAGGCTCAGGCCGAAGCCCGGCAAGACCCCGTGCTTCGACCAGGCCCCAGCTAGCAGACGTTTCGCCACGACAACTCGCGTTTGCCTTTAAGAATTACAGGGCTATTGGGCCGGTGTGGTGATCTGATCGAACACGCCGCCGTCGGCGAAGTGAGTCTTTTGCGCTTTTGCCCAACCGCCAAAGTCCTTGTCGATGGTAAGGAATTCGGTCTTTGGGAACGTGGCTTCGTGGCGCTTGGCAACCTCGACATCAGTGGGGCGATAGAAATGCTTGGCCCCGAGCTCCTGTGCTTCAGGAGTATAGAGAAACTCCAAATACGCCTTGGCGACAGCCTCTGTCCCATGCTTAGCGGCGTTGCGATCAAGAACGGCTACAGGAGGCTCAGCCAAGATCGTCACCTTCGGCACCACCAGCTCGAATTCACCGGGTGCCAAGCTCTTCGTGATGAGGAGTGCTTCGTTTTCCCAGGAGATCAGCACATCCCCCAGCTTTCGTTCCGCGAATGTCGTGGTGGAGCCGCGGGCCCCTGAGTCCAGGACGGGAACGTTCTTGAACCGCCGCGCAACGAACTCGCGAGCCTTGCCGTCGTTCCCGTTATTCTTGCGAAGCGCATGCCCATAGGCCGCCAGATAATTCCAGCGTGCGCCACCGGATGTCTTTGGGTTGGGCGTGATCACTTGAACGCCATCGCGCACCAGATCATCCCAGTCAAGAATCCTCTTTGGGTTTCCCTTTCGAACCAACAAAACAATCGTGGAAACAAACGGAGTGCTGTTGTTCGCCAGCCGCGACTGCCAGGCTTTAGGCAAAATCTGGGCCTTTTCAGCGATCGCATCGATATCGTACGCGAGAGCTAATGTCGCTACGTCGGCTTCCAGTCCATCGATCACGGCGCGTGCCTGCTTCCCTGAACCCCCGTGCGATTGCTTGACCGTCAGAGTTTGGCCCGTCTTCTTGAGCCAGATGGCGCTGAATTGCGCGTTGATATCAGCATACAATTCGCGAGTCGGATCATAGCTTACGTTCAAGAGCGAGATCGCCTTTGGCGGACTGGCTGTCGAGCTCGCCGGGTTGCCTGCTACGGGCAAGTCCTTGCGGCTGCATGCGAAGCAACCGAACATCAGCGTAGCCGCGAGGGTGGGCTTGATCATAGATGAGAGTCTGCGGAGAGTTGCGATATACATGAAGCTGCCTTTCGTACCCGATCGTCTTTTAAAACTAGAAAGTTCCGTCAATCAAAAAGCTCGCGAGGTGATCGGCGTGCGAGAGCTTGAGGCCAGCGGGCATTCGACCGATCCATCCGGTTTGGAGCTTGAGCTTGTGACCGTTGAGGTAGTAGTTCACCCCTGCGCCGAGCTCTTCGCCCTTGGTTGCCACCTCCTTGACGAAGGCGGGATCCGTGCCCGATGCCGCCACCATTTTGCTCAAACGAGCCGCAAACTCGACCGGAGGATCCAAAGCGTAGGAAGCTTGGAGAATCCAACCGCTCCCAGCACGTGTGGCTTCGACTACTTGCACGCCAGCCGCGTCGACAGAGAAAATTCGGTCTTTGGAGGCGCCTTTCCAGAGGTATTCCGCTTCGAAAGCCGCCCCGTACCACTTGAACACGAGGTCCATGGCAGCATGCGTGTAAGCCGTGGTACCGCCCACGAACGTGATACCTGTGGTCGTCTTTTGGCGATTGCTTCTCCAGTCTTTGGCGATCGCTACGCCGAGCGCGAGCCCCGGTTTAGCGCGTCGCTCAAGATCTCCCTCGCTATCATCATCAATCGGACCCAACGGGCGGGCCTCCACGCGACCCACCCAAAGAGCTCCAGGTTTCTTGTCTGAGACCTGATTAGCTCCACCGCCGCCGAACGCTCCAATCCGCAGCGCAATGGGCGAATGTTCGCCGAGAAACTTTTCGGAATAGAGAACAGCTCCCACATCACGGTCCAGGGTCAGCTCCTGCACCGGTCGCGGCCGATCGGTCATCTGAAGCGCACTTTCCTTCACCGTGCGCAAGCGATCGAACGGCACGAAGAACTGGCCCACGCGTAGATTGATGTCGCGGTGCGCTTTCCAGTCGAAGTAGGCGTCGTACACCGGGGAGGTTGCGCCATCGCGATAATCTCTGCCAGCTAACGCTAGCTGAATCAGGTACGTCAGCTCGGGCTTGAGCACGATCCCCGAAAAGTTGAGGCGAGCCGTCCCAACCGTGACCAGTTGTTTGGTCGCACGCCTCCCGGCAGCGTCTTCGGGCGGGACATTTAACTGGTAGCGAAGCTGAAGGCGCCCTTTGAGGTTCAACGAAAAGTCGTCGCCAGTCTTGAGGGTGATGCCATTGCCGGGGGAGCCGGAGATTTGGGGCTCCGGGTGAGGCTCTGCCACTCGGGGAGGGGCGGGAGCCGCGTGGAGGGTTGGTGAGGACCCTAGGAGGGAGGCCACCAGCAAGCCCCCGAGGGAGGCTTCTCGTAACTTATGGTAACTAATCACTTTATTGAGTTCCTTTCTAAAAGGATGTCAGTCTATCAAGTAGATAGACCGATGTATCCGCCGAACCGTTTGCTCGCAAGCGAAAAAGGAACGGTGAGCGAGAAATTCGCACTGATGACTCCGTTTCACAGTCGCTCCGCCTCCCTCGCTCCGGTCGCCTCGCTTGCTCCGGTTTGCCTCGGTCCGGCCCGGCTCTGTATTCCGGCTGCCTTCCCGCTCCCGCTTTTCGTCGCTCGCCCCTGTCCGGTGGTTCTGCACCATTGGCGTTTTGGCGATTTAGGTTAACATCTGGCCGTGTTGTGCCCTCAGGATTGACGCCACGGGCTACCCGAGCCACCCTCGGGTGCTTGCATGCTCACCATGAAGACCAAGTACGCCTTGAAAGCCTTGGCGCGACTGGCAGCACTGCCCCCTGAGGAGCCCGCGCTCATTTCGGATTTGGCGACGCAGGATGAAATCCCACTGAAGTTCCTGCAACTCATTTTGAGGGAACTCAAGCAGCACGGCATCTTGCGCAGCCGAAAAGGGCGAGGGGGCGGCTACCTTTTGGCGCGGGACCCCCACGAGGTGACGTTGGCTTCCATTCTGCGAGTGATGGATGGCCCGATCGCTCCTGTGCCTTGCCTAAGCAAGACCGCTTATCATCGCTGCGAAGGTTGCGCCGACGAAGCAACCTGTGCGGTACGCCTTGTCCTCAAAGATATGTACGATGCGACGCTGCGCGTGCTCGAAAACACCACGCTCGCGGAGTTGGCCATGTTTTCTCGGCAAGCCCACGAGCTGGGGTTCGCAGTTTCTAGGTATAGTATTTGAGTGCCAAGGTGCGCGTGAGCCAAACATAAACGTTCCGTTGAGGAAACGCCGTGGGTAGAGCACGGCGGAAGATTTTCGCCTAGGCTCTCGGCCATGGAAAACATTTATCAAGGAAGCTGTCACTGTGGGGCCGTTCGCTTCGAAGTGACAATGGCGCCGCCTGAGAAGATTTTCTCGGGCAACTGCTCGATCTGCAAACGCATGGGATGGTTGCTGACATTCGCACCGATGGAAAGCTTCAAACTCCTGTCGGGGCAAGAGCAGCTGACGGACTACCAATTCGGCAACCAGAAGATCCACCACGTGTTTTGCAAGGTTTGCGGAATTCGCTCCTTTTCACGGGGTGTATCACCAGCGGGCCACGGTGAAGTGGCAGCGCTCAATGTTCGCTGTCTGGAAAATATCGATCTCTCGAACGTGCCGGTACACTCGTATGATTGCGCCACTTTGTGAGTGCGCGCGGAGGAATGGCGGCTGATGCGCATCGGGCTGGTGATCGACTCAAGTATTGAACACTTTCGGGGGGCGCTGCGCGGTGTCGCCGAATTTGCCAGAACGGACAAGAACTGGTGGCTTGAAATAGGGAGCTTCACATCACCCTGCGGCCACAAGGAAGTCATTCGAGTTTCTGCGCGGCGCGGAATCTATCAGATCCCCGAGTCTTCTCTGAGTGGACTCGTTTGGAGTAGAAAACCCCTTGTGTCAGGGGGAAAAGCTGCTCATTCTCTTCCGCTCCCCGCACATGGCACAAAGCACAGCCCCGCTCCGTGTTCCTTCGCCAACCGACCAATCTCGGAACAAGCGTAGCGTGCTCCGCCGATTTTGGCGCTGGGTAAGTTTCAGCAAGAATTTGGAGAATGCGCAGAAGGATTACAAGCCCCTGTCCGCCGACCAACTCGCCCCCTTAGCGCGAGCGAAGGACAGTCTCACTGCGGCCGAGCTCTTCGAGAAACCGGTATACCCACTTCCCAATCGTTCGGACGGGACCGTGGCGCTCAATCTTTACCGCGAAGCGCTCTATTGGAGTTTGGTCGCTTTCACCGATGGAACACCTGAAACGGTGCTCCAGACGATCGATGACGGTGTCTTATTCCGGGGGTCTATCGGTCCCGAGAATGGCCGAGCGCTACTCCAGCGGCTTCTAGCGCAAACCTATCGGGACGCGCCCAGTGTCCAACCGCAGGCCCTGGCCGCTGAATTGAAGCTCGCTCGAACGCTTGTCAAACGTATTGTGGGCATTGTCGAGGCGCCGCAGCTCGATCTTCAACGAGCTCGAAGTCGCAGGAATTTGGGGCGTGGTGGGGTCGTCCTAGCTACGGCTCTGCTGGGCCTGGGCGCGTACGTCGGAGGGAAGCGGTTAGCCTATGGCCCCGACCTTGCGGAGGGGAAACCGTGGCGCGCAAGTAGCTCCTATGGATCGTTCAGCCCCGAGACGCACCTATGCGACGGACTGTCTACAGACGTCTTCTTTCACACGAGGGAGGAAGAAGACCCCTGGGTGGAATTCGACCTGCAAAAGACGGCGCAAGTATCTCGCATCGTGATTGGGAACCGTGAAGAACCCTACGCCTCCCGCGCTGTCCCCCTGGCGGTGACGCTCTCGACTGATCGAGTCAAATGGGCAACGGTCGGTCTTATTGAAAAGAATTTTGACGTGACGACGGTCAAATTCCCGTCCCAGCAGGCTCGCTACGTGAAACTTACGTCACGGCACAAGACATGGTTTCACCTACTTTGGGTGCGGATCTACCGATAACCTGGTTGGGTCGAAGACCTCCCCGGTAACGCGCCTCAGTCGGGAAGGCCGCCGCAACCAGCGAGTTTCTTGGCTCTGAGCATCTTCATGCGCTCAATGAGTACGTCGGCCCCACCGTAGTACATTGAGCCGTAGTGTCGCTTTACGATTTCCGCAATCCCGACCCCAGCCTTGATATCCGCTGCCACAGGCTCTCGAGCACTGCGAAATTGCAAAGCTTCTGCGGTGCCTTGCTCGGAGTTCGTCAACGTCAACGAAGCGGCCAGCACCAATAGACTTACCTGGCCAAACTGGCGCACCGCCTTGTCTCCGACGAGCTCCCACACAAAATAACAAGCGCACCAATACGGCGCAGCGAGCGTCACGTAGCGAGATTCGAACAATGAGACGAAGGAGCTGCGCGCCCAACTAATACCCAGGGCGAGGCTCCCCAACGCGGCTAGAAAAAGGGCCACGCGAACCACGCGATACCGTTCGCTTGGGATTCGTGCGAAAACGAATATCAGGGCACCCAAAGTAGAGAGAGTGAGCGCCCAGAAAATCCACTTACCGGGACTTGGCCACAGTGCATGGGCGCCTGATCCAAACCCACTCAGTAAGAACTGGACCATCGCGTCGCAAACGAGACTCAATACGCGGCTTGGGGGATGCTTCGCTGGCCGTTGATAATCGACAAAATATAGCACGCTGACGAGCACAGCGAGTATGCCCAACAAGGCCACTGCTGCCGCTTTGAGCCGGCCCTTGGAAGCATTTCTCAGCTCCCAAGCCATCACGAAAGAACAAACGACGAGCGGTGGCGTTAATCCCAGGCCGGGGCCCGCCGCCAGCGGCAGCGCCGCCGTGCAAGACGCGATGGCAAGCGCACGGGGAAAGGTGAGCACCCCACGTGCAACAACCAATGAGAGGACAAGAATCGCCATGGCCGCAGCACTCACAAAACAGATCTGGAAACTCCAAATGAGGTTCTGCGCTTGCCCGAGGTTCAATATGACGAGTGGCAGGAAGGCATCGGTGTAATTAACGCCGCGAAGCCGCCTCGCCCGCTCAAGCAACAAGCCGGCCGCCGCGATCAACGTGAACGCGTTGAAGAACATGCCGGCGCGAAAGTCTGAGCCGCTAAGGCGCGCGATCGCGATGTAGAGCAGGCGGCCAATCACGATCCGGTGTTCGTTGTGTTGAGACCACAGCCATTTGAGAGTTATGGGCTGGTTCCCAGTTATAGCAGGCACCACCTCCCACTCGTCATAGTGAGGGAGGTTGATCGCGTGGGTGCCGACGAAACGCAACACACACACTGCCGTGAGCAGCCAAGCGCCCCACGCAAATAGAAAGGGGCCGGCGCTGGCAATCGAAATGCGCGAGTAATTGCGCAGAAATGACATCACGGCAAGTCTACACGAATACGCGTGTTTGCCATTCACAGAAGTACCCCACGGCGCCCGCCCGACCGCTGCTCGCAAACCGCCCATGCGGTCGCAAGGGTGGACGCGTCGAAATTAACCTGATTGCAGCGGAAGGGTTGCACCCAGCCCCAGTTAGGATATGCGAGGCGACCGCCTTAGAAATACGCCCGTGACGGACCTCGAACTTGACAAGCTTTACCATCAGCGTTTCCCAGATAGCGCCTTAGCGCAGAAGCATGCCATTTGGAAGGTGCTCTGCAGCGGCTACTTCAGTCGCTTCGTTAAGCCAACGGACACGGTCGTGGATATAGGGGCGGGGTATTGCGAGTTTATCAATAACATCGTTGCTGCGAGCAAGATCGCTGTCGATCTAAACCCCGATGTCAGCAAGTTCGCGGGCGATGGCGTGCGAGTGATCAATGAATCGTGCACGGCGATCCAACAACTGCCAACAAGCAGCGTCGACGTAGTGTTCATGAGCAACTTCTTGGAACACTTGCCCACGAAGGAATTGGTTCTAGAGACTTTTCGCGAAGCGTACCGGATCTTGCGCACTGGGGGACGCATCATTGTTTTGCAGCCCAACATCCGTTTCTTGCCAGGCGAATACTGGGATTTTTTCGACCATCACACCGCGCTCACGGATCGAAGCTTGGTGGAAGGGCTCACGCTCGCCGGCCTTACCCCAACCCATGTCATTCCGCGTTTTCTTCCGTACACCACGAAGAGCCGCCTGCCACAGGCTCCATGGCTTGTAGCCCTCTACCTGAAGTTTCCCCTTGCATGGCGTCTCCTGGGCAAGCAGGCGCTAGTCGTCGCCGACAAGCAGGGCTGAAAGCAAGCGAATGACTAGTCTGCGCCGAGGCCCGCGAGACCCAATGAGGTTCCTCAAGTTTCTTGGCGCAGGCGCTTGTGCGGCGGGCATCAACTTAGCCTCGCGCGTGCTGTTCAGCCAGGCGTTTCCCTATTCAGTTGCGATCGTCCTGGCCTTTGGGTGCGGGCTATCCTCGGCATTCATTCTCAACCGGCTGTTCGTATTTTCCGGGGCAACATCACCTCTGCGCCGGCAGCTGTTTTGGTTTGTGCTGGTCAACCTATTTGCCCTCGTTCAAACGCTCGGCGTCAGCCTTTTGACAAAATACTACGTCCTTCCCGCCCTCGGTTGGACGTGGGCGGCCAACGAAATCGCCCATGCACTCGGTGTGATCGTTCCCATTAGGAACGAGCTACATTGGCCACAAGCATTTGTCGTTCAAAGAGTCCCCTCTCAAGGCTACGCCGAGCGCCTAGGTTCCCTAATTCTGCACGGCCTTGCGTGCAAGCATCCGGCCAAACTCGACACTCTCCGAGATCCCTCTATCCTCAGGGTAGTAGTAAGACGTGTCTGCGACGAGCAGCCTGCTCACGGGCAACTCCACCGGGGGAAGGCTCGCCAAATAATTGGGGGGGCATATGGGTTGCGCAAAGCGATAGCGGCTAGCTCGAATGTCGATAATGTCGGCATCGGTAATGCTGCTATTGAGCCGCTTTAGATAGGCCCGGACCTTGTCGATAAACACCTGATCAGGTTCCAGAAACTTGGGGTGTTCCTTTGGCATATAAAAAGGAACATAGACGATGTGCCGATCGAGGGGGCAAAGGTTCGTGAACTCGACGATGCCGGGAATGTCCATCGCCGGATCATTCACATTCACCCAGAAGTTCTCTGAAACCGGGCGCCGGAGTTTCAC
The DNA here is from genome assembly GCA_038246305.1 of Polyangiales bacterium. GTDB lineage: Bacteria > Myxococcota_A > Polyangia > Polyangiales > Polyangiaceae > JBBRRP01. The sequence goes on along the minus strand of JBBRRP010000049.1, from coordinate 28,806 downwards.
GATCACGCACACGATGGCAATACTCTGAACGCTTCTGAACTTGCTCAGTATGTCCTCTGGTAAATCCGGCATGATACCGGGGACATAGGGAAGAGGAATTGTGCTAATTACGCGCTCGAAAGCCTCGAAGTTTGAGCCGACTTGAACGCCCTTAACTCTGCCAGCATCCATGACCACCCGTGAGACAGGCGAGCTCAATCGCAACTCCCCTCCGCCTGACTCGATAGCAGACTTCATCGCAATGAGCAGCGTATTCGAGCCGCCTTCAAGGTACCCCAATTTTTCTCGGAACATGTCGTAACGGGAGCGACAGGGGGCGGCGGATGCGGCTCCAGATCCAGGCGGCGGAGAGATTATCCGTGTAGTCATGAAACTTGTGTTGAAACAGCGTCTTCCAGAGCACATCGTACGCCTCATCTCCAACCCAACGTCGAATCCACGCCGTGGCGTCCACGCCATCCAGCGGTTTCCAATCATTCCTCTTGGTGCATCCGAAAACGTGCAAGCCGTAGCGGAGCTTGGCGATGGGACTGAGCCCTTGAAATTTGAGCAGGGCCAGCGGGTTTCCCCAAGGCTGGAGCTTCCCCTGATACCAGTACCCCATCTTCGTTTCTTTCCAACGCATCTTCGCTGACAATCCAAGCTCTGAAAGCATGGTAAGAAATGCCTGGTCCGAAATGCAGTGGAAGTGATAATAGCGCTCGATCGTTAAACCGTTGAAGTCGAACGGTGCGGCCATGCCTCCAACACGATCGTCGGCTTCAAAAACCACCGGCCGATGACCGTCTTTGACTAATTGGTAGGCCGAGGCAAGGCCCATGGGGCCGGCTCCGAGCACGGCTACGCGCTCACTCATTTTTAGAACTCCAGAACGATCTTGCTATAGATCGGGTCGTTGAACGTTTCATTGATCGCATTGGCGAACTTAGTCGGCTTCACCCCAAATATTGACGGCCAATCAATCACTTCAAATTCGTCGTGAGCAACCAACGCCTTCAGTTGAGCCGCAGTGAACGGAGGGTCCTTGTCCCACAAACTCCACAACTTCAAGAGGGAGCTGAAGAGCCCGTACGGTACGTTTATAATCGCAGCTCTGGCACCCGTTGCGCCTTTGATTTCCCGAATGATGTCGATGTAGTCAACCTTCTCAAGCCCGCTGATATTGTACACCTGCCCCGCTATCCGCTTCTCGATACAACTAACGACGATGTTGCAAAAATCACCCACGTAGAGGGGCTGACGCATATAGCGGCCATGCCCCGGAATGGGAAAAAACGGAACCTTACGCATAAACCGGGAAAGCCATCCCAAGTGTTTGCGATCAAACCATCCAAACATCAAAGTTGGGCGGAGCACCACGCAGGTGATACCACTCGCCAATATCAGTTCCTCCTGCTCTCGCTTAGTCGCCGTGTAGTGATCATTGACCACGGACTTTACCACCGACGAACTAAGGTGCACTGTGTATGGTACATTGTTGCGCTGTATGGCCTTGAGAACATGTGCTGTCGCGGTGACGTTATTGCGCACGAACGGTTCGACGTGCGGGCCGCCAATCTGGGCATGGAGCATCACGACAACGTCAGCCCCCTCCAGTTCCTTTTCCCAGGCCCCAGGCTCTGCCAGATCTGCAAACTCGGCCCGAATGTCCGGGTGAACCCTACGCAAGACTGCGAGATTCGCAGTGTGCTTATCTAACACCCTGATTTGATTGAAGCCGTGCCGCTTCAGATGGGCGACCAGGTTTTGACCAACAAGGCCAGCACCACCCGTCAGGACAATGCACTGTTCATTCCTCGACTCCATGGGCAAACGACTTCGAAATCCAACAACGGCATCGAGTACTAAGGCGAACCATCCCTCCGTTCAAGTCTTTCTGAGTGCCGGAACCCTCGAGTCCAACAGTCGGGAAACTTCCGCCGTAGGGGTCAACCCTAACTGATGATCCCGCGAGTTGGTGGACACCCTAGAAAGCGCGCGAATGCGTCGGGAGTGATCCTGGTCAAGAAACATCAACGAAGGAAGCGGTGAGTGTTCAGCGCCCTAAGCTCATAACAGCCGACTCAACAGCCGGTCCCACGAAGAAGGTCCTCAGCCCGCGCTTGCCCTTGGCCGCGCTAGGCAAACGCACAGAGCAAGAACGGCGGCAACGTGCATCGGAAGCCAGCAGTCGGTGAACGCGGACAAACCGCCACAGCGGGCCTTGCGCGGCAGCGGCGTAGCAAGCAGAAAGACCAGGCTCATGTTGCTCCAACGGGTGAGTGCCGGCAGCGCTCGGTGTGTGCGGGTGAAGAGAGCGCCCGCATTTCTCGAAGATGCGCTCTAGGCGTGCGCGGGTGCGGGACGCTACTTGAGTGAGCGCACACAAGCCGAATCTGGCCGCACGAAACTCGTGGTGCCGTGGGACGAGCCCGGTGGCACAAGGTGGGAAATTCGTGAGTTGAGGCGACTCCAACAGGCCTACGGGAAGGGGCGCTGGCGGAAGCGCAAGGGGATTGCTAAGATTAGGCCTCGAATGGCCGCACCCGCACCGCAGAAATTCATTGGTACGAAGCGCACGGCATCGGCCTTAAGGAAGCGAAAATCAAGAAAGCTGTGAGTGCGCGCGGAGGAATGGCGGCTGATGCGCATCGGGCTGGTGATCGACTCAAGTATTGAACACTTTCGGGGGGCGCTGCGCGGTGTCGCCGAATTTGCCAGAACGGACAAGAACTGGTGGCTTGAGCGGTACGACGCCACCCAGCGCGGGCTGGCGCGGCTAGTTGCATCCCCGTGCCGTGGCTTTTTGCTTGGTACAGTTGACCGCGATGTTCTCGGGGCGGCGGCAGCTCTCAGCTTGCCTGGAGTCAGCGTTGGCGCACCCTACCCAGCACCTAGCTTGTCCACGGTCACCCACGATGACATCGCCATCGGAGAACTCGGAGGGAAGTATTTCCTGGCGCGCCAATTTCAGCATTTTGCCTACGCCGCACGTACCGGAAAGCAGAACGATCAGCGGCTTTTGGGCTTCGAGCGAGCGCTCACGGAACGCCGCCATACTTGCTCCGTCTTCGATGAAGATCCGGACTGGCAACAGAATCCACAGAAACGCGACGATGAACTCGGAGCCTGGCTTTGGAACTTGCCCAAGCCAGTAGCGGTATTCTGTGACTGCGACGAGCGGGGCTGGCAAGTAGCCGAGCACTGTCGCCCGCTCGAGATCGCAATCCCTAGCCAGGTAGCTTTGCTGGGCGTAGACAATGATGTGACGGTGTGCGCGTTGACCGAGCCCGCGCTAAGTAGCATTCAAACTTCTTCCGAGCAGGTCGGTTACCTGGCTGCACAGCGTCTCGCTGAGCTCTTATCGGACCGCTCCCCCGCGCCGAGACACGTGGAAGTACCACCACTTCGCGTGATCGAACGCCGCTCGACGGACACCTTGATCGCAACCGATACGGTGGTTGTCCAAGCTCAGCGCTACATGCGTGAAAAGCTGAGGGAGGAACACGGAGTGGACACGCTCTGTAAGGCGTTGGCCTGTTCTCGACGCAGTCTCGAACGGAGATTTCAGCTGGCAACGGGCATGAGTCCAGCTTCAATGTGGACACATTTCCGCGTGCAGGAGGCTCAACGGCTCCTCATGGAAACGGACCTCACGGTGGAGCTCATCGCTGATTTGTGCGGATTTCCAGACTCTCGGGGACTTTCGGGCAACTTCAAGCGTGCGCTTGGAGTGACTCCTACTGAATACAGGCGGCGGGCTCGGCCGTAACGATCAGCCGGCGGCGAAACAGCAGCTCCTACCCCAACAAAGCTTCCGGCATGACGTATATCCGCCAATGATTGACACAAAAGCGTGTGGTTTGAAACTGTGCGGCCGAGTAGAGTGAGAATCTGTCGTTGGAGCTGCCGCGGCTCGTTGTGGTAGCCAGCACGCGCCTTTTGACCCCACGCTGACCCCCAAAAATATCAAGGTCAGAGTGATTGAATGGCGGTTCAATTTTGATTGGCGTTAATCTGAGATTGGTAAAATCGCCTCGATGCGGCGTCCTCAGACTTTTCCTGGCCGAAAACTACCAAGCCAGAGGCCGCTGCGCGCCTTGGCAGAACTGCTCGCTCAGTGCAGAGTGTCTCGCTGGCAACGCATATTGCATGTTTAGAAAGGGCCCAAGCATTGTCCGCCGGCCGCGTTTCCCGCGTTTTGCTGGGGGATTTTGCGGCTACTGATATGGATTGATAGGGATGGGCGGCTTGCCCAGGAAGTCATCGTTGTATGAGAAACCTTTGGTACGTTTCCGCGTGTTGGGTCACTTTGCTTGGCTGTAGCTCCCCGAAGGATGCCTCGCGACAGGTGAGTATGAACTCGACGGGCGGTGTGGCGTCGGGCTCCATGCATCAGGGATCCGGAGGACTTGCGTTGGGATCGAGTGGAACATCGGGATTGGGGAAAGGGAATGTCGGCGGCTCCGGGGGCAGCGGCGGAATGTTGGGTAGTGGCGGAAAGTCTGGCGCGCTTGGGGGAGCCGGTTCGGGCGGCACGGGCGGCGCTGGCATGGGTGGAGCCGGAATGGGCGGCGCTGCAACGGGCGGAGCCGCTGGCGGAGCGTGCGACACATCACCGGGCCAAGCGATGCAGTTTCACAGCCAGGTGACGGATATGATCGCGGGCGATATCGGCATCACTGATATTCCCGGCGGCGACACGCCGCGCACCCTCGAGCTTTGGGCGAAGTTCATCGGTGCCGAAAGTTGGACCGCCGAGCAGACCATTATCGAGCTTGGCAGACCGAACGGCCCCGACCACGTTTGGGGCATCGACATGAGCGGTCGAAACGGCGGCTCGGGCGTGTTCGGCCCCTACACCAACGGCGTGAGCGACAATAACGGCACCGACGCTCCGCCTCAGTTCCCCTCAGCGGTGGACGTCGGATGGCTCCATTTGTCGTGGGCGTATCAGGGCAATGGTGGCAAGCTCGAGTTCACCGTCAATGGCGACGTGCTGCCGACTCAAGTGCCCGGCGCCGGGTTCTCGCTGCCTCTGACACCCGGTCTGGTTCTCTTGGGCGCGTCACAGGAGTTCGGCAACGAAGGTTGGGACGGCATCATGGACGAGGTCCGCATCTGGAAGGTCTATCGAACGCCTACGCAAATCAAAGACAACATGAAGGTATTCCTCAAGGGCACGGAGGCGGGGCTGTCCGCGTACTACAACTTCAACGAGACGACGGGCTTTGATGTGACCGACGTCACCAAGTCTGCCTCGCGCACGCTGAAGCTTTGCACTGCCGCCGGCGGCGCCTGTCCGTCCGCGAACAGCGCCATGCCGACTCGGGTTGCTTCGGATATTCCGGGGCCGTTCACCTGCGCACCGTAAGTTCGTGTGCGGGCGCACGGCCGCATCCCGAGCGCGGCGATGAAGCTGAGCGAAGACTTCCGCGATCTCCTTCAGGAACTCGCAAAGGCTGAAGCCGAGTATCTGCTGATTGGTGGGTATGCGGGCCGGGCTTCAATTCCCTGCGAACAGATTTGCTACTTCAGCCGCCGTGAGCACGCCCGAGTAGAAGCGGACGTCGTCGATCCTACCGTTCCAATAATCGTCGGTCCCGTCGCCAGCGCCGATGAAGTAGGGTTTCCCGTTGTCACAATTCTGCGCCGGATTTGTGCCAGGGTAGAACACGCCGTCGAGGTAGAAGTCGCGACGATTGCGGCTCACGTCTTGGACCGCCACCACATGATGCCAGCCGGTGGTTACCGGCACGGAGGTGCCGTTCCAGTCCCATTGGGCGAAAGGGTTGATCCAAATCCCACAGGTGATGGTGATGTCCTCGTGTCCGAAAACGGCCATCCAATTGCTCGGGATCGCCGCGAGGAACGCCCACGCCGAAATTGAAAAGCTATCGGTGGCGGACACCGCATAGCGCGTGGAGTTTGGGATCTTCACAGAGTTGTTGGTTGCGTTGAAGCTCAGACACTCGGGATCCGCAAACTGGATCGCCGGCGGAACGTTAACGCTCACGGTGGGTTTTTGCACGCTGTAGCTGGCGTTGTTGCCAAAGCCCGATGAGTCTAATACTGGCCCCGTTGTCTTGCTTTCATCCAATTTCCAATAGCCCACGAGCATCGCCGTGGTCGCGCCACCACCGGTTCCCTGGACGCCACCAGTAGCGCCACCACCGGTTCCCTGGACACCACCAGTTGCACTGCCACCGGTTGCACTGCCGCCCGCTCCTGCCATTGCCGCTCCCATGCCACCGGTGGCGGAACCACTTGCCCCGCCGCGGCCGTTGGCGCCGCCACCCACCGCAGAGGTTCCGCCAACCTGGGAGCCACCCACGCCCATCGAACCGCCAACGCCTGACTGTGCACCACCGAAGGCGTCGACTCCATCGGTGCCACCCCCACTCCGACCTCCACCAAGCGAACCAACCATTCACCGTTGCCGGCAGAGAAGCTGAAGCTGCTGCCCCCGAGTGTCCCGGAAGCGCCTGCTTGCCCGACACCGCCAGGGAACTCATTTGGCAAGAGGTCGTAACCGTAGCGACAAGAGTGCAACGCGAGAGCGCTCGTTACAATTAGAAGTGCAGCTTTCCCTCGAAAGAGAGCCTCAAATCTCAGGGACACGATTCTCCCTACGACCTCAATCGGGAAACCCATTAGGTGCCACCCGCGAGTCCGCACTATAGGGCTGAAAAACTCGATTTTCCGAAACGGGTGTGCTGCTTTCCGCACTCTTGTAGCGCAAGTAATCTTTCGTGGCTTCCATCCTCACGCGCGCCATCACAGACTAACCAGCAACCCTTAGATGAGTGTCGTCTTCGAGGTAGTCCTGTACGTAGTTGGCATCCCCTGTAAAGACGCTGGACACGGGACCCGGTCCTTATGCAGGAACTGAGTTCGCGAACGTGACACCTTCGCCCTTTGGTGTATCTTTCATTGACGCGCGCCAGAGCCTTTTCCTAGAATCTAGCGTTTTCGGCGATTTTTCTGGAGGTTCCGTGAAACTAGAGACCATCGGCAGAACAGCGGTCCAGATGTTTGAGACCCCGATCGCGGGTGGCACGCTCATGCACCCCAAGTGTGCCTTTCTTGCAACCCACGTGATCGACGCCCCTGACGGCTGGTGCTGTTCGCCTCACACTCACGAATTTTTTGAGGTTTTGCACACAATTTCCGGTACCTACACCTGTGAGGTCAATCAGAAACCACTCGTCGTCAATCCGGGCCAGACCCTGATGGTGCGTCCAGGAGACGTGCACGAGGACACGGTGGGCTCGACCTGTAGCTTTTTGGTTGTCCAGTTCTTGCTGCTTGGGCTGCGCCACTGCTCTGCGCAGCTGGAACTATTTGGTACCGCAACAGCTCCCTCCGATCTTATTTTCAGCAACACCTCAGAATTGATAACGCTTTATCAAGAGCGTGCCGCCCATGCGGTGGATCAACCGGACCCCATAACTCCCTATCTACTGGACTCCTGGACACTCACGCTGTTTTGGGAGCTCCTGAAAACCCTGCCGCCTCGGGCATTTTCGGCTGATTTCAGCGTCGTGGGGCAAACCAACACGCTGGAGGATCGACTTTTGGAGCTCTTTCGGAATCGCGTACAAGAACCGCTCTCCGTCGAAGATATGGCAGCCCACCTGGGCATGAGCGTTTCGTCACTCGAACGTGCGTGTCGGAAGGAACTCCACGTCTTACCTGCGCGTGCGTTCGCGCGCTTCAGGATGGAGGAAGCCTTAGAGCTTCTCAAATTCTCGCGCACTCCAATCAAGGTCATCAGCGACACTTTGGGCTTTCAGAACCCAAACCACTTCTCCACGGCTTTCAGTCGCTATTTTGGCAGGCCTCCAAGTAGCTTCCGTGACGCTTCCTTAACCAGTCCAGCCTGAGCGGCTCGTGAGCAACGCCCCCATAAAGCGCAGCGCTGACGAAACCAGAAAGACACTTGACGACCATGAGTATTCCAGGGGTGCCGCAGTGTCCTTAGACTTGAGTGATAATAGAAGTCATTGATATCGCGATAGCTTGAAGCGGCGTGTGCTCGATGAGAGTGCCGGCGCTCGCGGGTATTTGCGGCCAAAGTGGCCTATTTCGAGATTCCACCGAAGGTCGGCTCGCGTTAGCGCTGCTCCTTGCCCAGTGCCGTTGGTGTCTGCGTTTGTATTCATTTTTGAAAGGATTCTCATGTTGAGATCACGTCTTTGGGTGCCAAAAGGCAAATTGGCCGAAACTGGTGTGCTGCTTTCCGCGCTCTTAGTGTTGGCAACAGCGTGTACCGGTAGCGTCCCTGGTGGGCGGCGACCCGGAAACGGCCCTGGAGAGGGCATGTCTCCTGCGGCAATCGGGCAAGATCCAAACGCAAGTGGAGGCGCAAGCTCTGCTACTCTCCCCTCTGGTACGGGGAGCGCGCCTGGCGCCGCCACAGGTGGCGCCGTCACAACAATAACCGACCAAGGAACCGTATGTGCCCCGGGGGCTGCGCTCGCGCCCGCGCGTGTTTGGCTGCTTTCGGATGAGCAAGTTGTAAAAGTAGTGAGCGACGTGCTCGGCGCAACGTTGAGCGGTGTCGACGCACAGATCACCACGGCAAACGGCACCAGCGGGAACTACACGAATCTTTCAGAAGCCTTCCAAGTGGATGCGCCAGCGGCCCAAGGCTACCAGCGCGCCGCAATCAAGGTTGCTCAGCAGCTCAAGCCCTGCGGTGCAACTGTCACTGCACCTTGCGTCGAGCAATTCGTGAATGATGGCATCGCCAAAGCTTGGAGAAGGCCGCTTTTGCCGAGCGAAACAGCCGGATTAATGAAGATTTACAATGATTTCGCACCGAGCGAAGGCCCGGATGAAGCGCTCAGCATGCTGATCCAGGCTGCTTTGCAATCCGGCTCATTTCTGTACCGAACCGAGATCGGAACGGATGCCTCACAGGCTACCGCCCCGGTGGCGCTCACTTCGAACGAACTGGCCTCGGCGCTTTCTTTTCTCCTGCTCGACTCGGCGCCCGACGCTGAGCTTTGGAGCAAGGCTAATTCAGGCACGCTGCTCCAAACAGATGTACTCAAAGCCGAAGTGGATCGTTTGCTCGCCTTGCCGCGAACCCGCGATGATCTCTCCAAGCTCGTTGGATATTGGGCCGGGGTTGAGCTGATCCCGTCCCGCACCAAAGACCTCACCCTGTTTCCTGAGTACACGGACTCGGTGAGGGCTGCCGCTTATGCTGGCACCGGCGCGTTCTTGAAGGATGTGATGTGGAATGGAAAGTTTTCCGATCTTTTCACGTCGCGAAAAGTCTACGCCACGAGTGAGCTGGCCGCAGTTTACGGGCTGCCTGCGGTTGCCGGCACTGGGCTCATGCCCGTGGATGTGCCGGCTTCGCAGCCCGCATCGGGATTGCTCACTCAGCCCGGTCTATTAGCAGCAACGAACAAGCGCGCTGCCAAAGGCGATCCCATCCATCGTGGGCTTTTTGTGTACAATTCATTCGTGTGTGGTGGCACCGTCCCGCCGCCGCCAGCGGCAGCTGCGGATCTGAGTAAGACCATGATGGGCACCGAACGCGAGCTCTCCCAGCAGCGTGCAGCACTGCCCACATGTGCGGGATGCCACAGCTTGTTTGATCCGCTCGGGCTGGTGTTCGACCAGTTCGATCCGATGGGGCGCTTCAAACCCACGGACGCCAATGGAGCCACCATCAGTTCTAGCTCAACTATTGCGGGCCTCGGCGCCGATCTTGACGGCCCAATCACGGGCGTCACCGATCTCGCGCAACGCTTGGCTTCGCGGCGTGCCACCGCAGATTGCGCCACGAGGACTTTGGGCAAGTATGTGCTCGGGTTCTCTTCTGCTGTCGATTCGTGCGACTTGACGACCGCGCGAGACACCTTCGCAACCTCTGGTTCGTTTGCAGACTTCTTCCGCACCCTCCTCACTGCGCCCGGCTTTGTCGTCCGCGACCCCGTGCTCAAATAGAAAGCAAAGTACGATGGATGCTAAAACTTCGCGTTTTCTACGTAGGACGTTCCTTACAGGGATAGGCTCCGTTGGCCTTGGGGCAATCGCCGCCCCGCTCTTGCGCGCCGAGGCGCAAGGCGCTGGGCCACAGCGCCTGCTGATCATTCATCGGCCTTGCGGCACGGTTCCTGAGCTTTGGTTTCCGACCACGGGTGGCGTGAAGGACTGGGGCATGACCAAACTTCTGACTCCCTTCGCTGATTTGCGCAACGAGATGGTGGTGTTAAAGGGCATCGATCTGCCCCGTAACGATAACTGGCGGGGCGACAAACACGGCGCTGGCATGCTGGCTGTGATGTGTCCGCCGGTGAAGGATGGCTTTGCGATCGTTCCAGGAAGTAGTCCCGCGGATATTGCCGACGAGAACGGCAAGTTCTTTACGGGCGCAGATCCCTCTGTCGATCAAGAGTTGCTCAAGAACGCGGCTTCTCTTCAGGGAACCCCGATTGCTTCCTTGCAGCTGGGTGCCTCATCAGCTTCCATGAAGGGGGCAGGTCCGGAGTGTTTGCGTGTGCTTTCATACGCCGGTCTCAATCAGGCGCTGTGGCCTGAAAGTCGACCCGAAACGGTGTTTTCCAATGTGTTTGCCAACCTGGTCCTGAACGGGGACACCTCTGCGGCAGACCGCGCCAAAGCCAAAAACAAGAGCATTTTAGACTTCGTCTCGGGCGACCTCAGCTCACTCAAGGCTCGCGTTCCAAGCTCGCAGCTGCCCAAGCTGGACGCTCATCTTGCCGCCATCCGTTCACTCGAAGGCCAATTTACTTCAGGCCCAAGTGCGGGCTGTTCTAAGCCCGTGCTGCCCGCGATCCCTGGGACAGAAGATAGCACACGCCATGCGGAAGTCGCACGGCAACAGACCCAGCTGATTCAAGCCGCGTTTCAGTGTGACCTCACGCGCGTCGTCTCGTTGACCTATTCCTACGGCAACAGCGAGGTATCTTCGGACGCCTTCGTGGGTGGTACCAACGGCGGCGAAGGCCACCACGAGGCTTCCCATGGGCCCAATATACCCGTTATGGCCAGCGCCGAGAAATTCTACGCTGAAACGACGGCCCAGCTCTTGCGCACTATGAAAGCCATACCCGAGGGCTTCGGCAGCATGCTCGACAACACGCTCGTCGTGTATTTCAACGAGTGCACCCTTGGCCCTGTGCACTCGATCCCCGACAATCCGATCCTCCTTTTCGGCGGAAAATCCCTCGGACTCAACGGCGGCAGCTACCTCCAGTACACCGGGCGAACGCACGCGGACATGTGGGTCGAGACGTTTCGCCGCTTTGGCTACAACAAGCCCGTGCATGGCGATCCACAGTGGAATCTCGGCGCGCTGAGCGGCCTTTACGGTTGAACGGGTCGTTGAGATTGCACGTCGCCATTGCCAACGCAGCCGGCTCTGTTTCAGACGGGGTCACTGCGCCCATTATGATCCCTAACGTCGCTTCGAACGGGATGGAACCAACGAGGTGGGGGCACTCGGCGGTGCCGGCTACGTTTATCTCTCGGCGGGTCCCGTGGCTCAGCTGTCGCTCGCAGTTCTCGGTCTGGACGCACATCTCGTCTGCGACCACCTCCACAACAAAGGACAGGTCGTCGAGGTCGGCTACTGGGCGCACGTCCGCCGCTACTTCTCCCAAAGTACCGTGCGCGTTCTGGCAGCCGATGCGGCTCCCGCCACGGCCACATCATCGATCCACAGCTCCCCTGCAAGATCTGGCTCCCACCTTTGGAATCCCAGCCTCAGCTTCGTAAATGTAGGCAGCGGGAAATCAGTTGCCGTCGCACCCGTGATTTCCGCTCCATCGATGTAGACTCTGACCGTGTTTCCGCCACCCACGTACCATTCGTAGTACTCCCAAACGCCTTCTGTAATGGGCATTGAGGAAATATGGCTCTGATCGTCCACCTCCATGTTCGTGATAATACCGCCATTATAGGTTCCCGTCACACGCACACCCTCCTTGGCGCCGGCACCCCGTGCTTCCACATGGACCACGTGGGAACTTTGCTGGGCCGTCCCAGTTGCCCCTGCTTGCAGCGCTGGACAGAAGGCACTCAATGGTCGCCAGGATTCTTCTCGGAACTTGAAGCGCCTGAACGCGGAATCGGAGCCGCAGCGGATGCGATGTTGAAGGCGATCCGCCAGCAGCGTCGGTCAAAGAAGCCAGTACGGTTGTGAAGTACGTTCTAGACACGAATGCGGTCGCGGCTCTCATGAAGGGGGACGGGCAGGTGATAGAACGCTTGAAACAACGTGGCCGAACAGAGGTTGGGTCTGGAAGTCGAAGACTGGTTAGAATCCGACGAGTGATCCCGTCCGCCCCAACGATCGGGCATTCACCCAAGAAAAGCGAGTCCCTCTTCGGAATCCTCAATGGAGAGCGCGGACATAAGCGATGCAGGTTTCGGTCACTTTTCCGCAAATCTGCCACGGATTGGCGCAAACCTGGTGGCGCGAAGCTGTCCGCCCCCATAGATTAAAACTGGTTGTTGGAGCTGCCGCGCGCCGGTGACGGTAGCAGCCATCGTGTCCCGTGCGACTGCCGCACGGAAGAACGTCTCGCTATGCCCAAGTTCCGTGGTCAACTATCGACAGCTGTTCTTATTCTTGGAGGAACGTTTGGCTGCCAAGGCACTCTTGGCGCAGGGCAGAGTGGACCGAAGAATACAGGTGCACCAACCGATGGAGCCTCCCCACTGCCAACGACAATGACGCCCGGATCGACTGCCGTTCCAGGCACAATGCTGCCGGATGGCACTCCCGTTCCGGGAGGTCCGACACCTAGTACTGGAGCTTCTTGCGTGATGGGCGCGCCCGTAGCTCCTGCTCGGATCTGGGTTCTTACTGACCAAGAATACGTGAACGTCGTGCGTGACACGTTTGGGGTAACGCTCTCGGGGAAAGACGCGGAGATCACAACGACAACGTCGGGCTCGGGCACGTACACCAACCTTTCAGAGGCCTTTTCGGTGGGAGGACCGGCAGTTCAAGGCTACCAGCGCACGGCCGTCAAAGTTTCTGAGCTCGTCCATCCGTGTGGCGCCGCAGCGGAAATTACGGACGCGTGCGTTGAACAATTCGTTCGCAACGGCGTTGCCCGAGCTTGGCGACGGCCGCTCAACGAGCCAGAGGTCACGAATCTCATGGCCGTGTTCCGAAATTTCTCTCCAGCCGAGGGCAAAGACGGCGCACTCGCGTTAGTAGTGCAGGCGGCGCTCCAAACCGGCTCTTTCCTGTATCGCAGTGAAATTGGAACCAATGCAACCTCCACTCAATCCGTTTCGCTCACGCCCCATGAACTCGCGAGCGCTCTTGGATTCCTGTTCTTCGATTCTGTACCGGACGCCGATCTTTGGGCAAAAGCTAACGACGGCACCCTCACTCAACCGACCGTTCTCGCCGCACAAGTCGATAGATTACTCGCGCTCCCGAATGCGCGTCGCACACTGTCGAGCCTTATCGGATATTGGGCTGGAATTGAACAAATACCAACCCGAACGAAAGACAGCGTCGCCTTCCCCACTTACACGGACACGTTGAAATCGAGCCTCTATTTAAGCGCCCAAGCATTCGTTGAGGACGCCGCCTGGACCGGCAAGTTCAGCGATCTGTTCGCTCCGAGAAAGATGCTCGCCAACGAGGAAATGGCTTCTGTTTACAGTCTTCCCGCGCTTCCATCGGCTACTGGTTCCGTTCTCGTTCCTGTCGATATGCCTGCAGGTCGACCGAATGTCGGGCTGCTCACCCATCCTGGGATCCTAGCGGCTACGAACAAGCGACCTTCGCGGAGTGATCCCATTCATCGGGGTCTTTATCTTTACAAAGCGTTTGTCTGCGGCGGCAAGATCCCAGATCCGCCCCCTGGCGCTCGCGCTGTGGCTGAGACCATGACGGGAACCGAACGTCAAATCGCAGTCGCACGGGATGCGACCCCCGCTTGCGCTGGCTGCCACTCGCGGTTCGATCCCTTGGGTCTCCCGTTGGAACAGTTCGATCCGATCGGACGGTTTCGCAGCATGGACGTCGATGGCTCGGCGATCGATAGCTCCTCTGTTCTAAAAGGGCTCGGTCCGACGCTCGACGGCCCGGTGAGCGGCATCGAGGAGATTGGCCAACGCCTTGCGTCAAGTCGCGGAACGTTGGACTGCGCAAGTGGAACCCTCGCTTCGTATGTTCTCGGCTACACGCGTGCAACGCCATCCTGTGACGTCACGCAGGCACGAGAAATCTTCGCAATGTCAGGGAATTTTGCTGATTTTTTCCGTTCTTTGGTGACGGCTCCCGCGTTCCTCAGTCGGGATATCGAGCTCAAGTGAGAGGAGAGGATCTGTGAAACACTTACTGTCTCGTCGACACGTTCTAAACGGTATTGGCGCTCTCGGACTCGGAGTGTTGGCACGCCCGCTTCTCAGCGAGGCTCAAGGCACCACACCACAGCGCTTGCTGATCATTCACCGCCCCGTGGGCACGCGCCCCGAACACTGGTTCCCGACTGTCGGGGGCCTGAAGGACTGGCAAACAACTCCGCTCCTCAGTTCCTTCGAGGCAGTCAGGCAGGACATGGTGGTGATGAAAGGGATTGACGCCCCGCGCCTCGTCGACTGGCCCGGTGACAACCATGCCGCTGGGCTCCTGTCCATCATGACGCCGCCCCCACCGCTAGCCGCTGGCTTTGACAATCAGGCCTTGCCAGGCCAAACGAAGCAGGATGACGTTTGCTGGTTCACGTCAGGGGCGCGCTCAGTGGATCAGGAACTTCAAGCGAACGTAGCTGCACTCGGGGGCGCTCGCTTTCCTTCGGTTCAGCTGGGGTCCTCTTTGGGTTCGATGCAGGGGAATTCCCCGGAGGCCCGCGCCTGCCTTTCATTTTCGGGCGCTCATCTGCCTCTTTGGCCCGAAAGCCGCCCCGATGTCGCGTTCACGAACCTATTTGGCGGTGTCATGACGGGCGGCACGGATGCTGCGCTGGCGGAGCGAATTCGGCTTCGCAATAAGAGTGTGATCGACCTTGCGATACAGGATCTGAGTGATCTCCGAACGCGCCTCCCAGCCTCCCAGTTTGCCAAACTCGATTCACACTTAACGGCGATTCGCGCGCTAGAGACCCACATGGTAAGTTCCACGGTGGGCTGCGCACGGCCGGAGCTCATGCCGCTCCCGGGTCAGGGAGACCGCCACGTGTTGGCCTCGCAAGAACAGATGGCACTCATCAAAGCCACGTTCGCCTGCGATCTTACTCGAGTGATCACGATGACTTTTGGGCAGGGCAATTCTGAAGAAGCCGTTAGTCAGTTTCCGAGTGTTGGCGCGAATCAGGACGGCCTGCATAGCGTTTCGCACGGTGAGGATCTTGAAGCGCACCGGATTCAGGAAGCCGCCGACAAATTCTATGGTGACACGACCGCGCAGCTACTGCTGGATTTGAAGAACACTCCCGAAGGTCCGGGCAGCATGCTGGACAACACACTGGTCGTGTATTTCAGCGACGTCACGATAGGGTCTACCCACAGCGTTGAAGACAATCCACTGTTGCTATTTGGCGGAAAATTCCTTGGCTTGCAGGGAGGGAGTTTTCTGCAATTCACGGGGCGGACGTTTGCAGATGTTTGGGTGGAAACCTTCCGGCGCCTCAACTTGAACACGACCCAATGGGGCGCCTCGGATTGGAATCGCGGAGCTCTGCCAGGGCTTTACGCCTAAGCCTCACAACGTCTGATCGGAGATAGATTTGAAAACTTCAGCGTTAACTATCACTCTATTGCTCACCGTCGCTTGCTCTTCAGAGCCCGGCAGGGGCCGACTTCCTGGGCAAGATGTGAATGCCGCAACCAGCAGCGGCGGAGCGCCTGCGAACGGGAGCGGTGGTTCGAGCACCAATAACAGTGGCGGTGTCACGGCATTCAAAACGGGCGGTGCATTGGGCCTGTCGGCAGGCGGAGGTGCAGGGAACACAGGCGGCGGTGGCGGTCGAGCTATCGGTGGCGCGAACAGCGCTGCCGGGGGAACCACCATGAGCGGAGGCCCGAACACGGCGGGAACGAGCGCAGGCGGGGCAACGAACGTGGGCGGAGCCATGGGCCAGCCTGTAAGCGGAGACCCTGGAGCGGCGTTGAATGGCCAACGTTGGGAAACCACGTCCAACGCTCCACAAGACGCCCAGGGTGCTTGCATTTACACGGACAAGACCGTGCAAGTCGGCGGCACGCCTGGAGCCATTTACAACGTCATGCTACGTTTTCGTGGGGTCCTTGAAGGCAAGGAGTACACAGGGGGCACGGCACAGGGCGACCCTGTCGGCAGTGCTCCCGTCAGCTGTGAAGTGCCCGTACCCGGTTTCCACGACAGCGTGCAATTCTACACGGGAGGAATGGGCGACCCGAATAGCTCCTGGTCGAACTACAATTTGGTGGGTTTCACGGTGTCTGCACCGATGCAAACCTATTACCTAAACGCTCTGATGCTCTGTACGCCAGATGACACCGTATTCCCCATCGACTACACGGCCACGGTTCAGATAGCCGGCGGCGCCACGGTGCATTTAACTCAAACAGATCCCAACTGCAACGCGATCCCCAATGCGGTGGGCTTTGTGTTGCCGGGCATGACCCCGCCCATCAGCGTGCCGGGTGTCGCTTCGAACTCCACGGGAGAGGTGGGCCAATTTGCTCAGATGGATGTGGTTTCGGTAACACAGTAGCTCGGCACCGGTTCCAAGCGGATTTATGGGTCGCAGCGATCGGGTTTTTTGTCTGGCGCCGCGAATACTTCAATTCTGCAGAAAATCGATCCCAGGAACGAAACCTGGAAGTGCGTTGCGACGCGGCAGTCTTTCTGGTTTTCTGGATCGAACCACCAAGCCTTTTCGCACTTGCCACGGCCGGTTCCAAGCTGGGTCAGGGCAAATCGGCCACGAGTCAAAAGAGGTCCGCAGCTGGAGCTGCCGAAGACGCGATCTTCGCTCGTTCCGAAGAGCCCACCGCGGATCGTGACCTCCTCGGAGAAAAGGCGGGGTTCGATTTCGTTCTTGGGATCTGGTGTGCAGCGCAGAGCGCCTGTGCACACCCGATCACGGCAACAGGGCTGCCCCGCCTGACCGCACGCGGTTCTGCAGCGGCTGCTCACGCACGAACCGATGGAGCAGCGCTCGCCGTCGCAGGGCTGATCGGGCCCTCCCACATCGACGCAAGTGTTCTCGAAGCAGCCGAGTCCGCCGTTACAGCTTGGCTCTTCCGAACAACACTTCTGACCACGTCGCCCACAAAACTGACAAAGCCGCTCGGTCTGTGGGGTGCGAAAAACGCTCCTCGCAATGGCGAGCGTGACGGGCTCTTTGGCGCTGATCTCTTGCATGCCACCAGTCGCCTCTCGCGCCCTGAAGCCCGAAGAGAACAAGGATGTCCCGACGCGCACGGCGCTGCCGAGATCGTCCTCTGCGCGCAGGGTCAACGTGGGAATTCCGATCAAAACTTTGTGCACGTAGGAATAGCCCGGTCGACACAATGCTTCGAGACACGGCAGCTCACGCGATTGACCTTGCAGCCTGCTGGCGACGCCCAAAAGGGTCACAAAGTGCGCATGTTTCAAGGAAACCCGCGCAGTCACGTGCCGGGCGCGTCGTGCGTCGAGCTTCACGCTCGGGAGCCAAGGCAAGAGCTTGCTGAGGCCTGCCTCACCCTCGATGCCCGCGTCCGTCGAGAATTGCTGGTCGATATCCAGATTGAAATCAGATTCGGAGGACTCGAGCAACTTCTGATAATCTTGTTCGTTGTCGAAACAGCCTGAGAGTGTGCCCTCTTCGCCAGCGTTGGCGGTCCCAAAGCGACCGAGTTCGGTGACTCCAGGAATATCAAGACACAACATCTCGGTACCAATGCGGGCGGCGCGCACAGCCAGGTTCAGTTCTGGCTGCAGCCTTTGACAGTAGCTCCTTTCGGGCGCGTCGTGCGTCGAGGCGAGGCTCGACTCTGGTGCCCTCGGAGTGCGCCTGTCGGGGTCGGCTCCGCAAGCATGAACGAGGAAGGAAATTCCAGTTAACGCCCAAATCTGCTGCGCGTTGCGGGCGTGTGCCATCCTAAACCAGGCGAACCTAGCGGAGAACGGTTCGCCGCGCCATGCGCCTGACGTGCCGGGGTGTGTTCCATACCAATTCGTGTTGAGCGCGGGCCGGGGGCGCTCCACCTCTCTAGTCGGACGTGAGGAACAGCCAGCGTGGACTGGGATATTCTCAGTGGATCAATTCAAGTCTCTACAGTCACCGGTTCTTTTCGAAATTGCGTCGGCGTGATCCCCGTCACTTCTTTGAACTGCTTGGAAAAAAAGTACACGTCGCAGTAGCCGAGCTTTTCGGCAATGGCTCGGAGGGACAGCCCTGAGCCGTGTAGGAGCGTGCGCGCGGCTGCGATGCGCTGCAGCAGCCGGTAACGTGCTGGTGCCAGACCCATTTGAGCCACAAACCGCCGCCGAAAGGTGCGTTCGCTCATGCCAAACGTGCGAGCCACTTCCGAAAGCTCGATGTCCACATCCAGCGTCGCCTGCAACCGAGCGCAAGCGTCAAGCATAAATGATTTCTCGGGTTCGCTCTGGTCCTTTTGCCGGTGTGCCTCTGCCAGGCGTACAAACATCAAGAGCGCGCGTGCCGCGAAGAGCGCTTCTTCGCCGGGTTTTGCCGTTTGGTAGTCGCGAATGATCTCGTCGCAACCAGCGACCAACGCTGGCTGGAGTCCCGGGGATAAGATGGGCGTCTTTCGGCTGATCACCCCGTCGTTTTCAAGAGCTTCGATCGTGTCTCCCGCCATTTCAATGAAGCACTCAGACCACGCCGCCTTCGGCTCAACACGGCCATAACTGTGCATCAAGTCTGGGAAGAGTAAAATCACGTCGCCCGTTTCTACACGGTGCTCCCCAGTGAGATCGTCTCGGTAGAACCCGCTTCCTTCCAATAGATACACAAGTGCGAAAGCACTGAGCGTTCGGTTTTCGCACCAGCGCTCGAAGTCGCCTTCCTTGTCGTAGATGTACCCCACTCCATTAACGACACCTGACTTCCGAAAGAAGCCCGCGTATCGGCAGTTGAGAAGGCGCATGCGATGCTAAGAATAGCATACAAAAGCCGAATAATTTACGCTATTCCACTCAGTGCGCCCGTGCAGAATTGCGGATCGCCGCAGCTGGTTCGGGGATCACCGAACAGATTCAAGATCGAAACCAGGAGGTTATTGTGCGAGGTGCCGTTGAAGTTGAGCAGGCGCCCGCCACGTAAGCCGCCACCCTGGCCTGCCAGCAGAAAGGGCATATTTTCCTTCATGTGGGTGGGTGGGACCGAGAGCTCGGAACCAAAGAAAACGACGCTTTCGTCGAGCAACGTGTGACCGCCCATATCGACCTGATCCATGGCACCGAGCAGGTAGTTGTGCATCTCGGAATACCAGGTGGCAATCGTGGTGCACGCAGCCATGCCCCCGGCACTGTCGTCGTGTTCGTACGCGTGCTGGTGATTGTTCAGGTTCAACCAAGGGAAGGTGTGCTTGGCCTCGGTGTCAGACCACTGGAGTGAGCCGACGGCCGTGATGTCGCAAGCCAATGCCATCACCATCATGTCCATCATGAACTTGCCAACGGTTGGGATCATGCTGTCCGTCGAGATATCGACAATCGAGCCTTCTTCGTTCGAGTTGAGCCCGGTCGTGGGATCGTATCCGGTGGTATCCACTCGGACAGGTGCGCGACAGGTGGCGCTTCCTACGGGGCCCTTGCTTAAGCCGAGCTCGAGCTCACGGATTTTAGTCAGATGCTGCTCAAGCTTGGCTCGATCGTTCGGGCCGAGTCGTGCGGAGAGCTTGGTATAACGAGCCATGACGAAATCGAGGATCGATTTCTTACGCTCGAGCGGTGCGGTGTTGGCACCCGGCGCGGGGGCGACAGCAGGTGTCAAGCTGCCGAACAGATCGTCGAAGATTTGTTGCGGATCGAGTCGCGGTGGGATGGGAGCTAAGTTGGCGCTGTCTTCGAAGTTGGCGGCGTTGATCGGGTGGAGTAGACCATGGCTGGCTCCGGTGGCCCAGCGCACCGCCATCTGCAGGCTTGCTTTCGCTTTGATGTTCTTCGAGATTTTGGTCGCAATGATCTGATCGATCGACGGGTAATAAGAGTAGCCGCCGTCGGTTAGCACCGTCGTCTCGGGCCCTTGAGTGCTTCCCGTGAGAAAACCGATGATGCCCGCTTGGTGTTGTTCGCCCACCGCGCATTTCATGTCCAAACCGCGCAACACCAAGAGCTTGCTTTTCATGGCCTCAAGCGGCTTCAAGATGGGACTCAGGATGGGTGCTTCCGGAGTTCCGCTCGGCCAGTATTGGTCGGCAATCGTGCCGCCGGGTTGAAAGACCGAGAGGAAGCGCCTGGCCGTCGTGCCGGCTTGAGCGTGGGCGAGCTTTTTTTCACCCATACACTCAAGCCAGGGCAAAGCGAGTGCGATACTGCCCGCGCCGGTAAGCAGAGTTCGTCGATGCAGCTTGTTCTTTCCGAAGAGGTTCATTCGCGCACCGCCGGCAAGTAGTTGAAGGTGTCTGTTTCGGTGAGTTGGAGGAGCAAGTTTTTTACGTTGTAACCAGCGCCTTTGAATTTTTCCCAAGTGCTCTGGAGCGCGCAGGCATCCCGTTCACCCGATACCCGTCCGTAGCCAAACTCCGTCCAACGCCGCGCAAAGCACTGCTCGGCTTCGGGGGATTCTGCCACCCTCTGACCCAACTCCACAGGTCCGCTAAACGCTCCCAACAAGGGCGAATTACCGCTTGCATCGATCGTGACGCCATTTTCTTGATCGCGCCATTGGCCCACCGCATCGAAGTTTTCGAGCGCGAAACCCACAGGATCTAAGTTCGAGTGGCAGCCAGTGCACACGGGTTGAGAACTGTGCGCGCTAAAGCGCTGGCGAGCCGTTGGCGCCGAATTGGGCTCGGGCACTTTGACTTGGGCGAGCACTGCGCCAGTCGGAAGGGGAATGCTTTGGCAGAGTAGCTTCTTCACCACCAGGGCTCCGCGCGTCACGGGATTCGTGGGATTCGAATGAATGGGGCCCGCGACCATGCCACCCTGAGTTAACAGCCCGCCGCGCTTCACGCCATCCAATGCCACCTGTTGGAAAGACGAACCACTCACCCCTGCTATTCCGTAGTAGGTGGCGAGCTCGTCATTCAAGTAGGTGTACTTGGCCGTGAACATGCCGGGCCAGGTTCCAGGGCCTTCGAAGATTTCGTGATCCAGGAAGGCTTGCGTCTCCTGACGCATCAAGCTCCCGATATGGGCATTCCAGGCGGGAAATAGGGTCTTGTCGCGCTCTAAAGCGGACAGTGCCGCGATCGGCAACAGGTTATCAAAAAAGAATGCTGTTACCTGGCGCGCGCGTGGGTCGGCCAAGAGGCGCTGTGCCTGAGCTTGCACCCCCGCGGGCGTTTGTAGCTCACCGCGTACGGCGGCTTGCCGCAACGCATCGTCCGGCATCGAGCCCAAGAAGAGATAGGAAAGGCGCACTGCCATTTCATCGCCCGTGGGGCGGAGGACATCCGTGCGTCCAGCTACCGGTTCACCGAACTCAGGCTTGTAGAGAAACTCGGGTCCCTGAAGGACCGCTTCCAACACTGCAGTCAGGCTCGACGTGAAGGTTTCGTGAACGCGCACCTTCTGAAAGAGTTGTATCAAGCCCTGAGCCTCGGCAGGCTGAACCGCGCGTCGATAAGCGCGTGCTACAAAGCTATCGATCACGCTCTGCACACAGGGCACTTCATCCCCGACGAGCGGCCCAGACGCGCAGGACGCGAGCTTGCCGACGTTCACCGGGTCGGTCAGTGTAGAAGCGATGCTAGCTGCCGCGGAAATGTACTTTTCTGCGAGGATATCGGGAACCGACTGCGAGGCAGCATCGTTCCCGAAACCGTTGCCAGATTCCTCGGACGGGAAAGGGTTAGCTGGGTTATCCGTAATGTTGGCGAGGTCACGGAGCGTGTTGTTATATTCGAAGCGTGTCAGGCGGCGCAGTGGTGCGCTGGGGGCTAAAGGCGCGTTGCAAGCTTGCGTGCTGATGATTTCCCCTGGCATGCCGCCCGGGCTGTTCGGCGTCGTTCCCGGCAGCGATGGTACCGTAGGGGAACTCGAATTAGTCGGCAGGCCATCGGAGCCAACCGGCGCTGGAGTTGCATTCCGATCCCCACGCCCGGGACCATGCGGGATGGCAGTGCTACAGGCAAAAATGCTCGCCCCCATGCACGGGACGGCAACAAGACTAGCGATCACGTAGTTGGACCGAAACATCATATCACCTGCGGAAATCCGAGGACGAAATTCGCAATCACGAATTAAAATCAGTATGACGCCGCCTTCGGGATCCTCAATGGAAGGCGTGGACACAGAGCATGTATGTTTCGGTCATGGCGCGCGAATCCTCTTCAAAACCACAGCGCATTCCTGCTCTTCGCGCAGATCTGCCATGAATTGGCGCAAAACTGCGGGGGACAAA
The DNA here is from genome assembly GCA_038246305.1 of Polyangiales bacterium. GTDB lineage: Bacteria > Myxococcota_A > Polyangia > Polyangiales > Polyangiaceae > JBBRRP01. The sequence goes on along the minus strand of JBBRRP010000049.1, from coordinate 6,310 downwards.
CGGGTTCCGCTGACGCATCATGCCCACACAGGTTTCCGTGGTGCCGCCGGAGCGGATGTGTCGCCTGTACGCCCCGCAACCGCACTGGTGAAGCAGCGAGTTTTGTGTTGAGGCCGTGTTTTTGTTGCACTCAATATGGGACGAATCGAAGTGATCCTTGACCCATGCGCTGGAGCGGGCTAACCATTTCCAATGGCTTCTGTCTTGGGGGCCTCGACCCGGAGTTGGATCTGTGAAGGCGAAGCGGCTTGGTTTGATAGCTTGGTGGGCGTGCTGGCTCGCGGGCTGCGGTGATACCTCGGGCAATTTCGCCGCGTCCTCGATGAATGGAGGCATGGCCGCAACGGGTGGCGTTGCGGCCGGTGCATCATCGAGCGGTGGTTCCGTGAACTTCGTCGGAATCGGTGGTTCGACGGCGCCCGGCGCGGGAGGTGCGAGCCTAGGCTCCGGCGGGACGCCGGGCAGTGGCGGGAGTGGCGCCGGTTTGGTGCCTAGCGGCGGGCAACCAAGTGGAGGCGGCGGGGCTCAAGCTACGGGCGGTGTCAACGGGACAGGTGGGAGTGTGTCGAGTGGCGGCTCCGCGGACACGGGCACCTATGAGTGCACGCTGATCCTAGGTATCCTCACGACGGGTGAATGGTACACGGAGGGCGGCTTTGAAACGCTGGTGAACGACGCACGATGGGAGATCCAATACGTCCACGAAGGGCACGTCGAGCTGTGGGCGGATGCGAACGACCCGATCTGGAATACCACGACCACTTCTCCGTGCGCGAGCCACGCTACCACCCCGGATCGCGTTCTCTATGTCGCAGCCAACTACGACTACACGTTGGTGACGGAGTGGAAGCCCAAGTTGGAAAACGTGGTAGCCAACATCCACGCGAAGTACCCGAGCGCGAAGCGGATTGAATTGGGAACCTGGGTCCGTGCTCCCGGCAACGTGGTCTGCCCGGGCACCGATCCGGCACGCACAACGATTGGTCCGGCGGAAGATCAAGCGATTTCCGAAGTCGCCGCCGAGAACCCAGGGCTCGTCTATGTCTCGCCTAAATTCGAAGCAAAAACGTGTTCAGAATTTTCGGACATTCCCCCTCACGGTTCAGAGGCGGGCGTCATCGCGTGGGCACAAATGATCGCCGAACACTACGGCCTCGGTCAGTAAGCTAATTGGGCACGGCCGACACTTGCACGAGCTCGGTTTCGCGATCGGTCTCAAGACAATGTCCGTATGTCAAGGACAGATAGGTGACTTGCCCCGAGGCGCCGTCCGGCACCAAGCAAACGCACTCTCATTGGCCCACGGCAACATTGATTGGGCTCCAAGCACTTCGGGAGCTGACGCTGCCTCTCCAATAGCACTACTAGGTAACGCCTTCGCCTCGGCGCCCACACGACGAGCTGCGCTGGATGCCACCAACATGACAATGCCGCCTGCCACGCGCTATGGTACCCAACGGTGCCGCTGCCGCTTTCACTGAAACTGGCAACTTGCGAAGACACTAGCTGACCGAGGCAAACTGCAATTCTGCACAGCAGGATCGAATAGGACTTCGCTTGGAACGCGCCAGGATCTGCCAATTTTTGCTGCTAGATTGGCGTGAGAAAGGTTGTCGATATGCAACCACTGAACGCACCCAGCAGAACGTCAGCAGTGCACTCAAGCTCTCGGTTCAGCCTTCCCCTCGCGCTTGCTCTCCTCGGATCAGCGGCAAGTGGCTGTACTGCTTCCGTCGATTCCAGCGGACCCAGCAGACGCCCCCAAAGCACCGGAAATGGGTCCAATAGCCCGCCAGCTGCCCCGGATCCAAACAAACCGAACGCTCCACTCACAGGCTCCGGAGGCATGGGCACCACCGCCACCACCGTCCCTACGACTCCGCTCCCAGCTGGTGCTTGTGCTCCGGACGCTTCACTGGCCAACGCACGTATCTGGCGCCTAACGGACCAAGAGTACGTGAATGTAGTCCGTCAGGTTTTCGGCGTGAGCATCAACCCGGAAGTGAGCAGTCCTCAAGTTGCCGTGGAAACCGTGAACACGGCTGATAGCGCTGGCGTGAACGCCGCCAACGCCAGCAATTATCAGGCGTCGGCTCGCGTTGCTGCAGGCCAGATGGTTCAAAATCTAGCCACGTTGATGCCTTGTGGCACAGCAACGCCCGACACTACCTGCGTGGAGCAATTCATTCGCACGAGCGTTGGTCGCGCTTACCGGCGGCCCTTAGCTGAAGCTGAAGTTTCCGAGTTGCTCGCTCTCTATACGCTCGGCCTTGCCGATAGCCCCAACGTGGGAGTGCGGTTGGTCCTCGAGACGGTGCTCCAGTCCGCCAATTTTGTTTGGCGCACCGAAATTGGAAATGGCGCAAGTTCCCCTGCTGTTGGCACTAAGGTGACGCTCACGCCCTTCGAAGTTGCCAGCGCCGTGAGCTTCTTCCTGCAAGGCTCCGCGCCTGACGACGCGCTCTGGGCCAAAGCGCAAGATGGAAGCTTGCTTGCGGCGGGAGTGCTCACCCAAGAGGTGGATCGCCTGCTCGCACAAGCGGACGTGCGAAACAACCTCACCCAAGATGCGACGATGTGGCTTGGATTGGGTCGTTTGAAGTCACGCCCCAAAGATGCCGCGCTCTTTCCAGAATTTACGCCTACGGCGAGCGACGCCTTGATGAAGAGTGGCGAGCTGTTCCTCGCGGACACCATGTGGAATGGGCAGCTGACGGATCTCTTCAATTCGAAGAAGATCTTCCTGAACCAGGAACTTGCTGCGCTGTATGGCGTGGCAGGTGTGACGGGTACTGAGCTTACCCCTGTAGCAGTCACCACGGCGGAGCGCAGCGCTGGGCTCCTTTCCCAACCGGTGGTGCTCGCGGCCCATGCTTCGCCGAGTGAAAGCGACGTCGTCCATCGAGGCCTATTCGTGTTCCGCTCGCTGGTGTGCGGCGCCACGATCCCGAGGCCTGCAGCCGCCGCCGTGCGGGAAGCCCTGGCGGCCTTGCCGGCCGACAGCACGCAGAAAGAATTCGCCAACTTTCGGGCGCAAAACCCAGCGTGCCAAGGCTGCCACTCGCAGTTTGACCCTTTCGGATTGGCGCAGGAACGCTACGACGCACTCGGGCGGTTTCAAGACACGAATGCCAAGGGCCAACCCATCGATGAGACGGCAACGATCATCAACATGGGCCCCGGCATCGATGGCCCCGTCGCCGGCACAACCGACCTCGCTCAACGGTTGGTCACAGCTCGGCGTGTTGCGGATTGCGCCGTGACGAATCTCTCCACCATCGCACTCGGCCAAGACACCAAGCAAGACATGAGCTGTGCATTGCGCACCGTCCAGGATTCCTTTGCAGCTTCCGGGTCGTTTCCCGAACTCTTTCGCGCTCTGCTTGCGAGCCCTGGATTTGCCACACGTGACGTGAAGTGAGGACCCAACGATGAACCACCCCTATCACTCTGATTTCAATCGTAGAAAGTTCTTGCAGTTCGCAGGGCTCGGTGCGCTCGGCACTTCCATCTTGAGTTCATTGATCGCGCGTGCTCAAGCGGGTGCACCCAAGAGGCTCTTGTTAGCGGCAAGGCCCCACGGTTCCATCGCAGCCGAGTTCTTTCCGCAAGGCGGGAGCGCTACGAGCTTTCAGCTTCCGTCGATCACGAGCCCATTTGAGCCCGTGAAATCCGAGATGGTCATGCTCACCAATCTTAGCAACCCGCGCCGAGAAAGCTGGGCGGGCGAACACGACGCTGGTCTATTCGGCATGACTATCGGCCGCGAGGGTGTGGCCACGGGCATTGGCAATGGCGCTGTGGGGACGGGTATCTCCGTCGACCAGTGGTTGGCGCAGTCGTCGCCCGCCCTCGGCGGCACGCTCAAGCATTCGATACAACTCGCCGCGAGTCCCGAGTCTGCTCCGGGCGGAGCGCTCAACCCGGGCCTCCGCATTCTCTCGTATTCAGGCGGTGGAACAACCGGCGCGATGGACCCAGAGACGCGCCCCGACGTGGCACTCTCGAACCTGTTTGCCAACGTCGCGCCGTCGACAGGTGGTGCGCCCGGGAACGATGCCGCACAAGCGCGCGCTCGCCAACTGAACCGCGCCGTGTTGGATCAACTTGTGCAAGACGCCTCTCGCTTGAAGGCAAAAGTTCCCGTTTCGCAGCAGCCGAAGCTCGATGAACAGTTGAGCGCTTTGGCCGATCTCACCCGACAAAATGACGCCGTAGCGACCTCCACCGCGGGCTGTGCCACGCCAACCTTGGCGCCGCTCCCGGGAGGCGCAGCAGCACACGCCGCTCAATCTCGCGCGATGTTCCAAATTATGAAAGGGGCTTTTCTTTGCGATATTACCCGAGTGGCTAGCTTTTCGTTCGCCCCTGAACAATCCAGCATGCCGTTCAACGACATCATTCCGAACGAAGTCAAGAATCCAGACGGGCACCACGATATCTCTCACGCTGGAGACACCGGCGAACGCGGAGCGATCGACAAATTCTATTGTTCCCTCTTCGCAGAACTTTTGCTCGACATGAAAAACACAGCGGACGGTCCCGGCACCAGCCTGCTCGACAACACGGTGGTCGCGTTCATTACGGCTATCGACGACGGCAATGGTCACGGAACAGACAACATGCCAGTGGCGTTATTTGGCGGAAAATCCCTGGGTCTTGCTCAAGGGCGAATCGTTGACGCGGGCGGGCGCACCATGAATGACGTCTGGACTGCTGTGGCCCAAGCCTTTGGCGTAGCCGGTAACTTCGGAGATCCGGCGCTCGTGACGGGCCCACTCAGCGGCTTGTTCACCTGAAGCTCGCTCGAAAGGCCGGGGTGCGCTAGCCTGTAAGGTTTCCTGGTCCACCGCCGGGAAGCTAGCGCACGAGTCTATGGTAGTTAGAGCCGATCGCATCAAGATCTGGAAGCAAACCCAAGGTAACATTGCCACGGCTCGGCACCCGTTCGTATTGGGTTCGGATGTATTGGTTTCCAAGCCCGCGCAGCCGAGCGGTGCGGCGCACGCACACATCCACGGCGGCATCGAGCTAGGTGCCGTGGCCGATGGGCCTGCAATCTTGCATGCCAGCGGCCGCGACTACGAGTTGGAGGCGGGTGACAGCTTTCTGATCGATTCGTCCTTGCCCCACCAAATGGGAGCCGTTTCTGGCACGAGCTTTCGCTACCTGTATGCACACCTTTCGCACGATGCGGTGCTGAGCATTCGACCTTGGGAGTGTGGCTTGGCACTTGCCAGCAGAGCGCAAGGGCGAGTTCCCGTGTTTCTCAAAGGCGCGCCCATCGTAGGGAGACTCTTGGCGGAGTCCTTCGCGTTGCAGCAAGGAGATCAGCCGTTCGACGCTGTATTGGCCTGGTCGAAAACGATTGAAGCGCTGGTCTTGGTGGCGCGTGCTCCGGGCCCCACGGCTGCGTCCGTCGTGGGTGCTGCTTCCGGGAACGACGCAGTGTTCGCCGCGGTGGAGTTCATTCACCAGCACTACCGCGAGTCGATCGGGGCCACCGAGATTGCCAAGCATTGCTCGCTCAGTAGCTCGCGCTTGACGCACCTGTTTTCGAAAAAGATGAAATACTCCCCCGTCGAATATCGCAACAAGCTCCGCATCGATCACGCGCTCGATGCCCTGCTGGGCTCCGCAGTTGCCGTGGAGCGCATCGCGTCCGACGTTGGGTTTCAAAGCCTGGGCATATTTTATCGGGTGTTCAAACAAGCCACGGGTAAGACGCCCAAGCAATTTCGTAGCGGGAAAAGCTGAGCAAGCCATGCGGTGACCGGGGCAGGACGGGCAGAGTCACGCGCTCCCATCCTGGTCCAGTTATCACTGAACTAACAGATGGTCACGTCCAGCTATCAGATAAGTGATAAGTGGACACACTAGGCGCAATCACGCCGTGCCTCCGTTGTGGGGTGTTGTGAAGCGCGGCTTCAGCTTCAAGTAATGGGTCTTTGAGCCTCGTCGACGCAACTCCAGAAAGACGACATTCTCAAGCAGGGAACCCGTGTCCGCCTTAGGACGTGCGAAGCAGGCCGAGTTGTCCGTATGTCAAGGACACCGTCCGGCACCAGCAAACGTACTCTCATGGGCCGTTAACCACCACGGCACCCCCATTGAGTCCGAGACGCAATCTCCATGGAGAGCATGGACATCGGTCATGTATGTTTCGGTCATTCTGCGCGGGTCATCCCCGTTTCCTGCGCAGATCTGCCATGGATTGGCGGAAAACTGCATGACGCAAGCTAGCTCAATTTGTCAAAGTATCAGTTCTGCCGAGGCCCCGGTAGTACGCATATACAGATTACCTACATAG
>JBBRRP010000048.1:0-43152 GCA_038246305.1 Polyangiales bacterium | reverse complement strand
CCATGCGCGTCAAACGATCGAGCTCGGGCGGTCCCATCTTCACGATGCCAAAATCCACTACTTTGGGCTGCATATGCCCACTATCGGTGTTGGTGAGAAAGATGTTTTCGGGCTTCAGATCGCGATGGACGATGCCTTTCTGGTGCGCTGTTCCAAGCGCGTGCAACACCGGCAGCAGCGTGCGTACGGCCTTGATTGCGCTCAAGCGCCCACGATGCGCGAGAGCTTGCGAAAGATCTTCGCCATCCAGGAGCTCCATCACAATGTACGGATCGCCAAGGTGCGTGATACCAAAATCAAACACACGCACGATGGCAGGATGCCCAAGGCGCGCTACCGCTCGCGCTTCCTTGAGCAGGCGTTCTTCTTGGCGTTGGGACTTTTCGCCGTCACGCAGAAGCTTAATGGCAACGTCTGACTCCAGTGCAACGTTGCGTGCTAACCAGACTGCTCCCATGCCACCTTCGCCGAGCATGCGCACCAGTCGATACTTGTCGCCGATGAGCTCATTCGCTCGATACGCGCTGGCTAAAGGGATGACGTCTTCGTCGTCCAGTGTTGAGAGCTTCTGGACATCGGACATACCGGGAACCTGCTGCTCCGAGCCTGCATTTTTTGGAACTTTGCGAAGTGTGGCCACCGGACTCCTGACCTAGACTTTTGACACAGTACGGTCCAAATGGTCCGCTCGTTAATAGGTGAGGTCTGACGAGGTGAGTGTGCTATTGGGCTACTTCGGCGCAGCTCTCCGCAGATGAGCACTCGGAGGGGGTGGCGGCTTTTGTCGCTTCATGTGTGCCGATCCCGCGGCGTGTGGCCAGTAAATCTGCGGTGGCGGGTTGGCAGGGCGCGCCAAGAGGTAACCCTGAACCAGGTCGATTCCAAGGCCAAGGATGCAGGTGAGTTCCGCCTCCGTTTCAACACCTTCGGCAACCACTTGAGATCCAAGGTCGTGACACATCGCACTGATGTGGCGAACGATAATCTGCTTTCGGGACGATACCTCGATTCCATGAACGAGGGAGATATCGAGTTTCACGATGGCAGGTTCCAGCTCTAACAAGCGCTGAAGGTTGGAATGCCCAGCACCAAAATCATCGATCACCAAGCGGGCAGAGGTGCGAGCGCAAAGTTCCCGCAAGACTCCGTTACAGAGGTCGAAGTGTGTAAAAGCGGCGGTCTCCGTGATCTCAAGGAAGACCTGTTCCGAATGAAATCCGATCGGATCATCGGGGCGACTGAGCCAGCGGGCACTGAGCTCATCCGGGTGAATATTCACAAAAAGTGGCAAATTGGGGCAGGTTTCGAACGCCTGCTCGCGAATCAATCTGCCCAACCGCCCGCACGCGTTCTCTGCGCTCGCGTGCTCGAAAAGCAGCGTGGGCGACGCCCAATCAGTTGCCGTGCAGCGCGCCAGCACCTCATGAGCAAAGAGCTGCCCAGTGGCAACCTCTACGATCGGCTGGAAGACAACTTGGATCTGCTCCTTCGTCAGCGCACGGACGGAAGCCGTACCAACTGGCACTTGACCTTCAGTGGTCCAACGTAGGTGTTTGGGGAGCATCGTGCGAGAAGGAGCACCCTTGAAAGTACGCCTCTACGGAACTGGAACGGCCGGCGCGGAGAAACCTTGAGGGGGGCTGATGTCTCAGCTCTCGGCTCAAGCAGGCGCTTTAGAAAGCAGAGCCCAGGCAACGCCAGCGAGCGTGAGGCCACTGCCAACCAGGCGCCGAACAGTGAAGGGTTCGTGGAATAGCAGGATGCCACCTGCGAGTGAGATGACCACCGCCAGTTGATTCAGGATCCCGGAGAGGGCGGCTGTGAGGTGCTTGAGCGAAGCAGTCATCAGCAACTGCGCGACGATGCTCACGCCGACGGTGGAAAGTAAGAGCACCCAGCCAACGAGACCGGGCGTGTGCCAGGTGCCAAGTGGCCCCACAATACCAGGCAATGTTGCCAACATACCGATGAAGGTAAACGAAGCGAAGACGGTCCAGGAGTTCTCTGCTTCCCCGTGGTCGGTGCGGCGCACCGCGCGTATCGAGGTGACCGCGATCGAGGAAAAAAGCGCCGATATCATACCCACTAAGACCCAGCCACTCGGAGCATGCAGGGCATCAGAAGCTGAATTGGCTACCAAGAGCACACCTGGAATCGTTAAGAGCAGAGCACCAAAAGCGCGCAGCGGCGGGCGTTCTCCTAGCAAGATCCAGGCAATAGCTAGTGACCAAACGGGAGCCGTGTAGTTCAGCAGCGTTGCCAGCCCGACACCAATGTGTTCGATGCACGAAAAGTAACACAACACCGCGCTTCCGCCGAAGACCCCGCGCGCGATCAGCCAGCCAAAACGCCGCGGGCGCAGATCGATCCGAGTGAAGCGCATCACGAACAGCACCACGAGCGATCCGACAGCGAAGCGCATGAAGGCCATCTGGGGCCCGGCCACATAGGCTGATGTAAAGCGTGCGAGGAGCGCCATCACGCCGAACAGCCCGGCTCCCAAGGTTCCCCGAACGAGGGCTTGTTGGGGGCCTTGGATAGCTTGGGGCATGCCGACGCTGCGCATCTAACCTTGCGCCAGCAAACGGAGCAATGGGTGCACAAAATAGCTATGTCCCCTGAGCTTTGAACCTCAGGGGACACAAGGAGAGCTTCAGTGTGAGGCCAGCCTCTTACTTTGCGGGGTGCTTTTCGTGATCGCTCGCGGCGCCCTTGGTTGCTTTCGGCTTGGTTGCTGTTGCAGGCGTTTCGTGTTTTGAGGGGCCAGACTTTTCCGTCTTTTCCTTGCTGGAGTCCTGCTTTTTCGCCTTGTCGGCGCCTTCAGGGTCAGATTTCTTGGCGGGTGGTGGGAGGAGTCCAAGCTGAGCGGCGAAGGCCATGCTGTTGTCGAAGATCCAGACGTTCTTCAGTTTGCCGTCTTTGATTTCATCGATCTCCAGGAAGCGAACATGAAGTGGCTTGCCAGTCTTCTTGAGCTTCATCGCTGGCATGTCGCCATCGTTGGTGCCGGACATGCTCCCTTCCATGACGAGGTAATTTCCGGCAGCCCACGCGGTTTTCGCTTCAATTTTGAGATCTGAGAAAGCTTTGAACATCCCCTCATAGGATTTCTTGACGGCAGGTTTGCCGACGACATCTTTCGGTGCACCCAAATCGCTAAAAACAACGTCGTCCGTCATCTTGTCGATGAGCGCAGCGACGTCATGCTTGTTGAAGGCTGCGAGGGCCTGTGCGCCCAGGTCGAGATTGAATTTCTCCGTGGGGCTATTTTTTGCGACGACCAGCTTGGCTTCGGCACCCTTCGCGAGCACAGCCCGATGTGGAGCTTTGCTCAAGCCGAGCTGTCCCAGCATCGTGCCGCTATCGGAATAGAAACGCTCCATGGCAACGCTCCGGCCATCTTCGGTGAGGTCCACGACGTGGGCAGTGAGCGCCCCAAAGCTCTTGTTGGTGGCTGGGAGGCTGCTGCCATCAGGACCCATCAGGGCGCCCGAATTCTTCCCCTTGAGAAGCCAGACGGACGCGATGTGATCGCCGTTCAGGAGCAGCATTTGGGATTCGCCAGCAACATCTGGAAATTGAGCCGCAAACGGCTTCACGCCCTTCTCGATCACGTCCGCGCGACCAACATTTTCGGGCATGCCGCTGTCCACATTTTCGGCGTGAGCCGTTTCAGAATAACAACCGCCGAGCTTCGCCCAGTCTTTTGCATTGAACGAGCTCCAGCAATCCTTGAACCATAGCACGCGTTCGTCGGCGCTGGCCGGAGCGGGCTTCGGGGGAGGAGGTGGTGCAGGTGCGGGGGCCGGAACCGAGGCGGTAACTGGAGGTGGCGGGGGTGGCGCCGCGGGTGCGGCGGGCGGTGGCGGGGGTGCTTCGGCGCAAGCAGCAAGGGCGAGTAGGCTTAGGATAGGGAGAATGCGTTTCATCATAATGGGGGTCCTTGACGTTTGGGATGATAGAAGCGGGCGGAAATGTGCGCTCGCCGGGTCGTTGAGTCGATGTGCTATTCGAGCGGGGTTTTTTCGACTGTGGGAACTGCAGCCGCGAAGCGCTCGGCAAAGTACTCGGGTGCTTTTGCCGTGGTGAGGTCGAGCTCGAAATCAACCGCCGCCGCAGGTTTCAATTTTTGTGCGAGTTCGCGCAGTTCGCGACCAGAAAGCCCGAGTTCCGCTAGTGAATCCAATGTCGCCGTGGCGCCAGCTTTGGGGGCGATCCCTAGTTCCGAGGCGGAAAGTAAGCTGCGCAGCGCGTTGAGCTCCATACGGCTCAGGCGGGCTCCTTGGACGTCGTAGTCGATCCAGGCTTCGTAGCTGAGCGGTGTCACGCGCTTCAAGATGCCCGCCATCACGCGCCCGTACTCTTGGATCTCCCACTGAGCGTGGGCATCGACACGCAGTTTTAGGAAATGCAACAGATTGTGCAGATCGATCTTCCAGTACCATTGAGTGTACGTCGAAAGCGGCAAATCAATCCGCGCCAGCTCACGCGCAACTTGCTCGCCCGTTAGCCACTCGTAGTTAGCTTGTGATGCACTGCGGCCGCTCTGCCAGCGCTGAAGCGCTTCATCATAGGTTGCAGTGGGGACGGGCTGGCCGCTGCCGCCCTGATTGTTCATGCTGCTCTGCGTCTGAAGCTGGCTTGCTTCCGGCGTGTAGAAGAGCATCGGCATCAGGGAATAACGCCCGCTGTACTCATTCACGCTGGCCGTGCGATGCCGGATCCACTGGCGGGCGATGAACATCGGCATGCAGCAATGGAACTTGAACTCCACCATTTCCGAGGGAGTCGTGTGCAAATGTCGGCGCAAATAGCGTAAAAGGCCGCGTGTCATGCTGGCTTTGCGGGTGCCGTAGCCGTAGCTGACGCGCGCCGCACGTTCGATGCATTCGTCGGTGCCCATGTAATCCACGAGCGAGACGAACCCATTATCGAGAACAGGAAAATAGAGGCCGAGGATTTCTTCCGCACCCGGTGAAACAGGGCGCTGGGTGAACGTGCCCTTCCCTCCGGCCCCTCCGGCACTCATATCAAGAGCTCGGCGATCTGCACGGCGTTGAGCGCCGCACCTTTGCGTAAATTGTCCGAAACGATCCACAGATTGAGCGCGCCCGGCACAGCGAGATCCTCGCGCAAGCGCCCCACAAACACAGCATCCTTACCATCCGCGTGGATGGGTTGCGGCTCACCACCGGGAGTGTACGGCCCATCCACAAACTCCACGCCAGGCGCTTTCTTCAGCAGCTCCCGGGCGCGCGCTCCGGAAAGCGGAGTGTGGAATTCAACGAAGACCGATTCAGAATGGCCGCGCACCACTGGCACACGCACACAGGTGGGCGTCACACCGATCGCGGGATCACCCAAGATCTTGCGTGTTTCGTTGACCATTTTGAGCTCTTCTTCGCTGTAGTCGTTGTGGCCGGGCTTCCAATCGGACAGGACGTTCATGGCGATTTGCCCGGGGAAAATCTGAGATTTTGGTGGCTTGCCACTCGCCACCGCCGCCACTTGCTGCAACAGCTCTTCGACGGCTTCGTGGCCTTTGCCGCTCGTGGCCTGATAGGTGCTCACCACGATGTGTTTGATCTTGGCCACGTCGTGGAGTGGCTTCAAGGCCACGACCATTTGGATCGTGCTGCAATTGGGGTTGGCGATGATGCCTTTGGGGGTGTTCTTAGCCTGTTCAGGGTTCACTTCGGGAACCACGAGTGGGCAATCAGGATCCATGCGCCAGGCGCTAGAATTGTCGATGACGATGGCTCCCGCCTTCGCAGCTATCGGGCCATATTCCTTGGCAACCGAGGCGCCCGCGCTGAAGAGCGCGATATCGACGCCTGCGAATGAGTTGGCATCCAGCGTTTGCACAACCAATTCTTTGCCGGCGTACTTGAGCTTTTGACCGGCGGAGCGTGCCGAAGCGAGCGCTATCACGCGCGTCGCTGGGAACTTACGGTCTTCGAGCGTCTTTAGCATTTCGCGGCCGACCGCACCGGTCGCGCCCACTACGGCAACAGTTGTCATGATCCTGGTGTCTCGACTTTCTTCGACAGTCTTCGGTCTTTAAGGAGCGCTTGGGAGTGCTCTTCGGCGGCCACTACTAGGCCTCCGCGGCAGGCCGTGCAAGCCTAACCGGAGCTGTGTTCGAGAGGTCCGTGCTTTGCCTAGCGTTCGTGGTCGGGGTGAGCGCCTGCTCAGTCGGCAAATCGGTCCCGCGTTCCACTGGCAGTGTCACCGAGGGGCGCCGTTCGGCCGGCAAGCGCAGCGGCGGCAGCGTTTCGGCGCGGCCACGCTTCAGCTCGGGTGCACGCTGGGTGCCGCCTCAAGCAGGAGCCGAATCCGTTTTGATCGATGATGCTCACAGGTTTCAATATCTCGTGGGCAGTTTGCGGGCCGTGGAAAACGCGAACGGTCAGGTGACCACCGCGGAGCAACTCTTGCCAACAGCGAAACAGATCTTGCCTGTCGCATTGCCTGCGCGGCTTGGGGGCGGTTTTTTGTTTTTTGCGACGGGGCAGGGAACAACCGTGTTGCGTTCCGAGACTTGGACGGGGGCCTTGTCGGCGCTGACCCGCTTCGAAGGAACGGTTGAAGCTGTAGAGGTTGGCTTTAGCAGTGTGCTGGTGAAGGCGGAGAGTTGGTTCGCATTGAACCCCGAGCAGGGAACGCTGGGGCCGCTTGAGGGCCTGCCGGCGGCCCCCGCCTACGAACAGATTGCGATCGTGGATGCTTGGTTCGGTGCGGTGAAGGTGCCGTTTCAGGGGATCTTGGTCACGTATGACGCAGGTCAAAGCTGGCTGCCGCTGGGGATCGCCGGAAGCCTGCGATTGCGAAAAGAGCGCAATTTTCTCTGGGTGGATGCAGAAAAGGCCAGCTACGCGCTGGATGCAAAAGGGCGGCTCAGCGAGCAGCCCGCCACTGGCCCCACCGATTTCGAGGATGAAGATGACGTCGATGGTCTGACGGAGTCACCCCGGGCAACCACCCAACAGGGCAGTGCTGTCGGTGGTTCAGCGGAGGATAGCCCACAGCGAGCGGCGGTGGTTTCTGGTTTTTTGGAGGCACCGGACATCGCGGTGCTGGCGCAGAACTCCGACCTCCTGCGCGTGAAGCTCTCAACGGGTCGGGTGCTGAAAGTTGGGCGCCGTGCACTGGACGGTGATACGTGTTCGCCGCTCAGCCTCGGCGCCTCTGACGGATTGGTGTGCCACAATGCCGCCAACGAAACGCTCATCTATCGCTACCTGCCAGGCTTCACAGTAACGAAGATTGGCTCCTTCGCGGGCCCTCGCCGCGTATCAGCAAGCGGCACCGGCGCGCTCACCGTTTCCGGCAGCTGCACAGGCTCGACTTCGACCGCGAACGACGCGCACTGTGTGCTCTTCCCACAACGCGAAGCCCGCGAGGTCCGCGTCGCCCATGCTCTCGGCAATGAAAAGGTGCTGGGGATGAGTGACGGCACGGTCTTGATCCTCACTCCGCCCGCGAGCGGACGCGCTGGCAGTGTGCGTATTTCGGGCGCAAATCAGCAGGAAAATAGCGCGGCCATAAAATGGCCCGCCCTCGATGCTGATAGTTTGCGTCTGCTTCGGCACGGAGTGTGGCTCGATGGGTTTCGCCAAGAGGGTGCCGGCGTCACGGGTTGGGTGATGGATAATTCTACACTCGTTGGAGTGAGATTGAGTGTTGACGGTAAGCTAACAGCCCGGGATCCGATCCCGGTCGGAGCCCACCCCATGCTCTCGGGGCCTTACGCCCTTTTGCCAGCGGGGGATGGGACAGCGCGTGAATCGACGAACGGCGGTGTGTCCTGGAACGAAGTTCCTGTGCCGGTAAATGAACGGACACTTTTGACTCGCCACGAGCAACGCGTCGGATGCAGCGCTGTTGGCTGTGTGCTCGGAGATTGGTTGCGAATTGGCTGGCAGGGAGCGGCAAGCTTGCGCAAAATCAAGCCACCGCCAAATCCCGTGTTTCGCTCGCTACCTTCTCCGGGAGGTAATCGCTGGTTGTTTTCCTGTCGGGGACCGAGTTCGGTGGGCCCGCGTGGTTTGGTGCGTTCCGAGCCCCTGCGCGAAGAGCGCGCGCCGAGACCACGAGTCCCTCGAGGCCCGCAAAGTTCCGAAAAAAATGCGCTTTGGGAGGCCTTTTGGCACCTGCCCCCGCCGCGCCGACCGAGCTACGGTAGAGGCCTAGAGTTCGGCACCGAGTCGGAAGATATGCAGGTTCACGGCTACCTTTGGACGGACAACGCTTTTCCGACGAACGCCTGGTGGCAACTCTATTTCGCGGATCGTTTTCGAGTGGAGGGCGGGATCCAAAGCACGCTCCAGAGTGACGTGAGTTGGAAGGACGAAGCGCAAGCCACGCAAGCTTTTGGCGGCACTTCTTCGGGCTTCGGCAGCAACTGGACGGCGGAGCTTGAGCCGGCCAGCGAGAGTGGGGCACTTTTGATAAGGAGCGCAGGCAAGGCCGAATTGTTCGCATTCGAAGCGAACCATCGGCTATTGGCGCTTGCAACCGCAGGTCTGGACTTGCAAAGGCTTGCGGGCGTCGTGAAGCTGGGTGAACGGCTATTTGTCGCGTCCCTGAGCACCCGGGAGCTTCTCGTGTTCGAGGTGAACGGGGGAGGCCTGCAGGAGCGATTGCGTGTTCCTCTAGACCGCGCGCAACCCCTGCTCTACCCGCGGCTTGTGCGCAATCTGGCGGGAGATCTTCTCGGAGTGTGGGCGCGTGCGGAGAACGGCGCGTGGTTTGTGTATCCGATCGATCTCGAGGCGGGCCAGATCTTGGAGCCGACCTGGCGCTCAGCGCGGGAGTTGGCAATAACGCCGAGAAGCTGTAAGTATGATCAAGATGGATGGCTTCTGCAGGGCCACCCCGAGCTTTTGCCCCATTTTGAGTTTTTGGGCGGCGCGTCAGACCTCCGTGTGAGCTTGCCTGAAACGCGCCTGGTGCTGCGCGAAGAGGGGGTTTGCTTGCAGGCCTTGGCCGCACGCGCGGACAATAGCGTCACGCTGCGTACTGAACCGATCCGCGATAATCTGGGCGTGCCACTCGTGGTGACCGATCGACGGCAAGGCTTGCGCTGGGGCTTTTCTTGCGAGCCAGCAGGCGCGGAGCCCTGACGCAATAACAGGTTAACACTATGCGATTCATCGATCTACGTTCAGACACCGTGACCCAACCTTCAGCCAAGATGCGGGAAGCGATGGCGCAGGCTCGTGTGGGGGATGATGTGTACGGAGAGGATCCCACGCTTGCGGAGTTGGAAGCGCGTGTGGCTAACCTGTTGGGTAAGGAGGCCGCGCTGTTTGTGCCCTCCGGGACCATGGCCAATCAGTTAGCGCTCTGGGTGCAGACGCGCCCGGGGGATGAGGTCATCGTCGGTCGGGAAGCGCACCTCGCCGTGTACGAAACAGGCGCCGCCGCAGCGCTCTCGGGAGTGCAGATGTCCTTCATCGGCGAAGGTGGGCTGTTCAATGCTAGGGAAGTGAAAGCTGCGATTCGCCCGATTCACGACTACTCTCCGCGCACGGCGTTGGTGGTGGTTGAGAATACGCACAATCGATCCGGCGGGCGGCTGTTTTCCCTCGAAACTTGCCAAGAAATCGCCGCCTTGGCGCATTCCGCTGGCCTCCGCGCACATCTTGATGGCGCGCGCCTGTGGAACGCGAGCATCGCCAGCGGTGTTTCGGTGCAAGCGTTTGCGGAGCCGTTTGACACGGTATCGGTGTGTTTCTCGAAGGGCCTCGGTGCGCCCGTTGGATCTGCGCTAGCTGGGCCAAGAGACTTACTGCGTGAAGCACGGCGACGTCGCAAGATGTTGGGCGGCGGCATGCGTCAAGGCGGGATTTTGGCGGCCGGTGCGCTCTTTGCGTTGGAACACAACCGAGAGCGCCTGGCCGACGATCACCGAGCTGCAAGGGCGTTTGCCGGTTATGCGAGCAGATTGCCCGGCGTGGTGATCGACGTCGACAAGGTTGAAACGAACATCGTCAATATCGGCGTCGCTAGAGGCCGAGCTTCAGCTATCTCGGCCCAGCTCCGCACACTGGGCGTGCTCATCAACGCCATCAACGAAAATACGTTGAGGGCCGTCACTCATCTCGACGTGACCGAAGCCGAGGTGTTGGTCGCCGCGGAAAAATTGGGGCTTGCCGCCGTGGGTTGACCGAACCAACGTCTTTCCAAGCCAGCTTCGAAGCTGATAAAGCGCCGAAGTAGCGAGCGATAGGCTGAATAAGTGTCGCTCGGTTCGAGCGTCCCAAGCAGCCGATAGAGCCTCGTTTCTGCGTCTTCCTGGCAGAATGGCTGCGGCGGAACGACGATGCCGCAAGCTTCGAGGCGCACTTTGCCGATTTCGAGAAGCAGTGACTCCGGAGTAATGTTGCCAAGCTCCGCATCCCGGAGCCCTTTGCCCACCAGCTCAGCGCCTGGCAAATCATCCCACTCAACGCTGCGCGCCAATGAATGCCTCCACTTTCGCTCGGAACGCTCGCGCGTCAACAGCAGGATATCGAAGGAGGGCTGCATCCATCGCCGCAAACCCGTTTTCAAGTTCTTTGGTTGTGGTTAGGTTCAGAAGTAGCATTTGTCGGACATCCTCAAGATCCCGATTGTGACCACGCTCCAACTTCGAAAGAGCCTGACTCAGAAAATCGTAATGGAAATACTCGACGGCACCGCGCACAGTAATGAACTGCGAGCGCTCTTGCCATGCGTTCAGCGGCGGAATGAATTGATCCGGCGCCGCAAGTTCGATGTTGATATCAAGCTCGTCCTTGAGCTGTGCCAAAGCCTCAAACGCACCAGCAGGTTCTGGCTCCAACTTGAGATCAATGTCGGCCGTCGAGTTGCGCCAGCCCACGAGCACCGCACTCGCCCCACCCGTGAAGTAGACGCGCCCTGGGCCCGAGGCCCTGCGTCCGAGCGCAGTCATGAAGGCGTCAACTTTGGCCGCGTCAGTGGCTTGCCGCATCGATTTGAGCGTAACGCCTGGCCGGGCCCGGCGCCAAAATCAGCAAAATGCCGGGATTTCAAAGGGGGTGCCGAAAAAATAGTTAACAGGGCTAGGGTTAACCCTTGATCAGGCTTTGCAATTTCTCGGGACCGCTGCTAGCAATGCGGGGTCCGCGTAGAGCGAGGCTGTCCCCCCCCCGGCCCCTTTGCGCGGACACTTTTTTTACGGCTTCTTGTGCTTGGCTAGCAGCTGCTCGCCGAGCTGGCTGGCGCGCTCCGTGGCCGAGGAAACGGCGTCAATCAGGGTTCGGCGCAATCCGCCGGACTCCAGCGTGTGCAGGCCGGCAATCGCGGTGCCTCCAGGGCTAGTGACCATATCTTTCAGCCTGCCGGGATGCTCGCCTGTCTCCAGCTGCAGCTTCGCTGAGCCATACACAGTCTGCGCGGCCAACAAGAGCGCTGTGTCGCGATGCAGCCCCACGCGCACGCCACCGTCCGCCAGTGCGTCAATGATCAGCATCACATAAGCGGGGCCGCTGCCCGAAAGGCCGGTGACCGCATCGATCAAAGACTCATCAAGCACCACGGTGCGCCCCACGGCGTCGAACAGCGCCTTCGCCGCCTCGATGTGCTCACTTTTGGCATGAGTGCCAGGGGCGATGCCGGTTGCGCCAGCCAGCGCAATCGCTGCCGTATTGGGCATAGCACGCACCACGGGGAGGCCCGCGGCGACGCGCTCTTCGATCATCGAAATCGGGATACCTGCGGCGATAGAAACGAGCAGTGTAGTTTTCGGCAACGTGGAACTAATTTCGCCCAGCACGCGATCGATAACCTGTGGCTTAACGGCAAGGACGATCATGTCAGCCCAACCCACGAGCTCAGCGTTGCTGGCAAACGTCTGGATCCCATATTGCTTCTTCAGTGCCGCCAAACGCTCCGGCTGAACATCGCTCGCAGCAATTTGTTCGGGCGTTCTTGATTTGGAGGCCAACAGGCCTCGGATCAATGCGCCCGCCATGTTCCCCGCGCCCAGCATTCCAATACGATGAATTTCCATGGTGAATTCACTCTTTCGTGAGGTTTTCCTCTTAGCTCACAACGCGATGCGAGGCGAGCGTTGGCGTTCGTCTGCGACGGATCAGCCGAGCAAGTCGCGCACACGATCCATAAATCGTTTGTGTTGCGGCTGCACATCCTCGCCAAGCTCACGCCCGAGCTCTTCCAACAATTGTTGGGCCCGGGGGGTGAGCCGGGTTGGCACCTCGAGACGGACCTCAACCAACTGATCGCCCCGCCCGCCGCGGAGTCGCCGATCGAGACCATGCCCGCGCACGCGCAGCACACTGCCGGGTTGCGTGGAAGCCGGGATTTTAAGCTTCACCTTACCCCACAGCGTGGGCACATCGAGCTGCCCTCCCAGCGCCGCTTGCGCAAACGTGATCGGCACCGAGCAGATCACGTCGTCGCCGCTCCGCCGATAATAGGAGTGCTGGCCGACTTCGATGCACAGCTCCAGGTCACCCGGTTCTTCGGTGGTGGAAATGCGATTGCCACCACGGCTCACACGGCGACTCGCTTGGTGTTCAATTCCGGCAGGAATGTTCACCTCAATGCTGCTAGAGCGCTTCGAAAGTCCGAGCCCACGGCAGGTAATGCAGACTTGGCTCGGAATCGTGCCTCTGCCGCGGCACCTGCCGCAGGTTCGCTCAAGCGCCAGCGGGAGCACACCCTGCTGAAGACGCACCTTGCCTCGCCCGCCGCACGCCGAACAGCTGTCAAAACTGCTCTCTTTTGTACCCCCGCGGCCGTTGCAATCCCCACACAGATCAATGCGCTCGTAGGTTAACTCCTTTTGGCAACCCCGCGCGGCTTCCTCGAAGCCGATTTGGAGCGTCTTCTTAAGCTCTCCGCGGTCGCCACCACGGAAGCCAAATGCGCCGAGCAGATCTCCAAATATTGAATCCAATCCCGCGAAATCGAAGCCTTGGCCACGGCTTCGGTCAAAGGCACTCTCCCCATACCGATCAAAGGCCGCGCGCTTTTGTGGATCGTTCAGGATTTGGTGGGCTTGATTGATCTCCGTGAAGCGGTCGTGTGCGTCGGGTGAGTCTGGATTTTTGTCGGGATGGTGCTGCATTGCCAGCTTGCGAAAGGCGGCTTTGATCTCGGCATCGCTGGCAGCCCGGCTCACGCCCAGGACTTCATAGGGGTCGCGCACGGCCGCCTGATAGCACGACCCCCGCCCCGTTGGCCCACATACCTGGGGGTTTTTGCCGGGATTGTAACTTCAGCGGGGCGCCATTACCCTCAATCTAGCTGACATGGGTTCAGAAGACGCGTCCTCCGAACACCGCGACAAAGAGCGTGCGCCCATCGAGCTCAAGGTGGAGTATCGTCGACTCAATACTTTCTTCGCCGATTACACCAAGAATATCTCGCGTGGCGGCACCTTCGTAGCGACCACGAAGCCGCTCCCCGTTGAGACGGAGTTTGTCTTTGCGCTGGGGATCCCTGGGCTCGCCGAGCCACTGCGTTTGCTGGGCAAGGTGATTTGGACAACGTCCGAGGATGACGCAACGCCGGCGAATCCTGCGGGCATGGGCATTGAATTTCAGTACCGGGATGAAAAAGAACGGCTCGATAAGGAGCGGCTGGTTGAGGTGCTGATGTGCGAGCAGTTGGGTGAGCTTTTGTCCACTAAGCTGCTTGGGCGTCCGCCTCACAGAATGGAATAGTCGCCGTCCTCGGTTCGTCTGGATTGGATTGGTACCGGGGCTTGACGATGCTAGAAGCGTCGTGATGAAGAGCGTGGCGCTGGCCCAGGTGGGCTTTTTGGTGTTGGCGGTAGCCGCTGTTTTCTCGTTTGGAGCCGCGGCGCAGGATGGCGAAGCGCGTCGCGCCTGCACACCCCTCTGCGCCCTCAAGCCCAACTACGCAGGGCTCAATCGTACGGCCCCTGATTTTGAACTCCAGGCTGTTGGCGGCCAACGCGTGAAGCTTTCAAGTTATCGAGGTCGCGTCGTGATCCTCAATTTTTGGACCAAGACCTGCAAGCCCTGCATGGAAGAGATGCCTTCCTTGGCACGCCTGGCAAAGTCGGTCTCCGGCCGCAAAGATCTGGCGCTCATCACCATCAGCACGGATGAAAGCTTGGAAGATGCCAAGGCAACGCTCAAGAGCGTGTTAGGCGAAAATCCGAGCTTCGAAGTCTTGATCGATCCTGAAGGCGAAGTGGTGCGTGAAAAGTACGGGACCAAGCTCTACCCGGAAACGTGGTTCATCGACACCGAGGGTGTGATTCGAGCGCGCTTTGATGGGCCGCGTGAGTGGGACAGCCCGTTGGTGATCAATTTCGCCGAGAGCTTGGTATTGCCAGGGGTGTGCGGAATCGAGTACGACGCCGGCAAATCCCATGGCCCAACCTGGTTTTGTGATCAATAAGGCCGCCACATGAAGGTGATGATCTGTCGGTGTGAAGATGTGACACTGCACGATCTCGAGCACGCCATCGAACTCGGGTATCGAGATATCGAGTCGCTCAAGCGCTACAGCGGCTTCGCGACGGGCTGGTGCCAAGGCAAGAACTGCCTGTCAGCGTGTGCCCGCCTGCTCCAAGAAAAAGGCGGCGATCCCGGCAGTGGGATCACCCCGCGCCCGCCGTACCATCCCACAGAAATAGCGACTCTAGCGGGGCTTCACAGGTTTCTTGAGGATGAGTGAATGAGCAAACAACAAAAATCCCGCCCAAAAAAGCAGCCGCGCGAAACGAATTCCTCCGTCTTGCGTCAAGCGATGGTGCGGCGTTTGCCGCGTCGCATGGCAGCCCAAGCGAGCATTACGGTGCCGCCGGTACCTGGAATGCTCGGGGGGTGTTCCCGGGTGCAAAAGCTGCTTTCTCAGGTTTTGCAACGAGTTCGCTCCCGCACCTAGATGATAATCTGAAGCTGTCGTATTCGTTTTGGAAGCCCGGGCAATACGCCAAATTCGCCGGCTATGAGCGTGTCCGGCAGGGCAATTGCTTTTTTGCGGGTGAGCACACCTCGCTTGATTATCAAGGCTTCATGGAGGGGGGCGCCGCAGAGGGCCTGCGCGCCGCCGACGAAATACTGGCAGCACTCGGCGTGAGCTGATGGGTGCGCTCTCGGAGGTGTGGGCTTTCGGAGGTGTGGGCTTTCGGAGGTGTGGGCTTTCGGAGGTGTGGGCCTTCGGAGGTGTGGGCTTTCGGAGGTGTGGGCTTTCGGAGGTGTGGGCTTTCGGAGGTGTGGGCCTTCGGAGGTGTGGGCTTTCGGAGGTGTGGGCCTTCGGAGGTGTGGGCTTTCGGAGGTGTGGGCCTTCGGAGGTGTGCGGGCGCCAATTCTCATGGCGATGGAGATAGTAAGCATGCTTACTATCTCCGCTGGAGAAAAAGGAGAACCCGTCGTCGCCGACATTCAGCGCCCGTCGTCGCGGAACCGCAGTGTTAACGCCGATGAAGGCGTAAGGCTAGCTCCCCCGCTCGCTTCATTCGGAAGCGACACGCGCCCCTGGCGTGAGCCATTCGGGCGCAGTTCCGTTCGCGCAGAGGCTCAGTGCCCTTCGTACTCGCAGCGGGCGTCGCAGGTTTCGTGGAGAATCACCCGAGTGAGTTCGGGTAATACGGGCTTCAAGCGATTCCACAGCCAGATCGCCAGCACTTCACTGGTGGGGTTTTCAAGGCCATCCACCTCATTTAAGTAGTGGTGGTCGAGCTGCTCGTGAATGGGAGCCCAGATTGCGTCGAGATCACCAAAATCGATCAGCCAGCCTGTTTTCGGGTTCACAGGGCCTTCGACAGCGATCTCAACCTTAAAACTGTGACCGTGCAAGCGTGCGCATTTGTGGCCTTCGGGTACCAAGGGTAAGCGATGGGCAGCTTCGAAGCGCAATTCCTTTAGCAACCGAACATTCATTGCGGGCAGCCTAGTCGGGCATCTGGGCCTGAGCAATCGCCTCGCCTACTGGAACTCGAGACGCCAGCGGATGTCAGCTCCCAAGTTCCCGAGTGAGGAGCTCGAGATGTCGTTCACGTTGTCGTACGAGCCTTCGAGGCTCACCTGCGGGGTAACTTTCCACTCAACGTTGGAGCGCACTTCACGCGATTCAGAGAGCCCGCTGGTCACGTTGGCTCGGATCCGATCGGCGAGGCGTTTGCCGATCGTGACGGTGGGCTCCGAGCGCCCGGTGCGCGAAGAGTACGCGGAACCGAAGCGAAATTCATCGACCACCGGCACCGCATTCGCGACCGCCTGACCCGCGCCCGTGATGCTGCCGAGCGCCTCCAGTGCCACACCTTCCCCAATACTCGCGGAGCGCGCCTGGTCGAGCTCAGCGCGCGTCAGGCCTACGGTGAGCAAGAGGAAGATGTCGTCTTGGCTCAGCGCCGGCTCGCTTGAAAGATCAATCTTCAGGCGCTCTGCGTCACCATGAGCGTGCAGCGTGATCGCCCAGCGTCCCTCCTTGGTGCTGGCACCAGCATCTGGGCCGGCTTCCTTCTGAGTCGGCGTTGTTTCTTCAGCGTATCGGCGATAATCTGTAACGGCAGTGACGTCAACTTGCGGTGAAATTCGGGTCGGGTTGTCGAACCGCACGCTGCCTTGTCGGATCTCGAATTCATTACGCCGCAGGAGGATCCGACCGCCCGGCTTGAGCGTTAACCCGCCCCGCATACCGAAGCGTTGGTTGGTTCCGGTGAGATTGAGCCCGCCCGGGTCGACCAGAACTTGAGCATCGATCAAATTGTTGCGCAACGTGATCGGGGCTTTAGCACGCACCAGGATGTCCAGCTCCAACACGTCATCCGCTGGGTCGTAGGCGTCAAACTCTGTGCGACTGGTGCGTTGGGCCAAGGATTCGATGTCGGCTGTCATGCTCACGGGGCGCGTATACTCAAAGGACTCCAGATCGAGTGTGCCAACGATCTTAGGCAAAGCTTTGCCTTCGTCAAAGGTGTCCCCGTCGAAAGCAAAACCAAGGTCCGCATCAAACGTGCCGTGAATTCCCGGCTGCAAGGGCAGGCTCACGTTACTCGCTTTGACGTCGAGGCGACCGTGCTTCAACGATCCTGAAATGATCTCGCTGCCGCCGGAAAGCACCAGGCTGCCGCCGCCGAGTTTGGCCTCGCCGCGCACCACCCGGACTTCATCTGGCTTTACCGTCAGCTCCAGATTCACATCACTGATCGGCGTTGGTAGTCGCCCGAGGGTGAGCGAGCCATTCTTAACCTCCAGATTTCCCTGGTAAGCGAGCGATTGCCAAGGGCCAAACAGGCGCACGGAACCGACGAGCGTACCCTTCACGTTCTCGGCCTGGGGCAGAAGAGCTGCGAGTGCACGGAGTTCGGTGGGGCGCAGTCTCACAGCAAGGTCGACGACGGGGCTCTTGCCGAGTGCGCTCACGCTGCCGCTCAGATCGAGCACACCGTTCGCTCCCGAAGCACTGCTGACGTGCGCCGCGAGAGGCACAATCTTGAGTTTGCCTCGTTCGAGCTCAAGCGGCCCGCTTGACGAAACCAGTTCGACGGCGAACGGCCCCTGCCGCAATTTCAGCTCTTCAAGCGCGATGCTGGCTTTGGACGTCATCAGCTTTTCAGTCGAAAAGTCATCGAGATCAATGCGCGCGCTCAGGTTCCCTTCGACGGCGCCACTCTTGCCGAGTGTGGGGGAAAGCTCCGCCCAAGGTGCAAGATCCAAGCTCTTCAAAAGGATCGCACCGCTCATGGTTTTAGCTTGTTGGCGGCTCAGCTTGAGTCCATCGAAAGTGATCTGCCCGCCGAAAAGTTGTCCGGCGACATTGAAGGACCCGGTTGGCTGATCCTCCGCCCACTCGTTCTCGGAGAACGATGAAGTGATGGGATTTCCGCAGCGACTTTTGCCGATCTGTTTGGCGCGCGAGGGGGTGGAGCGGAGCCTCACCGAAAATGCCGAAGCGGGCAATGTTTTGGTTCCCACCGTCACTTGGCTCACGGTGACGGTCGAGTCCACTTTCAGCTCATCGAGACTGCCGGAGATTTTCCCCACGCCGTTCACGTGCCCGAGGGCGAGTTGTGCGAGCGATTTCATGGCATCGATCTGGGCGAGAGGGATCTGCGTTCCGACCAGGCTGCCCTCCAAGCTCGCGCCTTGGCGCATTCTCAGATCGCCCAGTAGCGTGCCCGTTCCCTTCTTGAGCAGAAAGCTTGGAATATCCAGGTTGGCACCGAGGTAACTCGCATCTCGATCGAACCACTCGTAACGAAAGTTGGCAGCACCGCCCGAGTAGTGTTCCGCAAAGAGGTCCGCCTTGGCGATTTCCGTTGTCCCGTCTACGACCAAGCGCCCGCCTCCGCAGCGATCTTCGGACCCACCAAGCGCATAGTGCAGCGTGCCATTGAAGCTGCCCGTGCCGGAAATTGCGTTGAAGCGCGGATCTTGATCGAAGTGGAACATGGCGAAAAAATCGCGCACATTGAGCGCTTGGGTACGGATCGTGGCATCCGCCAACAGGGTGGCTTGGCTGTCAAAGTTCAAGCGTGCGCTCGGAATATAAAAGTTGGAGTTGCCCTTCTTTCCCTTGAGCTTGCTAAAATCAACTTTGAGCGGGAGGAAGCGCACCTCGGACTCCACAATGTCCCCGAGCTCAAAACCGCCGAATGCAAAGGAGTTAACCGAAAGCGTTCCGAGTATCGGCACTCTTTTGGGATTGCCCGCGAGTGAAACTTGGACGCGAGCCTTGCCGGCGATTGGAATGCTGGTGATGGGGCTGATGTCTTCGAGCGAGATGAGTGTGTCGTCCGCCATCTGGATGGCGAGGTTGCTCGTGTAACCGATGGACACGAGCTTGGCGTTGAGCACGCTCTTGCCAAAACGTGCGTTCACGTTTTGGAGGTCGAACGATTTGAGGTCGACGGAAAGATTGGTGCGAATATCGGCAGCTTTGACGCCGACCATGTGGGCGCGTTTCGGATCGTGAAAAGCGCGGTCGAAGACCTCGAAGTTGTGGGTCGTGGCGCTCAGATCCCCGTGCAGCTTGAAGGGGCTGAGCGTCGCGCGAATATTGGCCACGCGCGTGCGGGTGAGGTCCCACTTTACGATAGTATCCGGGGTCACGCCGATATCCCGCATCAATCCCGGGAAATTCATGCCTCTTCCGTCCAAGAGCTCGACGCTGAGCGGCACGTGTTCTTCGAAAGGGGCGATGCGCGCGTTGCTGAGAATGCTTTCCCCATTGCCCCAGGTTACCTCCGTGCGCGGAATATGGATCACACCCTGATGCAGGTCGACTTCGGCATGAATGCGCTCCGCGACGCGGGCCGGGCCATAATCCAACTGGCCGCCTTCGAAGACGCCTTTGAAATCCGGCAAGCGGTTACCGCTCTCAAAACGCACCAGGCCGAGAATGCTAACCCAGCCGCCCGCTCTGGAAAGCTGAACGTAGCGTTTGGCAATGTTAACTGGAGTGCGCGCCTGGACCGTCCCGAAGACACGAAATTGATCGTTGCCAAAGTGTGAGTATTCCGTCTGGGAAAGCTTGAGGCTGATGCGGCCAGGCGCGTCAATGGAGTGCTTCGCATCACAGCGCGGCTCGGTGTTGGGTGCTTCGTCACTATCCGTGAGCGCTTGCAGCTCCAAACGCCGGATCAGCGCGTGATCGGGGCGAATTTCAGCGCGGAGATCCAATTGACACACGACATCGTCGTCGTAGGCGAGGGTCTCGTGGGCCAAAGTGGGCTCGGGTGTTTGGCGCGGGCGCTGATGGGTCACGTGGCTGATCGTGGTGCGGACTGCGATCTCTAACGCAGGGCCGCTAGCCGCAAACACATCTATGTCTGCGCTTTCAGTGCGAACTTGCCAGCTGCCAAAGTCGATAAAAATACGACCGTCGGAGAGTGCCAACGAAGCAAAGGGTGCCCGTTTGAGTGGTGCGGAGTTGGACTTCTTGCTCGACGGAAGGTGGTAGCTCAGATTGGCGAGTTGGTTGTTTCGCACGACGGCGCGCACCGTCGGCTCGTCGATGGCAATGTCGCCAGCGTCAAAGCGCCCGCTCAGTAACGAAAAAATCTTGGGTGTGACACTGAGCAGGCGAGCCTTCAGCACCGGTGCACCGCCATCGTTGGCAGGCACCACCAGGTTTTCGAGCTTGAGCCTGAGGGGTAAGAGGCTCACCCGTACCTCGTAGCGCGCGGAGAGGCCCAGCTGCTCCCGCAGCGCACGGGTGGTCTCTTCGGCCGCCCATTTTTGGATCGCTTCGGATCGCAAGAGGAACTCGCACGCCAGGGGAGTGGCCCCGAGCAGGGCGAACAACACGCACAGAATTCTCGCCAGACGTCGCCCCCAATCGGGGAGCGCGGATCCCTGCTCTGCGCTCGGTCGTGACATCCGGCACGAGCCTATCGCGCCCACTCGGGAGGCGCCCACTTTCGGTGCGCCCTTTCTGGACGACGAACGGAGCGCAGAGCAAGCTCCGAAACGCAGATTGGGGGTAACAGCCTCCATCTTTGTTGCAGGCCCCATGCTAGAGAGGCGCCCCTTTTTGTCTTTGTCGCGCCAGCGTTCTCACGTGGATCTCGAGCGCGCCCGTGTCCGTTCTGAAAGCCGCCATGATGCCTGAGCAGTTCCAAGAGCCGAGCGCCAATCCTGACCGAGCGATCCAAGCGCTCGAACGGGCGGTGGCTTGTGCTGAGACTGGCGTCGCCGATCGGCCGGTGGTGCTCACGACCAAGGAAGACATGTCGGCGCTAGCTCCGTTGGATCGACGTCGGCTCCTGGATCGTGTCATCCTGGGAACGCACGCCGATGAGGGTCTCGATTCGCTCTTGGCCACCGGCGTGCTGGGTGTGTTGCTCCCCGAAGTGAAGGCGATGGTCGGCTTCGGAGATGGCGAATGGCGCCACAAAGATGTGTGGAAACACACCAAGCAAGTGGTGACCCAAAGCGCCGAGAAGTTGGAGGTGCGCTACGCCGCGCTGTTCCACGACATCGGCAAAGTGAAGACTCGTTCGATTTCAGCCAGTGGGGAAGTGCACTTCTTCGGCCACGCAGAGGTGGGTGCACGCATGTTTGAACGCATGGAGCGACGTGAGCAGCTCTTCGCCGCGGACGAAAGCCTGCGGGCTGAGGTTCATTTCTTAGTGCTCCACCACCTGAGGGCGAGCCAATACGACGGCAGCTGGACGGATAGCGCCGTGCGCAGATTCACCCGGGAAATCGGCCCTTATCTCGATGATTTGTTGTGTCTTTCGCAGGCGGACATCACCACCAAGCGACCCGAAAAAAGCGCCGTGGCATCTCGATGATCCACCAGCTTTCCGAGCGGATTAATTATCTCGTTGAGCAAGATGCGTACGAGCCGCCACTGCCCAAAGGGGTGGGGGATGCCTTGATGCGCGCTTTTGGTTTGCCGCCTTCACGCAAGATCGGCGAGGTCAAGCGAGCGCTTGAAGCGGCGGTCGAAGCCGGTGAGCTCGAAGGGTATCAAGAGTCTGAGTATTACGTCGCCTTCGTCAGCGAGCATCGCGCACGCTTCAGCCTCGAGTAGCCCGGCGTTTGGAGGCGTAGGCCTTGGCCATCACACGCGTGGCATACGGAAGCACCAGCCCCACGAGGCCTTTTTCGGGAGCGAGCCTTCCCACCAGCCCAAACAGCAACACGAGCGTGCGCTCAACGTAAAAATATCCCGGTGGGTACTGGACGTTGCGCATCACGTCTCGAAGTTTCCCGCGCAGAGCTTCGTAGCCGCCGAGTTGATCGAGGTGTTCGCGATTGAGGTGCGAAGCGTTCGTAATGTTCATTCCAGCTAAAATGTGCAGGTATTCCTTGCCTACTCGGCGCAAAAGTTCTCGATCGCCGCCTTCGGCCACGAATCCCATCGTGGCTAAGCCAGACAGCACTTCTTCGTCGTTACGCCGAAGTGCTCCCTCCAAGACTTCCTTCATGCCTTGGGCGAGCGGCACGGTGAGCTCCTCCACCGCACCAAAATCAAGAATCACCAAACAAAATCCCGTTTCATTCTTCCGCACCAAGAAATTCCCAGGGTGTGGATCTGCGTGAAAGAGGCGATGCTCAAAGAGCATCTTGAAATAGCACTCAACGATCCGCTCACCGATCGCTTGCGTTGAGATCCCTAGCCGCTCCAAAGCCTCGGTATCGGTGATCTTGAAGCCATGTTCGAAGCTCATGCAGAGCACGCCAGGGCCGGTGAAAGCCGCTTCTACCTCGGGCACCACGACATCCGGTCGGTCCGCGAAAACAACGCGCAGCCTTTCAAGATTGGAGCGCTCGTGCGAAAAATCAGTCTCTTTCTTCAGCATCATTTCGAGCTGGTCGAGGACGCGTTCGGCATGCTCAATCGGAAACAGCCAACGAACTACCGGTAACACGCTGCGCATCACCCACAAGTCCGAAGCAATCCACTGTTCGATGTTCGGATAGAGAACCTTGATCGCAAGTTCACGCCCGTCGTGAGTGATGGCCCGGTGGACTTGAGCGAGCGATGCTGCCGCAATGGGCCGGCGGTCAACGTGCTTGAAGTGGCGAAGCGGCTTGGGCCCGAGCACCCGTTCGAGCCGTTCTTCCACGTCGCGGAAGGGCCTGGGTCGAGCCCGATCCTGCAGCGTCTCCAGGGATTGTGCGTAGATCTTGGGCAAAAAAGTGCCAACCACACTCAGCACTTGCCCGACTTTGATGAACACACCGCCGAGCGAGCTAAAACCGCGCGTCAGGCGGCCGGCACCCGAGACGTGGGTTGCGGCCATGCGGCGTTCCGTGTCCCCGAGCAGCCTCCCTAGCAACCAGGCCCAAGCATAGGACGCGATCAGCCTCCAAAAGAGCACCAATGCGGTAAGTGTGCGAAACACGGCCACCAACCCTAGCGCATTTCTTTTGCACTCCGTAGGCCGTGAAAACGGCATAAATCTCGCGACGGACCCGCCAAGGCTCAAGTTTAGGCGCGGCGAACCGTACTTAACAGGGAGGGATGCCATTCCTACGGCCGGCTGCCGTGGGGCGTGGTTCAGCGCCACCGATGTACAAGCCGAAGGGTCACAAAATTCTCCTAGCAGATGATGAGCGCATTGGGCGTTCCATGGTGCTGGGCTGGCTTGGGGAATGGGGCTACCAGGTGGTGGTTGCCACGGACGGGCAAGAAGCCTTGGATCGCCTGAACGACGATAAGCAGATCCGCATCGCCCTGCTCGATTGGGTGATGCCGCGCGTGGATGGTTTGGACGTTGTGCGGCAGATCCGCCGTGGGTCCGAGGAGCCCTACATCTACACAGTGCTACTCACCGGGCGTAACGACAAGAAGCACGTCGTGCAGGGCCTTGACGCGGGCGCAGACGATTACTTGGTGAAGCCCGCCGACCCGCTGGAATTAGAGGTTCGCTTGCGCGCCGGAAGCCGAGTGATTGATTTGCAAGAGCAGCTCTTGGCCGCACGCGAGGCGCTGCGTTTCGAAGCCACGCATGATGCGTTGACCGGAATGGCAAACCGCGGAGCACTGCTGAAGGTGCTAGATATTGAGTTAAGCCGGGCGGCGCGGAGTCGCCACTCAACGAGCGTGCTGTTCGCGGATATCGATCACTTTAAGCGAGTGAACGATACCTACGGGCACGCTGCGGGTGATGCCGTTTTGATTGAAGTGGGGAAAAGGCTCGGACAAGGCATTCGTTCGTACGATAAGCTGGGGAGGTTGGGTGGCGAAGAATTTCTGGTCGTCTTGCCCGAATGCGACGCACGCTTGGCAACGATCGTTGGAGAGAGGTTGCGTCGTCTCGTCGCAGCAGGCCCGATCCGCGTGGCTGGCAGCGAGATTTCTTGCACGGTGAGCATCGGCGCCGCAGGTACTGATCAGAGGTCCGGAGCTTCCGCGGTGGAGTTGCCCGAAGCCTCCGATAGTGCGCTCTATCGGGCCAAGGAATCAGGACGCAACCGTTTGGTGTTGGCAGCTGCCGTAGACTGGGCAAAAACAGAGGGCGAAGAGCCGCCGTCAACGATCAGCCCGGTGGGCCCTCGCGCGAATGTCGGCTGAGGTCTTCGTGAGCCAGCAGTTGGTGTGGATGCCCACCGGACTTGGCCCAGGTTCCGGGCGAGATTGCGCAGTGCTGCTCTTTCGTTCGGTGGGAGATAGTAAGCATGCTTACTATCTATTTTTCGGGCCGAAGCTTGATCCGCCCGCCAGTGCGCGAGCCGTGTTTTCGGCCCAGATAGTCAACGTGCACCGTTCGATGGTAAGAGCGCGTGCATGCCCGAATTTATCTTCACCATGCAGGATGTCACCAAAATTCACCCGCCTGAAAAGCGTGTGCTGGAGAACATTCACCTCTCGTTTTTTCCGGGTGCAAAGATTGGCGTGATCGGTGCGAACGGGTCGGGAAAAAGTTCCCTTCTGCGCATCATGGCGGGTGTGGATAAGGAATTTTTGGGTGAAGCGAAGCCGCATCCGGGAACCAAAATCGGGTACTTTGCGCAAGAGCCCGACCTCGGGAATTTCCGGACGGTGCGCGAAGCGGTGGATGACGCCGTGAGCGCCACGAAATCGCTGTTGGCGGAGTTCGAGGAGCTCAGCATGAAGTTAGGCGAACCCATGGACGATGCCGAGATGAATCGCCTGTTGGAGGCTCAGGGCGCACTCCAAGATCGCATCGATGCAGCGGATGCTTGGAACCTGGATTCGCGCGTGGATTTGGCGATGGAAGCACTGCGTTTGCCGCCGTCGGAGGCTGAGTTGACGCACCTTTCGGGGGGTGAACGCAGGCGAGTGGCGTTGTGTCAGATCCTGCTTTCCAATCCCGACCTGCTGTTGCTCGATGAGCCGACCAACCACCTGGATGCTGAATCCGTCGCCTGGTTGGAGCATTTTCTGAAAGAATTCCCGGGCACGGTGGTGGCTGTCACCCATGATCGCTACTTCTTGGATGATGTGGCGGAGTGGATCTTGGAGTTGGATCGCGGCCGCGGGTACCCGTTCAAAGGCAATTATTCAGGTTGGCTGGAGCAAAAATCGGCTCGGCTGACGCTTGAAGAAAAACAGGAAAGCTCCCGCACGCGTAAGCTCAAGCGAGAGTTGGAGTGGGTGCGCGCTTCGCCACGTGCGCGTCAGGCTAAAAACAAAGCCAGGCTCTCGGCCTACGAAGAACTTTTGGCCGCGTCAACAGACGGCGTGTCGGATGTCGCCGAGATTACGATTCCCCCGGGGCCGCGCCTCGGCGATCAGGTGCTGGATGCTGTAAATCTGAAGAAGGCGTTTGGCGAAAAGCTTCTGTTCGATGGTCTGAATTTTCGCTTACCAAGGAGCGGTATCGTGGGCGTGATTGGACCGAACGGTGCCGGAAAAACGACTCTATTTCGCATGATTCTTAAGCAAGAGCAGCCCGATGCTGGCGAGCTCTTGGTGGGCCCCACAGTTCAGGCTTCTTACGTGGATCAAAGCCGAGAGGCCCTGGGGGTGGAACGCAGTGTTTACGACGAGATCTCTGGTGGTAACGAAAAGATTTTGCTCGGCAAGCGTGAAGTGGTGGCCCGTGCATACTGCGGGTGGTTCGGTTTCCGCGGCAGCGATCAACAGAAGAAGGTCGGGAGCCTCTCAGGTGGAGAAAGAAACCGCGTCCACCTAGCCAAGGTGTTGAAGAGCGGTGGCAACCTGTTGTTGCTAGATGAGCCCACCAATGATCTGGATGTGGATACGCTGCAAGCCCTGGAATCGGCACTCTTGGGCTTTCCAGGCTGCGCCGTGGTGATCAGCCATGATCGCTGGTTTCTGGATCGCATCGCGACGCATATTCTGGCGTTCGAAGGCGACAGCCACGTTGAATGGTTTGAAGGCAACTATGCCGCGTACGAGGAAGATCGGAAACGCAGGCTGGGTGAAGTGGCGGCGCGGCCACGCCGCATCAGCTATCGCAAATTTTCGGTGTAGCTTCTGCCCGGAAGGTCGAGCTCTCGGAGCAGCTCTCGGGCACGTATCTCCCAGCGCTCTAGCCGCAAACGTTTGGCTTTGGGCAACGCTTCGAAGTCCGACAACAAACGTTCGAGTTCTGAGCGTGCGCGCTCTGGCTCGCCCGATTGAATCAGGTAGTGTCCAAGCGCAAGCCGGTGGTTCGGGCGGCGAGTATGTTCGCTCAGCGCGCGTACTAGATCGACGGCATCCTGGCGCTCGTCGGCAGAGAATAGTGCGTCGGCGTATTCCAAGGCAGCGGAGTAATTGGCAAAGCCTCGATCCGATTCGAGCACTTTCTCAAAATAGGGGAATGCCGCACGCGGATCGCCTTGGCCAACCAGAGCCCGCGCCAACCCCAGGTTCACCTCTAGAACTTTTGGCTCCTCGCGTACCAAGTCTTTAAACAGGAGCAGCGCTTGCGCGTGCTCCGCTCCGTTCTCAAGGGCGAGAGCCAGCCTGAGTCGGTTCTCGAAACTGGGCGCTTCGTGCGCGACTTTCTGCAGCTTCTCTAGCCCCTGTGTTTGCGAAGCTGTATCCAATCTTGGCAGCCATGAAAAGTTGTAGTCTTGAAGCTTGACGAATACGAAATAGACGATGCCACCGCCGAGCGGCGCCAGAAGCAGTACGATCAGGAACCAGTGGAGAGGTGCACGGCGACGCAGGGCGTCGAACAGGAGCCAGATTGTGAACGGGATGAGGAGTGCGTAAAATAACAAAATCCTCTTGTATCCTCTCGCGCCTGCTTCCTGCCTTTACCCCAGCTCTTACGGAAATTGAAGGTTGGTCCCGGCTAAGCTGCAGAAAACCCCCGTCCATTTCATGGGCACACAGTGGTACCGGTGCAGGCGAACAGGTAGGTCTCGGGGTTCGGAAAGACTGAGTCCGATGGAAGAATACTGCGCTGAATGCGCCATTGCGTGCTAACTTTGCAGGTACTGTCCTGCTGGAATAGTGAATCGAATGTCGGATCGCACACACTCAAGGGGGCTGATTGCCCAGACCGTCCGGGAAGCGCTCGATGCCGTTGTGTCGCCCGACGTTGGAGAGCGAGTGCTTGGGGCGGCATTGAGTCAGAGTGCCCTTTCGGAAGTTCCAGAGGATCCCGATCAATTCAAGGCGTTTCTCGGACCATTTCGCGCGCTAGCGATTGAGTCCTTAGGAGATGAAGCCACCTCAACACTTTTCGATGAGCTTGAGCGCTTGGCAGAGCGCGCTATCACCAGCCGCTTGCCCCCGCGTCAGGGCTCGGCCCCTCCGCGTTCACGTGGCAGGATCAGCAGCCCACCCACCAGGCCTTCGTCGCAGGCACAACCAGGCTATCGGCGAGCTCGCGAAGCGGATTCCCCGAGCGCTCCTCACTTTCGCTTAACGCCGCAAAAAATCCAGGCGATCCCACGGGCCTTAGTTCCCGATTTTGGCCCAGCCTTTGAGCACCCTCCGACATCGCCACCCGATTCCTCTGACATGCCGCGCGGCATGGCGCGGGCGATGGGAATGACGAGCACAGCTCCGGGAGCGCTGCCGAAAGCTGCGCCCCGTGTGATTGTTCTGTGCTCAAGCGATGCTGGCTTGGAGAACGGAATTGTAGAGTGGGTGAGCGGGCGCGCGAAGCTGCTCGTGTGCCAGAATCTCAAGGGTCTTTTGGGGCTGCTGGATGGCAGCCTCGAACACCGGGTCGTGGTGTTTGTTGATTGTCGACGGCCTACGGTGCGGCCGATGTCGTTGGCAGCGCTGAGTGAAGAGTTGCCGCCGGAGCTAGAAGTGGTGCTGTGGGGCGCGACTCCTGCTCTCGTGAATGAGGTCACCCAGCTGTTCGCCACCACGCGCCAGTGGATGGTGTGTTCGCCAACCTTGGGTGTGAAAGAGGCGATCGACCGTTGCGTTCAGTTGATGGGCTAACGCGCACTATCCGTTGTGAATGGGCGACACGGCCTCCGCCAGCTCAGGCGTGCTCTTGGCGATCGGCAAAGCTTCGGCAATGGGCTCCAGCATCGGAGAGCCGCCATGTGAAAGCAGTGCTGTCCGCAGCGCCGTGAACGGAAAATCAGCTTCACCAGTTAATGCTTCGACCAGCTCACGCATCCGCACCGCTCCGGAGGCGTCCACGCGCATGCAAACTTCGAGAACGGTCGCGTTGCCGCTAACCTGGGCGCGCTCTAAGAGCGCGGTGGAGTCAGCACCGCCCACCTTCAAGCTGAGGAGGCCCTGTTTGGCATCTATTACCTTCTTCCCGCCCTTAACGGTTCTCTCCACGGTCGCCTGCTCTCGCGCCAGAAGCTCGCTCACGCGGGTGACGAGCCACGGTGTGCCCCCGCGCGGAGCCAGATCCTTCGGATCAAACGCCAAAGCGTAGCGTGCCTCATCGATCACTCTTGTCACCGAGCGCTCAGTGAGCGTGAGGGGACGTGCGTCGAGAAACTGAAGTCCGCCTGCCACACCCGCATTCAGGCGCGCCAAGAGTTCGGCGGGAGGCG
The DNA here is from genome assembly GCA_038246305.1 of Polyangiales bacterium. GTDB lineage: Bacteria > Myxococcota_A > Polyangia > Polyangiales > Polyangiaceae > JBBRRP01. Next base: position 14,788 of record JBBRRP010000048.1, on the reverse strand, counting down.
GGGGATCCAAAAGCTTGGCATCCACATACTCGTCGAGGCTCACGATCCCGAGCCCAAGGGCGGGCGCGAAAGACATGTCGGGGCGTGGATTGAAGCCCTTAGTGTAGGCGGTGCGCACGCCAGCTCTGCGGATCACGCGCGGCAGCTCACGGATCAGATCCAGATGCCCCAAGAGTGCCATTGCGCCAGTCTTTGCAAAACGCAGCCTGACGCGTTGCACCTCGCTGCTCCCGGCTCGTTCGGGGCGGTAGTGCTCGGGGTGAACTTTGCCTTTAGTTTCGAGGACCGGAAGCGCCAAGCGTTGATTGGGCTCCTGGGCGCCCATCTTGCCGAGCCAGTTCACCCGACGCGTGCGCATGGCCGTCATGTCGCAGGCAATTCCGCAATCGTAGCAGACTAACTTCCGCTGATCGGCCGCAGCCTCGGCGACATTGGTGTGATGGATGAAGGTTCCTGCCACCTTGCCGCAGGGCGGACTCAGTCTGCTATTCAGGGACTTTCGGTACTCACGCGCCAAAAATCCATCTTCAAGTCCAATGTCAAAATGGTCCCACGGCAGGCGCGCATCCACAGGAATCGTCCCAAGGTAACGCTCCACAACAATACCAAAGCGCTCGAAAGCGGCTTTCCACACGTCCATCTTGCAGTGGTCGTCCCACGAATCAAAGCGCGCCCCGCCGAGGTACGCCGCTTCAATCACGTCACCGAGCGCGCGATCGCCCCGTGCAAAGATGCCTTCAAGCACGGTCGTGCGGGCATCATGGGTTCGGAGCTTCAGCCCGCGTGTTTTCTGGACTTCGTTCCTTAAGATCGCTTGCTTGCGCCAGATCTCGTCGAGCTGATCCTGAGCGCACCATTGGAAGGGCGTGTGGGGCTTGGGCACATGAGTCGAAACGCTGACTGTCACTTCCGGCCGCGTACCCACGCGCTTGCCCACCTGCAGTGCATTTCTTCCGACCTGCACGATGCCGAGCACATCTTCGTCGGTTTCGGTGGGCAGGCCGATAATGAAATACAGCTTCATGCGGCTGAAACCGCGCGAAAAAATGCGATGAGCCGTTTCCATCAGTTGCTCTTCGGTGACATTCTTGTTGATCACATCGCGCATGCGCTGTGTGCCTGCTTCCGGAGCAAAAGTGAGCCCAGAGGCCCGCACTTTGCGCATGTCATCCAAGAGATCTTCGCTCAAGCCATAGGCGCGGAGCGATGCCACACTCAAGCTCACGCGCTCGGGTGCCGTTTTCTCCACGAGCGCCTTGATCAATGGCGAGATACAGCTCACGTCGGCGGTGGAGAGCGACGTGAGGCTCACCTCATCTTGGCCGCTCTTCTCCAACGCGGAGAGCACCGTATCTATAACAGTCTGAGGATCACGCTCGCGCACCGGGCGGTAGATCATGCCCGCTTGGCAGAAGCGGCAGCCCTCAGTACAGCCACGCGCCACCTCGATGCTCATGCGGTCGAAAATGGCTTCGGGCCCACCCACCGGACCGTCATCGGGGAAGGGGAAGCGATTGAGGTCGGCGAGCAAGCGCCGCACTACGGGAAATGGCGCTGATTTTCCAGGTTTTACGCCCTTCACGACCTCAAAGCCCGTGTCCGCGTCGAGCACCGTCTCGTAGAGCGACGGTACGTAAACGCCGGCTATCGTCGCCAAGCGTTCCAGGCGTTCTTCGCGCGGTACGCCCTGTTCTTTGAGATCCGCCCACAGCATCGCAATCTCTGTGAGAGCTTCTTCGCCATCTCCGATCAGTATTGCGTCAAAGAAGGGCGCCATCGGGTCCGCATGGGTTGCCACCGGGCCGCCCGCGATCACGAGTGGATCCTGCTCACCGCGGTTCACGCTCCTGAGCGGGACGCCGCCGATATCGAGCATGTACAAGATGTTGGTGTAAGTGAGTTCAAATTGAAGCGAGAAGCCGACGACGTCGAAGTCAGAAAGCGGGCGAGCGGATTCAAGCGAAACGAGGAGCTTTCCGTGATCCAGCAACGCCTTGCCCATGTCTGGCCAGGGTGTATAGCAACGCTCAGCTAACGTTCGAGGAGCATCGTTGAGGATCCGATACAGGATGCGGTAGCCGAGGTGGCTCATGCCGATGTCGTACACATCCGGGAAAGCCAGACAGATGCGCGAGCGTACAGCGTGCCAGTCTTTCAGTCGGGTGCCGTGCTCTTGCCCGGTGTAGCGGTTGGGCTTGAGAACGCTTGGGAGAAATTTGGCGTACGGGTGATCGAGCAGGCTGGTCACAGGCAAATCCCTCGGTTGGGCGGGCGGCGAAGAGCGCGAGTTCTACGGGCAAAGTGACGCAACGGCAACTTTTGCCCAGTCCGGCGAGCTTTGTGGTCTGGGGAGTCGGCCTCCACCTGTGCCAAGCTCCGGGCGCCTATGATTCCGAACGGTCCCCTCACACTCGAACCTCTCGCCCGCCCGCCTGAGCTTTCGTGGCAAGTACCGGGCTCTAAGAGCATCACGAACCGGGCGCTGATCTTAGCCGCATTGTCCAGTGGTCAGACTGAACTCGAAGGTGTGCTCACGAGCGATGACACGGAGCACATGCAACGCTGTCTGTCCGCTTTGGGCGTTGAATTCAGCGCGACGGGTCCAACCGGGCTCACGGTCCGCGGTGGGTTTGAACGCCTGCGCGCCTCCGCCTCGGACCTCTTCGTGGGGAACAGCGGCACCACGGTGCGATTCTTGACGGCACTTGCTGCACTGGTGCCTGGCAAAACGACACTGGTCGGCGATGAGAACATGGCACGGCGCCCAATCTTGGATTTGGTAGAAGGCTTGCATCAGTTGGGTGTGGTGGTCGATTGCCCAACAGGGTGCCCGCCGCTCACCGTGAGTGGCGGAGCCTTCGAGGGGAAGCGCGTCGGTATGCGTGGGGATCGCTCCAGCCAATATTTCTCGGCGTTGTTGATGGCATTGGCGGCCAGCACCGACTCGGTGGAAGTGGAGGTGCTCGGAAGCTTGGTGAGTCGACCGTATGTGGACGTGACACGGGCGATGGTGAAAACCTTCGGCGGCCAGATCGATGAGACGGCAACGGGCTATGTGGTTCACCCTGCGAGCTACCGCGGTCAACGCTACACCATTGAGCCCGATGCCTCATCTGCAAGTTATCCATTCGCGCTGGCGGCCGCGAGCGGCGGAAAAATCACGGTGCCGGGCTTGGGTGAAGAGGCATTGCAGGGCGACTATGCGTTCCTCAAGGTGCTCGAGGCCACTGGTGCCAACGTCGAACGGTGCGTTGGCTCGACCTCAGTCAGCTCGAAGGGCAACCTACGTGGCTTGCACGTGGACATGCACGACATCTCCGATACGGTGATGACTCTCGCTGCCATAGCGCCAACGCTTTCCGGCCCAACCACCATCGTTAACGTCGCCAATATCAGAATTAAGGAGACCGATCGCTTGCTGGCCACGGTGACGGAGCTTCAACGGCTTGGTCAGAAAGTGGAATACGGCGCCGATTGGCTCACGATCGAACCCCAGCCGATTCGCCCCGCAACCATCCACTGTTACGACGATCATCGGATCGCGATGAGCTTTGCCATACTGGGGCTCGTTCGCTCGGGGATCACCATCGCCGATCCCGCTTGTGTTTCAAAAACGTACCCCACTTTTTGGGACGATATTGCCCGCGCGTATCGCGATCAGAGCCAGGCGGTGCCTTGGCAGGAGGACGCTGGCACTTAGGGCTTGGGGAGATCTGGCCTGGAGTTAATCGGTATGGGCCGGCTTCGGGCGCGCTCGCGCAATTGCTCCAACAATTGATCCCGGTTGGGCGGGCGCACTAGTTCGCTCACAGGCCGATTGCTCAAGGCTTTGCGGGCTTCACTCTTTGGCGGCGGGGGCGCTAAAACGGCAGCTTCTGCTGCCACAACGACCTCCACCGGCTTGCTCTCTCCTTCCGAACCGCCCGAGATCGGACGTAGGCTGGCGCGCCGGGCCCGGAGCACCGTCAGGATGAAATCCTTGCTGCTCGGCGTGACGCGGCGGACGCGAAGCTTGGGGCCCCCGGGGCGGGCGCCTTTCGCAGGAGCGTAGCCTTCGACCTCGCCTTCAACTCGGATTAACTGCAGGCCCGAAGCGAGCCCGATTTCGCAGCGCACGAGTGTTCCGATGGGCAATTCGGGTTCCCCGACCGCAATGATTCCGTCCTTCTGAATCGCCCAGCTCTCCGCCGCAATAAACTCCACCTGCGTCTGGTACGGCCTGACTATGCGGAGAACCTTGGGGGTGGTCATGGGGATCCTTACGCCGTCGCGAAGTCCTCATCCGTGATTTCGTCGTCCACGATCGCCCCGCCGTCCTCATTCTCGTCGAGATCCATCCACTCGTTGCCTTTGGGACCTGGCTCGACCCATTCTTGTGGATCCGGCTGGGAGCTCAGTGCGCTCGCTGCGATCGGAGCCGGGCTATTCACTTCAGGAACCTCCGGCTCGGCGGGCTCGTTAGCCCCGATTGAAGCTGCCTCCGGCGCGGCCGGCGTGGTCTCCAAAGCTGGAACAGCCGCCGGCTCCAAATAGCCGTGATTGGCGGCAATTTTCGGTGTGACGATAGTTTCGAAAAGGTGCGCCAACGGGATGTACTCAACCAACGTCTCGGGCGGCATGGCCACCAAGAGATCGCCATCGCCAAACGGACGACCCGCGTGCCCCGAACTCAAGGCCTGTTGGATAATCTTTCCGAGCTCGGCTTTCGGCAACCGAATGGCGAGTTCAGCTACGGTAACACCTTCGACAATGTCTCGATGAGTTAACAGCTGGTCCGTGAGTGCTCGCTCCAGCATGAAGGCGAGATGGCGTTTGGCGATCGCGTATTCTTCCTTCTTGCTCAGCGTGGCGTTCCAGAAATCGCCCTCGGTTAGGAAGGCCCAGAGCTTCTTATCATTCAGGAACCGAACTCGATCGTCCGGCGCGAACACCGAGATGACAGCTGAAGCATCGGCTTCGCCTTCGGAGAGTGCGATCAAGAGATCTTCCGCCGCCGATTGCCAGGATTTCTTCAGAGCGATCCTCTGCTTCAATCCCGTCGTGTGTTCGAGGATCTGCCCTCGCAACTCTGGCTGGTTCGCGAGCCCCTCCATGATCGCAGCGGGTGGGAAATGCCGCACAAAATCTTCGGCGGAGCGTCTTCCAATCTGGAGCGCGTGCTCGATTACGTGTGCCAGAAACCTCTGGCGCCCCTCGGGGAGTTTGGACTCAAACGTTGAGCGGGTTTGATCTGAAATTTTCGCGGCGTCTGTCGCATCAGCCATAGAATTACCTCGGGTTGACGAGCCCACGCTCGTCGCAGTTCACATACGTGCGCTCACGCGAAATATTAACCTGATTGCTACACCTTGTGCGCCAGCCGTCGCAACCACTTTCGATCACAGCCGCTCACACTTCGTAGTGTCCATCGGTTGCGAACTTTGGCGCCTAGAAAGAAAGAGTTAGATTTGCCGTTGAAGTGGTGCCTGTGAACGGAGCCATGCGGGCGGCCAGCATGGCGTCCTTCACGCAGCGGCTGATTTCAGTAAGCCCGTCACCGCTAACTTGGACATCGGTCGCTTGACCCGAGGGTGCGAAGCTCACCGCGATTTGTGCGCGGCCGGTGACGTGCTTGGCTAGAGCGCAGTGTTTTGCAAAGGGAATGCGGGTCTTCGCGGCATTCAGCGCGTCGTTCGCATCGAAACGCTTAGGGGCGCGGGCTCCAAGATCAGCCTTGGCGGCGGCCTTCGAGAACATGTTCAGGAAGCCGGTATCTTCCGCGCTCTTCGGCGGAGCGTTGTCTGGGGTGCTGGGTGCGCTCCCCTGCTTGGGCGCCGTGCTGCTCGGCTCCGGCTTGATCTCGGCGCTGGGTGGAGCAGTGGGTTCGGTGGGCTTGGTGATGACGGGCACGGCCTGAACGGATGGACCCGTTTCTACTGGTTTTTCACCCGAAAAGAGCGCAATCCCGAGGATGATAGCCGCGATCACCAGTACAGCGAGCGCGCCCAACAATAAAACCTTCTTGCTCGATCCTCGGAAATCTGGCGTCTCCAGGGTGTCCGTCGTTGCGAACCCAACTTGCAGGGTGGCAGGTGGTTGGCTCGCCGTGCGCGGACGGTGCTCAGCATTCAAGGTTCTGAGCGCTCCGAGCGCCTTCAATGCGTCCTCAGCTCCAGGTACGGGTTCATTGGGGAGGAGAATGCCTAAAATGTCCGTTTGGGTGCGAGTGATTGAATCTTCACTCACGGCTCGCGGAGTAGGCTGAGGCAGCTGCACCTTGGGGCGCGATTTAACGTCGAGCTCCATCAGCGGATTTCGAAACGCGACCGTCGGTTCATCGTCGAAATCGTCACTGTCGTCAAACGGAACGGCCGCCGGCTCTTCTTGCCAAGGAAACGCGGGCTTGACGGGCTTGGCTGCGGGAATGTGCGCTTTCAATTCGGGAATATTTGCGATCGGCTGCCAAGTGGGCATACCAATACGCCACACCAAGGTCTCTGCATTGGCTCGGCCCTCTTGGATGGCAAGAATGAGCGCGGCGTTGGTGAGTTCGGCATCTGAACCTGCGAGATCTGCAGCCCACAGTGACTCAAGTGCCGGACCCGAACTCGGGGGAGCGGCGGGCTTCGTTTCAGCGGGCGCGGCGACGGGATGGGCCCGGGAGAGTGGACGGTTGTGTGCTGGGGGAGGAGAAGCAGGTTTCTTGACGGGCGGCTCGGGATCGGAATCGGGCGGTGGCCTGCTTGCGCGGATTGCTGATGGCGACGCAGCGGGAGTCGGGCGTCGGAAGCTGGATTGAGTCAGGGGGCCCGTGGGGCGTTCAAAGGTAGCCTTCGGCTTGGGAAGCTGAGTGGGTTGTGCTTTTGCCGAGAGCAGCGGACCTTTTGCAGGTGCAGGTGCAGGTGCAGGTGCAGGTGCAGGTGCAGGTGCCTTAACCACAGGCTCACGCCTAATCTGTACGGATGTCTTCTCCGCCGCTTTGAGTGATACCGCCGGAATTGCGGGGTTGGTGGTCTTGGAGGATTTGGCGTCGAAGGGCTGGCGAGTCCGCGCACCCGAATTGAACGCAGCCTTCTTGACCGCCGGCGTATCGAGTTTAAGCGGGGGTGGCGTATCGAGTTTAGGCGGCGGCGGCGTGTCGAGTTTAGGCGGTGGCGTGTCGAGTTTAGGCGGTGGCGTGTCGAGTTTAGGTTGCGGCGGCGAGTCGAGTTTAGGTTGCGGCGGCGAGTCGAGTCTAACCTCTGCCGTCTTCGTTGCTTCGTCGCGCGCGTCGATGCGGATCGGATTGCCGCAGCTCTTGCACTTCAGGGTGACGATCTTGCCAGCGACGCGCCGTTCGTAGATATCCGGAGGGATATTGAACGCCTTGTTGCAAGCGGTGCAGTGAATGGCCAACGTCATGTTTGAAGCAGCCCGATCCGAAACACCCCGCGTGCGTCCGATCGCCAAGCCTTCTCTAGCTTAAAGGAATCGGCAGCTTTGGCTGCTATTAAGTGGCAGGCAGCATTCTTGGTGGGTGGCCTCGCCGGGGTCGATTCGGTCTGCGGGACGGTTCAATGTGGACGCATCCGACGCAAGCCCAGGCTAGAAAACGAAACCCAGGGAAAAACGGATATCGATATAAGCGGGATCGAATTGCCCGTTCAGTGGCTGAGGCTTCACATTCGCGGCGTTTCGCTCAATCGCAATCAGCTGATCGGAACTTGCGCAGTCGGTGGTTGCGGATGCGACCGAAGCGTCAACGAAACAGCGACGCTGCTTATTGAGTTCCACACCTAAGCCAATGCCGCCCGCGATCGTGAACGCGCCAAAGCGACGATGTGAGCCCAAGAATCCCATCAATCGGCGCTCGGTGTGCACAGCGCTATCAATCTCTCCCACTTTGTCTCGCGTCAGATACTTAATGCTGTAGTTCGTCAAGTAGAGGCGCAGCACGGAGCCCTTGAAGGGCTTTCCGTCCAGCCAGAAACCAGCACCGATGGAACTCCCCGCGAGCGGGCCCAGTCCGTTCGATTTTTGAAACAGAATGTCCGGTTGCCCCTGAAAATTGAACGCCGGTGGCGATTCGGTCGTTACAAACTGGGGAACTGCTTCGACCGTCATGAAATCGAGGGCTTCAACTTCAAGCTCCAATCCCAGCCTGCCATTGATGACCCAATTGAACGGATCGAGGCGCACGGAAAACTCTGGTCGATCCGATTTTTCTGCCGGTGGTGCCGGCGGTCGGCTGGCTTCAGGAGGAGGATACGCAGCGGGAGGCGGATAGGCAGCCGGAGGCGCGCTGGGTTGGGGAGGCGGATAAGTGGGCGGAGGTGCATACGCCTGCGGTGGCGGATAAGTGGGCGGAGGCGTCCCAGGTGGAGCGTCTTGCCCAAACGCCGGAGTCACCCCCGAGCCCAACCCTACGACCCACACCCACTTCGCGATCCGTAAGCCACCTGCCGACATGCACCACAGCATAGGGCCCCGGCTCGCTTCAGGCGAGAGCTTCGCGTTCATGTTCGCTGCCGAGAGGCCGCTCCCCCGGTTGCTTGTGGTGCCGCCCCGCCAGATGGCACGATAGGGCCCTCTCATTTGCGTCGCTCCACGCGACAAGGTGCCGACATGCCATTATCCCTCCAGGTTTCGCCGCTTGCTAACTTTCTCGAAACCGATTGCGATCTTCTCGCGCTCACCGCCTACGAGAAGGACTGGTTGCATCAACCGGCCATCGCGAGTGTCAATCAACGCTTAGGCCAGTCGCTCGCCGCTTACGCCAAGAGCGCGGATTTTTCTGGCAAAGCGGGCCAGGTGTTGGAGGTCGCCAGCGTTGGACAAATCAATGCTCGCCGTGTGGTCTTGATCGGCGTCGGCGCGCCTGGCTCTACGAATGAGGTGACGTGCCGGGTAGCGGCTGCCAATGTTGCGCGGCTGGCGCTGGGTCAAAACGCGAAGACGCTGGCTTTGGTTCCCCCTGATGGTGCGGACTTTCGAGCGATCGGCGAAGGGTTGGGCCTGGGCGCGTACCGGTTCACGAAGTACATGACTGGTGCCAACCAGCCAAAAGCGACCTTAGACAAAGCCCTCGTCTTTCAGGCGGGCAAGCCCAATGAGCACCACAAGAAGCAACTTGAGCTCGGGCGGCGGGTTGCCGTCGCTGTTTGCCACGCGCGCGACGCCGTGAATGAGCCGCCGAATGAGCTCTATCCGGAGCGCCTGGCTGAGTTGTGTCGCAAGATCTGCCAGCCCTACCGAATCCCCGTCAAAGTTACGAACAAGAAGGGGATCGACGCGCTTGGCATGAAGCTGTTCAGTGCGGTTGGGCAAGGTAGCGTGCACGAGCCGCAATTGATCCACATGACCTACAAGCCCGCGGGAGCGAAGAAGAAGCTTGTATTTGTCGGCAAGGGGCTCACTTTTGATTCGGGTGGGCTTTGCATCAAGCCTGCTCCCGGGATGGGCGAGATGAAGAGCGACATGGCCGGCGCCGCAGCTGTCATGGGCCTGATGGCGGCCCTCGGTGAGCTCAAGCCGAAGATTGAAGTGCACGGCATCATCGGATCCGCAGAAAATATGCCGGATGGCAACGCCTACCGGCCGGGAGACATCTTTGGTTCGCTCAACGGAAAAACTGTCGAAATTATCAACACCGATGCCGAAGGCCGACTCGTCTTGGCGGATGTTTTAGCTTACGCAGCCAAGCTTAAGCCGGCAGCCATGATCGACGCGGCGACACTCACTGGAGCCATGGTCGTGGCACTTGGCAAGACGTGCACCGGCTTCTTCTCAACGGGAGATGCGCTGGCCACCAAGCTGCTCGATGCCGCACGCGCTGCGGGTGAAGGCATGTGGAGAATGCCGCTCTTGGACGAACTCGGTGAACAGCTGAAGAGTGACGTCGCCGATCTCAAGCACACCGGCGACCGCTTCGGCGGTGCTATCAGTGCGGCGCTCTTTCTTCGAGAATTTGTCGGAGGCGTCCCGTGGATCCACTGTGACATTGCCGGGCCTTCCTATTCAGAACGCGCGCGCGGGCTGCATCCCAAGGGCGGCACCGGACATCCGGTGCTCACGTTCCTAAAATTCGTTGAGAATTTCGCTTGAACACCGAGTTTTGAATGTCGAGCGCGCCGAGGACTGAGCTTCGGAGCCTACGGGCCAACATGTTGTTGCCTGGCGTCTACGCTTGGTTCAGCACCGTCGCGTATCCCGCCTTCGCCACGAGCTCCTTGCTTGCGCATGCTTTTGCGGTGCTTTCGGCGTGTGCGCTGGTTGCAGGCGCTTGGTTTCTGCGTTCCAGGCCACTGCTTGGGCGAGCCTTCGGCGTTTACGCCTTTATTGGTTTCGCGCTAGCGACGTGGGTTTCCGTGGGGAGCGGCTTACAACTGCTGGGAGCCTCACCCGTGCGGCCTGCCGTGGGTGCACTCGGCTGGCTACTCTTTGCTTTTGGTTGGGGTTATCTGAGGCAGCGTGGGAACGTACCCGAACAAGATCCACGCGCTATCCCAGGTCCTCCGTTGGTTCCCCGCGCCGAGCTCAGCCCGTTCACTTCGCTGGTGTTTGCGTTGAGTTTGCTCGGATCGCTCGGAATTCTGGCTCTAGCCTGGTGCGTCGAACGGCCTGCCCAAGCGCTCCTCGCGCACGCGGTCGCAGCCGCCGCGGTGGTGTGGCTGATGAGCGCTTCGGCTCGTGTGAGCACCTCATTAGGCGAAAAGAAAGGTCTGCCCTCAGCCAGACGTCGTCTCAACGCCGCGGCGCGTGCCCTCTCGGCACTTATCCTGGCCTTCGCCGTGGGTTCAGTTTGGATCCTGTTACGATGAGCTACCATCGGAAAGCTATGGAGCGCGTGGCATGACGGGTCGACTGATTGACGTCCTCAGCGTCACTTTGCTCCTGGTCGCGCTGCTCGCGTTCGCCGGCGGGATCTATTCGCTCGGCGCAGCCAAGGACGTTCAGGCGCTCTACCTGCTGATCATCGGAGCGCTTGCGCTCCGTTCAGCCACCGATCTGTTGCGTCCGGCTGGAGGAGTGCGTTGAACTCGCGGGTGCTGGCCCTCTTTTTTGGATTCAGCCTGCTTGCCCCCACCGTGGCGGCCTGCGGGACAGCGCCGACCCCGAAGCTGACCAAAGGGACACTGCCTGCAGGTCAGATTGCAACCGTGGGGTCAGATGCAGTTACCGGTTCGCTCCTTAAGCGAGCGGCCGCAGCAGGTCACGCGTCGCTCGACCAGGCGCTTCAAGGCATCGCCTCCGATTTGCTGTTTGGATTGGAAGCGGAGCGCGTCCTGCCAAGCGGCGTGGTGCAACAGATCGAGCGAGCGGGGCTGGCGCGGGCGCTGCTCGAGCGTGTCAAGCTGGAAGAGCAACCAAATGGCCCGTTTTCGGCGACGGACCGCGCATTTCTAATGGAGAGGTTGTGGCTTCAGGTGGATCGTCCGCCGAGTGTGCGAGTCACACACGCCGTGGTGCTGGTGGATGCTGCGAACAAGCGCGAAGCTGAGGCGAAGGCCGTGGCTGAGGCTATTCGCCAAGCGACCGTCGGAGCTACGAGCTCTGCGGATTTTATCGCTAAGGCTCAGGCCGTTCCGGTGGGTAAGTTTTCGACCCGGGTCGAATCATTGCCTCCCGTGACAGCCGATGGGCATGTCGTTAATCTTGATGCGGATAACCACCCCGGCGACCCAAGTCAGCGTTTCGAGCTCGCGTTTGCGCGGGCTGCCAACGCGTTGAGCAGCGTAGGCCAACAAAGTGAGGTTATTCGTTCAAGTTACGGCTTTCACGTGATCCGACTCGACGAAAAACTCCCAGCGTTTCAGCTTCCGCCCGCGGAGGCGCAAGCCATCCTCGGCCAAGCTCTCACTGCCCAGCGAACCGCAGAACGGCTCAGCAAGCTAACGGAGCCGCCGAATGCCGAGCATGCGGTCCAATTGGAGCGCTCTGCTCACGAGCTGCTTGGGAAGATAACGATGGAGCCCTAAGGAGCGATGGTCAGCGACAGAAGCCCGCGCAATCGCCAAGTTCCTCGCCACCAGATGTCGCCCTTTGGCGAGATCCTTGCGACATTTCGCGCGGCTGGCGGCATCGTTGCCGCCGTTCTCGTCGATCGCGAGGGCGAGACGGTCGATCTGTCGCACGATGGCGAACCCTTCGACGTGCTCGTAGCTGCGGCCGAATGGCAGCTAGTGATGAAGCAAGTCAGGGCGGTTGGTGCACCGAAATGGCCCCCCGCAACAGAGCTCGTTGTCCGCGCAAAGCGCCGCAGCTTCGCTGTCTTCATGATAGAGGAGGGATACTGCCTGGTGTGCCTCCTCAGACGACATGGCTTTGAAATCTCGCAGCGCGCCACCTCAACCGCAATTCGAGACATTGTCGCCGAGGCCGGTTGGGCGAACCGGACGAATTCTGACCGTCCCCCGCAGGGCCCCGAACGCTGGAAACGCGTCGAAGTTCAGGTCGCCAACACCGACAGTCGAAGGCCGTCAGCCGTGTGGCACGAAGGCACTTGGCAACCGATTAACATCCTAGGTCGCTTCGCAGCCGCGTTCCTGGCGCGCGGTGAAGTTGGGTACCGGGCTCAGCTGGACTCCGGAGAAGAATTGACCCTCGTTCGCGAACCGCTCGGTCGTTGGTATTGCGACCGCTAAAAATCAGCAGGGGGGCCATCACCCTGTGGATTACCTGTTCATGCCGGCGGCTGCGCACTGGAGTTGACCATAGAGACCACCCTTAACACGTGGCTAGGGCACGGCCGACGAAGGGGCGAAGGGGGCCAGAACGCGCTCAAAGCAGCGAGAAATCAGCCAAATTCCCGAGCTATCAGCCGCCCGCATATTTTTCGATCAAAAGGACTTGCCTTGTTCGGCGGCCCAAGCCATATACGCCGCCCCTCGGCAACGCCGGGGTGCTCGCAGCAAGGGAATCCCTGAACTGGAGCCGCAGCGAACAAATCAGGGCGAACGCTGGAAAAACAACAAGGAAATCAAAACTTTCCGAGTTGACTCTAGCATCCACTGAAACTAAGCTTCCGGCCCCCTTCGGGAATTCTTCCCCTCGTTCCTTGAAAACTGAGTCCTATTAAAACGCAATAATCGCGTAGGTTATCGCGGTGTTGTGAGCCATCACAGCACACGCGAATATAGCGAACAATAAATGGCATCTGAAGCAGTTAGCCTGTTTCAAGATCGCCCGGATTCAAACTGGAGAGTTTGATCCTGGCTCAGAACGAACGTTAGCGGCGCGCCTAACACATGCAAGTCGTGCGAGAAAGGGCTTCGGCCCCGGTAAAGCGGCGCACGGGTGAGTAACACGTAGGTAACCTACCCTCGAGTGGTGGATAACCCTCCGAAAGGAGAGCTAATACAGCATAAGGCCACGGCTCTTCGGAGCTGCGGTCAAAGTGGGCCTCTTCATGAACGCTCACGCTTGAGGATGGGCCTGCGGCCCATCAGCTTGTTGGCGGTGTAAAAGACCACCAAGGCTAAGACGGGTAGCTGGTCTGAGAGGATGAACAGCCACACTGGAACTGAGACACGGTCCAGACTCCTACGGGAGGCAGCAGTGGGGAATCTTGCGCAATGGGCGAAAGCCTGACGCAGCGACGCCGCGTGAGCGATGAAGGCCTTCGGGTTGTAAAGCTCTGTGGGGAGAGAAGAATAAGTGCAAGCTAATATCTTGCATGATGACGGTATCTCCTTAGCAAGCACCGGCTAACTCTGTGCCAGCAGCCGCGGTAATACAGAGGGTGCAAACGTTGTTCGGAATTACTGGGCGTAAAGCGCGTGTAGGTGGCCTTGCAAGTCGGATGTGAAATCCCGCGGCTCAACCGTGGAAGTGCATTCGAAACTGCAAAGCTAGAGTCCTGGAGAGGAAGACGGAATACTTGGTGTAGAGGTGAAATTCGTAGATATCAAGTGGAACACCGGTGGCGAAGGCGGTCTTCTGGACAGTGACTGACACTGAGACGCGAAAGCGTGGGGAGCAAACAGGATTAGATACCCTGGTAGTCCACGCCGTAAACGATGAGTGCTAGGTGTCACGGGCTTTGACCCTCGTGGTGCCGAAGCTAACGCGTTAAGCACTCCGCCTGGGGAGTACGGTCGCAAGACTAAAACTCAAAGGAATTGACGGGGGCCCGCACAAGCGGTGGAGCATGTTGTTTAATTCGACGCAACGCGAAGAACCTTACCTGGGCTAGAAAGTACAGGAAGTCGGTCGAAAGGTCGATGTGCCCTTCGGGGAACCTGTGGTTAGGTGCTGCATGGCTGTCGTCAGCTCGTGTCGTGAGATGTTGGGTTAAGTCCCGCAACGAGCGCAACCCCTGTTGTTAGTTGCCATCAGGTTAAGCTGGGAACTCTAACAAGACTGCCTACGCAAGTAGAGAGGAAGGAGGGGACGACGTCAAGTCATCATGGCCCTTACGCCCAGGGCTACACACGTGCTACAATGGCGCATACAGGGGGTAGCTACACGGCAACGTGATGCCAATCTCGGAAAGTGCGTCTCAGTTCGGATTGCGGTCTGCAACTCGACCGCATGAAGGTGGAATCGCTAGTAATCGCGCCTCAGCAATGGCGCGGTGAATACGTTCCCGGACCTTGTACACACCGCCCGTCAAGCCATGGAAGTCGGGAGGACCTGAAGCCAGTTGCTGTGAGGCGCTGTTTAGGGTAAAATCGATGACTAGGGCTAAGTCGTAACAAGGTAGCCGTACCGGAAGGTGTGGCTGGAACACCTCCTTTCTGGAGCGCTGTTTTCAGGCTTACTTATTGTTTGTTTTTCTGCTTGATTGTTTAAGGTATTGGCCAGACTGGCTCTATGGTAAGCCGGGCTT
>JBBRRP010000047.1:0-43699 GCA_038246305.1 Polyangiales bacterium | reverse complement strand
CTCTTCCCGCTCGCCCGCCATGCGGCCACGTGCTCTGCCCATTCTGATGCTGTTGCCATGGGCACACCTTGGGCCCGCCGCCGCTAACTTGCTACACGGCTCCGTGAATCGGATACCGATGAGCTGGATAGCTGGCTCATGAGTGCCCTGACGTTCTCAAACTTGAAGGCACTCTTGGCCATCACGTACCCCGAAGAATCGATGGGTTGGCCCGCGAGGACCGTCCGATATTGGCCAATTCCGTTGAAGTGCTCGAAACCTCTACCTGGAGGCTCGATCAACGAGTGGCAAGCTTGGCAGGCCGGGTTGTTAAGTTGCTCCTGAATCTCTGCTCCTGAAAGCTGTGGTGGTGGAACCATGCCGTGCGGTGGAGCACCTGGTGGCGGGGGCGGAACTTGCGAACAAAGCGCATCTTGTAAGAGGGCTTTACCGCGTCGTGCCGAATTCACATTCCGAGCCAACCAGAAGCCACGGGTGAAGATGCCAAAGCGCTCTTGATTGCCCAGATCCACGGTGTTCCAGAGGTCGCTTCCCGGCGGGGAAGCTGGGGACGGAACGGCGTAGTACGCCGCTAGCTGTTGATTGAGCACCGATTGGGTAGAGGTAAAAATCCGCTCCAAGGTGCCTTGATTATCCTGCAAGATCACCCCAACAAACAAACGACCCTCCTCGGCCATCAGTTGCTCGGGCGTGTACTGTGGGGAGTTCGCCGCCCCGGCACTTCCGCCAGCTCCGGTAAAGGCGATGCTCACGCTCGGTAGCCCAAACCAATCGAGTGCGAATTTCTCAAGGCCCGCGTGGCTCCGTGGCTCCGTTTGCATGAACTTGATGACGTCAGCAGTGGGCTGGACGTCGAGCATGGGCGCAAGCTCAGAGGCGTACGCGACATTGCCCCAAATGGAAGCTGAGAGAAAATAAGCCAGCTCCTTCGGGGAGGTGGGGCAGCTAGGCATCACGGGTGGCGGTGCAACGGTTGGACCGACGGACGGCATCATCGCGGGCTCGGTGGTCGCCGTCATGCCGCCCGTTCCCGGGAACGGCGGTTTGGTGTTGCTCGTTTTTCCCCCACTGGCGGAGGAGGCTCCACCCGATCCGGAGCTTGGAACTCCTCCCGTAACACCCGCGGTATCGTCAGCCCCGCCCAGGAGGGCTTTACCACCGCAACTCGGACCGGCAGCGCTAAGGACAGAAAGCGTTGCAGCGGTGAGCCACCGCCTGGGGTTCGCGATGCCTAAGTTGTCGGAGACTTTAGCCATGCATCAATCTATCACGTGGACCGACGGGGTCGAGGTCCGGTTTGGAGCCACCGTGAAGGCGCTGGTTTGTCCGCGTTCGCCGAGTGCGGGCATCGGATGAAACTGGGTATCCTGTGATGCTGCGTTTACAGCCTCTCTCCCGCGATTACCATCATCGCTTGCGACACCTCCTGGAGCTACAGCATCGACGAGTAGCGAGTTGGTATGACCGCAAGGGCGTCGTGAGAACCCGAAGGCGTGGAAGCCGCAGTTAACCACGGGGTGAGTGCATCCTCGTAAGTCTGCGCACCCGGATCTTGGCAGTCCTAGCTGGGCGGCCACCTCGGCAGCAACAAACTACGCTGACCGCCAATGTGCTCGGCGACTGGCCGCTCAAGCAGTCTTCCGCATGAAAAAGCTGATGGAAGCCTCAGCAGCGAGCATGACGACGGCAGGCTTCCGTACAGCTAATAAATCCAACACAATATGTTAAATAACTCAAAAGCGACCCATTGATCGGAAGTTGGCACGTACACTGGTATTCGCGTCGAAGAGCTTTGCAGGCGTTGTGCGCATGTTCGGGCAAGACGTTTCTTTTGAGGAAGCTGTTCGTCAAAGCCAGCTACTTCTTGTTTGAGGATCGCGTGCCCTGCACACCCCCGGGCCCACAAACGTGAGACATCAATGTTTGACTGAGGCGTTTCTGCGGCCGCGCATGGAGTAGGTGATCGGCTTTCCAGAGAGTTACTAGCCCACGCTGACGGCACGCTCTTTGCACCCGACAAGCGACACATGCTACGTCAAGCGGCGGTTAATCCGGATTGCGTCGACGGCGACGAGGCGCTTGTGGCACGAGCGCGAGCTCACGACGTCTCAGCCTTCGCGCAACTGATGAAGAGGCACAACGAGCGGGTCTACCGGGTGGTTCGTTCAGTCCTCCGGAACCGCACTGAGATCGAAGACGTCATGCAAGGTGCATATTTGGCGGCATTCGTTCATCTGGACCAATTCGAGGGTGCGGCCCTGTGGTCGACGTGGGTCTGCCGGATCGCGCTTAACAAGGCGCTGACCAGACTCAAGCAGCAAAGTCGATTCGTACCCCTGAACACCGATGACGAGAGCGAACAGCTGAGCGTCGAGGCCAAGAGGCCGGGAGCCGCGGACCCAGAAAGTGCTGTTGCTGCAAGGCAATGGGGTCTTGTCGTTGAGCGTGCCATGGATCGATTGCCGGTTCTCTACCGAACAGTGCTCATCCTGCGCTGCGTGCAAGGGATGAGCACTGCGGAAACAGCCACCGTGCTCGGTGTCGCTGAGGACGTGGTAAAAACGCGGTTGCGTCGTGGGAGGCTCCTTTTGCGGATGGCGCTGGGGAAGGCTGACAGGCAAGACCTCGGGGACAGTTACCGGTTCGGTGGCGAACGGTGCGATCGAGTCGTGGCGCACGTGGTCCACTTATTTACATATATTCGTTACACATCATATTCATCGATGAAAGCATTGGGCTGAATGGCCACTCAATGTGCGCGGTAAGATGTAAGCAAAAAGGTGTCACCTTCTCTTCGCCCGCGAGTCTGAGCTTGCACAGGAGAGAACACATGACCCATTCGTTACTCATTCATTCAAATGTCACTCGCCACACCTCTGGGCACCCCTGTCGTGCGCTCGCGGCCATCGCGTTGTCGACAGTTTCGCTGCTAACACTCGGCTGCGATGCCGCTACCGCTACCGCTCCTCTGCCCCCTCGCAAGCTCGACCAGTCGTTAGTAGCTGAGGGCCTGGAGATCTTCCGTTTCGATACTTTTGGCGATGCATCGTTCTGGACGGGCACGCTGAAGATGAACGAGGTGATAGCGAAGGGGGTCTCACCTAATACCGCGCTCTCGGTCGGCCTCAAGGTGGATGCAGAGGCACTTCCGCCCAGCATTGTGCAGGGAATTCAAGCTGGAGCCGTCGATCTTGCCAGCCCCGAGACAACCGTCGCGCTTCTGAAATTGAATGCGGTTGTGGGGGTGATTGGGAAGGTGGATAGCGTCGATGGAAAAGACACGTTGACTGAAGTGGGCATCACCTGCGCCCTGTGTCACTCCACTGTCGACGATTCCTTTGCTAAGGGGATCGGAAAGCGGCTCGATGGGTGGGCGAACATCGATCTGAATCCAGGGGCGATCATCGCACTCTCCCCCGCGCTCCCTGACAGCTCAAAGGCCGTCTACAACTCGTGGGGGCCAGGTAAATACGATCCTCGCTTCAACCAGGACGGCAAGAACGGCCCGCAAGTGATCCCCCCGGCCTATGGCTTGCTCGGTTTGAACCGGATAACTTCCACGGGGGACGGAGACGACCTCACCTACTGGAACCGCTATGTGGCGGTCACTCAAATGGGCGGACACGGGTCTTTCTCCGAACCGCGAACTGGCGTCCAAGTTACAAATTCTACCGAGGATCTCGTTTCCTCTAAGCTCGCGGCGTTGCAGGAATATCAGCTCAGCCTGTCCGCCCCAGCGCCTCCCGTGGGCAGCTTCGATCCGACCGCTGCGACTCGGGGGAGGAAAGTTTTTGAAGGCGCCGCCAAGTGTGTGAGCTGCCATAGCGGGCCGATGTACACCGACGCGAACACCACGCTTCACGGGCCCGGCGAAGTGGTGAGTGAGCCAGAAGCGAACGGTGTGCCGAGTTATGCGTCCCGTACAGCGACCCAAAAGTACCGCACGGCACCCCTTCGCGGAATTTGGCAGCACCCGCCTTACTTCCACAATGGCAGCGCAGCCACGCTCGAAGCTGTGGTGGAGCGCTACAACACCCAACAAGCACTCGGCCTAAGCCGCGACGAGAAAAGCGATCTGGTTCAATTCCTTAAATCACTCTAAGGGCCGCAGACACCCCTCGCCTCTCACGCTGGCTATCGTCTTTGAGTTTCACGCGGATGCCCCCGAGGGTCGAGTACGCGGCCCCGGTGAGTTTGCTGACTTAAGCGCCCACCTTGGCTGGGTTGGACACCGAATACGTTTCGCCTAGAAGCATCCGGCTTCTTGGCTCCTCAGCCGAGGGGGCGTAAATGGGCGAATGATTTAGGCCTCAAGCTTGCCGCGTCGATCGCCCTGTTTCTCGCCGCCAGGAGCGTGCTCTTGAGGAGTCTGAAGGTTGGAGTCCCCAACCGTACCAAACTTAGTATACAGCAGCGCGGAGCCGTGCCGGACGTTTGCCAAGAACGAATAATAACGGGGCCTCAGCGATGACTAGATTGCGGGCCTTGCTGACACGCCTTTCTGTGTACTTGCTCATTGTCACGTGGCCATTCCTTTTTTGCTGGCAGCGAGTTGCCTTGATTGATGGCACTTACTTCAGCATATCAAACGATTTTGATCAGTTGTATTACACCCCCAAGCTCTACCTGCTCGCGTCGCTCGCCGAAGGACACCTGCCCCTGTGGTCCCCGTCCGAAGGGGCCGGATTTCCCTTTTTCTCGAGTCCGTTTTCTCAGACCTTCTATCCACTTAATCTTCCCCTTCTTTGGCTCTACCATGTCCGCGGTGCTTACTCTCTTTTAGACCATCAGCGATTCACAGTTCTCGGCGTGTCCATCTTTGCGCTTGGATTGTACTGTTGGTTAAAACAGTTTCGGCTGCGGCCACGAGCGATCCTTTTTGCTTCATTGCTCACATCGGTTAGCTTCAAAGTTGTCGAGATATTGCGCTTTCCCAATGCGGTTCACACGGCAGCTTGGTATCCGTGGATCCTTCTTGCGCTGACCAGTTTGGCTTTCAGCAAGTCCAAAAAACAGTCGCTGATTTATTCGGTGTGGCTCGTATTCTTTGCATCGTGTTTCCTAACTGGCGGTTACCCGTACTACAATTACTATGGGCTTTTCCTGTTCGGCCCCTACCTTGCTCTGCTGTTGATAGGTCGTGCGCGCTACCGTTTCTTCGGGGTCACGCGTATCCGCACGGATAGATTTCTGATCGCGCTTGGGGGCGCGGGCCTTGCCACTCTCGCCCTGTGCGGCGGGTACCTGCTCAGTGTCGCTAGACTGATGAGTGCCACCGTAGATCGCGGTGGTAAGAACTTCGACTACTCGGTTGCGCACGTGTTCAATCTTGAGGATACGGTTGGGTCTCTTATCTTTCCGCCCTCTTCACAGGCGGAGGGCTGGTACTACTTTGGTATTCTGGCCGTGTTGCTGATGGTGGTTTTCTTCGCGCACGAGGTCTACGAGGGCCCCAGCTCGACGCCATCCGAGCCCTCGTTGCCACCGTCAAACTCTTGGTACCATGCACCCTTTGTGAAACTTACGTTCGTTGGGTGGTTTGGGCTAATATCCTACATCACGTACGGTCGCAGTTCGGCGCTGTTTGGGCTGCTATGGCACTACCTGCCCGGCTTTTCGAGCCTGCGTGTTTGGGGGCGAATGAACATCATTCTTGTCCCGATCTTGGGTCTAGTCTTGGCTGTTTCTTATGACCACTTTGAACGCCTCTTGGCTCGCCGTTATCTAACATTGTCGCGTTGGAAGCTCGTGCTTCTACTTTCAGGAGCGTACCTCATCATTTTAGGGCTGCAGTTGGAGCTCTTCCTGAACAAGCGTTACGATTTCTACTGGACCGAGTATTTTGCAGACGCAAAAGGAACCGAGCCCAACTTCATCTGGGCGGGGGCATTTTCTTTCCTCGCTCTCTTTGTGCTGCTCGCTCAGCCCCTGCACAATTACTCTCAGCGCGCGATGTCAGCGATCGTTTTCTGCCTGTTACTCGGCGTTGCCGCAACGGACGTGCGTGGAGCCCGATTCGATCCATGGATGTGGTCCGGTGGGCGCTCTCACGAAGCAGGGGGAATGGGGGTACCCAGTGTGCTCAATGCTGCCACGTTTGGAACGCGACGAATTGATCGTCCTCGTTTTCTGTCAACGACTGCCGCGTATTCAGTTGGAATTCCAGAGAATTGGTTTTTCGGACGTTACGTGGCGTTTCTCGCACGAACAGAGGGTCAGCGAGCCGCACGCAGAGTCTTGCTTGGAGTAACGAAACCAAGCCGACTTTATTTATCCAAACGCATTCAGTACGCAGAGATTCAGTCCTTCTTGGACGACGCAGCTTGGTTTCAGAAACACGCCGGGTTTTCCGTGATTTCCTACACGGGAGACCAATTGACGGTGGATATCAGCTCCTCGGTCGCGGGATACCTGAGCTTCATCGACAATTGGGAGGAGGGTTGGGGCGCTACCGCAGACGGCCGAAGTATCCCGATCGAGCAGCTGTTCGGCACGTTCAAGTCCGTCAGAATTGCGCCCGGCAAGCATCGCATCATCTTCAGCTACCAGCCGAGATTCTGGTGACCCCCTTGGACCCCATGAGCTCTATCGAAATCTTCCGTGACGAAGGCCTTGTCTGTGCTCCTCGTGGTTCGGTTTGGCCGGATCGTTGCGTTCGCTGCAACCGCGCCGCAAGCGGCTACAGATTGCAGTCCGTTCTTCAGTGGACGCCTGACAAGGTGCGCCCCGCCTTCTTCTTCGGACCCAGAGCCTTCCTCTTTGCGAGGTCGGTGGCTGGGAGAACCGCGACCGTTGAGGTTGGCTTGTGCCCGTCCCATCGGCGACGCCGTCTGCTTTTTTTGAGGGGCGCCGTGATTGGGGTAGGCGCCTCCGTTGTAAGCTGTTCTGCGGGCCTGCTCCTCCAATCCAACGAGGCAACCACCTTGGCAGCGGGCCTAATGACGGCAGGCTTCCTCGGATTTTTCGGCAGTTTCTATCTTGCCGCGGCGCCCGCTCAGCTACACACCCTGCGAATTACCGATGATGCGGTCTGGGTATCCTGTGATGCTGCGTTCACAGCCTCTCTCCCGCAATTACGCTCATCGCTTACGACGGCTCCTGGAGCTACAGCCATCAACGAGTAGCGTTGGTAATACTGCAAGTATTATCAGATCCTTGAGCCCATTGTAGATTCGGCCACGCACAAGAAGGCGCTTCGGCGCATTGAGAAGCTTTGGGCTGCCTGGTTCGCGTCTGACGCATCTTGGTCCCAGTGAGGCATTTCTGTCGAGCAAGATTGCCTCGCCTGTGCGCTGGTCGACGACCCCAAACATCGAGCCATATTCGCTGGCTCGTTTGTTGCGTGTGCCCGGGCGTGACACAACGGCTTCAAGGTTTAGAGGACGATGTTCCAGACTCGTCGGTAACGAACGTGCCGGTCGTTCCGGGCCAAATTATCAGCGAAAGGTACTTGATCGGCGAAGTCCTCGGCGAGGGCGGGATGGGCGTGGTCTTCGCGGCGACGCACGTGGGCCTGGGCACTCCTGTCGCGGTGAAGCTCATTCGCACGGATATGACGCGCAACCCCCAAGCGGTCGAGCGCTTCCTCAACGAGGCGAGGATCGCCGCGTCGCTCAAGGGGGAGCACGTTGCGCGAGTTTTCGATGTGGGGCAGCTCGAGTCGGGTGAGCCCTATCTCGTGATGGAGCAGCTCGAGGGCATTGGACTCGATGCTTTCATTGAGGAGCGCGGTCCGCTTCAGCCTTCAGATGCGGCGGATATTGTGCTTCAGGCGTGCGAAGGCCTGGCGGAAGCGCACGCAGTAGCGTTGGTTCATCGCGATATCAAGCCCGCGAATTTGTTCCTAGCTCGGAGGCCCGACGGGAACTTCGCGCTGAAAATCCTCGATTTCGGCATCTCGAAACGCCTCGTCGACAGCGCAACGAAGGGGTTGACGAATCCCGGCGCGAGTTTGGGATCACCCTGGTACATGTCCCCCGAACAAATGTTGAGCGCCTCCCTGGTGGATCAGCGCGCAGATATCTGGTCGCTCGGGGTTTTGCTGTTCGAGTTGTTAACGAGGGAATATCCCTTTGCGGGCGAGAGCGTGCCGCAAGTGTGCGCGAGTGTGCTCACCTGTGCGGCACCCGCTCCGAGTTCTCATCGCCCGGACCTCGATCCCGCCCTCGACGCAGTGGTGCTTCGCTGCCTTCAGAAGGAGCCAGACCTGCGTTACCCCGACGTAGCGGCTTTGGCCGACGCCCTTTTGCCGTTCGCCTCCAGGGCCGTCGCGAGTTCCGGTCTTACACTTCAAGATCCGCAGGCCGTCCCGAGCACGAATGTGCAGAGTCAGCATCGACGCACCTTCGGCTCACTCGCGCCTATTCTCGCGCAGTCTGGGATCCGCAGATCGCGTTGGTCGTCCTCCGCTATGGCCGTCGGCTTCCTAGTGGTAGGCGCTCTCCTCGCCTTCGGTTGGCCCTACGCGCGGGACCACTACGGATCTCACGCCTCTTGGGCGGCGCTCAAGCAGATGCCGCTACCGGGAGATCCCCAACTAGGCGCGGACCCTCCGGGAGGGAGTGTCAGCGTGAGGCCGAGCGCACCAAGAATGCTCCAAATTATCGAGTCCACAACGTTCGTGCCGAACCGTCCCGCGGAGACGTTGGGGTCGGCGAGCGGTGTAAGCAAAGAGCCAGTGGGCCCGCCGGCAGAGGTGCAGCGCCGCCGCGAACCGGACGAGAACAGGGTTCAAGAGCAGAGTTTGGATCAGATCCAGAAGGCAGCCGAAGAAGCGAAGGCAGCCGAAGAAGCGAAGGCCCGCGAAGCGAACCCTTACGCGCAGTAGGCGATCCTTTGCTGCACGTTCACGGCATCGCATCTGCCAATTCGATGACCACCGGAATGTGGTCCGATGGCTTATCTCCGAGTCGCACTTCCTTCACCATTTCTGCCGATGTGCAGCGCTCTTTGAGCGCATGGCTCAGGAATAGATAATCAATACGTAGGCCTTGATTGACTCGCAAGGAAGCGCCTCGATAATCCCACCAACTGAAAAGCTGACCTGCCTCATGATGCAGTCTGAAGGCATCGAACAGTCCAAATTCTAGCAGATGCTTGAGTGCGGCATGCTCCTTTTCATGGAAGTGAAGTTGTCCGCGCATGCGTTCCACGTCGTACACATCGCGTGCGTCAGCGGCGATGTTGAAATCTCCGCCCAGTGCGATGGGCATGCCTCCTAAAATGCGCACATCGAGCGTCCTGCGCAGTGCCGCGAGCCACTTCAGCTTATCGGCAAAGGAGGGAGAATCGATGCTCTTGCCGTTTGGAATGTACGCGCTCAGGATCCGAACGCCGCGAATGGTGGCCGCAATCAGACGTTTCTCGGCGGGCAGCGGATCCTCCACCAAACCCACTTCGATATCCTTCATGGGCAATCGGGAAGCGATCGCGACGCCGTTATAGGTGCGCTGACCCGCCATCGCCACGGAGTAGCCCAGCATTTGAAGCTCAAGCGTCGGAAAATCCTCGTCAGTGACCTTCGTCTCCTGCAGACACACCACGTCGGGGCTCGAAGTTTTCAGCCAATCGAGCAGCACATCGAAGCGTGCGCGGATGCTATTGACGTTCCAGGTCGCGATCTTCAAGGTATTTCGGGCCGTAGCGCTCTTGAGATCGGAGAGCAAGCCTTGATGGAAGTGCGCCTTCGCGTTAGGTCTGTCGGGCGGTGAAAGTAACGACAGCCCTCCCTTGGTTCAGTGCTTTGGCGACGCTGCTTTGGACGGCTTGGGCAGGAGCCGAGCCGCCGGCTGCCGCGGCCGACGCGGGTTCGGGGGCGCCTGCGAGCGGTGCGCCAGAGTCCCCGAAGAAGCCGCAGATCAAGATGCCGGAGATTGAACACTTTGAGTCGGCGCCGTATCCCGCGGCGGCTCAAGCTCAAGGCATTGCTGCCGACGTTGTGCTTCGGCTCACGATTGATGCGGAAGGCAACGTGAGTGCGGCTGATGTGGTGCAGCCAGCAGGCAACGGCTTCGATGAAGCCGCGCAGGCGGCAGCCTTGAAGTTTCGCTTTTCTCCCGCCGAACGCGATGGAAAAGCTGTACCCGTCCAAATCCTCTACAAGTACGCGTTCACACTCAAAGAGGTTAAAGCGGCGACGCCGGAAGCCGCTCCTACGGTTGGCAACTTGGGCGGAAGGATTTTCATCGCTGCTACGGATGTCCCGCTCGCTGGAGCCAAGCTGATGGTCACAGGCCCGAACCAGCAAAGCTTTGAATCGCTCACCGATGCCCAAGGAAAATGGGAGCTCGTGGGGCTCGCGCCGGGGAGCTATTCGGTTCAGGTTTCCGCCTCAGGTTTTCAGGGGTTAATCAGCAAGGAAGACGTCAGGCTGGGTGAAGCCACCGAGATCACGCTGCGGCTCGTCCCGGAAGGGGAAGGCTTAGAAGTGACGGTGGTCGGGGAACGCCCGCCGCGTGAAGTCACGCGCCGTACGTTGGCGCGTCGCGAGATTTCCCGAATCCCGGGTACGAATGGTGATGCGTTGCGCTCCATTCAGAGTTTACCAGGTGTGGCGCGGCCGCCGGGGTTGGCGGGCCTTTTGATTGTGCGCGGTTCGGCACCGCAAGATACGTTGACGTTCATTGACGGCACCGAAGTGCCACTCATCTACCATTTTGGCGGCCTCTCTAGCGTTATCCCTACCGAGCTGCTCGAGAAGATCGATTTTTATCCCGGCAACTTCAGCGCTCGCTATGGGTTGGCTTCGGGTGGCATTGTGGATGTCGCCATCGCCCGCCCGGATACCGTGTGCAAAGACAAAAAGGGCGCACCGATCGAGGGTGCGCGCTGTTATCACGGGTTGGCGCAGGGTGATCTGATCGACACGCGCTTCTTGCTAGAAGGCCCTGTGGCGAACTCGAAAACCTGGAGCTTCGCAGCCGCCGGTCGGCGCAGTTGGGTGGATGTTTGGCTGAAACCGGTGCTGGAGCAGGCAGGTGCCAGCGTCACGAGCGCGCCGGTTTATAAGGACTATCAGCTTGTTTTGCATGATCAAATAGACGCCGATACCTCGTGGCGGCTTCAGGCGTACGGCTCGCAGGATGAGCTCAAGCTGATCATCAAAGATCCCTCCACCCAAGATCCAGGGTTTGGTGGCAGCCTCACGTTGTCCACCGGGTTCTACGAAATTCAGAGCATTTACAAGGACCAGCTGACCCGCAACGTTCGCCTCGAGTCCATGTTCGCGGTGGGTGGGCAGAACATCGGGTTCTCACTCGGCACTTTCTTGTTCAATCTCAAGGTCAACCCTATCACGCTGCGCAACGAGTTTGGCTTCCAGCTCAATCCCGGGATGACACTGAATGTGGGGATGGATTTCGCACTGCTACCTTTTGAAGTGACGGTGCGATCGCCACCGCCACCGAATCCCGGGGAAGCCGATCCAGGCCCATTTGCAACGCGGCCCTCACTTGAGACCCACCAGAAGACAACCGGCTTTCGGCCAGGTTGGTATACGGAGTTTGAGTGGCAAACGACTAAGAAGCTTCGAGTTGTGCCCTCCGTGCGCTTTGACTACGCGCGGGATTCTGGCCAAACGGATGTGAGCCCGCGTTTGAATGCTCGTTATGAACTGACGGGCAAGACTAACGCTGATGGTTCGCCGGGGCACCAAACAATACTCAAGGGTGGCGTTGGTGTCTTCCATCAACCGCCGCAGTTTCAGGAAACGGATCCTGTTTTCGGCACGCCAGGCATCGAATCGAATCGCTCAATCCACTATGCCGTCGGGCTGGAGCGGGAGCTTTGGGATCATGTGGACCTCAGCATCGAGGCGTTTTACAAAGACAAACAGAATCTCGTCTCACGAGCCCCGGGCAACAATGGCACCTTTCGTTACGACAACGAGGGCCGTGGGCATGCGATGGGGATCGAAACGCTCTTCAAATATCGCGCCGATTCTCGCTTTTTTGGCTGGGTGGCTTACACACTTTCACGTAGCGTATTGCGTGACCGGCCCGACCAGAGGGAGCGGCTCTTTGAATACGATCAAACCCACAATCTCACCATGCTCGGCAGCTATCAGCTGGGGCGAGGTTGGGAGTTTGGCTCCAGGTTTCGCGTGATCTCCGGCAATCTTGCGACGCCTGTCGTGCCGGAGGGCCTGCCGGCGCTGTATGCCGCCGACGCGGGTTCTTACGCCCCGCTCCAGGCTGATCTCTACAGCCGACGCTTGCCGCTGTTTCACCAGCTGGATATTCGGGTGGATAAGCGTTGGCGCTTTGACCTGTGGACCCTCTCCACGTACCTCGACATTCAAAACGTCTACAACAATCAGGCGGTCGAGGCGTTGGTTTACAACTACAACTTCAGCCAAGAGTCCTTCCAGACAGGTTTGCCGTTGATCCCCAGCCTTGGGTTGCGAGGTGAATTTTGAAACGGGTAGCTATCTTTCTCGCGTTCGGATTGATGGGTTGCGGTATCGATTTCGATCCCGGCGCCGAGGTGAAATCTTTGCGGGTTTTCGCAGTGCAGAAAGATCACGCGTACGCTCGCCCAGGTGAGGAAGTGACGCTGAGGATGCTGTGGGGGGATGGTTCGAAGGAGCCGGGCCGCCCGATTCAGCGCCTTTGGCTTTCTGGCTGCGTGAATCCTCCCGCTGATCTTTACGGGGGCTGCCTAGCAAGCTTCTCCGGGCTCGCGAGCGATCCCATGAGTGCAGTACCGCCGCCGGGCGTATCGATTGGGCAGAAAGACGAATTCACGTTCAAGCTGCCCGAAGACATTATCGCGACCCACGCACCTTCGCCGGATCCTAGCCAGCCCGCTTTTGGAAGTGCGTTTGTCTTCTTTGCGGCGTGCGCAGGAACCTTGGAATTGGCCACACAGGGCGCCAACGCAGGCTTTCCTCTGGAGTGTAAGGGACCGGACGGAGCGCTTCTCGGTGCGGATGATTTCGTCGCCGGGTACACACAGATCTTTGCGTACGAAGACCTTCGCAACGAAAATCCGAAGATCACTGGCTTTGAATTCAATGGCAGAGAAGTGGCCCCGGATTGCATCGATGCGGCGTGCCTCGGCCTGGAGACTCCCGCTCCCGACTGTGAACAGAGTCCGGCACTGTGCGTTGTAGCTTGCCCCCAAGATGGAGACCTGAAGTGCCCTGATATCCCGTTCCGGCCCCTCGTCGACAAGCTGAGTGTGGAGCCAGATGCGATCGCTGTTAACCGCGGCCGCAACTACCAAGAACAAATGTGGGTGAATTACTACACCGATCGTGGCGGGTTGAGTTCCGGGGTGAAGCTCGTGAACGACGCCGTCTCAGGCTTCAACGAAGATTACGCGACCCAGCTGGCAGCGCCGAAAGCTGCCGGGCCGTTACGGCTTTGGGCCGTGGTGCGAGATAATCGCGGCGGCTCCGCTTGGGCGCGGCTCACCATTTCCGTGAAGTAGCCGGTACGGCTCAGAAGCTGGAGTGCGCCGGCTTAGCCTTCGCCATGACGATCTTATTGCCGTACGCCGGAGGCGGCGCGATGAGCTCAGGCTGCGGATCCATTTTCCTGGGCTTGGGCGAAATTTGAGATCGCGAATCTTTGGGCGTGGGCGGGGGCGCTTGGAGCTCGGGAGCGGCTCGCTGAGCACAGCCGAACGACAGAAAGCTTGCAGCTACCAAGACCCAAAACGAGGTACGAAGGTGCGACATAAGATAATGCTAGCACTCCGCGCATTCCGCGCACCCCGGCGCACGTGATGGCGTGCCTTTGGCCACACCGGGGTATAACGGGCTCACTGTTCAAGCTTTACATCGGAGTGATCTGCCATGTTTCGATTGATGTATGTGATCGTCGCCAACCTGTGGGCGCTCATCATCTTGCCATTTTGGGCTTTGCGCTACCGCTTTGCTGCAGCGCGGCGTGGGATCCTTCGCTGGCGGATCGACGGCACGGTTCCAGAGATCACGAGGCGTTATTTGTTTGGTTTTGGCAAAACGGGCTTAACTTTAGAAATCTTGCGCGAAACGATTGACGCCGCGGGCCGGGACGCACGTGTCCAAGGGCTCTGTGTTTCGCTGGAACACTTTGCCGGGGGCGCGGCCCAAGCGCTGAGCCTCAGAAGGACGCTAGCGCGTGCAAGACAGCGTGGGCTCGGCCTTACAATGCACCTGCCGTTCGGCGGTGGAACTTGGGAGTACTTCATCGCAAGTGTGGCAGATCGCGTTGTCCTCGGTAAGGGCAGCCGGCTTGGCCCGCTCGGCTTGGCAAGCCAATCCTTCTTCCTCAAGAATGCGTTGGCCCCCTTGGGAATTGCGCCAGAGGTGATGGCCATCGGGAAATACAAGAGCGCGGGCGACATGCTCACACGCGACTCAATGAGTGAAGCGGAGCGCGAGCAACGTGCAGAATATCTGGATGTTGTGTGGGAGACGATTCGGGAGGGCATCGCGGAGGGGCGAGGCGTGGGCGCGGAAGTGGTGGAGGGCTGGCTCAATCAGGGCCTATTCACCGCGAACGAGGCGGTTGAATTGGGGTTAGTGGATCACGTGGCGCACGAAGACGAGCTGCTCGAATTGTTGGGGGGCGCGCCGGATCTGCCCAAGTTCGTAGAATTGGAGCGCTATCGACGCCGTCGGCGCACGCGCTTTGTGGGTTTGTGGCGTAAAGCGACGGTTGCGGTGATCGAGGTGTCGGGAACGATTTCTCAGGGCAGTTCCGGTGTGCTTTCCGTCGCGGACGAAGCTGCCGTGGTGGCGGCCCTCGGGTGCGCCGAAGAGACTCCGGGGTGTCGCGGGGCCGTTGTGTTGATCAACTCGCGAGGAGGTGGCGCACTCGCTTCCGAAAGAATTCATCGCAAGGTGTCGCTCCTCTCCAAGAAAAAACCAGTGGTTGCTTGCTTCAGTGATGCAGCTGCCAGCGGCGGTTACATGATCGGTGTTGCGGCGCATTGCATTGTGGCCGAGCCCACGACGCTCACCGGCTCAATTGGTGTGGTTTCTGCGCGGCTTTCGGTTTCCGAACTCGCCAGGCGTTTGAGGGTCGGGGTTGAGAGCCAGCAGCGTGGGGACCACGCGTTGGTGAACTCCATGTTTCACCCTCTGAGCGAGGCGGAACGCGAACTCTTGGAGCGCGAGCTCCGGGCTACTTACGACGGGTTTGTGGGCATCGTCGCCGAAGGACGCCGCCGGCCGATCTCCGAAATCGAGCCCTTGGCGGGTGGTCGGGTGTACAGTGGCCTGGCCGCGCAGCGTCTTGGGTTGGTTGATCAGCTTGGGGGTTTCGAACTTGCGGTTTCGGAGGTCAGCAGGCGGGCCGGACGCAGCTTGGTGCCTGAAGTGATTGCTCCGCGGGTGTGGCCGAACCCCCTCGCAGTGTTGCTCGGGCGGCGCTTTGGGTGGCTCCCCGCGCAGTCCGACCTCCTGGACATCGCATTCTTGCTTTCCGGTGTGGGTCGAGAGCGTGTGCTGGCAGTCTGTTCCACGGTGATTTCGCCGTGATCGGGAGCGAACGTTGGGGTTTGCGCGTCCGCCAAGCTTTCTCTGCTTCGCGCAAGAATATCGACCGTTGCAGTGCCCGCGCAAATCGGGGACGCTAGCTCATAGCTCCGGAAGTCCTAGATGGCGCAACCGACTCGCAGTGCGAGCCCGCTTACAGAGGGCACAATCGTCAATGATCGTTACGAAATCCGACACAGTCTCGGTAAGGGCGGCATGGGCGAAGTCTTTCTTGCGTACGATGGCTCCACGCAACAAGCCGTAGCCCTGAAAGTGGTCCGCGAGGAATCGCGGATGCCGGGCGACGACGAAGCGCTGCGTCAGGAGCTCTTGTTGGCGCGCTCGATCAGCCACCCGAATGTGTGTCGAGTTCACGACTTGGCTCCAAGTCCGTGGGGGCCAATCTTGGTGATGGAGCACATCGCCGGGCAGACCCTGCACACGCATATCCGAAAGCGTAAGGCGCAGGGCGGCTACACTTCGGACGAATTCCGAAAGACGGCGAGCGAAGCCAGCGCAGGGTTGGCTGCGATTCATGCACAGGGATTGGTGCACGGCGATCTCAAGCCCGGCAACGTGATGGTCACCGAAGACCGCGCCATCATTCTGGATTTTGGATTTGCGCAAGAACGAGCTCGCGTGAGCAAACGTCGGCCAGGTGCTCCTCCTGACGGCGGTACTCCCAACTACATGTCACCCGAGCGCCTGCGTTCAGGCGGGGCCAGCCCTGAGGATGATATGTACGCGCTCGGCCTTACGCTTTGGGAAATGTGGACCTGTCGTGTGCCTGAGCCCGGTTCGCGACCGCGATCCAAGCCCATGCGTGCCCAAATCATGTTTGATGTCCCCTCCGGGCTGAGCGTCGATGAGGTAAAGCAAATCTATCGCTGTTTGAGCGACGACCCCGTGATGCGCCCAGGTGCACGGCACCTCAGGTTTTTTAATCCCACGGCGCTCACGACGAGTCAGGTGCAAATCCCCCGAGAAAGGCTGGCTCCCGGGCCCCCGTTGGGTCGATCCGTCTCGGAGACATTTCTTCCGGGCACCCAGTCCTTGCTCATGACCTACGCCACCAATGCCCCGATGGCGGCCGGTGAGCTCTACCCACTCGATAAGCCGTTGATGACGCTCGGGCGGCGCAGCGGACAAGATCTTTCGTTGCCGGAAGCCACGGTTTCTGGCGCTCACGCTGTGATTCGTTGGCAGTCTGGCTCGTGGGTGGTGGAGGACGTCGGCAGCACCAACGGAACCTACGCCGATCACAGTTTTGAGCGAAAAAAGACGGTTACGATGCTGCATGGTGGCGAGGTGCAGCTCGGGGAGTGTCGCATCAAGTTGGTGAGTTTCACCAAGTCTTCGCCCCATCATGCACGCGCGCGTGCCTATTTGAGTCGACGCGATGGGCTCACCGGGCTCCTGCATCGAACTCATTTTCTGCAGGCACTCGAAGAGGAGCGTGGGTTCGCAGAGTGGACGAACATTCCGCTGTCGGTTGCTCGCTATCACGTGCGGGGGCCCAATCGCCACGTGAGTGAACGGCCAACGATCTCAGAAATGCTCGCTCTCAGGCGCGCCGCTCAGCGCGTGATTGAGCTGACGGAGATGCTCCTCTTGAGCATCGTGCCGATAACTGGAGGACGCATTGCACCCCTCAAGTTCGCGGTCGCCATGACGGGCCCGAACGTTGAAGAATCGCGCAACGTGGTCGAGCAAGTCGTTTCACAGGTGCAAGGGCTCATGCCAGAGTCGCTGGAGCTTTCCGCTACCTTTGTGCGAGCGGAGCCAGGGCAGCCGCTGGATGCGCTGTTGGACGAGTGAATCACGGGGTAACGATGGCCACTCCACCGCGACCAACCTTCGGATCTATTCCCAGCGAGCCCAGCCTTCGGCGCTTGGGCGTGGGCAGTAGCACTACCAATGAGCGCCCGATGCGCGCCCAATTGGTGGTAGCGGTAGCGGTTAGCTTGATGTTAGTGGCGGTTCCGCTCTACCTGTGGCGGCGTCCAGGCTTGGCAAGCCATGCGGACGCACCCACGGCCCTTCAAGCCAACAAGGTGGCCATCGCGGTTGCTGCTAAGCCCCTCACTGAACCGAAGCTGAGCCGTGCCGTCGAATCGGGGCTCAAGCTGGAGCCTGCGGTCCGCGTCAGCTGTGGCTCTGCGGCGAATCGGCTGTCGACGCTGGGCGAGCTGTGTGATCGACTCCCGCCACTTGAGGAAGCGCTCAGTCGTGCGATCCAAGAGTCTCAGGCGTGCGTGCCAAAAAGCGCTAAGACCGGCAGCATCAACCATGTGCTCACCGTTGATTTTTCGGCGCAGCGTTTACATGTCTTTCCGGGCAAGAGCGGTGATTGGAAAGGCCCAAGTGCACGCAAGGTGACGGACTGCGTGACCCGCGCGCTCCCGAAGCTTGATCTCGGCGCCATCACCCACAAGTACCGCTACTATGTGATAGGTCAGATGGTGAAATATCCCGGGCCGGCACCGATCCCCGGGCCCGCCGACGCCCCTCTGTTCGAGTGAATTCTCGCGTACGCTTCTCGAGCACTACTCACCGAGCCAGGCTCAAGCTTCGAGTTCGAGTTCGCCCGAGATGCGCACGTGCCTGATAGCTTCGCGAACTACCGAAGCTCGCTCGGCCGGAGCCGCGCGGGTGCGGATGGTTGCCACTTTTTCGGCGAAGAGCTCAAGGTTGGCTCGTTTGAACAAACTTTCAAGTTCGTCTCGGAGCTTTCGCCCTAGGCCCGGAGCTCGGCCCTCGGTGGAAATAGCAACCGTCACCAGGCCAGCTTTGGCTAACGCCATGTGCGCGAAGGAGTTGCGTGCGGGTTGATCAATGGCACAGAAGAATACTCGTTCTTGCTCAGCCAATTTGCCTATTTCTTCCGCCAGCTCTGCATCGCGCGTCGTCAGGATGGCTAGCCACAGATTCTGCATATCTTGAGCTTGGAAGGAACGCGTTTTTAGCGTGAGCCTGGATTGGCGTGAATACTCCAGGAGCAACGGCGTGGGTGAATCCGTGACGAGCCAGACGCCCGCTCCAGATCCCAATAAAGCTTGCACGCGGCGTTCGGCTTCGTCCCCAGTACCGACCACCAAGCAGCGTTTGCCGGTTAGATTCAGAGCGGCAAAAAATGAAGCTGATTTCACGGGCGGGCTCCTTTTGCGGATTGTTGGGTGGCTTTGCTCAGCGCCAGGGTGGGCACGCTCGGGCGAGTGTCGAACTCTAGCTCACGCTCTGCGTCGCCGATCTGCCGGAGAAATAGCCCCGCAAACGTACTGAACAACGCGTCACCGGGCGCCGCGGTGGCAGTGGCCGCGGGGCGGCTGACCCAACGCCTGATTTTTTGCAAGATCTCTGGGCTGACGGGGTTGATGACCAACTTCGCGTGCAAGAAGAGCGCTGCATTGGCGGGGACCTGTTCGCGCGTCGCAGCAAACAGTTTTCTTACCTCGGCACAGCGGCGCAGCACGCCTTGGAGCGTCGTTGTCCAGCCGGCGACGGTCTCACCCGGACGAGAAACCTCAACCCGGTAGGCTTCCTCCCAAACATGCCAAGTGATCTTGCAGGTTTGGGCCGTGGTGGCCAGTGGCTCAGCCCTGCCAGCCTGATGGATTGTCGCGGTGAAGACAATGGTGGTGGGCAAGCCACGAGTCAGCTTTTGTCGAATGGCTTCGTCAATCAGATCTCGGTAGCTGAGCGAAACACGAAGCTTGGTTTGTGCCTCGTCCCATTCAAAACGTGAGGGCCGCGCGGATGCAGATTGGCCTCGAGCCACGAGCGGATGCAACCAGAAAGCCAGGCTTATCAGCAAAGCCAGTGCGAATCGCAGCACTACTAGTTGCGCGCTGAGAATCGATCTGAATCTTCGTTCACCACTCACCGCTGGCTGCCCTCACCGCGCACAGGGATGAAGCCTAGAATATTGGAGAAGGCAAACGCGAAACCGCCAATGCTGGTGTCCATGCGAAAGCCCAGGTTAAGCGTCAGGTCTACCGGGATTTGAGAAAGCCCCGAATAGCCAGCAGGGGGGCTCGTCAAGTCGCGTTGGCTAGCGAGTGAGTAAATGCCTCCTCCCCCAAAGAAATCGATGCCAAAGACTGAGCGAGTGCCCTGATAGAGCGGGATTCGATATTCCGCATCGAGCTTGGCCGCGAATTCTCCGTACCTCACTTCGACGATGTCTGTCCCGAGGAAGTTGGGCGCGGGGCGTCGATCGAAGTTCATGCCGAGCAAGCGGGAGGGCAGAAAATCGCTCAAATCTCCGACGAAATACTGCTCAAAAAAGGGCGAGAAGCCGGAAAGGGCGCCCCCGAATCCTTCGAGCTTCAAGACATGGCGTTTCCAGGGTAACTTCCAATAATGTGCAGCTCGGGCCTCCAGGCGTTGGAAATCGTAGTCACTCCCTAGCTGCGGCAAGGAGGTTTCCGCGGACACCGTGGCGAGCCACCCCTGGGTCGGCAAGACGGGCTGATCCCGCGTATCGATCCTGAGGCTTGCGCGGAGGGTGGAGAGTAAGCTCGTGCCACGAATGATACTAAAATCGATGGGTTCACGTCGGGTTCCACGCAGCTGCGAGGCCTCCAGCGGAAAACTCGCGTCGACACGCTCCAGGCGGTAGTTGAGCCAAAATTGAGTGATGAGGCTCAAGTCTCGGCCGACGCCCAGAGTGCCCCCAAAACGATCGTAGCGGACGACTGCGTGATCTGCGCGCTTGTCGAGTGAGGTGGGATCCGAATAGAGGACTTCAGCATTACCAAAGAAATCGCGAGCCTTCATGACTTGGAGCGAACTCGAAGTCATCCAGGGTGTTCCTGCGAGAGCTGGCTCCACGAAGCGAAGTTGAAGTGCAAATTGATCCTGCCCTAAGGCCAGTGCTGAACCGAGCGTGATACCGCTCCCGGCGAGGTTCAGCTCCGTGACATCGATGCCAGCATAAGCCGTGAGAGGGCGGGCGTTACCTTGGGTATCCGCGTCGGCTGAAACTCCCATGCGCACATCGTTCAGGATGATCGTGTTGCGCTCAGTGACCTCAACAACAAACACAACCTGTCCGCGCTTTGAACCTTTGCGCAGGGAGAATTCCACACTACGGAAAAAACCAGTGGTTAACAGTCGAAAGCGAGCCAGCTCGACGGCGGGATCATCCACATCGAGCACATCCCCGGGATGAAACGGGAAATAGCGCAAGATGACGCGCGTGCTGGTGCGAGTATTCCCGCGCACGTCAACCGACTGGATCGTGTAACGGAGATTCAGGTCTTCGGTCGGATTCCGGGCGTCGGGAGTAACGTTCGAAGCGGCCGGAAGCGGGGAGTCGGCCGTGGGCGTGGGAGCTTCAGGAGGAGCCGGAGCTTCAGGAGGAGCCGGAGCTTCAGGAGGAGCCGGAGCTTCAGGAGGAGCTTGTGGTTGCTCCTGAGACGTAGGAACGGCTAGCGGAGGAGGGTCCGGAGTGGTGACGCCATCGGCGGCGCTGCTGATTCGACCGGCGCCGAACAGGCAGAGTACGATTGTTGAAGCTACGCCGCAGAGCTTCCAAGGACCAAGCTTCACCGTCGGCAGGCTAGCCCTAATCGGCGGGTATTCTCAATTACCTGCGACCGCGAGCCTTCTTACGCCCCGCCGGCTTGCGTCCAGGAGCGGGCTTTGCCTTCGCTACCGGTGCAGCCTTACGCCTGGGGGGCGGCGCAGCTTTGCTGACGACCAGGGCCGCCGCCGCAGCGCGAGCCTTCGCGCCTCCACGGGTGTTCGGGCGCGCTCCGCCGGAAAAATACTTCGTAGCGCGCTTCTGTCCCTCGGTCCTTAGATCTCCCTGCCCAACCAACTTTCGAATCGGCAGCGTGAGTTCCTTGGAACTGATACCGAGCGCTGAAGAGATCTGCTCAACGCCCTGTCCGGGATTTTCGCGGACGTGATTGAGGATCTCACCGCTCATCGCCTCGATCTCATCCGACGAGCGCTTGCCCCCACGACGCCCGGCGACCGCTGCTGGAAACGAAGCCGCACTCCGCCCACGCGGAGCGCCGCGGCTGCTGCCTCGGGTGCGTGTTTCGACCGCACCAAGCGTAGCGTAGACGGATTCGAGAGTTGCTTGGCGGACAAGCTCGGCGATCTCACTCACGAAGCCTTCGATCCGTGAACGGAGCTGTTGGTTGGTATCGGTCATGTCGGCTGCTTATTCGCGTTATCGCAGTGCTGTCAAGGGTGCCAATCAGAGTGGCATCGGGTGGTCGCGAGCGGCTGCGTAGGCCAGGGAATGGTGTTTCGGTGGTCGCTCTTCCCCTTCCTTCGCCCTTCTTCTAACATCTGCCCGCATGAAGCGTTGCCGAATCGTTGGGTCCGTTTTCGTTGTGCTCGTTTGTTTTACCGCGTGTAAAAAGAAGGAAGAGCCAGCGCCCGCCGAAGCTTCGAGCAGCCCGCCACCCTCGCAGCTTAAGCTGGACATGCCGCAAAAGGCCGAGAATCCGACGCCGAGCCCGCCCGCCGTGGGTCAAGGCAGCGAGGGGCTGCAGGTTGCATGGCAAGTGCCCGAGGGTTGGCGGAGCGAGAAACCCAAGAGTGCCATGCGGAAGGCAACCTATGGCGTCCCGCATGTTAAGGGTGACAAGGAGGACGCGGAGGTCGCCGTATTCTATTTCGGCCCCGGTCAAGGCGGCACGATTGATGCGAATGCGCAGCGTTGGATAGGCCAGTTCGCGAGCGTGAAGGACGGTGACTCGAAGCGAAGCGATCGTGAGGCCAACGGGATGCACCAGCACTTGGTTGAGGTGATCAAAGGCGCTTACGGATCTGGCATGCCCGGAGACACAGGTGCGAAGGAAGGGTACGGCATGGTCGCGGCAATTGTGGAAACGCCGTCCGGCTCCTATTTTTTCAAGATGATCGGACCCTCGGAGACGGTGCAGGCTTCGCGCGCGGCGCTTTTGGCACTCCTCGATAGTATCAAGCCCGTCCACTGAGCACAGCGGCATGGCTGCGTTTCAGGGGGATCACGTCCTTGCGGCTTGGGTCGAGCGCGTTTTTCCAGGCGCGCGCTTGGAGCAGGTGAGCGCGTTTGGCGTCGATGATGCCGTGCTGGCCGGCGGGGCAACACAGAAGGCGGCTGGTTACGGCGATCCGGTGCGCTTCAGTGTGGAGGCCGCAGATGGAGGATTAAAGCAGTTCGTTTTCCACACGGTGCACGCCGACGGTTTTGGGCACGATCGCCGCGCTGATCGTGCCGCCGAGATGCTGCTGGCTTTTGATACGCTAGGTGGCATTCCTTCGCATGTGAAGGCCGTGGATGTGGGTGCCATCACTAACGACGGTTCTGGGTTAACGTCTCTTGCAGGCCATGCTGAGTTCTACCTGGTTACGGAATATGAGCCGGGCACGCTCTACGCCGATGAGTTGCGAGCGCTCGGCGCACCCGCCCAAGTGCCAGCCGCGCTGGCACATTCAGCCACATTGGCGCGCTACTTGGCCGATTTACATTCAGTCAAGTTGATCGATGAAGCGCGCTATGCCCGGGCAATTCGAGATACGGTGGGCTCGGGCGAAGGCATTTTTGGCATGCTCGACGGATTCGCCCCCGATGTTCCAGGAGCCCCCCGCTCGTTGCTCGATAAGATTGAAATACTTGCCGTCGGCTGGCGGCAGCGTCTCAAGGGGAAACATCAGAGATTGTCACGAACCCACGGGGATTTTCACCCTTTCAATATCGTGTTTCGTTCGGATCAGGGTTTGGCCCTTTTAGATGCCAGTCGCGGCTGCGTCGGCGATCCAGCCGATGATGTCGCAGCGTTGGCGATCAATTTTATATTCTTTGCTCTTGAGCAACCTAGCCTCTGGGGCCGCGTCTATCGGCCACTTTGGCATCACTTCTTGACGAGCTACCTGGAGGCTTCGGGTGATCAGGAATTGCTCAGCGTGATTCCATTGTTCCTAGCTTGGCGAGGCCTCGTGGTGGCAAATCCTAAGTGGTATCCAGGCCTTTCAGCCAGAGCGCGTGAGCAAGTGCTGCTTTTCATCGAACTGTTCTTGTCAGCTGGGGAGCTTGACATCGATTCTGCTGATCGGCTGTTCTAGTGGTTGGGAGTTTTGCAGCGCTTGCCGGCTACTCAACGCCCACGCACACTTGCCGGATGTCGGGTGCCGTTGTCTGGATCACGGGGATGCCGTCTTCAGGAAAGAGCACCTTCGCGGAGCTGCTCGCCCAGCGGTTGCGTGAAGCAGCCGTCCCGCTCATCGTGTTGGACGGCGATAGCGTTCGCTCAGCAGTGGTTCCCGAGTTCGGTTATTCGGCGTTGGAGCGCGAAAATTTCTATCGGACTCTGGCCAATTTAGCCGTCTATTTTGAGAGTCAGAAGCTGTTCGTGCTCGTCCCAGCCACCGCCCATCAACGGCGCTTTCGTGAATTTGCGCGCTCGCGCGCCAGGCGTTTCTTGGAGGTGTTCGTGCGAGTGCCGCAAGCCGTGGTTGAAGAGCGGGACGCTAAGGGCCTCTATCAGGCTGTGAAGGCGGGCGTTGTGAGTGACTTGCCCGGAGGCGATCTGGCGTACGAGGAACCGTCGGCCCCCGATGTGATCGCGGAAGGTGGCCTCGATAGCACCGCCTTGATGCGGGTGGTCGAGCTCATGCAGACAGTTGGGTAGCTGCGATTAGACTTTCAGCTCCATGCCCTCGCGGGCTCCAAAAATCACCAAATTGCTCCCGTGGCGTCGAGCCCGTTCCTCGGCGCGCTCGAGCTTTCGGTCGACGTCATCGTCCGTTTGCATCGGATCGTGGTGAAAGATGGCGCACTGCTTGACTCCCGCCTGAACTGCGAGATCCACGACGGTGTTCGTGCGCGCGTGGCCCCAGCCGATACGTGTTGGATACTCCTCTTCAGTGTATTGACCATCAGCGATCAGGAGATCCGCGTCGCGCACGAAGTCGACAAATTCGCTCGGTAAGATGCGGAGGCTCTCAGGGGAGGTAAGGCTCAACTTGGGATCCAGCCACAGATCCAGCTCGTTGTCCGTGGAATACACGACTTTCTTCCCGTCTTGCTCGAAGCTATACGCATACGACGTTCCCGGATGATGCTGCGAAATACAGCGCACCTTCACCCCATCAATCAGCTTGCCTTGATGCTCCAGATAACCGGATTGAATCTTCGCCCCGAGATCACAAAAGCTCACCGGAAAATACTCTGAGCGCATCTGTCCAGTTAAAAGCTCGCGAATCCGTGTTTGGCCTGGCGCAATCTCATACACCGAAAGCACGTTGTGGTCGGCATAAGCCGGCACAAAGAACGGGAAACCCTGAATGTGATCCCAATGCATATGGCTAAAAAATAGGTGCATCGGCGGAGGCTTCGCGCGCCGGATCAGATCTTGCCCCAATTCGCGCAAACCGGTGCCACCGTCACAGATGAAGACAGATTCGTTCGTTCGCACTTCGACACAGGAGGTATTCCCGCCGTAGCGCTTCGTTTTGAAACCTGGCGTTGGGATTGAGCCCCGAGTGCCCCAAAAACGAACAAACAGCGCCATTACCTGCCCTCGTGGAAGAGCAATACAACGTCTCCGATTTGAAGTGTGTCCCCTTCGTGCAGCAGCGCCGAATGAACTTTCACCCCGTTCAGATAAACCCCATTTGAGCTATCAAGATCACGGCAAGTTACCTCCGGTCCGCTCTGTGCGAAAACGGCGTGGCGTCGAGAGATCAGTGAGCTTTCAATCGTGAAATGCGCTTCAATGGAACGCCCCACGATGCTTTCTGGCTGCTGTAGAACAAAGCGTGCCGGAGCTCCGGGGCCCTCACGTTGCTCCAACCAGCTTGGCTCCACGCTTCGTTCGAGCGGATCGTGAATGCGGACGCCGAGGACGTTCGTGGCCTCATCTCGGTGGGGGCGCTTGGTGGGAGAGTCCGTCACTGCGCTCAAGGATAACATCGAAATGGCGCCATTGGGGACGGTTTTTCTTAGGCTTCTGGCTCGGCCCGGACGACGAGAACCGAGCAGGGCGCTTCGCGCAGTACCTTCTGGCTCACGGAGCCCAATAGCGCCTGTTCGAGCGCACCTTTGCCGTGCGTGCCCACCACGATCAGATTAGCATTCACATCCTTGGCAATCTGCACCAAACGTTCGGCAGGGTCGCCAAAATCAGCGATAGCGAAGATGCTCTTTCGGTTGAAGAGGTTTTGGCGTTTGCTGAGCTGTTCGTCGATATAACTCTCGAGGGTGGCTTTGGCCTCGTTCAGAAAATTCGTTGTAGCCTCGGCGCTCAGAGCTTCAGTCACTGCGGCCGGATAGCCTTCGGCGACCGCCACCACGTGCACATGCGAGCCGGTACGCCGCCGCGCCATGTCGAGCGCGGTCTGCAGAGCCTGCTCGGAGGGGCCCGAGTAATCGACTCCGACAACGACTTCGTACACCTTCACACTCGGCAAACGTTTCGGTTCTTTGCTGGCCATAGGCCGATGATTCAAGCGCGGGATGTATTCGCTTGGCAACAGCCGGCGAGGCCAGAAGCGGGTGCACCCAGCGCGAGACCGGCGAATTTTGCGTGTTGAGGGGTAGAGTTGGCGGAAGGGCCAGTGTTTCTTATGGTCAGCTCATCATGGATTTGCCTGCACATTGCGTCACCATCTATCGAGTGCGCACCCGCTTCGCTGAGACCGATCTGATGGGGGTCATTCACCACGCGGCGTTTCTCGGCTATCTTGAGGCTGCGCGCATTGAATACTTGCGCAGGCGGGGCATTACTTACCTGAGCTGGGCAGAGCAGGGCGTGCACCTCGCGGTCGTTGAGACTCGGATTCGACACCGGCGGCCGGCCTTTTTCGATGACGTGATCTCTGTCGAAGTTCGGTTGGCTGAGTTGGGGCGCGTCAAGGCACGTTTCGAATACAAGCTCACCGTGCTGCGCGGTTCTGTGGCCGAGCTTGTCGCCGAAGGCGCGACGCTGCTGGCGTGCGTTGATTCAGTTCAAAAGCTTCGCCGGATTCCGCCTGAGGCCATTTTTACACTCACCGATGCTGAAAAGGTTGTTCCCGAGTTGCTGGGGTAGTGGTGTCTTGCGGGCAAGCTGGTAACGTGCGTTGAAGGATGGTCGAGGATCCAAAGAAATATCCCTCCATGCGCGCAACCATCATGGATGATGGTTGGTCGGCTCCGCCGGGGGCCGCTGAGAGCGTTGCACTTCCTGCTAAAGAGTCCGCCCCAGAGGTAGGAGCGCTCGGGTCGCCACCTGCGGGAGCGGTCGACGTGCCGGAAGCCCGCACGGTGACGGAACCCGCCGCTCCGGCGTTGCTGCCGTTGATTGCCCCCGGCCCGCAAAGCGTTGTTAGCCTAGAAGCGTCAGAGGTCCCGACCCTGAGCCAAGCTTTGGGTCAACCAGTACGGCTCTTTGGATTAACTCTTTCGGTGTGGATGGTGCTGGGTGCACTCTTGCTCGCGGTGGCGGTATCGTCGTTTCTGTTTGCAAAAATGACGACTGCTCTGAAGGTTGTTCCGGGACTCCGAGCGGGGGAGGTTTCGCGGGCCGCGCCACCCGATATGCCTCTGGAAGTGGCGCCGGATGCTCGGGCGAAACCTGCAGCGTCGACAGATTCTGCGGCCCTGCAACGGATCTCAGCCAAAAAGAAGGGAGAACTTAGCCTGGAAGAGGCGTTTGAGCTCACCGCCGCTGGGCGTGCCGAAGCCTTGAAGAGCGCGCAACAGCTCGCCCTCAAGTTCACTCAGGAGCCCGCTCTGGTGAACGTTGCAGGGCCGCTCAAGCAATTCAAAGACTTTGCAATCAACGAGGGGACTTCTGACGTCACGCTTCGTGCCATGGCAAGCCTACCGGGCGAAACTTCGGCTGATCTGCTGTATGATGTCTGGACAAGCAGCGCTGACCGCAGCTCGGCCACGTCCCTGGCTCAACTCTTGGTCTACAGCAAAGATGTCTTGCCCAAAGCGTCCCAAGCTTTGCGAGTAGCTTTAGAGCTCCGAGACGCAGAGACCTGCGAACAGAATCGTGCGCTCCTCCCTCGCGCGATCGAATTCGGGGATCGCCGCAGCTTGCACTTGCTCGCGTTTCTGCAGCGGAATTATGGCTGCGGGCCAAAGCGTAAAGATGATTGCAACGCCTGCTTGCGGCATGGAAGTGAGCTTGAGAAGGCCATTCGAGCCGTGAGAGGCCG
This sequence comes from Polyangiales bacterium, assembly GCA_038246305.1. Classification (GTDB taxonomy): domain Bacteria; phylum Myxococcota_A; class Polyangia; order Polyangiales; family Polyangiaceae; genus JBBRRP01. The sequence goes on along the minus strand of JBBRRP010000047.1, from coordinate 16,083 downwards.
CGCTGCACCAGACCTGTAGTGTTTTGGGTTAGAGCGCATTGGCGCTCTCGCACCGTTTCTTCAGGGCTTGATTCATGTAGACGAACCCGCGGCCCGTTAACGTAAGCGTCCGGCCGAGAAATTTTGTCAGTATGCCGGTGAAATCCTCCCCTTGAACAAACCGTGTGCTGCCGTCAGCTTGGGGGTTTAGTTCAAAAAAATGGCGCCCCGAAAAGAGCCAGGGGAAGCCGACCTGCCCGAGCCACACGAGGCGCTCTGCTGGCTCGTAGCCTGTGATGATCGGGCGGAACGTGTGGGTGCTCCCGTCTTCCGGCAGCGCAACGCATACCTTGAGGGTGCTTCCAAGCTGAGCCTGGCCGTTAACAGAAACGATGAAAGGGTTCCAGTCGGGGTAACGCCTGAAATCAAGCAGGATGTCCCAGATTTTTTGCGGGGAGGCGTTGATGAGAAGCTCGGTTCTTAGCTGCATCAGGAGCCCTTTGTAGCGTACTTTGAAACGATTGCCGATCCGTTCCGGAGTAAATTCGGTTATGCTGAAGAAGCCGTGCGGTTGCTGCTTGCTGATCTCACCCGTGTGGGGCCCTTCGACTCCCTGAGGCTGTCGTTGATTGAAGGCGAGAGCAAAGCTCGTTCGTTAACCGTGATTCACGGTGCCGGCGGCGTCGGGAAATCGAGCCTCCTTCAGGCCATCGCGAACACCCGGCCTGGCCAAGTGAGCACGCTCCAGCCAGGTGTGAGCGAACGGGCCTTTTCGTTGGGGCATGAAGAACGTGAGGCCCTTCCGAGCGCCCAAACGCACTGGCTGCTCGGGCAGGATGACCTCGAGCGACAGCACCCGCTGTGTCTTGCAAGTCCGAACACGCGAGTGCACGCGAGCGAAGAGCTCGAGGTGCTCAGGCGGCGCGAGCAGTCGGTCTTTGATCGAGTCGCACGGGAAGGAGGCTTTGCATTTCTATCCATCCCAAGCAATCGCTGGTTCTCTACGCATCCGATAGCCATTAACGCACCGCTTCGCACCGTGGCTCGCTACGACGTGCGGGGCACTCTCTCTTTCGAGGATCGGCTGGATCTCGCGAGAGAAACGAAACAGGCGCTCGCCTACGCTGAAATCGGGGCGGCGCTTCAGCGCACCCCGGGCGCGGAGCATGCCGATCAAAGGTTGTTGGCCACAGCGATGAGTCACGCAGTGAATACGCTCCTTGAATCGGTCGGTTTTTCGTACCTGGGGCTCGATAGTCGCTCATTCGAACCGATGTTCGCCGGCTCACAGCGCACCGCCTTGCCATTCGACTCCCTGCCCACAGGGGTGCGCCATTTAGTAGCGCTCGCCGCGCTCCCAACCCGAACGTTGTGGGGAGCCTACCCGGGCCGCGATCCGCGACGTGCGGAGGGCGTCGTCACCATCGACGAGCCCGAGCTTCATCAGGACAGTTTCGTACAAGCGCGTTTGATGTCAGCGCTTGAAGAAGCCTTGCCTTCAGTCCAGTGGATCGTCGCTACGGCCTCGCCGCGCGTAGCAAGTTCAGTAGAGGGCTCGGCTGTGATTGCGCTCCGACGCTCCGATGAAGGCAACTGCGTGGAACTCTTTAGCGGGTTTGAGGCGCGAACCCACTAGTTCGCGTTGGACGCCAAGGGTTATTCTTAGGGTTGTCGTTTGGCGGGATCATGCTAGTCGCTGGCCTCTAATGATTCGCTGGTTGTTCGGATTGGGTTTTGTGAGTCTGTTGTTGATGGCGCTGGGTTGCGTTGCCCCACAACACGGTTCGGTGCCGATAGGCGGTGCGCCTGAACGGGGAGGGAACTCGGCCCCGACTGTTTTTGACGATGGAGACGCTGTGTTGCCCGGGGCGAGCGCCGCTGGCAGTGATCAGCGTAACCCCCCAGAGGCGGCACCGGGTAAAGGTTTGGCTCCGCGCTGCGAGTTTCAGCGCGTGGTGGTCGACCGTCAGGGTGCTGTCAGCCTAGATGGCGTACCGGCAGGGACGACATCCTTGGTGGGGCCTCCGGCCCTAGCGAGCGGGCTGTGGCAGCGTTTGGGGTCCTGTTTTCTGCAGGTCCGCGAGGGCCAGGGCACCGCGCCGCATGCTTTAGAAGTGCCTGAGAATCTTACGTTGCGCCAGACGGTGGGTATCTTTTCGACGTTGGCATACGCAGGTTATCAGAACCTCCGTGTTCAGAGCGGGTCCGATCAGCTGGCGTTTCGGACGTCTGTATTGAGCGGGCCACTGAGCGGGGGAGCCTCCGTTCCGATTCCGGCGGACCGCGCCCCCGTGCCGGAAGTTCGTCGGCAGCAGTCGCCGTTCTCGATAGAGCGGCCTAAGCGGTTGTTATTGGTACGCCTTGAGGGGCAGCAGTTTGAGTTGGTGTGGGCGGATCAGTTAACCGAACAATCCACGGCCAAGCACTTGTATCTTCCCATGAACACACCCGCGGCTGAACTCCGTCAACGGCTGGAGAAGGAATGCGCGGACCCGCAGGTTACCTGTAAGCGGATCGTGGTTGAGGCCGCTCCCAATACCCCGCTTTCCACAATTTTCACACTGGGCAACGCGCTGCCCAGAGGCTCGCAGGCACCGCTTTTGGAGTTTGCCTTTCTGGATCAGAGTTTGACTGCGCGGATGAAGGCCGCTGATCTGCTGGGCAACCACCTGGATACCGGCACGATTGATCAAGCTCGGGTTCTTGCTCAGATCAATGCTCAGCTGCCAAAAGTAACAACTTGTTATCGGCGAGCGCTCGCGCGCATTCCCAAGCTGCGAGGGCGCCTGGTGCTCCGTTTTCAAATTGAGCCGGACGGGTCGCTCACGGACGTGATGGATGCGCGCGCCGGCGCCTTACCGGTGGGAGCCACCCTGGGCCGGGTGGACTCCGAACTTGCATCAAGCGACGCGCGCTATCGCGGGGCCGCACCCGCGGCAGCCTCGATCCTTCAAGACGATGAACTGGCAACCTGTGTGCGGGATATCTTCACGCACCTGACTCTCACCAAACCCGAATCAGGACCCGTGTTGGTGATCTACCCGTTTACGCTTGAACCTGGTTAACGTTAGAGCCAGCCAAATAGGCCCACGGACATCAATCCAAGCGAGACTCCCTCAGCGCCTTCACCGACGATTCCAAGATCTGCCGTGGGGCCAAACGTGAGCCCAAATTGTGGTCCCAGAGCGCCGTAGAACGTCGCTTCTGCTGTGAAGCCAAATTCATCATCCGTTCCGATGTCCCAAAAATTGATGCCGCCTCGCGGCCAAAATCCAAAGCCATCCGTGAACGGAAGAACATAGCCAACGCGTGGTGCCACCAAGTACCCGTTCGCTCGGTTCCTGCGGCCTTCGACGGTCGCCCCGCTCTTCCACCAGAAGGCTAAGCTGCCGCCAACGCTGAGCGAGGGGTTCACGAAGTGATCCACGGCAAAGCGGGTACTTGTGTACGGTTGCGGCGCGAAAACCGGCGCCGCTCCGACTCCAAGCTGGAGCGCGCTATTTCCCACGTCGACCAAGTAGAGGCCAGTCAAGCGATCGGCGGCCAGGCTGGTCACCCCTTGGCGACCGAATTCCTCAGCCTGCGCGCTCACGCTCACAACACAAGTGGCGACACTCAACGCCACGAGAGACATCAGCTTTTTCATAGGTGCCTCCGTGATAACACTGGCTCTGCGTTGAGCCAAGCTAGGCCTTGAGCGCGATGAGAGAACGGAACTCTTCGCGACCTCGATGGGGAACCGCGAGCTTGAAAAGGGCGCCCGCTCGATCGTTCTCCGGGGCTTCGGGTGTGCCCCCAGCGGAAGTGACGTAAAGCTCATTCAAGTCTCGCCCCCCGAATGTAACACTCGTTACTTGCGGCGTACCCAGCTCGAAACGTTCGAGTGGTTCGCCGAGCGGCGAGTAACGGACTACCAATCCGGCCTCGATGCGTGCGGACCAAATACAGCCATCCGCAGCCACGGTCATGCCGTCGGAACGTCCCACTTCCTTCACCAACGAAGCCGCGATTTCCTGCCAAATTAGCTGATCGCTGATGGCACCGTTCCCCCTGTTAAAGTCGAAGCTATAGATCCTGCGCAAGCGCGAGTCAGTGAAGTAGAACTTCGACAAGTCTGGGCTGAATCCCATGCCGTTAGGTGTGCCGTGCCCTTCGGAGACTAGCAAATAGGTACCGTCCGGTTCGAAGCGCAACAGTTGACCGTTGTTGACACCGCCAAAAGACATCGTTCCTGCGAACACGCGTCCCTCAGGATCGGCGATCACGTCGTTGAAGCGGGTCGCCTCAAGCCCAGGGATACCGTCAAGAATCGTGCGCTCAACCTTCCCACTTCTAAAGCTCACCACGTTGCCCTGATCCCGGAAGAGCAAGAGCGAGCCGTCCGCCTGAATCGTGAACCCTCCGACGGGTCGATCTTCGTAGCAACAAGCACTCTTACCTGTGTTAGGCTCATAGTAGTAAAGCTTGCCGGCGGGGATATCGGTCCAATACAAGCGCTGCTCGCTTTTGTGCCAGCGTGGGCACTCCCCGGTAGCGCAATGAAAATGTGCGGCGAGTGAGAAGGTCATGCGGCTTCACGTTGCTCCGCGCGTGCGTTAGGATCAATAGGGAATCGATGGCCGATCCGTAGCGCCGCTCGCTATCGCCAGGGAGAGTTCGATCAGTCGCGAGACGCGGTGCAAGAAGATGCGCTCGTCTCCCGTCTTCTGAATCGCGCCTAAGGCCGAGAGCCGATGTGCTTGCCGATAGAGCTCAGTGGCTGACACCGCAGAGTGCAGTATCACCCGACGTTCGCGAGTTTGGAGCGCCTGTTGAAATAAGCCCACCAAATCGGGAGTGACGACTTGTTCTGCAATCGTGAGGTCAAGCAATACGAAGTCAGGCTGCTCTTCTTGCGCGAGCCGCAACGCCTGGGCGATGTTTTCGGAGGTGAATGCCGTCGCCTCGGCGCGAACCAGCCGCTCCTCGCTGCTTGCAAGGACCAGTGGATCGTCATCCACGATAAGAAACCGGCGGTCAGCGATCAGCGTTAGCGCACTCATGTGATCATGGAATCGGCCGCTTGATTCATGATTTAAGCGTTCTCAAACTGGAACGTCGCTCTCAGAGCTTGTGTGGAGTGTTCCCAGGTACGTCAGCAGGCGACCTACGGTTCAGACCGGGGCGCTGTGCGTGCACGGGTCGCAGGGCAGTCAGTGCTTCCGCGGTGCCGTGGTGGAAGCTTTTCGCAGCCTCTAGGGAGTGCGTAGACTGATGCTTGAGTGGGCTCTTCCCAGGGGAAGTTGGCTGCAACCGGTGGCGGAAGCGGCGAGGCTGGCCAACGGCAGCGGCGCCCAGTTCGTGGCTTGATTCTGGCTGTTGACATCGGCTGGGGGTGGAACGAGAGTGCGCCCGCGCCCGACATTCGGGCTGATCCGGGAATTATTTTAAGGTTACACGAGGAACCTGATGACGAATAGAATATTGGCAGCAGGGTTTGCAGCGCTCCCCTTGATTTGCACGGCCGCGGTCTTGGCGGGCACGACAGGTTGTGCTGGCCAACGCGGCGCGACGCAGCAGGCGATGGCACATGCCAAAGCGAGCCAGGCCGACGGATCGAAGGTGTACGCGGAGAATTGCGCGATTTGCCACGGTGACATTGGTCAGGGTGGCCCGGGAGCACCGCCGGTGATGGGTGGTAGTGCATTACCGGTGAAGGTTCGCATTCGCCACGACACCAAGATCGATACGTTGAGTGCCGACGATCCGCGGCGCAAGCAATACGAAGACAGCAAGATTACTGGTTCAGGCGAGCGCGAGCAGCGCATGCGCTTTAAGACAGCGAAGGATATTTTCGTTTTCATCACCGAGAAGCACCCGCCGATGAGTGCGAGCCTTGAGCCCGAGCAGTATTGGACGGTTCTTTCTTTCGTTCTGGATGCCCATGGCTTAAAGGTTCCTGCGGGCGGAGTGAACGAGAAGAACGCCGAATCAGTCAAGAACGAACGCTGAAGCACGACTTGCGATCCATGCAATCTCTTTGCAAAAATGAGGGCCACCCCTTGTCACAGTTTGTCGCGTTAACTGAGAGTGGCCAAGTTAACTCTTCAACGGTACCGAGCAGTGGAGTGTTTTTAGAAACATTCTTTCGCGAGGTTGGGTGAAGAAGTTTTTGCTCGTATTCCCGTTCGCCGTGTGCGAAAGTCACCCTGGCCTGATGCCCTTGCGGGTTCAGGTGGCGTCCCAACGTCCGGTGGATTCGGAATTACCGGCAGCTGCGGTGATGTGCGAAGAAAGAAGGAACGAATGATTCGCGGCTTTCAAATCCCAATCCTTCTTGTGGGAACCTGTATTGGATTTACGGGTGTGGCGCGTGTTAGTGGCGCTGTCCCTGCAGCCGCGCTGGAGCCGGCCCGTGGAAACGAGGCAGTTCCGCTGCAGGCCGCCGCCCCAGGCGTTTCAACTGATGCGCCGCCCTCTCCTGCTGCACCGCCCACCGACCCTGCGATCCCAGCACCACCAGCAGCAACGGACGCACCGCCAGCAGCAACGGACGCACCGCCAGCAGCAACGGACGCACCGCCAGCAGCAACGGACGCACCGCCAGCAGCAACGGACGCACCGCCAGCACCAGCTCCCCCCGTAGTTGCGCCCCCGGTGCCGCCCGCGTCCGCCGCAGTTCCAGGTGAGTTGGAGTATCCTGGTTACGTTCCAGGTTATCGGCGCGTGCCTGGTGTTGGATTATCGCCTTTCGCGCCAGGGACGAATCCGCCTATCGGAGGAACGACACCCTCCTTCGGCGCCACGATCCGTCCTCAACAGTGGAATGTGGATTTTCACGGAAATTTCCTTTGGTATGGTGGGGCGGGGATCGGAACGAACGGTAATACCGGAGCCACCGCGTTCCACATCCCTGACAGAGGGAACGACGGCTACTTCACGCCGGGTACAAATGCCTCATTCGGCTTTACCGTCAGCCAGGGCGAGCTGGTCTCTTCGGTGGATTTCAATACTGGTCTTGACGTGTACGGCTTTCAGCTTGTCTACACACCCCCGGTGGCTCCCGGCTGGCAGCTTGAGGTCATTTTCGGTGATACGGGCGCTGGCTTCGGAGGTCCGGTCGGAGTTGGTGGCCGCGGGATCCGCACCCGCACTGAATGGCAAGCTGACACCTATCTTGGGTTAGTTTTTGAGCAAGGTCTCTTGTACAGTACCAAAGACGATCGCGGCAGCGCGAGTCTTGGCCAATTTTATAGTCTCCAAGCGGACTACGACGGGGTCTACCAAGGCACGATTGCGTTCGTCACCCAGCGTCTTCAGGACGCGGAGCCCGTGAAGCAAGCCGGAGCACCGCCGTTCCTGCTCAATCGCAGCTGGGGGCCCGATCAACAGCTGAACCAAGGAGCGCTAGGCCTCGTCTGGTTCGGCGAAGATTTAGGCCAGGTTAACCTGGGGCTCCAGTACAGCCGGAGCCTTGACGAGAAAGACTTGGGGCCAGGTGCCAATGGCCGAGGGGGAGCCAACAACGCGTTTTTTACCGACGCAATGGGGATTAATAAGGCTGCGCTCTCCGCGCAGTTGGGGTACTCCCTCAGCATCTTCCGTTTCATTGATCCAGGTTTCTACGATCCCGATGGACGAGATCTGAAAGCAGGCATCAATTTCTCATATGTGAAGCCGATCGATCCGCTTCCGCTGGTTGATAAATTTGGGGACTTCTACGACGTGGGGTTAAATGTCAGCTACCGAATCTTCGGCGGGACGAGGGTTTGGGTTGACTACGGTTTGCATGACCCCTCCGTGAAGTTGGAGAACAATCAGATAAATACTCAGAAATTCTCCGGCGTAGCTGCAACCATCGAATTTAAGAGCGCGCCGCTCAGCCCTGAGTATTTTCAGCTTTCCTGGGCACACGATTTCCACGCTAAGAATTACACACCGGCCGTTAAGAACCCCGGTGACACCGAGAAATTTGGGTTTCGTGCAGGAATGTTCTGGTGAGGCGGGCCATGACGATGACACATTTAGGAAGAAGACACACCGTGAAAGCCCCTGGCTCAGAAGGTAGGTTGCCGATGAAACGCTCTATAATAAGCGTGATGGTGCTGGCGGGTCTCACCCTAGCAGCTCCGCTCGCCGCCCAAGAGGAGCAAGCTAGCGAAGATTCTGTCCGCGTGGCACCACCACGCTTGAACCTTGATCCGGGGGCTCCCACGAATCCAAGCGGCACCCTGAACATCAACAATGGGTACGAATCCACGCGCAGCGAAGATTGGGTCTTCAATTTCCACGGAACGATGCAGCTCCCCGCGACCTTTACGGTCGGTCCGCGCGACGCAAGAACGGTAGCTCCTAATCAGAGCGATACCGTTTTCCACGCGCCAGCGTTCTATCCCGGAAGTAACCCCGCTCAATTCGCTTGGACCGGAGCGATACCGCAGGAATACCTCCAGATCGCGATGACGTACGGGAGTCCCGCCGTAAAGGGCAGTATTCTGCTCAATCGCGGGGAGATCACCGATGCCTTCATTGCCGTAGATCTCACCGAGGCGTTGGGCCAGAAGATCAAGGTAACAGTAGGAAAGTTCAGAAGCCGCTACGGAATCATGGGTGAGCATGATCTGGGGCGCTACGGCACACCGTTATTCGCAGATATTAATCAGTCGGCGGGTGAAACCGCCGAGGCAACCTTCGAGTCCGGCGACATGGCATTCGTGGTGCAGCAAGGATTGGGATTTCCTGGCGTTGACGCCAACGCCCCCACGGTCGCTTCGCATTTGCATGCCGGCCTTTCGTATGCACGCCTGTTGCAATTCAATCTCCACTATATCGACGTCCGAAATGTGAGCGACAAGAAGCCCGCTACTGGAAAAACATTTCCAATCTTCCCATCCGCAAACTTGATCGCTGCGGAGGCCAGGTTAACGGCTAAACAGTATGGTCATTTTTATCTCGGCGTTGGCAAGCACACGTTCAACAACGTCGACCCTGACAACACCGAAAACGTAGATTTCTCGGTTTTGGGAGGAGGCTACGGTGTCCTCAACAACGGTGGCCAAGGGATTATCGATCAGTTTCTCGGAGCCTCCCCGAAGCCTTCAAGGTCTTCAGGCAACGGAGGCCTGCTCGTCTTGGGCAGCCAGTACGACCTGAGCTTGGCCAATCTGCTCTATCCAGAGCTTGAAGGCTATGGTCCTGATGTTTTCGGGTCTGTCTTTGGCATGTTAACGAAGGTCAACAGCGATAACGCCGTCGCAGACGGCCGGACTCAATACAAATTTGGCGTCGAAGCTACGTATGCCATGCTGCCTTGGTTCGGTGCTGGCATTCGAGCGGACGTCGTTAACTCCTACAATCTGAATGGTGCCACGGGGCTAGCCGGGAACCCAAACGTCGTCAAAGACGTGAAGTTTCAAATGATCTCGCCCCGGCTTATTTTTAAGACCGACTGGAACAGCAACGATCAATTGGTGCTTCAGTACACCCGCGTTAACTATGGGCGTGGCACGCTCGCCAACAATTCGCAGGGCAATGCAGATGCCTCCATCTACCAGGACGAGAACGTCATCACTGCCTATGGCAGTCTTTGGTGGTAAGTACACCTTAGTTTTGCTGTCCTAAGTGGGAGAGGTGAGCCAGGCTCATGTCGCAACTTCTTGAGGACCTGGCAGCGCGGGGTTTGCTGTATCAGCAGACGCACGCTGAGGAGTTGGCAGCGCACCTGATGGAGCCGCGGCGCGTGTATGGCGGTTTTGATCCGACTTCCGATTCGCTGACGGTTGGTAACTTATTGGTGTTGCAGTTGTTGGCTCGCTTTCAGCGCGCAGGGCACACTCCTGTCATCATTCTCGGAGGGGGTACGGGCTTAATCGGTGATCCGTCGGGAAAATCAGCAGAGCGCCCCACGTTGAGCCCGGAGGTTATCAACGCGAATGTTCAGGCTCAGCGGCAGATCTTCGCGCGGCTGTTCAGCTTCGAAGGTCCGAACGCCGCCATTATTTTGAACAATGGAGACTGGCTTTCGAAGCTTGGGTTCCTCGAAGTGCTGCGTGACATCGGCAAGCACTTCTCAATTAACATGATGATCCAGAAAGACTCCGTGCGCGAGCGTCTGCACGGGCGCGAGCAAGGCATTAGCTATACGGAATTTTCGTACATGTTGCTTCAAGCGTACGATTTTCTGCACCTCTTGGAGCAACATCAGGTAACGCTGCAGGTTGCCGGCTCCGATCAGTGGGGGAATATTGTAGCCGGCGTGGAGTTGATTCGTCGGGTTCGCCAAGCTGAGGCATTCGGGCTGACGGCGCCGCTCATCACCAAGTCGGACGGAACGAAGTTTGGAAAGACTGAAACAGGGGCCATCTGGCTCACTCAGGAAAGAACTTCTGCTTATCAATTCTATCAGTTCTGGCTCAACACGGCCGACGACGAAGTGGCAAAATACCTGAAAGTGTTCACGCATTTTTCGCTCGAGCACATTGCCGAGCTGGAGAAGGAGCAAGCGGCAAATCCTGGCGCACGCGCCGCGCAGCGTGCTCTAGCGGAACACATGACGGAGCTCTTGCACGGAACGGGCGCGCGTGTGCAGGCTGAGCAAGCTGCCGCAGCGCTTTTTTCAGGTGAAGTTCGCGAGCTTTCTCTTGCCCTGTTAGAGGAGATGTTGGGCTCGGCGCCCAGTAGCTCGCACTCCCGGGAAGCGCTCAAGGGAGCGGGAATGTCCGCTGTCGATCTGCTCGTAGAGACAGGTATCGCCACCAGCAAACGCCAGGCGCGAGAATTCTTGGCAAACGGGGCGGTAACTTTTAACGGCGTCAAGGTGGCTCCCGAGGTAAACGTTACAGTCGCCGATCTGCTGCACACTAAGCTGCTACTGGTGCGGCGTGGCAAGAAGACGTGGCACGTTACCCGCTGGAGTTGAGCATGCTAACGTGGGATATCTCCGGGAAAACGGTCCTGATCACGGGGGGCAATTCAGGTATCGGACGGGAAACGGCGCTGGCACTCTCGAGGCGCGGAGCCCAGGTGCAGATCACGGCGCGCGTCTACGACGAGGGCGTGAGTGTGGCGCGTGCCATCGAAGCTGAAAGTGGCCAACCGGTGGGCGTTTTTGGGCTTGATTTGGCTTCGTTTGTGTCCATCCGGCGCTGTGCGGCCGAAATCGGTGAACGCTGCCAGGCTCTTCATGTGCTGATCAATAACGCGGGTGCTGTTCACACTGAACGCCGCGAGACCCGTGAGGGTTTCGAGATGTCATTAGGCGTTAATCATTTGGGGCATTTCTTATTGACGCAGTTGCTGTTGGAGCAGCTCAGGGCTTCTGCGCCGTCGCGTATTATCAATGTGTCTTCTGCGGCGCACCGTCGCGCTCTGGGTGGGCTCGATTTTGAAGATATTCAGTCGCGTCGGAGTTATCATGGGTGGCTGGCGTATTGCCGATCAAAGCTGGCCAACATCTATTTCACACGGTGCCTGGCACGCAGGCTGGAAGGAACAGGTGTCACGGTGAATGCTCTACATCCCGGACTCGTTTCAACGCGTTTCGGTGCCGACGGTGACACACGCGGCCTGCTTCAGTTGGGGCTTCGGCTGATTCGACCGCTGGCCCTTTCCGCTGAGGCGGGCGCCAGAACGACGTTGTATTGCGCGAACGAGCCACGTTTGCGGGATACATCTGGAGCGTACTTTGAGAAGTGTCGCGAAACTCCCGCCTCAGCAGCGGCTCAAGATCCACTTGCGGCGGATCGCTTGTGGAGCCTCAGCGAACACTGGATTGCGAACGGCAAACCTTAGCCAATGTGCTAGGTCTCGGATTGGCCCAACCGACGCCCGGGTTGGGTTAAGGCTTTGTGGCGCGGCCTGCGCTACCAGCTGACGCCACCTCGTCGATAGCTGGCCCACCTGCCGCACCACCTTGGTGCGCACCGGCGCTGTCCAGACCACCACCACCAAAACCGGGGACTGGGGCAGACGGTGAACCCCCTGTGGCAAAACTTCCTGTTGCCGCCGGTGGAGTACCACTGCCCTGGGTTAGGTCGATAGCAGCTGAGCCGCCAGTACCTTCCGCTGGCGCAGGTACCGAGCCCCCTGGAGCCGCAGCGACCGAGCCCTGGCTACAACTTGGCAAATCTGGCTGCGGATTCAGACAGGCGGGGCCACTATCAACACACGCCCAAAGCAAGCAGGCGAGCAATAAGCTCATGCCGAGGTGAACGGGGCGCCTCATGGGACTTAATCTACCAGGGCCCCGCCGTTGTCGCTAGCGTCACGTCACATGGCGTTCGGGCATCAAGAGTCTACTGCGTCGCGCCGTGTTGAGTATCCGCTGCTCGGACTACCCTGACCTACCCTAACGTTGATGGCTTGGGGGGTCTAGGTACGGACTGCTTGGCGTTTGCGGGCGCATTATGGCGCGCTTGGAGGCGGTGGCAATGGCAAAGCCGCGCCGAAGGCATTGGTGAGCCACAGCTTTTGCTCGCTCACGATAATCCCGATCCCCACTCGCTCCAAATCCGGAGAGAAGATGTTGTTGGCAAAACCTTCGTTCGGGTGATTGCGCACCTCATCTTCGATGATGTGCTGCAGGCTGTCCTGCCAACCTGCCAGGAGACTGTCGGAATATCCCTGATTTTCCTCGCGCCAGCCGCAAGCGCAGTCGGGCTTAACAGGCTCGCACGAGTTGGCGAAGTAGCGATGCGGCTGATTGCTTCGCACCCAGTCAGAAGTGGCAATCTCCGCTTCGTGGCTTAGACAGGCGTCCCACGTGAGCGGGGTTAATCCGCGCTCCATTCGGAAGCGATTGAGAAGCATGAGATTGTAAACCTGCATGTCGATCTGAGACGCAATCCCCCCCAATGTGTTACCTGTAGTTGCGGGGCAAGTTCCAGCCACGGGCACGCATTGGGGAATAGGCAGGCCATCGAGGAACGCGCAGGCGTGACCGGCAGGGCATTCATCGCGCGAGCAACCGAAGCCACAGAATCCAACGACGGCGCCCGGATCCCGAATGCAGAAGCTGTCGTTCAACGGACAGTCGCGATGCTCGCGGCAAGGCTGGCAGATGGGAGGCTCGTGGGGCCCGAGTATTTGGCCACTCCCCGCGGCTGAAGCGCGCGGGGAGTCATGTCGGAACCCACCCTGTCCCTGATACGACGGGGCACCGCCGAAGAAACTGGAGGCCCCGCCGCTGCCGTAGGAGACAATTGCGCCACCGGAGCCGGAGCGATTGCCTCCCGAGTTACCAGTCTTAGTGGACTGCCCCGGCACCGAGCTTTGAATGATGGCTTGGCCGCGAACGTCTCCGCACGCGAAAAGCTGCGCGCTCAGAGCAACAAACAGGAGCACACGGATGTGGCGGCTAATCAATGATGGATGTGCGGGCATTTCGTGTGAACGTTGAGTGGCGAGGGTGCAGGGATGCGGCTCAGTTCAGTGAGGGGTGAATCAGCTTGACCGGAGTTCGGGCAGAAATCCCGATATTTGGCCGCAAGTTGCAGTTTGAGCCGGTTTTTTGTCCTGGAAACACTAAACTCTAGAACAGTCAGCGTACTGCTCCCGGGAGTCTGTGTCCGCCTTGTCCTCCAACCTCATCCCCCTGCACCCGCAGCGTCCGCGCGGAGCTTCCGCCGTGCTGGAGCTCCCGGTGGGGCTCAACGATGCGGCCATCGTTGCGGGCTTGCTTGCTGGTCAGCGAGATGCGGGGGCAGCTCTATTCGATAGGTATGGCTCGCTCGTGCACCGAGTGCTGGTGAGAGTTCTCGGCCCAGATCCGGAGGTCCACGATCTCTTGCAGGATGTATTTGTCGCGGCTCTCGCGTCGATCCACAGGTTAGAGAACGCAGCTGCGTTGCGCGGCTGGCTCACGCAGATTGCGGTCTTCACAGCGCGGGGCCGGATCCGTAAGCGAGTGCGTTGGAGATTCTTGATGTTCTCGCCGAGCGATGAAATGCCTGAGCAAGAGGCGATCGTTGCGCCCGCTGAGATTAGCGAAGCCCTCACCAAGACTTACGGCGTGCTCAATCAGCTCAAGCCTGACGAACGCATCCCGTTTGCGTTGCGTTTTATTGATGGGATGGAGCTCACGGAAGTGGCACGCGCTTGTGGAACTTCGCTAGCTACGATCAAGCGGCGTTTGAGTCGCGCCCAGACACGGTTCGTGGAACTTGCCCAGTGCGAACCAGCGCTGCGCGAGTGGGTGGGAGGGTCAGAATGACGCCTACGGAACGCCTTCAGAGTCTTGGGCGTGCCATCGCCACTGAAGAAGCTGGCTGGGCCGATCCGAGAGGGCTCGCGCAAGCGCGCACGGAGTTCTTGGAGCGTCTCCCGAATGTCCATCGCGGTAGGTTGGGCCCGCGGTTGAGCGTGGTGCTGGCTGCGGCAGCAGTGCTGGTGGCAGCGAGCCTCCTTTTCTGGTTACCGCTCGGTGAAGCTCGAAGCCTCACGATGTTTGTCCGAGGGGTTGAGATCATTGAGCCCACAGCTGAGTGGTGGTCCGTGGAGCGAGGCCAGTCGGTACCGGTTTCTTTCTCAGATGGCTCATTGGTGAATCTAGTGTCAGGGACGCGAGCGCGCGTGACGCGTGTCAGCGCGGTGGGTGCTGAGGTCATTGTGGAATCGGGGAAAGCTGAAGTGCACGTGGTGCCTCGCAAGAATGCCAGTTGGAAGTTCAATCTGGGTCCTTATGTGGTGAATGTTTTGGGGACGCATTTTGACGTCGCTTGGCAGCCCGAAACAGACACATTTGAACTGACACTCTACAAGGGCAGAGTGCAGATTTCTGGCTGTATTTTTGGGGATGGGCGGCCAGTGGTGGCGGGCGAGAGGGTGCGCGCCTTCTGTGGTGCTCGGCGCCTGGAGACAACGCTGGTGGGAAAGCTGGCGTCCCAAGCCGGCACGCAGGCCAGTGCACAAGCCAGTAGCGTTGTCGCCCCCTCCAGCGTTGGGGATGAACCCAGGCAAGTTCAGGCTCCGGGCGTAGAGCTGTTGCCATCCGGAAAAGTAGCGCCTGTCGTCGCGGGCCGTGTCCCAACCTCGTTTCGTCGTTTTGCTGTTGCCGGTGGAACCCCAGAGCAAGCGCAGCGTTCGTCACAGCGGGTATCCTCGGTGGTGACAGCGGAGAGCTGGCAGAGCCTGGCCTCGAACCGCGACTACCTAGCAGCGCTTAAAGCGGCCGAGGATGTCGGGTTTGAAGCAGAGTGCTCTCGGCTCGATGCTCGTGGGTTAATGTTGTTGGCTGATGTCGCTCGCTACGCTGGGAAAACGCCGCGGGCCATCTATGCTTACAAGAGCCTGCGAGGGCGTTTTTCTGGCACTGACCAAGCCGCGATAGCAGCGTATTTTCTAGCTCGAATAGCCTTTGATCAGTTAGGTGACTACGCGCAGGCAGCCGCCTGGTTTAAGACCTACCTTAGCGAAAATCCAACGGCGGGACTCAGGCGGGAAGCTCTTGGACGATTAATGGAGGCCCAACATCGGTCGGGTAGCCAGAGCGAGGCCAGCCGAACGGCGCGGCGCTACCTGGCGGAGTATCCCTCCGGTCCGGGCGCTTCGCTCGCGCGCCAGCTGATCTCGCCATGAGCTGTTGGCTGGCCTAGAGTGAAGGCGCCTTGTCGCGTGGTTTCCTAACGATCTTGCTCGTACTTGCGGCGCTCGGTTTCGGGAACATCGCGTCTGCGGGGCCCGCAACCGCTCGCATTGTGGTTCTGGCCCATGATGGCAGCGTTCCCGAGCTAACGCAGAAGGTGAGAGCGGAACTCTCCGCGATGGGGTTTGTCGTCACCGAGCTAGTTCGCCCAGTTCAGCCCACCCCCGGTGAGCTGTTAGGGATTGGTGCTGAGGCTCGCGCGGTGGCCGTGCTTTTGTGTTCAGGCGTCGGGGTCGAGCTGTGGGTTATCGATCCGCCTTCGGGGGAGCCGGGATATCACGAGCGACTACGGTTGTCTGAGACCAACACGGCTGAAGCTTTAGGATTGAGAGCTGGGGAGGTGATGCGTGCTCAGCTCACTCGGCTGCAAATATCCGCGAGCAAGCAGCCGGCAGCGCGCCCCCCACGCCCCCCACGCCCCCCGCGCGCCCCACGCCCTCGGAATCAACCCAAGAAATCGCCTTCTGAAGTCTGGTTTGGCTTGG